>JARKQJ010000194.1 GCA_029973955.1 Paludibaculum sp. | reverse complement strand
CGGATGGCGGTGATGGTGGATTTGCCCCATTGGCGGGAACAGCAGAGGAGGACGCGGGAGGCGGGGGTGTCGAGGATTTCGGCCTGGCGGGGGTCGGGGTGGAAGTGGAGGGTGTCGATGGCCCATTGGGCGACGGATGTGCGGTGGGAGAGTTTTGGCGGACGCCTGGAAACTCCGGGCGGGACGAGCGAATTCCTGGATTGAAACATAGCCACTTCCTCCTTTTCCTCCTTGCGGTCGCGAATGGGCGGAGTGCGCCCAGCCTCCAAGAGGGTGAAGGGGCGCGATGGCGCGGCGGTGGCGATTGTCGCAAGTGCTTGCAGGGTAGAGAGAAAAAAATTCTGAGCGAGCGTTCGCTGCGCTGCAGGGCGGGGGAATGGCGCGGATTCGGGCCGGGGGCGGCGAGACGGGGAAAAGCGGCCACGCTGACGGAATGTCACGCGCGCTTTTGACCGCTTTCGGCGCCTTCGCCTGCGGAGCGTCGTTCTGGGTGGTGTTGGGCAGTCTGGCCGCGGTCCTCTTTTCGAGGATGCCGGGTGGGGCTCGCGAAGGAGGCGGGGCCGTGGGCGGCCACTTTATTGTGGGGCCGATGTGCGGCTTGGTGGGGTTGACGAGGTCCTCCGACCGGCTACCCGATTGCAGGCCGCGCGGGACCTCCAGTTTCAAGGTGTCATCCACTTGGCGGCTCTCCAGTTAGCGGCTTGACGCCGGGTCACATGTTAGCGGCTTGACGCCCGGTGGCAGAGTTCTGGAAGCGTTGCCGCGGGAGCAGGACGGAATGGTGGAGGACGTGGAACAATCGGTAGGCAGAGGCACTCCTCCCAGGGCGCCCGGAGATTCGCGGTGCTTTCCGCTCCGGAGCCTCGGGGCCGCCGGTGCATGCGCGGGACGGACCCAGAGATGCGAACAGCGTTTACTCGAAAGCCCCAAGCGGACAAACCCGATACGCTGGGCAAGAACTACATCACGCCAGGCGGCCTGAAGCGCCTGAGTGAGGAGTACCACTTTCTCGTCAGCAGGGAACGTCCGGCCGTGACGGAGGTGGTGACGTGGGCGGCGGCCAACGGCGATCGCAGCGAGAACGCCGACTATCTGTACGGGAAGCGGCGCCTGCGCCAGATCGATGGGCGGCTGCGGTTTCTGCGGAAGCGAATTGAAGCCGCGGAGGTAGTGGATCCGGGTGCTCCGAGATCGGAGCAGGCCTCGGCCAGGGTATTTTTTGGCGCCACGGTGTGCTATGCCGATGCCACGGGCGCGGAACATGTGGTCTGCATCGTGGGTGCCGACGAAGTGGATCTCAGCCGCAATCACATCAGCTGGCTCTCGCCGCTGGGGCGCGCATTGCTGAAGTCGGCGGAGGGCGACCGCGTAGAGTTGAGGGCGCCGGGCGGCACGACAGAGCTGACCGTGCTGGAAGTGCGTTATGAGCGCATCGAGGTGGAACCGTTCCGGGAGCCGCCACTGGCCGAGTCCGCGGCGAAGGGGGTTCGCCGCAGTTCCAACCCACCTGGGCGAGATTAGCAGGCTGAGGAAAGGCGCGCGCTGGCGGGGGGGCCATGCCGCTGGGAGGGAGCGCCTGGGGTGATGCGGGTCCCGCCTGGATTTTTCTTGGCGGTGGAGGATTCGTGATATACTGAACCACATGGTTCAGTGTCAGCAGCTCGACCTGGATGCGTCGTTCGCGGCGCTTTCGGACGCCACCCGGCGCGGCATTCTGGAGCGGCTCGGGCGCGCGGACGCTTCGATCACGGACCTTGCTGAGAAGTTCCACATGACGCTTACGGGCATGAAGAAGCACGTCAGTGTGTTGGAACAGGCGGGACTCGTCACTACGGAAAAGGCCGGGCGCGTGCGCACCTGCAAGCTCGGCCAACGCCGCCTGGAGGAAGAGGCGGCATGGATCGAACGGTACCGGCAGCTCTGGGAAGCGCGTTTCGACGAGTTGGATGAGGTGGTTGAGGCGTTGAAACGGGAGGAAAGAGTCGATGGACGAAAAAAGAGAAAGTGAGCCCAACCCTATGAAGACCCCTACGACGGTAGAACGAACGTCTGAGCGTGAGATTGTGGTCACGCGAGTTTTCAACGCTCCTCCGCGCATCGTGTTCGACGCCTGGAGCAAGCCGGAGCTGCTCCAGCGGTGGTGGGCGCCGAAGTCGTTTGGAATTTCCTTTGTTTCCTGCGAGGCGGATCTTCGTACGGGTGGTACGTACCGTTTTGTGTTCAGCCACCCTGCGGCCGAGCAGCCCATGGCATTCTTCGGCAGGTATATCGAAGTGACGCCCCACTCGCGCATCGTGTGGACGAATGAAGAAAGCGCCGATGGCGCCGTATCCACGGTGACATTCGAAGAAAGCAACGGCAAAACACTCCTGGTTTTGCGCGAAGAATATCCTTCGAAGCAAGCGCTCGACGAGGCCATCGCTTCGGGCAGCACGGGCACGGGCGGGGCGGGCGAGCAGTTCGAGGAACTGGACGAACTCCTCGTTGCGTTGGTGGGGTTATGAGGAAGCCTGCGCTCAAACGGGATGCCCAGGGCGAGGCTGGCACGAAGCTGCTGGCCGCCATGACGGGCAAGGCCAGCGCCGCGAAGGCGGCGGCAGGCGACGGACCGGTGTTCGCCTATATCGCCAGCCTGCCGGAGCCGCAGCGCGGCATCGCCGAGCGCGTGGATGCACTGGCCGCCAAGACGTTGCCGGGCCTGCAGCGCGCTGTGAAATGGGGGATGGCGTACTACGGTGTGGGCGGAGGCTGGTGCTTCTCGTCCGGCGCATTCGTGGGTCACTTGAAAGTGATGTTCATCCGCGGCACGGAGATGAAGCCGGAACCACCGGTGACGCCGATTGGCATGGGCAAGTCCACACGAGGGGTGGAGCTGGCATCCGTGGACGAGCTGGACGAGGACCAAGCGGCGTCGTGGATGAAGCAGGCAGCCGCGAACCCCTTTTTCGGAGGGAAAAAGCGCTGAGGAAAGGTGTCCGCATGCTAACGCACTCCAGTGGTATTGCCGGGCGGTAGGGAAGCGGCACTTGACAGATGGCGGTTTGCGGCCCATGCTAAGAATTCTTAGTATGGGACGCAAACCGCAAAAGAACGATTCGCTGCCGGGGTCGCTGGACATGCTGATTTTGAGGACGCTGTCGCGGCGGGCGTTGCACGGGTATGGGATCGTGCAGTTCATTCAGCAGTCGTCGGATCACGAGTTGCTGGTGGAGGAGGGGTCGCTGTATCCGGCGCTGCAGCGGCTGGAGCTGAATGGGTGGATCGAGGGGGAGTGGGGGGTGACGCCGAACAACCGGCGCGCGCGGATTTACAAGATTACGGCGGCGGGGCGGAAGCAGTTGGAAGTGGAGCGGCGGAAGTACGCGAAGCTGACGCTGGCGATTGGCCGGGTGATGGAGGCGGAGTGATTCCCATGTGGATGAAGCGGCTCACGTATTGGCTGGAACGCGACAAGCGCGGGGCGGCTCTGCGGGAGGAGATGGAGCTGCACCTGGCGGAGACGGCCGCGGAGCTGGAGGCGGAGGGGATGACGGCGGAGCGTGCCCGGGATGAAGCGCGGCGGAGGTTTGGCAACTTTGCGATGAAGCAGGAAGAGTCGCGGGAGATCTGGATGACACGCTTCCTGTCGGAGCTGAGCCAGGATGTGCGGTACGGCCTGCGGACGATGATGGGGAACAAGGCGTTCAGCGCGCTGGCGGTGCTGTCACTGGCGCTGGGCATTGGGGCGAACACGACGATTTACAGCTTCATGGAGTCGATCCTGCTGCGGGCTCTGCCAGTGGCGGAGCCGGAGTCACTGGTGGTGTTGAACTGGCAGAGTGCGGCGCCGCAGGAGGTGAACAAGGAGTGGGTGCACGTAGTGCACGGGTTGCAGGGGATGGCCTGGCCGGGGGAGCGAGGCTTCCTGGCGAGCGGCATGTTTCCGTATGGCGCGTTCGAGATGCTGCGCGAGGAGAAGTCCGTCTTTTCGACGGTATTTGGATATTTCAATGGCCTGAAGCATAGCCTGTCGGTGGGCGGGCAGGCGATGACGGCGAGCACGGAGTATGTGAGCGGCGAGTACTTTCGAGGGCTGGGGGTGCCGGCGGCGGCGGGGCGGCTGATCGACAGTGAAGACGACCGTGTGGGCGCGGCGCCCGTGGCAGTGATCAGCTTTGCGGTAAGCCAGCGGCGGTTTGGGGGGGCGGCGCAGGCGATCGGGCAGCCGGTGCTGGTGGACAGCGTGGCGTTCACGGTGATCGGGGTGACGGCGCCGGGGTTCTTTGGAGTGGATCCGGCGGCTGTGCCTGAGCTGTACCTGCCGTTGCACACGAATCTGCTGGTGGAGGGGGCGCGGGCGGCGCGGATGTATCCGGACGCGAACTTCTACTGGATCGAGATGATGGGGCGGCTGAAGCCGGGCGTGAGCATGGAGCAGGCGCAAGCGGCGCTGGCGCCGCGTTTCCATCAATGGGTGGCGGCGACGGCGACGACGGAGGGCGAGCGGGCGAAGCTGCCGGCGCTGAAGCTGACCGAGGGTGCGGCGGGGTTGGGCGGATTGCGGCGGCAGTATTCCAAGCCGCTGTATGTGCTGGCTGGGATGGTGGGATTGATTCTGGCGATCACGTGCGCGAACATTGCGACGCTGCTGCTGGCGCGGGCGGCGGCGCGGCGCAGGGAGATGGCGCTGCGGCTGAGCCTGGGGGCGGGGCGGTTCCGCGTGGTGCGGCAACTGCTGACGGAGAGCGTGCTGCTGGCATCGCTGGGCGGAGCGTGCGGGGTGGTGCTGGCGATTTGGGGCGTGCGGGCGTTGACGTATCTGTTTTCGAGAGGGCAGGAGAACTTCACGCTGCACGCGGAGTTGAACTGGCACGTGCTGGGGGTGACGGCGGGGCTTGCGGTGGTTTGCGGATTGTTGTTCGGGCTGGTTCCGGCGATCCAGTCGACGAATCCGAACGTGATGCCGGCGATCAAGAGCGGGCGGGGCGGAGGGGCGAGCCGGCGAACGCAGAGTGTTCTGGTGGTGGTTCAGATCGCGATGTCGTTTCTGATTGTGGTGGCCGCGGGGCTGTTCGTGCGGACACTGGACAGGCTGCACTCGGTGGAGCTGGGCTATGCGCGCGAGAACATTCTGTTGTTTTCGATGAACGCGCGGCAGGCAGGGCACCAGGATCCGGAGATGGCGGTTTTCTATGGGGCGCTGCGCCAGCGTTTCGAAGCGATGCCTGGGGTGAGGAGCGCGACGCTGTCGCAAGCGGCGCTGGTGAATGCGGGCTTCTCGGGGCCGGCGGTGCAGGGTCCGATGAAGATTGGGGCGGCGACGGTGAAGGACGCACGGGTGATGGCGACGGGGGCGCGTTTCCTGACGACGATGCAGATTCCGCTTCTGGCCGGGCGGGAGATCGACGACCGGGACGAAGCGGGTTCGAGGCCGGTGGCGGTGATCAGCGAGCGGCTGGCGCGGACCTACTTTGGGAGCGAGAGTGCGGTGGGGCGGCGAATCACGCTGCCTGAGGAGAAGCGCGAGTTGGAGATTATCGGGGTGTCGGCGAACCTGCGGTATGGGGGTTTGAAAAGCGAGGGCAGCCCGATGACGGTATTCGTGGCGGCGAGCCAGTTCACGCCGGAGCGGGTGACGTACGCGCTGCGCACGGCGGGGGATCCGCTGCGGTATGTGGAGAGCGTGCGGGCGATAGTGCGGGAGGCGGATGAGCGGATCCCGGTGACGAACGTGGTGACGCAGGCGGCGGAGATCGACCGGACGATCAGCCGGGAGATCACGTTTGCGCGGCTGTGTACGGGATTTGCGGTGCTGGCGCTGCTGACGGCGTGTGTGGGGCTGTACGGGACGATGTCGTATAGCGTGGCGCGGCAGGTGAGCGAGATGGGGCTGCGGATGGCGCTGGGGGCGCCGCGAGGGACGGTGGTGTGGATGGTGCTGAAGCAGGTGTTGGGGCTGGCGGCGGTGGGGCTGGCGATCAGCGTGCCGGCGGCGCTGATGGGGTCGAAGCTGGTGAAGTCGTTGTTGTTCGGGACGGAGACGAACGATCCGGCGATGCTGGCGCTGGCAGGGGGCGTGCTGTTGAGCGCGGCGATTCTGGCGGGCTGGGCGCCGGCGCGGCGGGCATCGAAAATCGACCCGCTGGTGGCATTGCGGCACGATTGAAGCCCTTGTTTGCTGGACCGGTGGGTGCGGGGGTCAGGCCAGTAGGGCAATGGGGGAAGAGGCGGCGCGGTGGAGGAAGGCGGAGAGGGCGCGCCGAGGTGCGGCAGGAAACTGCTGGAGGAGATCGGTGGTGGTGCGGGTTCCGTCGGCGAGTTCGAGGAGGCGGGCCTGGTGCGGGGTGAGGGGGAGCCAGAGGCCCGATTTTTCGCGGGCGTCGCCGATCTGGTAGGCGGACCAAGAGTCCTGCGTGCGACGAAGGACGTTCATGTGGTGGCTGGAGACGGCGCGGGCGCCGCGGAGGTTGATGAACTCGATGGAGGAGTTGAAGGCGGGGCGCCAGGATTCGGGAAGAGCGGAGGTGGTGGTGAGTGGCTGACCGGCGCGGACGGCAAAGAGGTCGAAATAGGGGGCGTCTTCTTCGGCGAGGGCTTCGGTGAGCTGGAAGCGTTCGAGAGGGGGAAGCGCGGCGATGCGGGCGCGCAGCGGGGCGGGGAGGCCCGCGGCGGTGAGCGGGTCCCAGGTCTGGTCTTCGCGCCAGGCGAGGAAGTGGAGGCCGGAGCGGGTGAGGAGGGTCCAGAGTTGGGCGAGAGAGAAGGAGATTTCGCGGGGGTGAATGAGGGCGTCGGCGGTATTGACGGGATCGATGGAGGGGTGGATGGCGCCGAGGGCCTCGCGGGTGCGGCGCCAGTGGGGTTGGCGGCGGGCGAAGTCGACGAGGTGCCGGGCGAGGGTCCAGCGGTCTTTGGTTTGAGTGGCGCCGAGGAGGGTGAGGGCGGATTGCCAGGCGTCGCTGAGCCAGCGCTGGCGGGTGTTGTAGACCCAGAGGTTGGCGACGCCGGAGGGGTGGAGGGCGCGGCGGATGGCGCGAAAGCCCTGGAGGGGCTGGGCGACGTGGTTGAGAACGCCGGCGCAATCGATGAGGTGGAACTGGTTGCGGCAGGTGCTGTCGAGGAGGTCTTCCTGGCGGAATTTGAGGTTGGTGAGGTGGAGAGAGCGGGCGAGTTTGGCGGCGATTTCGAGGGAGCGGGCGCAGATGTCGGTGGCGAGGATGGAGGCGGAGGGGAAGTGGAGGGCGAGCTGAACGGGGAGTGTGGTGCCGCCGCCTGGAGCCCAGATGCGGAGGTTGGGCGGCAGGGGCGGACGGCCGGCGGCGGCGAGGCGGAGGTTGAGGCGGTCCAGAGCGAAAGTGGGGCGCTGGTAGCGTGTGACGATGGCCGGCGGGGGATAGGGGTAGCGCGAGTAGAACTCGGATACCTGCCGGCGGACGGCGGCCGGGCTAGAGTGCGCGCAGGGGTTGGTGGCCGGCATGAGAGTTGGGGTGCGAAGAGGCGAGGAGTTCGGCTTTGTGGAGTTCGCAGAGGAGGGGGAGGGGGGAGTCGGGATCGGGCTCGACGCAGCCGACGCAGCCGGGGCCGGCGGCGGCCCAGGAGGTGAGGAGGTCCTGTTGGTAGGGCGTGATGTGGAGGGGGAGATCGGCGTCGAGGGAGCCGATGCGGAAGGGGTGGACACCGACGAGGCCGTGGCAGGGATAGAGGTTGCCGTCGGGGGCGACGAAGACGGCGAAGCGCTCCTTGCAGGGGTCGAAGGAGTTGCGGATTTCGAAGGGACTGGGGCCGGAGGCGAGGAGGGAGGAGAGGGCGGCGCGGCCGGCGGGGGCGAAGTGGACGGTGCCGGCGTTGAGGAAGGGTTCGTCGAGGAGTCCGAAGGCTTGCCATCGGGCGACGGGGCCGACGAGGGCGGGGTTGACGCCGGAGGAGCGGAGGTTCCGGACGAGGTGGAGGACATCGGCGGAGGGGACGGAGGGAGGGGCCTGGCGGGCGTCGAGATAGACGGTGCCGACCATGGATCGGGAGAGGAGAGCGAGCGTGTCGAACTCTGGGGAGAGGGCTTCGGCGAGGGAGAGGTTGACGGCGACGGAGAGGCCGAGTTCGCGGGCGAGGGGGCCGAGGGCGGAGAGAGTGTCGTCGCAGGGACGGAGGGAGGGAGCTAGCAGGGTGAGGGCGCGGCCGTAGAGGGCGTGGAGGTTCTCGCCGTCGAGGATGCCGAGGTGGTGCTTGATGTGGGCGTCCCAGCGGGGCAGCCAGTGGAGGAGGGCGGGCGGGGGCGCATCGTCGGAGAGGACGACGGCGGAGCGGAAGAGGTGGAGGATTTGCCGGGTCATGGATCAACTCTCCTGGGCGCTTTGGAGGATGGGGAGGAGCTGTTCGAGGCGCTGGGCTTCCTGGAGCTCCTGCTCGCGGAAGAACTGGTGAACGATGGCGGCGCGTTCGGGGCGGGAGAAGATCTCCCAGCAGAGATGGCAGATGTTGCTGAAGCGGTCACCGAGTTGGACGCCGCGTTCGCGAAGGATGGGCTCCAGGGCGCCGACGCCGAAGAAGACGAGGGTACGCAGGAGGCGGGAGGAGTTCATGCGGGCGGCGATGGTGGAGATGGATTCGTGGTGGATGTTGCCGAAGGAGAGGCCCTGGGTCTGGTCGGCTCCGGCGCAACAGGGGTAGACGTTGCCGCGGGCGTTGATGGTGAGGTGGAGGATGGCGTGGCAGTTGCCGCCGAGGTCCTGGCCGTAGAAGATGTCGTCGGGAGGGATTTCAGAGGCGGCGCGGCCGGTGGGGAAGACGGGGCAGGACTGGATTTCGGTGGCGAGTTCGAGGGCCTCGGGGCGGAGGTGGGAGAGGGCCTCGGCGATGGAGTGGGATTGGGTGGTGAGGATGCGGAGGACGGTGGAGATGCCGAAGCGAGCGCCGGCTTCGAGGGCATTGGAGACGCAATCGGCGCGGATGTGATCGAGGTGCCAGAAGTCCCAACTGATCTCCATGCGGCGGAGGCCGGCGTCGCGTGCCTCCTCGCAGACGGCGGCGGCGCGGATGGGGGTGTAGGCCCAATAGGCGTTGGTGGTGGTGGTGATGTCTTCGTAGCCGAGGGAGCGGGCGGCGCGGAAGAGGCGGAAGCAATCGGCGGGGCGGAGGAAGGCTTCGCCGCCGGCGAGGTGGAAGCGGCGGGCGAGGGAGGGAATGCGGAGGGCGTCGGCGAGGACGGTTTCGACCTGTTCAGGGGAGAGGGAGGCTTTGCCGAGGATATCGGAGCCGGTGGGGCCGGCGGCCTGGTAGCACATGCGGCACTTGGCGTTGCAGGCGGAGGTATTTTCGACAACGAGGCCCTGGTAAGTGACGGGCATGAGGGAGCCCAATTGCATGGCGTCGTTGAGGGCGTCGAGCTGATCCTCCTCATAAATAGATGGATTATGGCGCAGATATTCCAAGAAACACCTCCAGGGATTCGAGAGACAAGCAGGACTGTGCGACGCGACGGCGCGCGGAGCGGGGGCTCTGTGAAACGCCGCGGCCGGGGGGAGAGCCCACGGCCGCGGATGGGGATGAGCGGCGTGTTAGCGGATGCCGCCGCGAGTGCGGATCTGCGGGCCGGCGATGACGGAGGGGCCGCGCCATTTAGTGGCCTGATAGGTGGCGCAGACGGCCGAGACGACGGCTGCCGCGGCCGAGACGACAGCGGCGCCGGCGGCGACGGCGGCGGCGTTCATGACGGTGCCCGGGCGGCCGGCGGGGCCGGCGGTCTTGAAGCCCGGCACCTTGTGGATGTCGATGTAGGGGTTCCGGAAGTTCACCTTGATGGCGTCCTTTTCCAGGGCCACCAGTTCGCTCTTGAGGAGCTTGGAGAACTCCGGGTCGAGAGTGATGCCTGCCGCTTTGGCTGCGGCATCGGGGTTAGCGAGGAACTTTGCGCGGGCTTCCTGGTCGCTCGCCAGTACGCGCACGTACTTGGTTTGATTGGTGGGGGTAGATTCAGGCATTCTGTCGCTCCTTTGCTCCGAGTGGATGCCGCCAGGGCGTGCGGCAGATCCCGGCTTTCAGATCATGCGTGCCCATTGCATCCTCGAGCGGACGGGTGTCCGGATTGGAAGGGAGAGTGGGCGTGGAATTATCCGGAAATTGATCTCTCTCCAGGCATCCCAGCATGAGATGAGTATACAGACAATTGCTGATTTTCGAACACCTTAGGGGCTGCTATTTTTTACCCGATGCGCAGGGGCGGCGGCGGTGACTTGATGTTCCGGCAGCAGAAGAGTGGGGAATTCTTTGTGTGTTGAGGAGAGGTAAATCCGATTTTGAGGGAAATAGAGGGCCTCGCGTTAAGGCGGATGGGGGAGAAGAGATTGAGGGTGGTGTTGAGGCCGGGGACGTAGTACCGCCACTTTCCGACGCGCGATGGGCCGATCGAGGAGGTGTGCCAGAGCCAGGTGGAGAAGCTGGCGGCGGGGCTGAACTCTCTGTGCGGGGGGCCGGCGAGATTGTATGAGGGTACGCGGGGGCAGATTCAGGGGGCGATCGACGCGCTGGGGAAGCGAGCGATGCAGAGCGGCGACATCCGGAAGGAGCTGGAACCGTTCGATCCGCCGCTGGCGCTGTGAGGCATGGAGCCGGTGCCGCGTTTTGAGCGGACCGGGGTAAGCTTTGAGGAGAGACATGGCTATGGACGACAGCAGGGTATTCAAAATGGCGTTTGCGGGCGTGTACCCGCACTATGTCGCCAAGGTGGAAAAGAAGGGGCGGACGAAAGCGGAGTTGCACGCCGTCATCGAGTGGCTGACGGGCTACGATGAGCGGGCGCTGCAGCAGGTGATCGAAAAGAAGGTGAATTTCGAGAGCTTTTTCGCTCAGGCTCCGCGGCTGAACCCGAACGTTTCGAAGATCACGGGTGTGATCTGCGGCTACCGGGTGGAGGAGATCGAAGATCCGCTGATGCAGAAGATCCGATATTTGGACAAGCTGGTGGATGAGCTGGCTAAGGGGAAGGCGCTGGACAAGATCCTGCGGAAGTAGGGGGGATCTGGCCGGTAATGAGATTGGAAGCCCAGAAGCGGCGCGGTCTATCGGGCGAGCTCCCACTTGATGGTGTCGCCTGAAGGATTCTTCCAGGAGCCCATCAGCCTGTTGGGGTCACGCGGGACTGGGATCGGGACCTCCCAATTGGGGGCCTGGATGTTGACATCGCCACCGCTCATCGAGTTGCCGTTGGCCGTGATGGTCTTTGTGCCTTTGCTGATGAAGGCGGCCACGTGCATCTTCCACTCACTCTTTCCGGGGGTGATGGTGACCTGCAGATGCTCCTGAGTGGCAGACTCCGTGATGACGTAGGAGTCTTTGCCCGAAGACTTCGTGGTGGAGTTATAGGTACACCGGGCAGACGTGCCCGACAGCTTGCAGTCCATGGTGCCGGCGAAACTGAAGCCCGGATCGGAGGACTGGGTGGTCGCGGTGATCGTTCCATTCCATGGAGCTTTGGATGGCGCTGTCTGAGCGCCGGATGGGCAGACCAGCAGAGCGAGGAGTCCGCCTAGGATTGCAGTTCGAAAGGCCGTGCCGTGCATTTTCCACCTCCTTCTCCCCGGCGTGACTGCCTGGGGCGGCCGGCTGCCGCGGTTGCGTGGGAGGAGCAAGATTGAGTTTGGGGGAGAGGGAACTCCCGCGCGCACCTGAGCGGGCGAGGACCGCGCCGGATCGGAAACGGCAGCGCCGGATTCCACGGTCCTCATTGTACGCCGGGATTGCTCAGGGCGGAGTGTGGGGGGCGCAGGGAAAGTGGGGCGACAGGCTGGCTGGGATTGGCGGCAAAGATCACAGGCTGGATTGGGGTGGATGCCCTGGCAGTTTATGAAGGGCGCGATGGGTGCGGGAACGTGGTATCTGTGACAGTGCGGGAGGCCAGTGGCAGGTATGAGATGCGAAGCCGGCGTTGAGGTGTTTCTGCGGGAGGGGGTGGAGCGGTTTCGCGGGGCGAGGGTGGGGTTGCTGGCAAATCCGGCTTCGGTGGATGGCCAGTTGGTGCATTCGGCGGCGCGGTTTGCGGGGGCTTCGGAGGTGCGGCTGGCGGCGCTGTTCGGGCCGCAGCATGGGGCTCGTGCGGATGTTCAGGACAACATGATTGAGACGGCTGATGCGTTCGATGCGCGGCTGGGGGTGCCGGTGTACAGCCTGTATGGGGCGCGGCGGCAGCCGGACGCGGCGTCGCTCGCGGGATTGGATGTGTTGGTGTGCGATCTGCCGGATGTGGGGGCGCGGCCGTACACGTTTGTGTGGACGATGCTGCTGGCGATGGAGGCTTGCGGGCGGGCGGGGCTGCCGTTTGTGGTGCTGGACCGGCCTAATCCGATTGGCGGAGTGCGAGTGGAGGGGCCGTGCCTGGAGAGCGGGTTTGAGTCGTTCGTTGGCCTGCACTCGTTGCCGATGCGGCATGGGTTGACGATGGGGGAGTTGGCACGGATGATGCGGGCGGAGCGGGGGATCGATGTGGATCTGACGGTGGCGCCGTGTGCCGGATGGAGCCGGGGGATGTGGTTCGACGGGACGGGGCTGCCGTGGGTGATGGCGTCGCCGAACCTGCCGACTCTGGAGACGGCGGCGGTGTATCCGGGGACGGTGCTGGCGGAGGGGACGAACCTGAGCGAGGGCCGGGGGACGACGCGGCCGTTTGAGATCATCGGGGCGCCGTACCTGGACGCGGAGGAGTTTGCGGCGCGGTTGAATGCGTGCGGGGTGGCGGGGGCGCGGTTCCGGCCAGTGTGGTTCCGGCCAACGTTCGACAAGTGGGCGGGGAAGCTGTGCGGAGGGGCGCAGGTCCACGTGATGGATCGGGAGCGGTTTGAGCCTTGTGTGGCGGGAGCGGCAGTCCTGGCGGCGGCGTTTGCGCTGGGGGGCGAGCGGTTTGCGTGGCGGGAGCCTCCGTTCGAGTATGTGTACGACCGGATGCCGATCGACATTTTGAGCGGGAGCGCGCGGCTACGGGAGCAGGTGGAAAGTGGGCTGGCGGTTCGGGCGATGGCCGATTCGTGGGCGGCGGAAGTGGAGGAGTTTGCGGAGAGGCGGCGGGAGTGGCTGTTGTATGCCCCGGCCTGACCTTCAGAGTGGGGCCGGCGCGTGAGGAGCGGGGCCACATCGCCGCGCGTGGTTGGCGGGGTGAGAGAAATAATTCTGAGGCGATATGCTGGATTGGAGAAGAATGGTGATGCGAATTCCCTGTGTATTGAGTTTTGTGATGGCTTGGATGGCGTTGGGGCAAGTACCGGGGCCTCCGGCGCGCGTGGAAGCGCGCGTGTTTCCGATTATGGGTTGGGGGGCTGTGCCGGGGACGGCGGAGCGGCTGGCTGAGATGAGGGAGGCGGGGTTCAATGTGGCGGGGTTTTGCGGGGTGGAGAGCGCGGGGGAGGTGCGGGCGGCCGGGCTGAGCTGCTTTGTGCGGGACAAGCGGGTGACAGGGTTGGATTGGAAGAAGCTGCCGGGGGAGGATGAGTTGCGGGCGCGGGTGAAAGAGGTGATGGGGGCGGTGCAGGGGAACGAAGCGGTGCTGGGCGTGTATCTGTCGGATGAACCGTCGGCGGAGCTGATGCCGGGGTTGGCGCGGGTGGGGCAGGTGGTGCGTGAACTGGATGCGGGGGCGTGGCCTTATGTGAATCTATTGCCGAATTTCGCGATTCCGAAGCAGATGGGGACGGCGGATTATGCGGGTTATCTGGAAAGCGCGATGAAGGTGCTGCGGCCGCCGTTCCTGAGCTACGACCACTATGCGCTGGTGGACGGGGAGTTGCAGGAGCGGTTCTTCGAGAATCTGGACAGCGTGAGGAAAGTGTCGATGGAGGCGGGGATTCCGTTCTGGAATTGCGTGCTGGCGAATGCGCATTTTCATTTCATGGAACCGACCGACGCGTCGCTGCGCCTGCAGGTGTATGCGACGTTGGCGTATGGGGGGCGGGGGATCGAGTACTTCACGTACAACACTCCGATGATCGGGAATTACCGGGCGGCGGCGATCGATCCCTTCGGAAACCGGACGGCAACGTGGGATGCGCTGCGGCGGGTGAACCTGGAGTTGCATGCGCTGGCTCCAGTGCTGGTGAAGCTGAAGAGCACTGGGGTGTACGGGGTGAGCGGGGCGGCTCCGTTTGGAGGGAGCGCACTGCTGCGGAGCGTGGCGACGTCGGGGAAGGGCAAGGACCGGTTTGTGATTGGGGAGTTCGCCGATGGGGCGGGGCGGCCGTATTTCATGATCGTGAACAAGAGCCTGACGGCGAGTTTCATGTTTCGAGTGGAGCTTGCGGCAGAGGGGAAGAAGATGCTGCGGGTGAACAACTACACGGGGCAGGAGGAGGGGATGCGCGCGGAGATGAGCTGGCTGGGGCCGGGGATGGGGATGCTGTTCCGGGTAGAGTGAGGGGAGATGCAGAGAGGAGGCTTTGCAGGATGGCTGGATTGGAGCATGGGCTGGAGACGCGGCTGGCGGTATATGGGTCGTTGGCCCCGGGAGAGGTGAACCATCATCAACTGGCGGGGATGAAGGGACGTTGGATGCGGGGGAGCGTGCGCGGCCGGAGGTATGAGGCGGGGTGGGGGCAATGGATTGGGTTTCCGGGCCTGGTGCTGGATGAAGCGGGTGGAGAGGTGGCGGTGCAGGTGTTCGAGTCAGGGGATCTACCGGAGCATTGGGCGCGACTGGACGAGTTTGAAGGGCCGGGGTACCGGCGGGTGGCGGTGCGTGTGGCGCTGGCGGAGGGCGAGGCGGTGGAGGCGTATGTGTATGAGTTGGCGGGTGAGATGAGTCCAGGTGGCGGTGTGGCCCCGGCGTGACGGCCGGGGCGCACGAATCAGTCGACGATGGCCTGGTAGACGAGGGTTTCGTAGAGGTTGAGGAGCGGGGAGTCGAAGGGCATCCACTGGGTGAAAAGGAGATAAACGAGGTTCTCTTTGCGGTCGACGCGGAAGCGGGTGGAGGCGGCGCCGTCCCAGCCGAAGAGGCCGGGGGAGCCGGGGCGGCCGGACTTTTCGGGGGCGATGCGGACGGAGCCACCGAGGCCGAAGCCATCGGAGTCGTCGCCGCCGGTGGTGGGGCGGGCGAGGCCGGTGAGGTGGTTGAGCATCATGAGGTCGACGGTCTTGCGGGAGAGGAGGCGGGCACCGTCGAGTTGGCCGTTATTGGCGAGCATCTGGGCGAAGCGGGCGTAGTCGGAGATGGTGGAGAAGAGGCCCATGCCGCCGAAGGGGACGCCTTTGGCTTCGAGGCCGTTCTGTGGGGCGGGTTTGCCGTCTTTGAGCGTGTAGATTTTGGCGAGGCGTGGGCGCTTGGAATCGGGGAGGGTGAAGTGGGTGTCGGCCATCTTGAGGGGATCGAGGATGCGCTGCTGGACGAACTGATCGAAGGACTGGCCGGAGACGACCTGAACGAGGTAGCCGAGGACGTCGATGGAGATGGAGTATTCGTACTTGTCGCCGGGGTTGGATTGGAGGGGGAGTTTGGCGACGCGGTCGATGAAGGCTTTGAGAGAGTCGACTTCGAAGATTTTGGCGCGGGTGTAGAGAGTGGAGACGTTGTCATTGCCCCATCCGTAGGTGAGCCCGGAGGTGTGGGTGAGGAGGTGCTTGACGGTCATGGGGCGGGCGGGGGCGGCGAGTTCGGGTTTGTCGGCGGTGCCGCCGGTGTAGACTTTGAGGTCTTTGAATTCGGGGATGAATTTGTCGACGCGGTCAGAGAGGGTGAGTTTGCCTTCCTCGACGAGCATCATGATGGCGACGGAAGTGATGGGCTTAGTCATGGAGTAGACGCGGCAGATGGTGTCCTTTTCCATGGGGAGATTGGCTTCGAGGTCGCGGCGGCCGAAGGCCTGGAAGTCGACGACTTTGCCGTTGCGGAGGATGAGGGAGATGGCGCCGGGGGGCTGGTTGGCTTTGGTTTTGAGTTCGAGGGATTGGTGGAGGCGGGCGAGGCGGTCGGGGGAGAAGCCTTGTTGGGCGGGGAGGGAGAGGGCGGCGAGGGAGAGGGTGGTGAGGGCGAGGGGGAGCAGTGCGCGCATGGGGCGAGTATACCGCCGCGCGGGGGTTACCAGAAATGTGTGGCGACGACCTGTGGGGGGCCGGGGACGGATCCGATCACGTTGCAGTGGAGGACGATCTGGAGGTTGCGTTTCTGCCAGCCTGAGGGGGCGGAGGCGAGGGCGGCGTTGAGGTAGGCGGGGTTGGTGAGGAATTCGGCGGCGGAGTGTGTGCCGAAGTTGGTGGTGCCGGCGGCGGTAATGAGCACGGAGCCGCTGTAGGACTGGAGAATGCGGGAGACGATGGCGTAGTCTTCGGGGGTGCGGTAGTCGGGGGTGATGCGAGTGAGTTTCCACTCTTTGCCGCCGGGGTCGCGATCGACGACGGAGTGGGGGCCGAAGCCGAAGCGGTACTCGGTATTGGACTGCATGGTCCAGCGGTTGGAGTAGGCGCCGATGAGGATGGCGGGGGAGGAGCGGAGGTCGGAGAAGGAGACGTCGTTGCCGATGCGGAGGTCGATGGGTTTGTTCATGCGGCTGAGGAGGCCGGAGAAGAGGCTGGCGGCGTGGGCATCGCCGCCGCCGACGTACTGTTCGGTAAGGACGATATCTCTGGGGAAGAGACTGAGGGGGAGGGGCGGGCCGGGCTCGTTGGTTTCGGGCCGCTCGTTGTAGCCGCGGGATTTGTAGTCGTCGCGGAGGCGATTGGAGACTTCGAAGAGGACGGGGTGGGCCATGCAGACAAGGACGGGGCGTTCGGAGGTGAGGGCGGGGCGCCAGAAGTCGTCGAAGGGGGAGGAGGGTTTGGGGAGGAGGATGAGGATGGAGGCGGCGGCGGCGAGGAGGAGGGCGGGGAGGAGCCAGAGCCAGCGGCGGCGGGGCGAGGAGGTGGCCGGGGTGGCGGGCAGGGAGTCCGGGGGGAGGTGGAAGTCCGCGATGTAGGAGCCGGGGGCGAGTTCGATGCGGACGCCGGAAGGGTTGGGGGAATCGAGGTGGTATTGGGCGAGTCGTTTGCGGACCTCGTTGGCGGCGACGCGGACGGTGGCGTCCTCGCCGGTGTCGTAGGAGGGGGACTTATCGAAGACGGCGACGCCGATGGTGCGTTCCTTGAGGTCTTCGAGTCTGCCTTCGACTGATCTCTCGACGACGTATTTGAGGAAGCGCTGGCTGCGTTTGCTGGTGCGGAAGGAGGGGCTGAGGAGGATGCGGTGGAGTTCGTCGAGGAGGAGGCGGGCAGCGCCGGGGTGTTTGAGGGCGTCGGCGGAGCGGGGCGTGGGGTGCAGATGCAAATCGCTCATGGATCGACAGCCGAATTGAGCATAGCACAGCCGTTTAACGAGGGGTTAAGAGGTGGAAAACAATTATTTTTCAATTGGTTGTGAGGGGGGACGGGGAGCCGGGCGCTTAACCGTTCCGTACCTTGGAGGGAGGTGGCCGGGCAGCGCAGACTTGACGGGTAAGCAAGCTTTTCAGGAGTCTACACATGACGGCAAAAGGGTTGATCCACGTAGGCGCAATGGCCGCGGTGCTGCAGATGGCGGGCGCGAGTGTGGTGTGGGGGCAGTCGAACTTCGGGGCGATCCGGGGAACGGTGACTGACCCGTCGGGGGCGGTGGTGCCGAGCGCGAAGGTTGAGATTGTGGATGCTGGGACGAATGCGCGGACGAGTTTGCGGACGGGAGACGACGGGACGTACTCAGCGCCAGCGCTGCGGCCGGTAACGTATGACATCACGGTGGAGGCGGCGGGATTTCAGAAGACGATGGTGCGGCAGGTGAAGGTGGACACGGCGAAGCTGCAGACGGTGGATGTGGTGTTGAAGCCGGGGGAGGTGACGACGACTGTGGACGTGAGCGCGGAGGCGCCGCTGTTGCAGACGTACACGGGGGCGGTGACGAACACGGTGGATTCGAGGACGATCGTGGAAGCGCCGCTGAACGGGCGGAACACGATCGAGTTGGCGCTGATGCTGCCCGGGGCCTCGGGCAACGCGGGGACGGAGATTTCAGAGACGTACACGAACGACCCGACGCCGGGGCGGGAGTTGTCGATCAACGGGGGGCGCGCGGGCTCGACGCAGTTTCTGGCGGACGGGGCAAACGTGACGTCGCTGGCGTTGTCGCGGATGTCGATTTCGTTCACGCCGGACACGATCCAGGAGTTTTCGGTGCAGCAGGCGAACTATTCGGCGCAGTTCGCGCAGGCGGGGGCGATTGTGCAGCAGACGACGAAGTCGGGGACGAACGAGGTGAGGGGGTCGGCGTACTGGTTCCACCGGCAGAAGGCGTTCACGGCAAACCCGTTCGGGACGGCGCGGCAGGCGTCCTTGAACTATGACGCGCGGCCGCCGTTGAGGCGGCAGCAACTGGGGGCGACGGTGGGGGGGCCGGTGGTGATCCCGAAAGTGTACGACGGGCGGAACAAGACGTTCTTCTTCGCGTCGTACGAGCCGACGCGGCAGTTGTCGTCGCTGCAGAGCGCGACGACGCTGCGGATGCCGACGGAGGCGGAGATCAACGGGGACTTTTCGAACACGCTGGTGTACTTCCGGAACGCGCAGGGGGTGATCACGACGCAGCAGACGGCGCTGCTGTACCGGCAGTTTAACCGGCAGGCGGACGGGACGCTGACGCTGATCAACAACCCGAACTTCAACCCGAACGCGGCGCCGGGGGTGACGAACGCGCGGTATCTGTATGGAGGCAGCGCGGGGCCGGCTTTCGAGCTGTTCAACCCGAACGATCCGAATCCGGCGCGGAGGGGGCGTGTACTGGTGGACGGGCAGGGGCGGTCGTACGTGAATCCGGTGACGGCGCGGATTCTGAGGGATTTCTATCCGAAGGCGAACATCACGGATCCGAACGAAGTGGCGAACCTGCTTGGGGCGAACTACATTTACTTCCGGCAGACGCAATATGCGGACGACCGGTACAGTTTCAAGCTGGACCACCGGATCAACGACCACCACCAGTTGTCGGGGCGGTACACGTGGCAGCCGCAGTTCGGCAACCGCTTTGAGCGGGACGTGATCCAGCACGGGTTGATTTCGGACGCGAACCGGTCGAGGCAGATCATGACGACATGGACATGGACGCCGAACCCGACGAGCAGCGGGGCGTCGCAGGTGAACGAGTTCCGGGCGAACTACCTGTTTGGGGATTTCGTGCGAAACTTTCCGGAGCCGCTGCTGACGAAGGATTACACGAGCGAGTACCTGCAGATGGGTGGGAAGGGCGACGGGGCGGTGAATCTGCTGGGGTATGGGATGGCGCGGTTTTACGACGGCGGGGCGCTGAAGGCGGTGAACGGGTCGACGTCGGGTGCATCGATGGCGTCGGCGGGGTTCAATTCGCCGCAGGATGTGGGGAAGAACCGCGAGCATTCGTTTTCGGTGACGGACGACTATTCGTGGGTGCGGGGCGGGTGGACGCTGAAGCTGGGATTTTCGGCATCTTATCTCGAGTTGAACCAGGCGAACCTGGGTGTGGGCTCTCTGGCGGGCGGGCGTTTCAGTTGGGACGCGAATTACACGGCGGAGAAGAACTGCAGTTCGACGCCGGTGGGCGGGACGCTGCCGGACTGTTCGGGGACGGTACTGGGCGGAGACAAGTTCGCGTCATTCCTGCTGGGCGTTCCGTCGTGGGACCAGGTGCAGACGGAGAACCTGTCGATACCCTACTACTACCGGTGGAAGAACCTGGGCGGGTATGTGCAGAACGATTTCAAGGTGCGGCCGACCCTGACTTTGAACGTGGGGCTGCGGTATCAGTATCAGTCGCCGAGGTGGGAGAAGTTCGACCGGCAGGGGATGGTGAACCTGAGCCGGATGGAGTTGAATCCGTTCCTGTATCTGCCGAACACGTCGACGCCCGCGGGCTACACGGCGCCGGTATTCGAGTACAGCGGATTCGGGGGGCGGTCGAGGTATGTGACGCCGCCGCAGAAAAACGTGTTCGAGCCGCGCTTCGGGTTTGCGTGGACGCCCGGATTCGGATGGAACAGCGCCAGGAAGTTCGTGCTGCGCGGCGGATACGGGATCACGCACGGGACGTTGATGGGGAACGACCGGGAGCCGATTCCGAACATCGGCTCGCAGACGTTCACGGGGTTCCGGGCGCTGAGCTACATTCTTGGAGCGAACGACTATCAGCCGCCGTCGAATTCGGCGACGTGCGGGTTGGCGCGGTGCAGCGAAAACAACGTGCCGATGCAGTTTGGCTACAACAACCCGGTGCTGGCGTCGGATCCGAAGATGTTCGACCTGCCGGCGAGCGGGGAGATCCATCCTGGAGATGCAGGCGATCCGCTGTCGTCGCGGCCGGGCTTTAGCCGGCAGGACGTGCGCTACCAGAGCGTGGGCGTATTGGGAGACGGCAACTTCCGGATGCCGACGATCCAGAACTACTCGCTGCTGCTGCAGTATGAGGTCATGCCGCGGACGGTGTTGACGACGGGGTATCAAGGGAGCCGGGGAACCCACCTGACCGGTGCGCCGCAGAATCTGAACCGGGTGGACCCATTCACCGGGGCGATGCCGTATCCGGGAATGTCGGGTCGCAATTCCGGGGCGATTTACCTGCTGGATCCGACGAACTCGGCTTCGACGTACCATGCGTGGACGGCGGAGGTGGAGCGCCGGTTTTCGGCGGGGCTGCAGTTCCGGTTCAACTACACGTGGTCGCGCAGCATTGACGACAACTCGGGCGGGGTGAAGTTCCCGATTCCCAATAACTCGTTTTCGAACGCGTCGTTCGCGGTGCCGCTGACGCGGGCGCAGAACCCGTACGACAGCCGGAGCGAGCGGGCGCCGTCGGCGACGGACACGCCGCACATCTACAATGCGATGGCGTTTTGGGATCTGCCGATGGGGCGTGGGAAGAAGTGGGTGAACCAGGGAGGGTGGTTGACGGCGCTGGCGGGGGACTGGCAGCTTTCGGGGCTGGGGCGGGTGCGGTCGGGCTATCCGATCACGGCGACGCTGGGGATGGCGAACTCGCTGGACACGGGGCTGCCGGGCGGAGCGATCCGGCCGGACATCGTGCCGGGGGTCTCGCTGATCAATCCGGACTGGACGCCGGAGACGGCGCTGTACACGTCGTATGTGAATCCGCGGGCGTTTGCGTGGCCGGATCCGGGCAAGTACGGGAATGCGGCGCGGAACTACTCGGTGGCGCGGCTGCCGTGGGTGCAGACGCTGGATGTGAGCGTGTTCAAGCGGATCAGGCCGTGGAAGGAGTCGCGGCGGTACTTCGAGCTGCGGGCGGAGTTCTTCAACGTGCTGAACCACCGGGTGTTCGAATCGAACATCAACAACACGAGCCTGCTGAATGCGGGCAGCCAGAACGCGCTGCTGTCGGGGACGATCCCGTTCCAGGCGCCGGTGGCTGGAGTGGAGAACCGCAACCGGAACCTGACGGCGGCGGGAGTGTGGGATGCGATCATCGCGAAGAGCCGGGGTGTGCCGGTGGACACGGCGATCCAGGCGTTACCGGGGCCGGGGACGGGGGGCTATGGCTGCCCGTCGAACGCGGCGGAGTTGTCCCAGACGACGAGGGCGCTGAGCCCGGCGTGCGTGGCGAGGACGGTGGGATTGAACGGGAGTTTCTACAATCTCAACCAGAACTCGGTGGCGAGCCGGATCATCCAGTTTGCCGTGAAGTTCTACTTCTGACCAGACGCCATATCTGGCCAGACGCCATATCTGGCCAGACGAAGGAGCGCAAACCGGCCGGCGGTCCGCCGGCCGAGACTCAGGAGAAGTTGCGAGGGCTTACTTGGGGGCTTCGCAGTTGAGCATCCAGGTGATGCCGAACTTGTCTTTAAGCATGCCGAAGGCTTCGGCCCAGTAGGCTTTGGCGAGGGGCATGATGACGATGCCGCCCTGGGCGAGGTTGTTGAAGAGCTGCGCGGCTTTGGCGGGATCGTCGAGGCCGAGTGCGAGGCTGATGTTGCCGCCGGCGGCGGGGGCGTCGGGGCGCATGTCGTCGCTCATCATGATGGTGGAGTCGCCGATTTTGAGGGAGGCGTGCATGACGTTTTCGGCCGGGCCCATCTCGGGCATGGGGGATTCGCCGACGGTTTGGAGGAAGAGGAGTTCCGCGCCGAGGGCCGACTGGTAGAAGTCGATCGCTTCGCGGCAGTTGCCTTTGTAGCCGAGGTAAGGGGTAATGCCCAGCATGGTGGTCTTAGGGTAGCAGGGTCCAAATCAGAAGAGGAGGCGGAGGGCGAACTGGATCACCCTGGGCGTGTTGGTGGTGCTGGTGATGGTGGAGAAGGCGCTGGAGGTGGCGGTTAAGTTGGCTCCACCGAAGAGGGCGTGGTTGCAGAGGTTGAACGACTCGCCGCGGAACTGGAGGCGGAGGGATTCGCGGATCCGGAAATCCTTGGTGACGGTGAGGTTGAGGTTGTTGGTGGCGTCGAGGCGCAGGTTGTTGAACTGGGAGGAGAAGTAGCGGAAGTTCTGGGAGAGCTGCTGCGCGGAGACGGTGTTGAACTGGGTGGTGTCGAAGGACCTGTTGACGTTGCGGGAGTTGTAGTTCAACGCGCCGCCGTAGTAGATGAGGTTGCCCCAGGCGAGCGGGGCGCCTGAGTGGAAGGTGTAGGCGGTGCTGATGCTCCAGTCGCCGATGAACTGGTTGGCCCAGCCGGGGGCGGAAGAGCCGAAGGCTTTGCCTTTGCCGAAGGGGAGCTGGTAGAGGCCGGAGACGGCGAAGTTATTTGGACGATCGTAGGTGGAGACGCGCTTTTCGAGGGTGGGGTCGCCGTTGTTGAGGACGGCGACTGCCTCCATGAGGCGGGAGTGGGAGTAGTCGACGTTGAGCAGGAGGCCGTGGGACATGCGGCGTGAGATCTTGACGGCGAGCTGGTGGAAGTAGGAGCCGCCGTTGGAGAGGTTCTGGGTGGTGACGCCGGTGAACTCGGGGTAAGGCCGGAGGATATTGGACGTGGCGGTGGTGGCGCCGTTCAGAGTGGTGCCGGGGAGGAGCACGGCGAAGGGGTTGGTGACGAGGGCTCCGAGGGCGCTGATGGTGGCGTTGTCGCGGGTGAGCGACTTGCTGAGGTACTGAGCAGGAAGGGAACCCCAGTTGTAGTTGGTGGTGAGGTGGACGGAGTGGTTGCCGATGTAGCCGACCTCGAGGGTGGTGTACCTGTCGAGCTGCTGCTGGACATCGAGGGTCCAGCGGAGGCTGTATTGGCGGGCGATTTCGGGATTGAGATAGGTGACGCTCTGGCCGAGGTTGGTGTTGATGCCCTGAGCTGCCCCGGGGGGTTGGGTGAGTCCGCCGGGGAAGGGGTTGGAGAGGGTGGTGGCGGGAGTGAGGTAGCTGTTGTTGGTGGCGACGTAGGTATTGGTGTAGGTGAAGCCGGGCTGCTGCGGCTGCAGGACACCGATCAGGTAGTCGAAGATGCCGGCGCCGGCGCGCAGGACGGTGCGGCCTTTGAGGGCGTCGGGGGTCCAGGCGACGCCGACGCGGGGGCTGAAGGCGGTCTTGGGCATGGCGGTGGCGGTGCGATCGTCGTTGGTGGCGAAAGTGAGGCCGCCGACGGGATTGAACTGGCTGACGGGCATCTGGGGGATGGGGTTTTTCGCGTAGGCGGCGCGGGCGGCGGCGGTGACCTGATTGTCGATGGTGGTGTTGAAGCCGTTGGCCATGCGGTTCCAGCGTTCGACGGTGGGGCTGTTGTACTCCCAGCGCAGGCCGAGGTTGAGGGTGAGGTTGCGGCGGATCTTGAAGTCGTCCTGGAGGAAGAGGACGTCGTAGTTGGAGTCGTTCTTGGAGGGCGTGTTGATGGTGTAGTTGCCGGAGGTGGGGAGGCCGAGGAGGAAGGCGGCCATGGAGCCGCCGAGGGGGGCGCCGGCGGCGGTGGAGTTGGCCTTCACCCAGGTGTTGTCAAAGGTGTAGGAGCCGGTGGAGCCGGACCAGGAGATGTTGGAGAAGTCGAGGATGCGGTGTTCGCCGCCGGCCTTGATGGTGTGGCGGCCGGCGATTTTGGTGACGGAACCGAAGATCTGGTAGGTGTTGTAGGGCTGATCGGAGTAGTGGAGGTTGGTGGCCGGGCTGGCGACGAGGAAGCCGTCGGAGAAGGTCCAGGCGGGCATGAGGAGTTGGGTGGCGCTGGAGGCGATGTAGGAAGGGAAGCCGAGATCGGTGGGGTTGTAGCCGAAGCTGTTTTGTTCGTAGAAGGCCCGGTAGCGGGTGAAGCCGACACGGAGGTTGGCAACGGTGGTGGGCGTGAAGGTGTGGACGTCGTCGACGGAAGCGCCGTAGATGCTGCGCATGCCGTTTTCGCCTAGGGCGATGTTGTCGAAGATGTTGCCGGACTTCTGGATCCAGAAGCTCTCGCGGCCGGTGAGGGTGAGCTTGTTGGCGTTGGAGAGATTGGCGTCGAGGCGGCCGGAGAAGGAGGAGTAGCTGTTGTTGGTGGTTAGGCCGGCGAAGTAGTTATTGCTGCCGTCGGCCTTACCGGCGAAGTTGGGCAGGCCGATGTAGTTGAGGTAGTTCTTGGCGATGGCGTTCAGGCGGGTGGAGGGGACGGTGTTGTTGGGGAAGGCCTGCCGGGTAACGGTGGAGCCGGAGAGGACGGCGGTGGAGGGATCGTATAGGGTGTAGCTGGCGCCGAGCTTGAGGAGATCAGAGAAGTCGCCCTGGCGTTCGGCGGAGGTTGGAACGGTGGTGTAAGTGGGGGCGGGTTCAGAGTTCTTGTGGCCTTCATAGGTGAAGAACCAGAAGAGCTTGTCCTTGCCGTTGAAGATCTTGGGCAGGATGACGGGACCACCGGCGGTAACGCCCCACTGGTTCTGGCGGAAGTTGGTCTTCTTGCCGCCGGCGGCGTTGGTGAAGAAGGGGGTGGCGGTGAGGTTGGAGGTCTGGTTGAATTCGGAGAGCGAGCCGTGGAGGCCGTTGGTGCCGCCCTTGGTGATGAGCTGGACGGTGCCGCCGCCGGAGCCGCCGTACGCGGCATCGACGTTGAGGACGTCGACACGGACTTCGGCCACGGCGTCGACGGGGGGCGAGAAGGCGGCGCGGCGGTCGTTCTGCGTGGTGGCGTTGCCGAGAGTGCCGAGGTTGGGCACGCCATCGAGAAGGACCTCATTGGCGCCCGCGGCAGCGCCGCCCATACCCATGTTGGAGAAGCCGGAGTTTTCGTAGGGGCGGTTCTGGTCGCGGTTGCCGGTGTTGATGACGCCGTAGGCCATGATGGCGAGGTCCATGGGCGCGCGGCCGTTGATGGGGAGGTTTTCGACCTCGCGGGTGGTGATGGAAGATCCGGCGGAGGCGCTGACGGTGACCAGGGTGGGGATGTCGGCGGTGACGGTGACCTTCTCAGAGGAGCTGCCGAGGGTGAGCTGGATATCGACGGCGAGGCGGGCATTGGCGCCGAGTTCGACACCGGACTGCATGGAGGTTTTGAAACCGGTGGCTTCGGCGGTGAGTTCGTAGGTGCCGGGCATCAGTTGGGGAATGGTGTAGATGCCCTCGGGTCCGGTGACGGTGTTGTAGCGGGCGTTGGTGTCGGGCTTGACGGCGGTGATCCTGGCATTGGGAATGCCGGCGCCGGAAGGATCTGTGATGTGGCCGGTGATGGTGGAGCGGTATTCCTGGGCCAACATGGCGGAGGAAAGGATCATAAAGAGTGAAATGAGCTTCATAGCCAGGGCACTCCATGAGATCGGATTCGGGACCTTGTGGCATTCTCGTGTACAGAATTGATATAGCAGTCCGGTTATTTTGATGCAAGGATGTTAATGAATAGTCAGTTGCTGACTCTGGCCATCGGGAGACAGGGGGGCTCGATCCGTGGCTGGCCGGACGGGGATGGGGTGGTTCAATGAGTGCGCGGAAGAGGAGGAGAGCAGATGAGGAAGCTGCAGGTGTTTGAGTCGATTTCGGTAGATGGGTACTTCGTGGATAGCTGTGGGGACATGAGCTGGGCCCATGCGAGCCGGGGAGATGCCGAGTTTGGGGCCTGGGTGAGCGGGAATGCGAGTTCAGGGGGCGATCTGCTGTTTGGGCGGAAGACCTACGAAATGATGGCCGGGTTCTGGCCGACAGCGACGGCGGCGGCACAGATGCCGGAGGTGGCGAAAGGGATGAACGCAGCGCGGAAATATGTGGCGTCGCGAACGCTGGAGCCGACGTGGAACAACAGTGTGCTCGTGAAGGGGGATTTGGTGAAAGCGGTGTGGGCGCTGAAGAAGAAGGCTGGGCCGGACATCACGATTCTGGGCAGCGGAGACGTGGCGGCGCAGCTTGGGGCGGCGGGGCTGGTGGACCGGTATCAGTTCGTGATTATCCCGGTGGCACTGGGTGGGGGACGGACGGTATTTTCGGCGCGGGCGGAGTTGAGGCTGCTGGAGCAGCGGGTGTTCCGGTGCGGGAACGTGGTGGTGACCTACGGGGTGGAGTAGGGGCGAACAGAGTTTAGGACGGCTTGGGCGATGGCTTGAAGCGCCTTGGGCCGGGGGAAGGTTGGGCGGCTGGCGAGATAGATAGTGCGCGAGGCGCTCTTTTGCAGGGGGCGCAGGGCGATGGTGCGCGATTTGAGGGAATTGGCGGCCAGATGGGGGACGAGGGTGGCACCGTAGCCGGCGGCTACGAGGTTGACCAGGGTTTCGAGGCTGGAGGCGCGGAAGTCGTTTCGGGCGGGGGCCTGGCCGCGGTGGGTGCAGGCGGAGCGGACCTGCGCGGAGAGGCAGTGGCCGTCGGCGAGGAGGAGGAGATGGGGGAAGAGGTTTTGTTGGCGGACCACTGAGCTTTGGGCGAGAGGATGGCGGGCGGGGAGAGCGGCCAGGAACGGATCGTCGAAGAGGCGCAGGGCAGTCAGGCCGGAATCGGGAACGGGCGTGGCGAGGAGGGCGGCGTCGAGTTGGCCCGTGCGGAGGCGGTCGAGGAGTTGAGCGGTGAGGTCTTCCCAGAGGTCGATTGTGAGCCGGGGCGCGGATTTATTGAGCGCGGGGAGGATACGAGGGAGGAGGTAAGGGGCGATGGTGGGGATGGCGCCGAGCTTAATGGGGCCGGCGAGCTGGTCCCTCGCGGACTGCGCGGCGGTCTGGAGGAGGCGCACCTCTTCGAGGGCGCGGCGGGCGTGCGGCAGCAGGAGCTCACCGAGCGGGGTGATGGAGACGCGGCGGTTGGTGCGTTCGAAGAGGGATCCGCCGAGCTCGATTTCGAGTTTGCGGAGCTGCGCGCTGAGGGTGGGCTGGCCGATGTGGCAGGCCTGGGCGGCGCGGCCGAAGTGTTGATAGCGCGCGACGGCGGCGAAGTAGGCGAGGTCCTGGAGATTCATCGCTAATATCGATTATATTCATTGGATCAATCGATTTTGCTTCTCCTGAATCAGGCCTTATCCTAGAGTTGTAGCAGTTGAACGAAAGCCGGAGACGGCAGAAAGAACCAGGGAGGCAGGCGATGTCAGAAGAGACCAGGAACAGTATCCGGATCGGATTGACCGTTGAGCAGCGGCGGGGCGTGGCGGAGATGATGAACGCGCTGCTGGCCGATGAGTTCGTGCTGGGTGTGAAGACGAAGAACTACCACTGGAATGTGAAGGGGCCGCAGTTTCACGACCTGCACAACTTCTTCGAGGCGCAGTATGGCGCGCTGGAGGAGAAGATCGACGAGATTGCGGAGTTCGCGCGATACATGGGCGAGCCGGCGCTGGGATCGATGAGCGCATTTCTGGAAAAGGCGCGGCTGCAGGAGGACACGGAAACGGCGCGAGGCGCCTCTGAGATGATCAGCAACCTCCTGAAGGACCATGAGGAGGTGATCCGGAATCTACGGACGGGCATCGAGACGGCGGAGGAGAAGTGGGGGAGCGCGGAAGCAGCGGACTTCTTCACCGGCCTGGTGCAGGAGCACGAGAAGATGGCTTGGATGCTGCGGGCGATGTTGGAGTAGACAAAAAGAGGGGGGGCGGTGTGACACGCCCCCCCTTCGCTCCATCCGGCTCGACGATCGCGCTCAAGGAGCGATCAGTCGTAGTATTCGAGGCCGAGGTGGGTGATGAGGTCTTCACCGCGCATCCAGCGAAGGGTGTTTTTGAGTTTCATGAGCTGGATGAAGATGTCGTGTTCGGCATAGAGGCCGGGGGCGGTCATGGGGGCCTTGAAGTAGAAGCTGAGCCACTCCTGGATGCCCTTCATGCCGGCGCGCTGGGCGAGGTCGAGGAAGAGGACGAGGTCGAGGACGAGGGGGGCGGCGAGGATGGAGTCCCGGCAGAGGAAATCGATTTTGATCTGCATGGGGTAGCCGAGCCAGCCGAAGATATCGATGTTGTCCCAGCCCTCTTTGGCGTCGCCGCGCGGGGGATAGTAGTTGATGCGCACGGCGTGGTAGAGGTCCTTGTAGAGCATGGGGTAGAGCTGAGGCTGGAGGATGGTGTCGAGGACACTGAGCTTGGTTTCCTCCTTGCTCTTGAAGGAGCCGGGATCTTCGAGGACTTCGCCGTCGCGGTTGCCGAGGATGTTGGTGGAAAACCAGCCGGAGCAGCCGAGCATGCGCGCCTTGAGGCCGGGCGCGATGAGGGTCTTCATGAGGGTCTGGCCGGTTTTGAAGTCCTTGCCGCAGACGGGGAGTTCGCGGTCGCGGGCGAGGTTGAGGAGCGCGGGGATGTCGTGGGTGAGGTTAGGGGCGCCGTTGGCGAAGGGCACGCCTGACATGAGGGCGGCGTAGGCGTAGACCTGGGAGGGGGCGATGTTGGAGTCGTTGGCGATGAGGGCCTTTTCGAAGGATTCGAGGGTCTGGTGCGCCTTGGCGGGTTTGTGGAAGACCTCGGTGGAGCCGGTCCAGATCATGACGAGGCGATCGCAGGAGTTGGCTTTGCGGAAGGTCCTGATGTCATCCATGAGGGCCTGGGCCTTGTCCATGAGGTTGCCCTTGGACTTGACGTTGGGGCCGTCGAGGAGGCGGACGTACTTCTTGTCGAAGACGGCCGGCATCGGTTTGACCTTTTCGAGCTGGGGTTTGACCTTGGAGAGGAGGGTGGGCTCCAGAACGGAAGCGTTCAGGGCGGATTCGTAGGCGTTGTCCTCGAAGATGTCCCAGCCGCCGAAGACGAGCTGGTCGAGGCCGGCGAGGGGGACGAACTCGCTGATCTTGGGGGAGCGGTTGTCGGTGCGCTTGCCGAGGCGGATGGCTCCGAGCTGGGTGAGGGAGCCGATGGGAGCGCCGAGGCCTTTGCGAATGGCGTGCACGCCGGCCATGAACGTGGTGGAGACGGCGCCCATGCCGGGCATGAGGATGCCGAGTTTGCCCTTGGGGGCAGCGATTTTCTGGGACATAGGGGTAATTTCAGGCTAGGAAGGCGGGGAAGCCCGGGTCAACGAAACGGGGCGGGTAGAAGCATTTCCGGTGCAGGTCGTTATGGAATATCATTTTTCTAAGAGCGATTTGCATGTACCAGAGGACTCTATCCATCCCGCTGCACCGGGCGTCGCTGCACGGCGAGCCGGTACTGCTGCAGGGTCCGCGCGGGAGCGGGAAGACGGTCCTGGCGCGGCGCGAGTTTCCGGCGCACACGTTTGTGACGCTGGAAGACGCGCGGGACCGGGCGCGGGCGCGGGCGAATCCGGCGGCGTTCTGGGCGAAGCTGCGAGGGCCGGCGATTGTGGACGATCTGCACCGGGCTCCGGAGCTGATGGAGCAGTTGCCGGGCGAGCGGCCGCTGGTGCTGGTGAGTTCGCGGCGGCTGCGGCTGCCGTACGAGACGTTTGAGCTGTATGCGCCGACGCAGGCGGAGCGGGCAGGCCGGCCGCCGCTGTCGCTGGAGATGCTGGGGCACTTTGCGCCGCCGGCAGTGGGGCGTCCCGTGGAGCCGGCGGGGGCCGACCGAAGTTGGATCCACAAAGACGTGCGGGCGATGATCCAGGTGCGCGACCTGGACCGGTTTGAGCGCTTTCATGAGTGCGCGCTGGCCAGGAGTGGGGCGGTGCTGGACCAACAGGGGCTGGCGGACGAGGCGGAGGTCTCGCACGCGACGGTGGGCCGGTGGCTGCGCGTGATGGAAGATTGCTTTCAGGTGCTGCGGCTGCCGGCTTCCGAGGCGGACTTCGGGCGGCGGCTGGTGCGGAGCCCGAAGCTGCATGTGCTGGGCAGCGATCGAATGGAGAGCCGGGCGGTGTGGGAGATCTACGAGAACTCGCGGCACCAGGGTGTGGAGCCGGGGCTGCGGTATTGGCGGGACTCCAATGGGTTCGAGATTCAGTTGATAGTGGAGAGCGAGGGGGCGGCGCCGGTTCCGGTGGCGATCGCGGCGGAGCCGACGCCGGGGGATCTGGTGCGGCTGCACCGGTGGATGGAGCTGGCTGGGGTGCGCCGGGGGGCGGTGATCAGTGAACGGATGAGGCTGGGGTTGCGGGGTGGGGTGGTGGGGTATTCGGTGGGGCAGTTGTAGGGAGGGCCACCTCGCGTTGGCCGGGGTCCGTTTGGGTTAGGGAGCGTCTCCTGTTTTGATTACTTGGGGAGAACGTAGATCCAGCGGCCGGAGAGGCTGGGGGTTAGGTTGAAGACCACGGCTCCGGATTCGGATTTTGCGGGGACTTCGGTGCCTCGGGTGCCGGGTTGGGGGCCTTCGGCGATCAAAATTGGGTTGGGCGGGAGGGTGGCGGCGGGGATGCGGACGGTGCCCTGGCCTTTGGTCCAGATTTGGGCGACGGCTCCGGTAGGGACGCGGCGGGATTGGGCGACGGGGGCCCAGCCGAATTCTTCGAGTGGCTGATCGGCGAAGACGGTGCGGCGGCCGTCGATGGTGATCTCATTGGCGTTGCGGCCGGCGACTGCCACGAGTTGGCCTTGGGCGCCGGTGAGGAACGAGAGGGCTCCGGCGCCGTGGTAGGTGACGGTATGGCCGTTGACCTGGAAGTTGGTGAGGTGGAGGGTGTCGGGCGGGGGCGGGTTTTGCTGCATGGCCTGGGCGTCAGCCTTGGGGTCGCGGGAGAAGCCGCCGGGCCAGGTCTCTTCCATCCAGCGGAGGTGGGGGGCGATAGCGACGGCTCCGTTGGGGAAGCGGGTGGCGAGGAAGTTGGTGGTGCGGGAGAGGCGCTCGGTGTTATCGGCGCCGGGGTAGGCTCCGAGGGCGTCGAGGATCTCGTACCAGTTGCGCGTCTCGTAGCCGAGGCTGCGGGATTGATCGTCGCGGGGGCGGTAGCCGAGGTAGGTGGCGGAGCCTCCGTTCGGAAGGGTGCGGTGGGTGCCGACGATCCATTGCTTGGCCTGAGCGACGGTGGTGGCGCCTGGGCGCGGAGTGACGGGGTAGATGTGATCGGGGAGGAGATCGGTGAGGACGATCTGGGGCTGGACCTGGGCGAGGGGGCCGGCGAAGTTGATCTGGAGGCCGGGGGCGAAGAGGCCTTCGGCGGGAGTGGGGGTGTAGTCGGCGGCGAAGAGGTCCTGCCAGGGCTGGCGGGCGTCGGAGTCCTCGGCGGTGAGGAGGGGGGGCGGTCCGGACCAGATGAGGCGGCCACCGGCGGAGACGAAGTCGCGCATGAGGGCGAGGAGTTTGGTGGAGGGGAAGGGTTCGTAAGTGGCGATCAATGTGGTGTAGCGGCGGTTGGCGATTTCGATGGCTCCATTGCGGAGTTTGGCGAGTTCCAGGAGTTTTGCGGCGGTGATGGAGTTGGCGTAGCCGTATTGGGTCATCCAACTGCCGAAGCGCTCTTCGACGGCAACGAGGTCGATGGGGTAGAGCATGAGCACGGCGATATCGCGGTGTTCGGTGTTCTGGACGGCGCTATAGAAGGCCGGGCCGCCTGTACCGTAGGCGGAGACGAGGGCGGTGCGGCGGGCATTGACTTCGGCGGGCATGCCCCAGTGGGCGGCGTAGGAGTAAGGGACTTCGTTGATGGAGCCGGTGGAGGCGCCGAGGGCGAGGCCATAGTAGTTGCGATCGAGCCAGCCGCCTTCGGCGTGGTCGTTGCCGTTGCCGGTGAGGAAGTCGCCCCATTTGAAGTAGTCGTAGCAGGCGGTGGCGGCCTGGTGGACGGTGTTGGACCAGAGGAAGTTGGCGGTGTATTCATACATGGCCTGGTTGCGGTTTTGGCGGCCGGTTTCCCAATAGTCGATGGTGGGGCTTTGGGCCCAGGTGGCGTGGTAGCGGGAGTCGAGGCGGTGGCCGAACTTCATTTCGGCGTAGTGCCGGGCGGCGGTGAAGAGGTCGACGACGGAGTCCTGGAGGAGGTGGTAGTAGCGGGCGCGGAAGAGAGCGGTGCGGCGGATCTCTTCGGGCGAATCGCCGAAGACGTGGGAGATGCCCTGGCGGGCGGAGAGATCGGAGGCGGTGTCTTCCTGGCCGTAGGCGAAGTAGACGAGGTACTTCATGAAGTCCTTATACTCGGGGCCGTAGCGGGCAGCGTATTTTTCGGCGAGGTGAGGGGTGAGGTAGCGAAGGGTGAACTGGCCGTTGTCGTGGTGGTTGAAGTAGACCCAGTCGCCCTGGATGTGCATTTCGTCGGAGTAGAGGCCGTTCAATTTGATTCCCGCGGCGGCGTATCGATCGATGAGGGATTGGAGGAAGGGGAGGGCCTTGGGGCTGAAGTAGTCCATCTCGGGGGTGCGGTATTGCTGGACGACGAGGACGCGGTCGAGGCCGGGGGCCTCTGTTGACGCACCGTGGACGGCGATGCGCTGGGCGCGGTAGTCGCCGCTTTTGACGGTGAGGTTGGGGTAGGTTTCGACCTGGATGTTGGCTTTGAGTTCGACGATATCTTTGGGGTTGACGGCGCGGTAAGGGGTGCCGCGGATGGATTTTTCGCGGAAGGCGAAGACGCGGACGCCGGTGGCCTGGAGATCGACGGGCCCTTTGTTGTTGACCCAGCGGAGCTGGCGCCAGAGATCGACGTGGAAGGCGCCGGTTTGGGGATCGCGGAGGCCTTTGCGATATTGCACCCACTGGCCGGATTCGCCGGCGGATTGGGCGTAGGCGGAGCCGACTTCGAGCGGGGTGAGGAGGCTGAGTTCGAGGCCGAGGCCGTACTTTTCCGCGAAGCGGCTGACGGCGGCGATGTGTTGGATGTAGGCGTCGGTATCGGGGGTGAGGCGGCGGGGGGAGTCCTGGCCGGGGCGGTATTGCTTGAAGAACTGGTCGAAGGAGAGCTTGAGGGTGCGGATGCCGCGGGCCTGGGACTGTTCACAGATCTGGCGGAGGGAGCGGAGGTTGGGGGTGAGGCCGGTGGAGAGGTTGAGGACGCGGTCGGGGTCGCGGGCGAGGATTTCGAGTTCCTCGTCGGTGGTGAGGATGATGGTGGTTTCGCGGATCTGGTAGGCCCAGGCGTCGGGGTAGGCGATGAGGTCAGTGCGGTAGACGTTTTCGGGGGCCTGGGCGAAGAGGGGCGCGGCGAGGAGGGAGAGGAGAAAGAGACGCATAGGATGGATCCGGGCGCGGACCATCGTGTCAAAGAGAAGGACGGAGATGCAAGAGAGGGGGCGGAGGGCATAGAATCCGAGACGGCTCAGGAGGGACGGCAGATGAAGATGCTTGGGATGACGATGAGGCTGCTGGCGGCGGCTTTGCCGCTGGCTGGGGCGAGCTTCGACGTGCGGAGTTTCGGGGCGAAGGGGGATGGGCTCACGAAGGATACGGCGGCGATCCAGAAGGCGCTGGACGCGGCGGAGAAGGTGGGCGGCGGGACGGTGGTGGTGGGGGCGGGTCGGTATTTGAGCGGGACGATTCACCTGCGGAGTAATGTGACGCTGCACCTGGAGAATGGCGCGGTGGTTCTGGGGAGCCCGGACGATGGAGATTACGATCCGTACGAGGCGCTGCCGTTCCAATCGGTGAGCGACAAGGAGACGACGTACTTTCATTACGCGCTGGTGGCGGCGGAGAACGTGCATCACATCGCGATTGTGGGGGAGGGCGTGATTGACGGGAACCGGACGAAACGGGGCGGACCGAAGACGGTGGCGATGAAGCTGTGCCAGCATGTGACGATTCGCGGGATCACGGTGCGGAATTCGCCGAATTACTCGATTAGCCTGTGGGGGGTGGATTATGCGGACATTGACGGGGTGACGGTGCTGAACGGCTATGCCGATGGGATCGATCCGGATGCGTCGAGCCACGTGCGGATTGCGAACTGCTATGTGGACGCGCACGACGACGCGATCTGCCCGAAGGCGAGCCCGTCGATGGGGATGGAGCAGCGGAGGCCGGTGGAGCACCTGGTGGTGACGAACTGCGTGTTGCGGACAGATGCGAGCTGCTTCAAGTTCGGGACGGAGTCATCGGGGGATTTTCGTCATGTGGCGGTGAGCAATGTGACGATGGGTCCGAGGGTGAACGGGCGGCGGCCGAATTCGGGGATTTCGCTGGAATCGGTGGACGGGGCGCGGATTGACGGGGTGGTGATTTCCAATATCGAAATGCACGGAGTGGAAGCGCCGATCTTCGTGCGGCTGGGGAACCGGGGGCGCGGGCTGGAGCCGGCGGTGCCGGGGTCGATTGAGAATGTGTCGATTGAGAACGTGGTGGCGCGGGATTGTTCGATGACGTCGTCGGTGACGGGGCTGCCGGGGTATGCGGTGAAGCGGGTGACGCTGAGCAACGTGAGGTTGGGGATGAGCGGGGGCAATCGCGAGCCGCGTGGGCTGGATGTGCCGGAGCTGCCTCAGAAGTATCCGGAGGGGCGGATGTTCGGGCAGTTGCCGGCGTATGGGTTGTATGGGCGGCACGTGGAGGGTTTGTCGCTGAGCGATGTTCGGACGTATTGGGAGAGTGAGGACCTGCGGCCGGCGATGGTGTTGGACGATGTGCGGGATTTGACAGTGGATGGGTTTGGGATGGAGCGGGCGGCCGGAGAGGAGCCGGCGGTGTGGTTGAACGACGTGGGGGAGGCGCTGCTGCGGGGACTGCGGGCGGTGGAGGGGAGGAGCTTTCTGCGGGTGAGCGGGGGGAAGAGCCAGGCGATCGCGGTGGTGGGGAGCGATTTGCGGAAGGCGGAGCGGGCCATTGAGGTTCGCGAGGAGGCGAAGGGGGCGGTAGCGGAGGCGGGGAATGTGATGCGGTGATTTTACGGGAACTGGATGCGCTGCTGGTTGCGGATGACGGTGATGGGGCCGTTGGCTTGGGGGAGGTCGTTGATGGAGGCGATGGGGCTGTTGCCGACTTGGACGATGACGTCGTTGGGTTGGAGGGGTGGGGCTGGAGAGAGGACGAGGACGCCGGTTTCGCCGGGGAGGCCGGCGGCGGAGAGTTCGCCGAGGCCCAGGATGTTGCGGACCTGGGCGCCGCGCCAGGTGATGATGCGGGGGTCTCGTGTGGAGGTGAGGGTGGCGGAGGTGGTGTTGGGGGCAGGGAGGACTGGGGTTTTCGCTTTGGCTTTGAGGCGGGGGCTGGTGACTCCGAACTGATCCATGGGGAAGTTCTCGAAGCCGAGGGCGAGGGCGGGGGAGTTGGGCTGGACGCGGTAGTCGCCGGCGGAGGGATTGATGAAGAGGGCGTCGGCGGCTTGGGAGTGGGCGTCGCGGCCGGATTGAGATTGGAGGATGGTGGCGGGGGAGGGGGTGGCGCCGGGGGTGTGGAGGAGGTTGGCGTCGACGTCGCGGCCCCAGGGGCGCTCGACGCGGATGGGTTTGTAGGGGAGGAATACGATGTTGCGGCGGAAGGTGTCTTCGCTCGAGTGGAACCAGACGTGGGGGTGGAAGGAGTTGGAGACGATCACGTTGTTCTCGACGGTGCGGGCGAAGCCTTCGCGGTTCTTGAGGCCGCCGTTGAGGCAGAGGTTGTTGAGGATTTCATAGTTGGAGGAGCCGTCGTCGAGGTCGATGTCCCAGCCATGATCGCAGCGCCAGCGGTTGTTGCGGAGGATGGTGGGTTTGACGGCGTCGAGGAGGGGGAGATCGCGAAGGGCGGGGGTGGTGGAGATGGCGTTCATGTCGACGTCGTTGAGGAACCAGTAGCGGTCGCGGCCCCAGGAGTTGAAGGAGCCGTGGTCTCCGGTTTCGAGGACGGTGTCGAAGACGTCGCAGAACTCGATGACGTGGCCGCCCCAGCAGCCGTCGCCGATGTTGATGCCGGCGCGGGGGAGTTCATAGATGGAGGAGTGGCGGACGGTGATGTCCTGGGCCATGGCGATGTGGACGCCGGCGGTTTGCTTTTCGACGCGGCCGGACTGGTAGATGAGGCAGTCTTCGACGAGGGACTGGGCAGGGTAGTTGGGGGTCTTGGGGCCGGGGGTGCGATCGATGTCTTTGAGGGACTGGCGCTGAGCGTATTCGAAGAGGGGGTTGCGGACGGCGCCGGGATCGCCGACAAAGGCGATGGCGTTTGCGCCGGCGCGGGCGATTTCGCAGGAGCGGATGGTGACGCGGCGGTTGTAGTTGTTGACGAAGATGGCGTTGCCGCCGGGCTGATCGAGGAGGCAGTCTTCGATGGTGGCGTCTTCGGCGCCTTCGAGGAAGAGGGCGGCGCCGCGGTAGATGGTCCAATCGCTGCGGAGGAGGGGCTCGCGATTGTCCATGAAGGTTCGCGCAGTATGGCGAAGGGTGAGGCCGCGGAGAGTGACGCGGCGGACGGGTTGAGCAGAGGAGCCGCGGAGTTCGATGAGGGAGCGGAGGCGGACGGCCTCGACAGTGGCGGTTTTGAGGTTGAGGCCGTTTGGCGGGTAGAAGTAGAGCGTGTGGGTGGAGGAGTTGAGGAACCATTCGCCGGGGGCGTCCAGTTCTTCGAAGATGTTTTCGACCATGCGGTATTTGTCGTGCATTCCCATGCGGCGGTTGTTCTGCCAGCCGCCCTCGTAGAGGAGGTTGCCGGTGGCGTCCTTGCCGGTGATGAGGTAGTGGAAGTCGCCCCATTCGTGGCGGTGCATAGCGTGGATGAAGCCGCCGCGGGGATTGTGCCAGCGGGCGGCGCGGGCGGGGCTGATGGCATCCGGGGCGTAGCCGTTGAAGTGGCGGATGGCGGGATCGAAGTTGGGGTAGCGGGCCATGTGCTGGCGTTCGCCGTTGACGAAGAGTTGGTCTGATTCGAGACCGGGCGGGACCTGGGCCTGGAAGATGCCGTCGCGGTAGGGCTTCCATTGCAGGCGCAGGCGGCGGCCACCGCTGAGGACGGGGGTTTCGTTGGGGTAGGCCTGCCAGGTGGTGCCCGAGTCGGCTGGGGTGAGGATGAGGGGGGAGGGAAGGTAGTAGATGCCGGCGCGGAGATGGATGGTGACGGGGCCGTTGTTGTGCCGGGCGGCCTGCTGGGCTTGGGCGAGAGTCTTCAGAGGCTTGGCGAGAGTGCCGGGGTGGGCGTCGTTGCCGGTGGGGCTGACGAAGAGGTGGGTGGCGGCGGGGAGGAGAGCGGGGAGGAGCAGGAGCGGGAAGTAGAGGCGGTGGTTCATAGCGAAGCGAGGATTCGGGCTGAATTGAGCTTACACGTTGGGGCGGCGGAGAGATTGGCGAGTAGATGGTCCGAAATGCGGTACGTTGAGGAGGAATCGCCGTGAGACTCCTTACTCTTTCCCTCATTGTGGCCGTTGCGGCGGCCGCTGCCCAGCCTGCCAAGCCTGTGTCCAAGCCTGTTGCTGGGCCGAGCGTAGCGTACCGTTCCGTGGATCCGTTCATTGGGACGGGAGAGGACGGGCACACGTTTCCGGGGGCGGTGGTGCCGTTTGGGATGGTGCAGTTGAGCCCGGATACGCAGGTGCGGTTCTTCAAGCAGAGCTACAAGTGGGCGGCGGGATACCGGCATGAGGACACGACGATGCTGGGGTTCTCGCACACGCACTTTTCAGGGGCGGGGCATTCGGATCTGGGGGACTTTCTGGTCGTCCCGCAGGTGGGTGAGGTGAAGCTGGACCCGCAACAGGCGGAGAAGCCGGGGTCGGGGTACGGGTCACGATTCAGCCACGCGACTGAGGTGGCGCAGCCTGGCTACTATGCGGTGACGCTGGAGGATGGGAAGATCCGGGCGGAGCTGACGGCGACGGCGCGAGTGGGCGTACACCGGTATGAGTTTCCAGCCGGGGCGCCGGCGCGGTTGCTGCTGGATCTGCGCTCGTCGATCTACAACTATCCGGGGAAGGTGTTGTGGTCGCGGCTGCGGGTGCGGGCGGACGGGACGGTGACGGGGATGCGGGAGACGCGGGGCTGGGCTCCGGGGCGGCAGTTGTATTTTGCGATGAAGTTCTCGGCTCCCTTGGCCAAGCGGGAGTTGATGAACCGGGAAGAGCCGCTGGAGTACAAGGGTTTCAAGTCGCCGGGCACGGGGCCGGCGGATACAGATTCGATCGAGGGCCGTGGATTGGTCGGGGTGTTCGAGTTTGGAGAAGTGAAGGGACCGGTGGTGGTGAAGGTGGGGTTGTCGACGGTGAGCGAGGATGGGGCGATTGGGAATTTGAACGCCGAAGTGCCGGGCTTCGATTTCGACGGAGTGAAGGCGGCGGCGCAGGCGGCGTGGGAGAAGGCGCTGTCCGCGGTGGAGGCGAAGGGACCTGAGAGCACGCTGAGGAACTTCTATACGGGGCTGTATCACGCGCTGATGGCGCCGAGCGTTTCGATGGATGTGGATGGGAAGTACCGGGGGCCGGACAACCAGGTGCACACGGCGAGCGGGTTCACGTTTGTTTCGACGTTTTCGTTGTGGGACACGTACCGGGCGGAGCATCCGCTGTTGACGCTGATCCAGCCGGAGGCGAGGACGAACGACGTGGTGCGGTCGCTGCTGGCGTCGCAGCGGCACAGCCCGTTCGGGATTCTGCCGGTGTGGCAGTTCCAGGGGATGGAGACGTGGTGCATGATCGGGTATCACGCGGTGCCGGTGATCGCGGATGCATACCTGAAAGGGATTCGGGGTTATGACGCGGATGCGGCGCTGAAGGCGATGGTGGCGAGCGCGAAGTATGGGCCGTATGGGCACTTGGCGGAGTACATGAAGCTGGGGTTTGTCCCGATGGACAAGGATCCGGAGGCGGCGTCGAAGACGGTGGAGTATGCCTACGACGATTGGACGATTGCGCGGATGGCTCGGGCGATGGGCCGGATGGATGTGGCGGCGGAGTTTGAGAAGCGGGCGGGGTTTTGGAGGAACACCTTCGATGCGAAGGTGGGATTCGTGCGGCCGCGGAATTCGGACGGGCAGTGGGTGGAGCCGTTCGATCCGGGCAAGGCTGGGAAGGACAGCGGGTTTACCGAGGGCAATGCGTGGCAGTATTCGTGTTACCAGCCGCAGGACGAAGCGGGGCTGATTGCGCTGCTGGGCGGGGACGAGAAGCTGGTGGAGCGGCTGGATGCGACATTCGACGCGAAGGTGGATCCGAAGGACTACGCGCACGTGGAGGACATCTCGGGGATGATCGGGCAGTACATCCACGGCAACGAGCCGAGCCACCACATGGCCTATCTGTACAACTACGCGGGGCAGCCGTGGCGGACGCAGGAGCGGTTGAAGCAGATCGTGGAGAGCCAGTACAAGCCGTCGCCTGAGGGACTGGTGGGGAACGACGATCTGGGGCAGATGTCAGCCTGGCTGGTGTTCACGTCGCTGGGGTTTTATCCGGTGGCGCCGGGATCGAACGAGTATGTGCTGGGGCGGCCGTTTGTGGAGGAAGCGGTGCTGCGGCTGCCGAATGGGAAGGTGTTTCGCGTGGTGGCGGAGGGATTGAGCGATGCGAAGAAGTATGTGGGGAAGGTGCTGCTGAACGGGAAGGAGATTTCGCGGAGTTATGTGCGGCACGAGGAGATCATGGCGGGGGGCGAGTTGAGGTTTGTGATGGCGGAGGCGGCGAATAGGAGTTGGGGGCGGGGGGAGAAAGAGCGGCCGTATTCGATGACGGGCGCGGGGAGATAGATTAGACGCGTGTTGCGATTGGAGGTAGAGACTTATGATTTCGGTTTTGATCCTTCTGACGGTTTTCGTAGCGATGGCGTTGGGCGGGCCGCCGGAGGATGCCGATGCACGGGCGATTCTGGAGAAGGAGCGGGCGGCGTTTGAGAGGTGGGCGAAGGGGGACTGGAATGCGTTTGTGGAGGCGTCGGATGAGGAGGTGACCTACTTCGATCCGATGGTGGAGAAGCGGCTGGACGGGCGGGCGGCGCTGAAGGCGCTGTATGCGCCGCTGCAGGGGCAGGCACCGGTGGAGATGTGGGAGATGATCGATCCGAAGGTGGTGGTGGCGGGGGATATGGGTGTGTTGACGTTCAACTTCGTGAGCACGAGCAAAGGCAAGACGGAGCGCTGGAACACGACGGAGGTGTACCGGCGTGTGAGGGGACAGTGGAAGATCGTACACACGCACTGGTCGCTGGTGAAGCCGGCGCTGAAATGATCAGATCGCGGAGAGGATTTCTGGCAGGGGTGGGGCTGGCGTTGGGGGCGCGCGGGGCCGCAGGGGCTTCGCGTGGCGTGCCGGTGGTGCATGTGACCGATTTGTACCGGCCGCACGAGGATCCGGACGATCATTGGGATCTGGCGAGTTTGTACGCGCTGGCCCAGGCGGGGGAGGTGGAACTGCGCGGGGTGATGATCGACTATCCGCCGAAGGGGAAGGCGATGGACCCGGATGTGATGGCGGTGGCGCAGATGAACTTCCTGACGGGGCAGGCGGTGCCGGTGTGGACCGGCGCGCCGGCGGGGGCGCAGGGTGGGGCGCTGAGCGGAGCGCGGCGTCTGCATGAGGTGCTGCGGAGATCGAAGAAGCGGGTGGCGGTCCACGTGGTGGGGAGTTCGCGAGATGTGGCGGCGGCGGCGAAGATGGAGCCGCGGCTGTTTGCGGAGAAGTGCGCGGGGGTGTATCTGAATGCGGGGTCGGGGACGCAGGACCGGGCGAAGGCGGCGGATCTGGAGTACAACGTGAAGCTGGATCCGGCGAGCTATGCGGCGATGTTCGAACTGCCGTGCCCGCTGTACTGGATGCCGTGCTTCGAGCATGCCAAGGGGCCTTTCCGTGTGGCGGAGTGGGGCACGTACTATAGCTTCCGGCATGAGAACGTACTGCCGGCGCTTTCGCCGCGCGTGCAGAACTACTTCGGGATGATGTACCGGCACGGGCAGGCGGCGAAGACGGGGGAGACGGAGAGCGCGGGGGCCTGGAACTGGTTGAGGGGCTTGGAAGCTCCGGTGGATGCGGAGCAGATGGCGGCGCTGGGACCGGCGTCGAGGGCGATGTGGTGCACGGCGGGGTTCCTCCATGCGGCAGGGAAGACAGTGACGCGCGGAGGCGAGATTGTTGCGCGCGGGGCGACGGCGGAGCCGGTGTTTACGTTCGACCCGATCCGGGTGCGGTGCGGGGCGAACGGAGTGACGGAGTGGGCCGCGGATGCGAAGGCGCGGCAGAGGTGGATTTTCCACGTGCGGGATGTGGAGCGATATGCGGCGGCGATGGGGGCGGCGCTGCGCACGCTGTTGTCGGGACTGCGGTAGGACCGGGCGCGCGGCGGACAGGCTAGGCTGGTGGGTGAGGTGACTGTTTTGCCTGGACTCTTTGATTCCTATGAACTGAAGGGCGTGAAACTGCGGAACCGGGTGGTGGCTTCGCCGATGTGCCAGTACATGGCGGATGGAGACGGCGTGGTGAACGAGTGGCACCGGGCGCATTACGCGGGGCTGGCGAGGGGCGGGTCGGGACTGGTGATTGTAGAGGCGACGGCGGTGTCGCCGGAGGGGCGGATCACCTGGGGGGATCTGGGCCTGTGGAACGACGCACAGGCGGCGGCGCTGGAGCCCGTAGTGGAGTCGATTCGGTGGGCGGGGGCGGTGCCGGGAATTCAGATTGGCCACGCGGGCCGGAAGGCGTCGGCGAACCGGCCGTGGGAGGGGGACGACCACATTCCGCTGGGCGAGCCGAACTCGTGGGAGACGATTGCGCCTTCGGCGGTGGCGTTTGGGGCGAGTCTTCCGAGAGTGCCCCGCGAGATGACGGTGGAGGAGATCCATCGAGTGCAAGGCGACGTGGTGCGGACGGCTGAACGGGCTCGGGACATGGGGATGGAGTGGCTGCAACTGCACTTCGCGCACGGGTACCTGGCGCAGAACTTCTTTTCGCCTTGGTCGAATCAGCGGACGGATGAGTATGGCGGGAGTGCGGAGAATCGCGGGCGCTATCTGTTGGAGACGGTGAAGGCGGTGAGGAAGGTTTGGCCGGAGTCGCGGCCGTTGTCGGCGCGGCTGGGAGTGATCGACTTTGACGGCCGCGATGAGGAGATGGTGGGCGACGCGATCGAGTTGCTGCGCGCGATGAAGGCGGAGGGGCTGGATTTCTTGGACGTGTCGATGGGGTTCAACACGCCGGCGGCGAAGATTCCCTGGGGGAAGAACCTGCTGGTGCCTGTGGCGCGGCGAGTGTTGGAAGCGACGGGGCTGCCGGGGACGACGAGCTGGTATCTGGCGAACGAACCGGAGGAGGCGGATGCGCTGATCCGGGAGGGACAGATGGACTTGTTCACGTTGGGCCGGCCCCTGCTTGCGGAGCCGCACTGGCCGTACCGGGCGGCGAAGGCGTTGGGGGTGGAGAAGGCGGCATGGGCGACGCTGCCGGCGCCTTATGCGCACTGGCTGGCGCGGTACCGGTGAGGTGGCAGCAAATTTTTAAGTTGCACTTTAGAATTTCAACAGCGATGGGATAGGCGGGCCCGTAATTGGAGCCTTTCAGGGGTCCGCCATTGGCGTCAGTTGGTGATGATTTTGAAGGTGTAGGCGAATTTACAGGGGCGCTTTTCAGGGACGGTGATGGTGAGGCCTTTGGCGGATTGGGTGAATTTCACAGGGCCCTGGCCGAGGAGTTCGACGGATTTGACGCCTGTGCCGGCGAGGGTGGCGAGGGTGAAGGTGGGGTCTTCGGGCCATTCGAGGGCGATGGCGTAGATGGCGGGGCCTTTGCGGGTGAAGCGGAAGTCACCTTCTTTGAAAGTGGTGTAGGGGCGGGAGGCGTAGATGGCTTCGCCGTTGGTTTTGAGCCAGGCGCCGGTTTCGAGGAGGACGTTTCTCATGACGTCGGGGATGGTGCCGTCGGCGCGGGGGCCGATGTTGATGAGGAGGTTCCCGTTCTTGGAGACGACATCGACGAGGTAATCGATCAACTGATTGGCGGTCATGTAGCCGCCTTCGGGGAGGATGCGGGAGTAACCCCAGGAGAAGGGGTCGAGTGAGTCGCAGAGTTCCCACTTGGCGGATTGGATGGAGTTGAGGTTGCGGCGTTCGGGGGTGGTGAAATCGCCGAGGTGGGCGCCGTCGGCTTCGAGGCCCCAGCGGTCATTGGTGACGACGCCGTCGGGGTCTTTGGAGTGGTTGTAGAGGTAGGCGATGACCTCTTTGGAGTTCCAGTAGTCGGAGGGGAGGGTTTTGCCCTGGGCGTCTCGGATGGGGCCTTCGGTGACGTCGCCCCAGATGACGGAGGGCTGGTATTTGTCGATGAGTTCCTTGATGGTGGCGTTCATGTACTCGACCCAATCGCGGCCGGGGTAACGTTTGTCGTAGAAGGTGTAGGTGGTGTTGTGATAGACGCCGAACTTCATGCCGCGGGCGCGGACGGTTTGGGCGAGGTCGCCGACGATATCGCGTTTGGGGCCCATGTCGCCGGCGTTGCGTGGCGTGAGTTTGGTCGGCCACATGGCGAACTCGTCGCCGTGTTTGGCGGTGAGGACGACGTAGCGGGCGCCGGCGTCTTCGAAGAGCTTGGCCCATGCGGCGGGGTCGAATTTCTCGGCCTTGAACATGGGGAGGAAGTCGTCGTAGGAGACGTTGGGGCCGTAGTTTTCGAGGTGGTATTTGCGGGCGCGTTCGGCGACGGAGCCGGGGGTGTAGCGGCGCTGGATGACGGTGTCGGAGATGTTGCCGGGGTCGGGGGTGAAGGGCGGCGCGCCGAGGAGGAAACCGTAGCCGGCGCGGGGGCTCATCCAGGCGACGTACCACTCGTGGAAGGCGGGGACGGCATAGGGGCCCCAGTGAATGAAGATGCCGAACTTGGCCTCGTCGAACCACTTGGGGAGGGGGTGGGTGCGGAGAGAGGCGGCGGTGGGTTGGTAGGGGGCCTGGGCGGCGATGGGGAGGCAGAGGGCGGCGAGGAGAAGAGCTGCGCGCATGGGTGCTCCGGAGATTTGATTTGGGATGAGTATATCCGGAAAGCGGGGGAGGTGTGGGCTAGAATCCGCGGAGGCGGTTGAGGTCGCGGCGGTCGCGTTTGGAGGGGCGGCCGGGGTAGAGGCCCTCGAAGCGGGGGGTGTTTTTGCGTTCTTCGGCGGCGAGGCGGCGGCGTTCGATGGAGGCTTCGGATTCGCGGTAGAGGGTTTGAGCGACGGAGGCGGGGCCGCGCAGTTCGGAGAGGGCGAGGACTTCGACTTCGTATTCGTTGGATTCGGTGCGGATGCGGAGGAGGTCACCGACCTGGACGGGGCGAGCGGGTTTGGCTTCGTTGTTGTTGGAGTGGATGCGGCCGAGGTCGCAGGCGTGGGCGGAGAGGGCGCGGGTCTTGAAGAAGCGGGCGGCCCAGAGCCATTTATCGATGCGGACACGCTCCATAGAGATATTGTGCTGGAAAAGCAGAGCGGGCGGCGAAGACATTTGTGTGTCAGGCCGCCCGCGGAATCAGTTCGGATGATGGCTACTGGTGATTCGCCTTGCGCCGGCGGGCTGCGAAGCCGAGACCCGCCAGGCTGAGGCAGACCGTGGCCCAGGTGCCGGGCTCGGGGACTTCGGGAGCCTGTGAGGCGGCGGCGCCCAGAGTGAGGTCGTTCAGCGTCGGCCAGACAACGCCGTCCTGAACGGCGGAGACTGCAATGGAAGTGAAGGCCTGGTCAGAGACGATGCCGAGGAAGGTGCCGACGGTGGTGTTGGTGAGGGTGGTGCTGGTTGAGCCGCTGCCATCGGTGGCGACGATCGTAATGGACTTGCCGGCGAGAAACGCGCCGTTGAAGTCAGTGCCGAAGAAGAAGGCGCCAAACCCGCGGACGCCAGCGCTGAAGTTGTCGAAAATGATGGTCTCGGAGGCGGTGTTGTCGGAGAGCCAGCGGTCGCCGGCAGTGCCGGCGGGGAAGAAGCCGTTTGGAACGGATGCGGTGTAGGTATAAGCGCCGGCGCTCCGGTTGATCGGGCTGCCCACAAGGGTGCCAGGCATGTCATCGAAGGTGTCAGTGCCTGGGTTGCTGATGGCGGCGAGATAGGCCGCCTGGCTGTTGTAGAAGATTGTAGCCGCTTGCGAAGAGCCGACAAAGGCCGGGCAAACAGCGAGGGCGAAGAGAATAGACAACTGTTTTTTCATCAAAGAGTTACCTCCTCCAGGGGGTAAGTGTAATGTATCGACTGTAGCACAATTGTCAGACCGCTTCCGGCCGGCCGGGTAGGGAGCGTGTTGGCAGCCGCTCAGCCTGGGGGCTCGCCGGATGCACTATCGAGCGATAGTGAGCACGGCGAGCAACGTATTGTTGGTGGCGCGGAGCGGCACGCGGATTCGGTTAGGATTGACATAGCGAATTGCATTGAGGAGTCGTGTGTCGTGATAAAAGAGCGGAGGACGGCGGCGGCGGTGGAGAATGGGACCCTGGCGGATGAGGCGTATCTGGCGGTGCGCGAGAGGATTCTGCGAGGGGCGTTGGCGTTGGGGGAGCCGGTGTCGAGCCGGGGCTTGGCGAGGCAGTTGGGGATGAGTCATCTGCCGGTGGCGCAGGCGTTGCGGCGGCTGGAGAGCGAGGGGTTTCTGGAGAGCCGGCCGAGAGCGGGGACGCGGGTGCGGATTCCGACGGAGAGAGACATCATGGAGCGGTATGAGGTGCGGGAGGCGTTGGAGACGCAATCGGCGCGTCTTTTCGCGAAGCGGGCAACGGAGGCGCAGCGGCGAAGGCTGAGTAGGACGGCGCAGGAACTGGACCGGATGTTTGGGCGGGCGGCGCGTGGGGAAGTAGGGAGCGAGTTCTTTTTTGAGGTGCACCGGTTTCATTTCGAACTGCACATGCTGATCGCGGAAGGGGCGAACTGCGAGGCTCTGCAGGAACTGATCGAGCGGAACCAGATTCTGACGTTCAACTGGTTCTACGACGTGGCGGCGCGATTAGAGGAACTGCCGCCGGGCTTTCACCAGAAGCTGGCGGAATCGCTGGTGAGCGGAGATGAGGAGCAGGCGGACGAGGCGATGCGGGCGCATGTGCGCAATGGGCGGCAGGATCGGGTGAGGCGGATCGAGCAGCGCACGCAGGCGGGCAGCCGGTACGGAGCGTGGCGCAATACAGTGCAAAGCGACTAAGGGGTGTCGGGCGTGGATTGGGCGATGAAGAGGCGGTAGCCGTCCGGATCGTTGAGAGTGAATTCGCCTTCCGGAAGGTATTCAGGGTAGCGGATTTCGCTGGGGGTGAGGCCGGCCTGGAGGAGGGAGGCGCGGAGGGTGAGGAGGTTGGAGGCGTAGAAGTAGAAGAGAACGGGGGCGGGGGTGTTGGTCGGCTCGGCCATACGGGAGTAGATTCATTGGAGAGGATTCTTGAACTATGAATCGCAGAGCGTTTCTGATGGCGGCCGGGATGAAGGCGGCCGCGGCTTCGGACGAGGTCAAGCTGGGGGTGATTGGAGCGGGCGGGAGAGGGACGTTCGTGATGACGGTGTTTCAGAAGGACCCGGCGTTACGAGTGGCGGCGCTCTGCGATGTCTATGAACCGAACCTGGAGCGGGGCATTTCGACGGCAAAGAAGGGCGGGAGCGCGCCGAAGGCGTACAGGAATTACAGGCAGTTGCTGGAGGACAGGGGGATCCAGGCGGTGCTGATTGCGACGCCGGAGCACTGGCACGCGCAGATGGTGCTGGACGCGATAGCGGCGGGCAAGGACGTGTACGTGGAGAAGCCGCTGTGCCGGACGCCGGAAGAGGGTGTGGCGCTGGTGGAGGCGGAGCGGAAGACGAAGCAGATCATCCAGGTGGGGATGCAGCGGCGGAGCTACGATCTGTATCTGCAGGGGCGGGAGATTGTGACATCGGGGCAGTTGGGGAAGGTGCGGATGGTGCGGTCGTGGTGGTTGAACAACTATCTGGGCGGAAAGCCGGTGGAGAAACTGGAGGGCGTACTCGATTGGGAGCAGTGGCAAGGGCCGCTGAAGAAGCGGGTGGCGATGAATCCGGATCTATTCAGGAACTGGCGCAACTATGCGGATTATGCGGGTGGGATCGTGGCGGACCAGGGGGCGCACGTCTATGACGGGATTCACCTGCTGATGAGCGCGAGCTATCCGAGTGCGGTGACGGCGGCGGCGGGACGGCCGCACCGGGAGGGGTTCGACACACCGGAGTCCGTGGTGGTGACGGCGGAGTATCCGGAGGATTTCATTGGGGTGTTCCAGGTGAACTACGCGGCGATGAAGTACAAGAGCCGGAACGACCAGATGAACCATCTGGACGGGGACCAGGCGCGGATGGATATCGGGCGGGAGGATTGCAGGGTGTACCGGCAGGGGTCGGAGGAGACGCCGGCGGTGGAGAAGCGGTCAGAGAAGGGATTCGGGTGGGCGACGGATCTGCATGTGCAGAACTTCCTGGAGTGCGTGCGGACGCGGAAGAGGCCGACGGCTCCGATGGTGTTGGGGTTCCAGGCGGCGCTGGTGGTGCAGATGGCGAACATCTCGCTGAAGACGGGGCGGAGAGTGAAGTGGAACACGGAGGCGTGGAAAGTGGAGTTTTAGGAGCGGGCGGGGCATATAATGGCGGGCGATGACGAACAGACGTGACTGGATGAAGCAGGCAGGCGCGCTGGGGATGGCGGGCGCGACCGGGGCTCAGAGTCCCAGCGCGGAGCTGAGCGCCAAGCTGGAGAAGATCATGGCGGCGCCCGTGTTGCGGGCAGGCGTATTGAAGGAGCCGCTGAAGATCGAGAGTGTGGAGCTGCTGAAGTCCGGGAAGAACTTCATCGTGAGGGCGCGCGGCGGCGGGCTGGAGGGGTATGCGGACGCGCACAGTTCGGTGATGAGCGCGGCGTACCCGATCCTGGTGAAGAAGGTGGCGCCGCATTTCGCGGGGAAAGACGCGCGGGATCTTGAGCGCGTGTTTCATGAGGCGTATCTGGCGGATTCGAATTATAAGTGGCAGGGGCTGCCGTTCTGGGTGTCGATGGCAGTGGTGGAGATCGCGATTCTGGACCTGATGGGGAAGGCGGCGGGAAGACCGCTGGGCGAGCTGTTTGGGACGGTGAAGCGGCGGGAGATTCCGGTATACCGGGCGAGCGGACATCGAGGGAATCCGCCGGAGGATGAGATCGCGTACCTGCAGAAGCTGGTGGCGGAGACGGGAGCGCAGGCGATCAAGTTCCGGCTGGGGGCGCGGATGCGGTATGACGATGCGTCGACGCGGCGGGACCTGGCGCTGATTCCATTGACGCGGAAGACGTTTGGGCCGGGGATGGCGATCTATGGGGACGGGAACGGATCGTACGACGTGGCGATGGCGATCCGGATCGGCCGGCTGCTGGAGGAGCAGAAGTTTGGATTCTTCGAGGAGCCGGCGCCGTTCGACTATTATGACGAGACGAAGAAGATCGCCGATGCGCTGGAGATCCCGATTGCCTTGGGAGAGGAAGAGATGAGCGTGCGGGGGTTCCGGCGGATCATTGAGACGGGGACGGCGCAGGTAATCCAGCCGGATCTGCTGTATAGCGGCGGGCTGATGCGGGCGGTGAAGGTGGCGCGGATGGCGAACGCGGCGGGGTTGCCGTGCACACCGCACATGTCGGGCGGCGGTCTGGGGTTCCTGTATGTGGCGCATTTCGCGTCGTGCATTGACGATCCGGGGGCGCACCAGGAGTACAAGGGGGAGGACGACAACCTGCCGGTGCGGTGCTCGACCTCGTCGCTGAAGAGCGAGAAGGGGATGTTGAAGGTTCCGACAGGGCCAGGGCTGGGGGTGGAGCTGGAGGAGAGCGTGTTGAAGAGTGCGGTGGTGGTGCGGGCCTGAGCGGTGGGGCGATTGAGGGGACGGTGTGCAAAATGCCAGACTGGGGAAGATGAGATTGGTTCTGGCGTTGCTGGCGTGCGTGGTGCTGCGAGGGCAGCAGCCGGAGACGTTGTCGTATGGCGTGGAGTGGCGTTTTGTGCGCGCGGGCGAAGTGCAGTTGAAGTACACGGGGGAGCGGCAGAGCGATCTGACGCTGAAGTCGGTGGGATTGGTGTCGTCGTTCCTGAAGGTGGATGACACGTACCGGGCGCAGTTCGACCAGGGATGGTGCGCCACGTCGCTGCACTTGGAGGCGCACGAGGGGAAGCGGAACCGGGAGACGAAGGTGACGTTCGACCGGGCCAGGAAGCGGAGCGCCTACCTGGAGAAAGACATGACGAGCGGGGCGACGGTACTGGCGAAAGAGATGGAGATTCCGGCGTGCGTGCACGAGCCATCGGGGGGGCTGCAGAGGATGCGGCACCTGAAGCTGGCGGCAGGGGCGGCGACGGAGATGCCGGTGAGCGATGGGAAGCGGCTGGCGATGGTGAAGGTGGAGGCGCAGGGCGTGGAGACGGTGAAGACGCCGCTGGGCGAGTTCCGGGCGATGAAGTATGAGGCGTTCATGTTCAATGGGGTGATCTACGCGCGGAAGGGGCGGTTGTTTGTATGGGTGACGGAAGACGAGAAGAGGCTGCCGGTGCAGATCCGGGTGCAGCTTCCGTTCTATGTGGGCAATATGACGCTTCAACTGGAAAAGGTGCAATAGCGATGCGGACGTTGACGATTGCGGTGCTGGCTACGATGGGAACGGTGGCGGCGTGGGGCCAGGAGCAGGCGGCGCCGAGATTGACGGACCAGCAGGTGATGGGGCATTACCAGAAGGTGCTGCAGTTGATGGAAGCGGGCGGGGTGGCGAGCCCGGAGCTGGGGCGGGCGGGGATGCCGCTGGTGGAGAACATGCGGGGAGTGATCGAGAGCCTGCAGTTTCTGGGGTTGCGGAATCCGCAGATGCACTACAAGTTCATGGGGAATCTACGGGCGTATCTGCTGATTGCGGATGCGGTGCCGAAGCCGGAGAACTATCCGGCGATGGCGAAGCAGCAGTTGGCCGAACTGCGGGAAGAGCTGCAGTTGATAGAAGGGTATTTTCTGCGGCAGGTGGATCAGATCCAGGCGGAGCTGCGGTCGCCGGATAGGGACAACCTCAAGCGGTACAAGGATGCGAACGCGACGCTGGCGAAACCGGGGGCTCAGAACGGGCGCGTGGTGTTTCTGGGGGACTCGATCACGGACGGGTGGAGGCTGAACGAGTATTTCCCGGGGAAAGATTTCGTGAACCGCGGGATCAGCGGGCAGATCACGGGGCAGATGCTGGGCCGGTTTGTGCAGGACGTGGTGGGGCCGCAGCCGGCGGCGGTGATCATCCTGGCGGGGACGAACGACATCGCGCGGGGGGTGGAGCCGGGGGCGATCCAGAACAATTTCACGATGATGTTCGACCTGGCGGACGCGTACAAGATCAAGGTGATCGTGGAGAGCATTCTGCCGGTGTCGGATCACAACAAGCAGGCCAACCCGAGCTATGAGCGGACGAAGCAGCGGCCGTTGTGGGCGATTCAGGAGATGAACAAGTGGCTGCTGGCGCAATGCGATAAGCGCGGGTACGTCTATGTGAACTACCATCCGGCGATGGCGGGCGTGGACGGGCAGTTGATGCCGAACATGGCGGATGACGGGCTGCATCCGAACCCGACAGGGTACCGGGTGATGGCGCCGCTGGTGCTGGAGGCGATCGAAAAGACCCTGAATCCCGCAAAACCAGCGGTGAAGAAGCGACGTCTATTCTAGAGGCATGACAAAGCGGATCGCTCTGAGTGTGTGGTTGTGCGCGGCGCTGCTCTTCGGGCAGGGCATGAAGCTGTCGGTGGCGCAGTTGAAGAATGTACTGCGCTCGTCGATCAAGCTGCAGCACCAGGACAAGCAGGTGGCCGACTACGTGAAGAAGGTCACGATGACGGAGAAGCTGACGGAGCGGGACATCGAGGAGATGCTGGGGGAGGGGTTAGGACCGAAGGCGGCGGACGCGATGCGGAGCCTGGTGCAGGCGTCGGCTTCGCTGCCGGCGCCGGTGAAAGACGCTCCGGTGAAGGCGCCGCCTCCGCCGATGCCGCCGCCGTCGAGCGAAGTGCAGGCGCAGGTGATTTCAGAGGCGCGGGAACTGGCGCTGAGCTATACGAAGCGGCTGCCGGACTTCATCTGCCTGCAGGTAACGCGGCGGTATGCGGATCCGTCGGGACTGGAGATGTACCAGTTGATGGACACGGTAGCAGCGAGGCTGAGCTACTTCGAGCAGAAGGAAGATTACAAGCTGATCTCGGTGAACGGGAATCTGAAGCAGGGCAACTTCGACCAGTTGGGCGGGGCGACGTCGACGGGCGAGTTTGGGACGATGCTGCGGGAGATTTTCGAGCCGGAGACGCAAGCGGAGTTCAACTGGGAGCGGTGGGCGAAGCTGCGGGGGAAGATCTGCCATGTGTATGCGTTCCGGGTGGAGCAGTCGCGGTCGAAGTGGCATGTGAGCTGGCAGAAGCAGATGGAAGTGGTGCCGGCGTACCGGGGGTTGATCTATGTCGACCGGGATGTGCCGATGGTGATGCGGGTGACGATGGAGGCGGAGAACATGCCGGCGACGTTCCCGATCCAGGAGGCGAAGTCGATGCTGGATTACGACTTCACCGAGATTTCGGGGAATCCGTTCCTGCTGCCGCTGCGGTCTGAGATGAAGATGCGGGAAGGCCGGATTCTGGTAAAGAACCAGACGGAGTTCCGGAACTACCGGAAGTTCGGGACGGAGACGACGATCACGTTCGATACGAATGTGGATCCGATTCCGGAAGAGAAGCTGAAAGAAGAGCAGATCAAGGACGTGAAGAAGAAGCAGTAGGGCGTGGTGTTGCAGGGTTTCGTTGAGTAAAGAATGGGAACGACTGCCCTGGGACAGGCGGTATAGCGAAAAACCGTTCGCCGTTGTCTGTCAGATCACGATGTGTTCTGACGCCCTGAATTGTTTCTTCGCCTATCAGTAACTTTGCCTTGATCCGGCGGTGCGTCAGGACCGTCTGCCAAAATCCGCGGAAGCATGAATCGGGCTGGGACGCGTGGCCCCGAGGCTGACGCCTCGGGGGAAGTGGGCTTGGAGGGGTGGCCCCGAGGCTGACGCCTCGGGGGAATTGGGCTTGGCCGTGTGGCCCCGAGGCTGGCGCCTTGGGGGAGTCGGGCTGGGTAGGGGATCAGGAGAGATGGAGGGGGTTGGCGGCGAAGATGGGCTTTTCGTCGAAGATGATGGACCAGGGTTCGGAGGAGGCGGAGCGGCGGCGCCAGGCTAGGATGGCCAGGACGAGGAGGAGGAAGAGGGAAAAGCCGATGAAGGGCTTGGGGGAGGTGCGCGTGAGGGCGGTGGTTTCGAGCGCGCCGAGGATGCTCATCGTGGCGCCGAACTGGATGAAGTAGGCGCCGAGGGTGACCTTGAGGTTGCCCTGGCCAGGGAGCCAGGAGCAGGTGAAGGGGATCTTGCGGAAGCGGTGCATCAGGTATTCGAGGAGGATGGCGGATTCGAGGGCGAAGAACCAGGTGTGGGCGAGGGCTTTGGGTAGGCCCCAGGAGAAGGCGTAGAGGGGGAAGGGGGCGAGGGCCATGGGGAGGACGGCGACGATGACGAGGAGTTTACGGGCGGCGAAGGTGACGGCGAGGTCGGAGGGTGGAGCGGCGATGCGGAAGAGCCAGTTGGCGCGGAGTTCGACGGGGAGGCTGAAGAGGACGCGCATGCCGATGAGGAGGGCGGCGGTGATGGTGAGGGGGATGGTGCAGGTGAAAGGATCGGGTTGGAGGGCGAGTTGGACGAAACCGGTGGAGAAGGCGGAGGAGACGCCGGAGAGGATCCAGCAGAGGGCGAGGCCGAAGTAGAGGGAGAGGAGGAGGCGGTGTGTGCGGTGGCGGGAGAGGGTACGGGCGGCGAACCAGAAGATGGCGCGCTGGCGGATGTCGCGGAGGAAGGCGGAGTTGAGGGTGAAGGCGAAGGCGCGGTGGAGCAGGCCGGGTCCATTGGGGGAGAGGGGGAGGCCTTCGACGGCCTTGCGGAGGGCGTGGCGGTAAGTGGCGGCGTAGATAACGAGTGCTCCGGCGACGGAGAGGAGAGCCGCGGGCAGGGCGAGGAAAGCGGTGTGGAAGGGGAAGGGCCAGATGCCCCCGGCGGCGGACTGCCAGAGGTCGAGGAACCAGTAGGGCGGGAGCCAGAGCGCCCAGTGGAGGTGGTGGCGCGCGGCGTCGACGGGATTGGGGGTGAGAAAGAAGAGCGCAAAGGCGGCGAGGAGCCAGAGGATCTGGAGGAGGGAGGAGAGCTGGAGGAAGCGGCCGTAGGGCAGGAGGGCGAGGAGGATGGCCTGGAGGAGGATGACGGAGAAGAACATGAACGAGGCGGCGGCGGAGACGCAGAGGAGGTGGGTGGCGGCGCGGCGGACGAGTTCAGAGAAGTGGGAGGAGGTGGTTTCGCAGATGGGGAGGGTGAGGAGGGGGAAGAAGACGAGGGCGAGGAAGGTGATGGTGAAAAAGAGGAGGGTGGCGAAGAGGCGTGCGCGGAAGATGGCGGAGGCGCGGATGGGGAAGGGGGAGAGGATAATGGCATCGCGGCGGGAGGGGAGGAGGCCGTCCCAGGCGATGACGGTGAGGAGGGCGGTGACGGACATGGTGATGAGGAGGACGAGGAGGTTGTCGGAGATGTGGGCCTGTTGGAGGACGGCGAGCGGTCGGCCGTCGAGGGCGATGGAGTAGCGGAAGGTGAAGAGGACGGAGAGGGTGAAGCCGAGGCCGGCGAGGAGGGAAAAGGCGGTGACAAAGAGCTGGTGAGGTTCGCCACCGGCGGCGATGAGGTCGTTGTCGAGGAAGGAGTGGGTGAAGTGGCGGACGAGGCGCTGGGAGCGGAGCTGTTCGAGACGGGTCATGACTGGATGACCTCCATGAGGGCGGTGGCGGCGAGTTGGGGATCGCTGCGGAGGGCGAGTTGGGTGAAGATGGCCTCGAGGCTGGGGAGGGCCATGAGGGAGCGGAGGTTGGCGACGGAGTCGTTGGCGACGGCTTTGCCGCGATAGAGGATGACGACGCGGGAGCAGACGCGCTCGACGGTTTCGAGTTCGTGGGAGGAGAAGAGGACGGTTTTACCGGCGGCGGCGAGGGACTGGATGAGGTGGCGGAGGACGAGGGAGGAGTGGACGTCGAGGCCGGAGAAGGGTTCGTCGAGGATGACGAGTTCGGGGTCGTGGAGGAGGGCGGCGGCGAGGAGGATTTTCTGGCGCATGCCTTTGGAGTAGGAGGCGATGGGGGTGAAGCGATCGCCGTAGAGATCGAACTGGCGGAGAAAGGCTTCGATTTTTGGGTATAGGTGGGAGGGGGGGACGAGGCGAAGCTGGCCGGCGAGTTCGAGGTATTCGGCGCCTGAGAGTTGGGGGTAGAGGAAGGGCTCTTCGGGGACATAGCCGAGGATGGCTTTGAAGGCGTCGGGATCGCGGCGGATGTCGGCGCCGCGCCAGAGGATGGCGCCGGCGGAGGGGTCGAGGAGGCCTGTGATGAGTTTGACGGTGGTGGACTTGCCGCTGCCGTTGGGGCCGAGGTAGCCGGTGACGGCGCCGGGCGGGGCGGAAAAGGAGACTGAATCGAGGGCGGGGATTCCGGAGAAGAGTTTGGAGAGGTTCTGGATTTCCAGCATAGGACACGGCTCCTGAATAGGGGAGACACCGGAGCCTGGTGGATGTTTCCGGGGGAAGGTATGATTCACGAATGACGCGGCGAGAGTTTACACGGCTGACGGCGGTGGGGTCGCTGTGGTTCGGGGATGGGCGCGACTGGTTTTTCCGGAAGAGATTCGGGCTGTTCGTGCACTAGGGGTTGTATGCGATCCGCGGGTATCACGAGCAGGAGCTGTATCGAGGGCGGCTGAAGCGGGCGGAGTACGAACCGCTGATGGGGCAGTTCCAGCCGGGTATATGGGCTATGTGCGGAGGCAGGTGCGGGAGCTGTGCTCGAATTATGGAAAGATCAGCGGCGTCTGGTGGGACGCGAACCAACTGCAGGTGAAGGACTCGTCGATGCGTGCGATGATCCGGGAGTTGCAGCCGTCGGCGGTGATCAACAACCGGGGCTTCGACGAGGGAGACTTCGGGACGCCGGAGCGGGACTACGACCGCGGGATGGAGGGTGTGAGCGTATTCGGTAAGCCGACGGAGGCGTGCGAAACCGTGGGGTACCAAACTTGGGGATTCCGGGCGGATGAGGACTATTACAGGGCGAGCTACCTGAAGCGGAGCATCCAGAAGACGCTGGCGAAGGGCGGTAACTATCTGCTGAATGTGGGGCCGCAGGCGGATGGGGCGATGACGGAGAAGGCGGTGGGCGCGCGGGGTGCCGGAAGGGATGGCGGGCGCGGTGGTGAAGCTGGAGTATTAGTCGAGGGAGAAGACGAAGAGGCGGGAGGGGCTGTCTTCGGGGAGAAAGTAGAGGCGGTGGTTGGCGAGGTCCATGCCTTCGTGGGTGAAGGCGATGCCACGGTCAGTGAGTTGGAACTCCAGGGTGCGCGTGGGGGCGTAGGTGGAGGGATTGAGGAACTCGACGGCGCCGCCGGGGGTGGGCTTGGGGTGGAGGCCGGAGGCAATGATGGCGCCCTGCCGGAACTTGATGTCCTGGTAGCTGGTTGAGTTGGGGTTCGGAGATTTCGAGAGGAGTTTCCCGGTGTGGGTGTAGCGATAGAAGATGCGGGCGTCCCAGTTGGCGAGGTAGAGGGCATCGGGCGAGAGGGCGAGGGCGCCGATGTGATCGGGGAGTTCGAAGGAGGAGATGAGTTCGAGGGTCTGCTTGGAGCGGCGCTGGATGGAGGCACGGGAGTTGGGGCGGTATTCGGCGACGGGGATCCAGAGGGAGGTGGCGTCGTGGTCGAGACCGCCGGGGTGGTAGAGGTCGCCCTGCTGGATTTCGACGGTGCGGATGAGCCTGCCGGAAGGGAGGGTGAACTCGGAGAGGAGGCCCTTGCGGGCGGTGCGATCGACGCTGGTGACGTAGAGGCGGTCGCCGTCGACGACGATGCCCTGGACGTGGTGGAGGTCGGCCTGGAGGGTGATGGTCTGGAGGAGCGCTGCGGCTAGGAGGAGCACGCCTCGATTTTAGAAGATGCGGCTAGAAGATGCGGAAGGTGTAGCTAAAGCGGACGCCGCGGCCGATTTCGGGGGCGAAGTCCTTGATGAAGGAGAGGTGGTTGAAGTAGAGGCGGTCGCCGAGGTTGAAGGTGTTGACGGCGAAGGTGTGCATGGAGTGCTGGCGGGTGATGGTGTAGGAGGCATTGATGTTGAAGACGGCGTAGCCGGGAGTGGCAGTTTCGTTGGGCGCGATCTGCCACTGTTTGTTGGTGAGGATGAGTTCGGGGCGGACGGAGAGGCTTTTGTAGAGCCAGTCGAAACCGAGGCGGCCGCGGGCGGGGGGGATGCGGGGCAGGTTCTGGCGAGGAACGGAAGTGAGGTTGGCGTCGACGTAATCGAAGCCGGAGAGGAGCCAGAGGTTGCCCGCGAGCTTGGTTTGGGCGCGGAATTCGGCGCCGAGGAAGCGGGAGTCGTTGTGGAGATAGCGGTAGACGTTGAGGCTGTCCTCGACTTCGCCGGTAGGGTTCATGAAGACGAAGTCGTGCATGTAGTACTGAAAGATGCTGGTATCGAGGCGGAAGCGCTGACCGTGGTGGCGGAGGGAGAGTTCGACGCCGTCGGCACGTTCGCTCTTCAGGTTGGGGTCTCCGATTTCAAACGCGAGATTGCCGGGGTGGGGGCCGTAGTTGTAGAGCTCCTCGAGGGCGGGGGCGCGGAAGGAGTGGATGTAGTTGGCGACGGCGGAGCCGTCGCGCCAGAGGGGAACGAAGAGGCCGGCGGAAGCGGAGAGGCCATTGAAAGAGCGCTGGGTGAGGCCGTCGGGGGAGTAGCCGTTGTGTTCGAAGCGGCCGCCGAACTGGAACTTGACGCGGTCATAGCGGAGTTCCTCCATGCCGAAGAGGGCGAGGGAGTTCTGGTCGACGGGAGGAGTGAGGGCTTCGCCGCCGCGGGCTTCGTAGGCGCGGTGCATGCCCCAGAAGCCGAAGGTGCCGGTGAGGGGGCCGCGCTTTTTCTGATCGAAAGTGCCGCGATAGCTGAACTGTTTATTAAAGAACTGGGTGCCGATGACGCCGGCGTCGAGTTCCTTGTGGGTGTAGTCGGAGTAGTTGAGGTCGTATTGGAACTGTTCGAAGAAGGAGCCGAGTTGTTTGGCGGCGCCGTTGAAGCGGTAAGAGTTGCGGACCATGTTGAGGAGCGGGGCGTCCGCGGGGTCCTGTGTGGGGATGCCGTAGGTGGTTTCGATGCGCTGGAAGGTGGAGTTGAAGGTGTAGCGTTCGCCGTAGCGGCCGGCGCCGATTTTGAAGTTTTCCATTTCGGTGGCGGAGTTGAGGACTTTGCCGGCAGGGGTGCTGTAGTCGCCGGTTCTCATGCCGCCGCCGGAGCCATAGAGGAGCCAGTCGCCGCGGCCGTATTCGAAGGAACCGGAACCGCCGCCCTGGGCGTTGGCAGTGCCGCCGACACCGGTGAGGGTGAAGTGGAGGCCGTCGTGGGGGTGTTGATTGAGGATGTGGTGATCGGTGAGGACATTGACGACGCCGCCGATGGCGTTGGAGCCGTAGAGGAGGGTGGCGGGGCCTTTGACGACCTCGACGCGTTCGAGGTTGGAGGGATCGACGGGCTCGCCGTGGTCGCCGGACTGGGAGGAGAGGGTGCCGGTGCGCATGCCGTCCTGGAGGACAAGGACGCGGTCGCCGTCGAAGCCGCGGACGACGGGGCGGGAGGTGCCGGGGCCGAAGGAGCGTTTGGCGACGCCGCCTTCGTTTTCGAGGAGGTCGCCGAGGGAAGTGGAACCGCTTTTGGCGGAGAGCTGATAGCCGTCGAGGGAGACGACGCTCATAAAGGAGTCGGCGACGGTTTCATCCTTGCCGGAGGCGGTGACGGTGATGGATTCACGGAGGGGTGAGATGCCGAGCGGGATGATGATTTCGGCCTGCTGGCCGGCGGTGACGGGGAGAATGACTTTCTCGCCGGTGAGGGCATGCATGTGGGCGACGAGGGTGTAGCGGCCTGGGGGCAGATTCTTGAAAAGGAACTCGCCCTTCTCGTCGGTTTCGACCGTGCGTGAGCCGGGGGAGATGAGGACGGTGGCGCCATGGAGGGCGGCGCCGGATTCGGCGAGCGTCACAACGCCGTGGAGGGAGCCGTTGGCGGGCTGTTGAGAGAAGGCCGAGGGCGCTGAGAGTGAGGCGAGAAGCAGAGCGATGGCCAGATGGATCTTCAGCATGATCTAGAACCATTTTCGAGCGCGGTGGAAGAAACTCCACGTCAAATCTCCCGAGCGGGCCCGGCGGGAGAGTGAACGGGCCCGGAACGAGCGCAGGCGGGACGAGAGGAAGGGTTACGGCTGCGATGAATCCGGGGCAGCCTGGCGTGAGTCTAAGAGGGACGATGCCACGATACTTCACGTTGCAGCAGGCGCAGGACGCGGTGGAACGACTGCGAGGGGTGATGGAAGAAGCAGTGACTGCGCGAGCGCGGCTGGCGGAGGCGGAGGGCGAACTGCGGGAATCCGTGCAGCGGGCGCAGGTGCTGGGCGGCGTGAGATTGGATCCGAACCGGATGGCGTTGCTTGGCAAGGCGCGGCAGGTGGCGGGGGAGCGGCTGCAAGCGTGTCTGGAAGCGATCGAGGAGAGCGGGGCACAATTGAAGGACCTGGACACGGGGCTCCTGGACTTCCCGACGCTCTATCGCGGGGCGGAAGTGCTGCTGTGCTGGCGTCTGGGCGAAGCGGGGATCGGGCACTGGCATGGGCTGGAAGAGGGCTTCCGGGGGCGGAAGACGATAGACCGGGATTTTCTGGACCACCACGAAGGCGAGTAGCATACAGAGGGTATAATTCCTGCAGCCGTGGTGCGAATCGAAAGGGATCGAACCTGGGTAGCGAACACGGTGGCAGCGTGTCTGCTGGCGCTGGCTATGGGGGCGGGATTGCGGGCGGAACAGGCGGGACCGAGGCCGGAAGCGGTGGCCTCCGCGCATGCAGGACATGCGCCGGGCCGGGTGAGGAACGTTCTGCTGCTCCATTCCTACCACTCCAATTACGAATGGACGAGCGAGGTAACGCGCGGGATCACGACGAAGTTGGAGCGGCAGCCGTTCGAAACCGAGCTTTGGGTGGAGTACATGGACGCGAAGCGGACGCGGCCCGAAGAACGACGGGAGTGGATGCGGAGGCTGCTGGCGGACAAGTACAAAGGACTGAAGCTGGACCTGGTGATCGCGTCGGACGATGATGCGGCCGCGTACATGGCATCAGAGGACAACGGGGTGGCGCGAGATGTGCCTGTAGTGTACTGCGGAGTGTCGAGCAAAGAGTTGTTGGAGCGGCTGCCCAGGGAGCGGTTTACGGGCGTGGAAGAGGTGTTCAAGGCGAGCGACTATCTGCTGGCAATGGGGTGGTTTTGGAAGCCGGAGGGGCCGCTGGTGGTGGTGACGGATAACTCCCCGACGGGCCGGAGCATGCGGAAGCTGCACGAGGAGGCGATGCAGCACATGCCCAAGGTGAGCCCGGTTTTTCTGGATGGGACCGAGTTGAGTTTGAGAGAGATCCTGGAGCGGCTGCGCAATATGCCGGCTCCAGGCCTTGTCGTGTTGAGCGCCTTTACACGGGATGCCAAGGGCGAGTTCATACCGATCCAGGAGGCGGCGCGGAGAGTGGCGGAGGCCGCGCGCGTGCCGGTGGTGAGTCCGAACACGAGCCAACTGGGCCAAGGGATGCTGGCCGGCAATTCGAATGCGGGTTTCGCGCATGGGGAGTTGACTGGGGCGATGGCCGCGCAGGTGCTGAGTGGAGCGCGTGTGGACGAAGTGGGGAGGGTGCAGCATGGCAACATCCAAGTGGTGATCGACGATCAGGCGGCGAAGCGCTGGGAGATCCGCACGGACCGGTATCCAGCAGGTGCGATCATCGTGAACCAAGTGGACGGTTGGCGGAAGACGTACATGGAGAATCGCAGGCTAGTGTGGGGGATTGGGGTAGGGTTTTTGGCGCAGAGTCTGGTGACGATTGCCCTGATCGTGATGATCACGAGGAAGAGGCGGGCGGAGCAGGCGTTGCGTGCGAGCCAGGAGGATGTGGAGCGCGCGCAGAAGATCGCGAAGCTGGGGCATTGGAAGAGAGATACGGAGACGGGGAAGCTGCAGTGGTCGGATGAGGTTTACCGGATCTATGGGTACGAACCGGGGAGCATCCAGCCGGAAATGCAAAGCCACCTGTCGATGATTCATCCGGAGGACCGGAAGCGGGTGGAGGAACTGATCGAGCGGTCCGACGCCATGGGCAAGAACCGGGTGCTGGAGTTTCGGATCACGCGGAGAGACGGCAGCATACGCCATTTGCGGAGCCTGGGGGAACTGTCGAAGAAGCCGAACGGGAAGATTGTGGTGGCGGGGGTGGTGCAGGACGTGACGGAGTTCAGGGAGATGGAAGAGCATCTCCGTCATTCGCAGCGCGTGGAGTCTCTGGGGAACATGGCAGGCGGGATCGCCCACGACTTCAATAACCTGCTGACGATCATCAACGGCTACTGCCAGATCCTGTTGCTGAAGCTGGCGCCGGAGGATCCGAACCTGGCGAAGGTGAAGGAGATCCACCGGGCGGGGGAGCGGGCGGCCGCGCTGACGAAACAGTTGCTGGCGTTCAGCCGGAAGCAGGTGATGGAGCCGCGCATATTGGATTTGAACCAGTTGGTGAATTCGGCGCAAGGGTTGCTGAAGCCACTCCTGGGAGGGGCGATTCACTATCGCACGGAGTTGGGGGAGGGGCTGCATCCCGTGAAGGCGGACCCCTACCAACTGGAGCAGGTTCTGGTGAACCTCGCGGTGAATGCGCGGGACGCGATGCCGGAGGGGGGAGAGCTGGTGATTGCGACCAGGAATGAAGACCTGGCGGGGTTTACATCCTGGCATGAGCTTGAGATAGAGCCTGGCCCGTACGTCCGGCTGGTGGTGAGCGATGTCGGGCACGGAATGAATGATGCCGTGCTGCAACGAGTGTTCGAGCCGTTCTTTACGACGAAACCTCCGGGGAGGGGGACGGGACTGGGCCTGGCGTCAGTATTCGGGATCGTCAGGCAGAGCGGCGGATATGTTTCGGTGGTGAGTAGTCCTGGGCGCGGGACGTCGTTCCATGTGCTGCTGCCGGCGGTCGAAGGCCCTGTGGAGGGGGAGGTGGAACGGGCGCCCCGATTGAGCCCAGGCGCGGGGCAGATCCTGATCGTGGAGGATGAAGAGCAGATCCGGACACTGGCGGCCGGGGCGTTGGCGGAACTGGGGTACAAGGTCACGGTGGCGGCGAGCCCGCAAGAAGCCCTGGCGAGGGATTTCGGGAGAGATGGGACGCCGGAGATGCTGCTGGTGGACATCGTGATGCCCGGCATGAGCGGGTTGGCGCTGGCGAACAGGTTGAAAGAGCGGTGGCCGAATCTGAAAGTGCTGGTGATGTCGGGGTATCCGGGCCGGGAGCTGGAGATGGAGGGGTTGGGCAGCGATGGGTTTTTGGCGAAGCCGTTTCTGCCGGCTGAATTAGCGGAGAAGGTGAGAGAGATTCTGGGCCAGGGAAGCGGGGCGTAAAAGGGACTCGCCAAGAAGACAGGCCGGGCGTATGATGACAGCCATGACACGGAACCTCTTTGTTGTGGTTGTGACCATGGTTTTGCTGGCGAGCGGCGCTCTGGCGGCAGATGTAACCGGGACCTGGGTGGCGCAGGTGCCCGGCCGGGACGGGAACATGATGGAGACGACGTTCGTCTTCAAGCAGGCCGGCGAGGCGCTGACGGGATCGATGGAGAATCAGTTCGGGCAGCGGGAGATCAGCGACGGGAAGGTGAGCGGGGAGGATGTGGTGTTCAACGTGTATATCGAGTTCAGCGGGAACAAGATGACGCTGGCGTTCACGGGTAAGGTGGCGGGCGGCGAGATCAAGTTCAAGCGGGAGAGAAAGGGCGGGGACGCGGGACCGTCGAACGCGGAGTTTGTGGCGAAGAAGAAGTAGGGGCGGGCGGGATCATCCGAGTTCGTCGATGGAGCGGGGCCAGTCCGCGCCGAGGAGGCGAGAGAGGGAGCGGTCCGCGAGGAGGCGGCCGGAGGTCTGGCAGCGGGGGCAGTAGTTGGTTTCGTTGGAAGCGTAGCGGATGCGCTGGACGGGGGTGGCGCAGACGGGGCAGGGGAGATTGTAGCGGCCGTGGACGGCCATTTCGGGGCGGAAGGCGGTGACTTTTTCAGGGAAGGCTCCGGCGGCCTGGGTGCGGAGGCGATCGATCCAGGTGGTGAGGGTATCCCGTGTGGAATGGAAGAGGCGCGTGGCGTCTTCTGGGGAGAGTTTCTGAGAGAGGGCGACGGGGGAGAGGCGGGCGTGATGGAGGATCTCGTCGGAGAAGGCGTTGCCGATGCCGCTGAAGAGATGGGGGTCAGTGAGAGTGCGTGTGAGGGTGTGGTTTTCGCGGCGGAGGGCGGCGTCGAATTGTTCCAGGGAACAGGAGAGAGGTTCGAGGCCGCCGGGGTCGAGGGCGCGGAGGCCGTCTTCGCCCTGGGCCAGGTGGAGCGAGGCGCGATGTTGGGAGCCGGCTTCGGTGAGGTGGAGGGTGCCGGTGGAGAAGGTGAACGAGGCGAGTGGGCGGCCGGCTTTGCGGTTCCAGTGGAGGCGGCCGGCGATCATGAGATGGAGGACGAGCCAAGTGTCGTTGGCGCAACCGAGGGCGATGCGCTTGCCGATGCGGCGGAAGGCTGTGATGGGCTGGCCGATGGCGGCGGAGAGGGGTGGTTGGACGGAGCGGAGGAGGAAGGGGGAGTTGAGGGTGAGGTTTTCGAGGCGGGCGTTGCGGATGCGGGCGTCGAGGGCTTCGAGGTAGAGCTCGATGTCGGGGAGTTCGGGCATGGGAATGCAGAAGACAGAATAACGTCGCGGGCGTAGAATTGCGACATGAAGATTGTCGTCGCGGCGTTGGCTGTGATCTTGCCTGGATATGCCTGTATGTGCATTCCTTCGGCGAATCCTTGCAGCGTTGGCGGGGAGACGTTGGTATTTGTGGGCCGTGTAATTGTGGACAGCGGCGAGCACTTCGGCGTGCGGCCGGCCAAGGTAATGGTGGAAGAGCGGTTGAAGAACGTGCCGGAGGTTTGGACGGAAGTGCTGGTGGATAGCAGCGCCGGCGGTAGTTGCCACTACCGACTGAGAGCGGGAGAGCGTTATGTGGTGTTCGCCTCGAGAAGCGCGGCCGGAAGGGCGGAATTGCAGACCAATGCGTGCGCATCGAATTTTGAAGTATCTGGGAATGAACACCGATTGGAGGCGCTACGGAATCAGTTTCATGGCGGTTCGCCGCAGTTAGTTGGAAATGTGCTGAAGAGTACAGGCCGGTACTCGCATGAGCGGGGGATTGAAGGCGCGGTGGTGACGGCGATTTCGGAGAAGAGAAAGTACCAGGTAGTGGCGGGAGCACAGGGGGCGTTCATCATGCGGGATCTGGAGCCAGGGCGTTATCTGATGGAGGTTTCGAAGCCCGGTTTCGCGGCGGATGAGGAGTTCAACCGGCGGTGGACCGGCAGGCTGATTCTCAACAAACAGGCCCACACGATTGTGCCAGACGATTCAGAGCCGCGGGGGAGCATTACATTGACGGCGGGCTCCTGCTACATGTGGGACTTGGCGTTGTTTGCGGATGGGGGCATCAGCGGAGTGGTTACTGACACGAAAGGGACCCCACTCGCGGGGGTGGAGGTGCAAGGGTTCCTGCTGGATGAGAAAAACAAGATGGAATCCTTCCCGATGAAAGTTGCGAAGACCGACGAGAGAGGACGGTACACGCTAGCGCCGTTGCCTGGTGGCGGCTTCGTTGTCGGCGTCAATGCGGAGCCCTACCGGGATGATAGTGTCCACCGTGCAACCTACTATTCCGGCTCCAAGCCGGCGGGTACGCCAGAGGTGATTCGGCTCGCCGAGGGGCAGAAGGCAACTGCGAACCTGGAGCTTTCTCCACCGCGGGTGGAAGCTCAGTTGAGAGTGAAGATCCTCAATCCGGACGGCACGCCGCATCGGGGCGCGTACGTAAGTCTCAACAACATGAGCGGCCAGGAGCGCGGCCACTCGAGAGAGCCATCCGGCGCTGACGGCACGCTGATCCTGCGAGCTTACGTGGGCGAGTCCTATCTGGTGGAAGCACGTGATTCCAGCCTGAGATCAGGAAAGCCGGTGGAGTTCCGAGGGAAAGCGTCGGTGCGTGTAGAGGTCAAGGAGGCGGAAGTGACGGTAGTGCTGCGGGAGGAGAGATGAGGGGGACAGAATGCTGCGAGGAATTCCGCGTGGGTGGAGCTCTGGAAATGTGAGGAGGAGGCGGCGGACTCGATTCCAGCTTACGTCAACGCGAGCAGCCGTTGAGCGTGGGGCGGGAGGGCCGCAGATCCTGGTTCGGGCGAGGGCAGCGGCCAGCGCCCTCTGTCGTGACGCTGGCCGGGGTGGTGCTTAGCGCACCTGGACGTTGCCGCCTTCGATGGGGGCGGTGGGCGCATCCCAGGAGGGGTCCGTGCAGGAGGGGGCGCCGCTGTAGAAGAACCACACGAGGGTGATTTCGTCTGGCGGCGCGTTCTTGCCCTCGCCGTTGTCCACGACTTTCACCCAGACGGGCAAGCCCTCCCACTCGGGGGCGGTGGTTCGCTCGACGACGCCGGTCATGCGCGCGACCTTGCCGTTGGTCACATAAAGGCAGTTGATCCTGATGTGGGTGGTGACGCCGGTCTCGCGATTCTGGATCTGGACATGTCCGGAAGTGGAGTTGTCCTGATGTGTGACCGCATTGAACGTGAAGGTGCGATAGACGGGCATGCCGTAGGCGTCCAGGGTCTTCAGCAGCCCGGAGCCGGTGGCCGACGACTTAGGGGCTTCCGCCCAGCCCGGCAGCGCGGCGCAGGCAAGCAGGGCGGAGACCAGAAAAGTCAAGCGCATAGATTGCATGGAACCTCTCCTTATGGAACCTCTCCTTGTGGTGCACCTGGCGGCACCGATTTGCAGATTCAGGGTGTTCATCGCCGGTGGAGAGCGGCGGCATTACGGTAATGCGTAATCTTCGTGGGGGTACTAAGTGAGGAGGGCGCGAGAGGGATCCGGGGTTCCCCTGGGCGGCGGGCTCGGATGGGGGCTTCGGGGACGTGGGAGGCGCCGGAAGGGGTCGCGCAGCGGCGGGGAGAGCCGCCCGGGGCGGGCTGGGTGGATGCGGCGCCCGGCCCCGGCCGGGCGAAATGAGGATGCGTGCGTGGAGGGCGGCAGGTGGAATGATTTGACACCCCCTTCTGCCCTTCCTATTCTGAAAGTTAGGCCCATCTGGGAGCAGTTGGGCGCCGGAAATGCTGATTGCCAAAGAGTTCGTTGCCTACTTGAGCCGCCAGCTACCGAATCGGCTGGATAGCAACATCATTGAGATTTCCAATCCGACCACCATCTCCGAGCTGATCAACACCATCGTCATCGATGAACTGACGGTGGAGGACCGGCTGAACGACGAGGTGAGGGACCTGTTGGAACAGTACTCCGTGTACATGACCAACAACGGGATCAGCTACTCGGAGATGTTCCGGAAGATCAAGAACCAGTTGGTGGCGCAGCGCAAGATCGTGCGAGCCAGCGGACGGGACACCGGCGACGCGATGAAGCTGAGCCGGGACAAGATCAACGAGATATCGCACAAGCTGGTGGCGGGGCTCAGGAAGTCCCGCGATTGCCGGCTGCGGAAGGACGTGAACGACGTTCGGCTGGAGCTGGTGAAGGTGATCTCGGAGATCCTGCTGAACGAAGACAAGGCCGACAAGGCGGCGCGGCAGAAGATCCGCACTCTGAAGAAAGAAGTGCCGGAGGGCACGGAAGAGTGGGACATCCTGCATAAGCGCTACTACGCCGATGAGCTGAAGAGCCTCGGCATCAATTTGGCGCACGGCTAAGCCGGGTCCACGCCCCAACGGAGCCAAGCCATTCCGATAAGATGGCTGCGATGAGTCACGCAGTCACAGTTACCGGTTCGCTCAACATGGATTTTGTGGTGCAGGTGGAGCGTCTGCCCGCGCCGGGCGAGACGACGATGGGCTCCGGGTTCAAGATGATCCCGGGCGGGAAAGGCGCCAACCAGGCGTGCGCGGCGGGGCGGCTGGCGCAGGACACCGCGGTGCGGATGGTGGGACGAGTGGGCCACGATCCGTTCGCCGATCACCTGAAGGCGAGCCTGGCGGCGGCGGGCGTGGATGTGAACCACGTGATTGCCACGCGCAGCGAGCCGACCGGGGTGGCGCTGATCTGGGTGGAGAAGGCGGGGCAGAATTCGATTGTCGTGGCGCCGGGGGCGAACGGCGAACTGACGCCGGCGGACATCGAATCAGGCAAGCAGGCTTATCAAGAGGCGAAGTGTGCGCTGTTCCAGCTTGAGACGCCGCTGGAAGCGGTAGCGGCGGCGCTGAAAGCCGCGCGGGCGGCAGGGGCGGAGACGGTGCTGGATCCGGCGCCGGCGCGTCCGCTGCCGGACGAGGTGCTGAGCGCGGTGGATCTGTTGACGCCAAATGAGAGCGAGGCCTGCATTCTGCTGGGCCGCGCGCCGGAACGGGTGGGGTTTGCGGAAGCCGCTCAGATGGCGCGGGAGCTGCGGGCTTTGGGTCCGAAGGCGGTGATCGTGAAACTGGGCGACCAGGGCTGTTACTATTCGGGGCCTGACGGTGAGATGGCGGTGGAGGGATTCCGGGTGCAGGCCGTGGACACGACCGCGGCCGGGGATACGTTCAACGGCGCGCTGGCGGTGGCGTTGACGGAGGGGCAGGAGATGCGGGCGGCGCTGCGGTTTGCGAATGCGGCGGCGGCGATCTCGGTGACGCGGCTGGGGGCGCAGGCGTCGATTCCGTCGCGAGCGGAAGTGGAGGAGTTTCTGGCCTAAGGCTTGAGGTGGAGGACGGCCCAGGCGGCGTTGCGGTAGACGGGCGTAGAGCCGGCGGGGAGGTTGCGCGGCTGGAGGACAAGGTAGTCGATGCCGAGGCGGCGGTACTCTTCCATCGGGCGGAGCGGGAGGCGGGCCTGGTTGGTGGCCTGCCAGCGTTTCCACCATTCGAAGCCGTAGTCGCGGAGGAGGTTGGCCTGGCCTCCGGATTTCCAGTCGACGTAGAGGCCCCGGAGAGAGTTGGCCCGGAAGACGCCGGGCTGGAGGCCGCGGGCGACATCGGGGAAGAAGAACATGTCGCTGGGGGAGGTATTCGCTTTCGCCCAGGCGGCGGTAGCGTCGATTTCGGGTGAGTGCAGCGGCGGGATGTAGCTGACGCCGGCCAGGCGGGGGATCAGGAAGAAGGCGGAGAGGGCAACGGGGAACGCCGCACGCGGGTAGATTGTGGCAGCAGTGGCGAGGGCGGCGAGGAGCACGGTGACGGCGATGCGCGGCCAGTTGCCTTCGTAGAAGAGCTGCGCGACGAGGCCGTTGACGGGGATGGCAAAGACAAGCAGGAACCAGGCGGCTGCCTCCCAGAGGCGGCGGGCGCGGGCGGCCTGCCAGGCGGCGGCGATGGCGAGGAGGCTGGAGAGGGCGGTGATGAAGAGGGCCGCGCGGGCGGGCTGGAACTGCGGCATGAGGATCCACTTGCCGATGTCGAGCAGGACGTACTGCAAAGGGATCATGGCCAGGCCGTAGATGGGGAGGGCGAGGGTGAGGAAACGGGCCTCGGGGGTGATGGAGTGGCGGATTCGACGCCAGGCGAGGACGGCCGCGGCGAAGAGCAGCGGGTACTGGAAGAGCCATTCCCGGGGCCAGAGCGAGACCCAGTTGTAGGCGCCGCGGAACTTCTGGATGCGTTCGAGCTCGGGAGGAATCTGGCCAAGCCAGACCTGGCGGTCAGTGCCGTAGGCCTGGAGTCCGGCGAAGAGGACGAGCCCGGCGGCAGCGGCGGCGATGGAGGCTTCGAGGGCGATGCCTTCGCGGCGGTCGTGCGCGAAGCGCCAGTGGAGGACGAGGCAAAGCCAGAAGGGGGCGGTGGTGGTGGGATGGTAGAGGGTGGCGAGGACGGCGAGGAGGCCGGCCCACATCCAGCGGCGGTGGACGGCGGCGCCGAGGGCGGCGAAGATGATCAGGATGGCGAAGCCGCGGGGGACGGGTTCGTACTCCATGGTGAGGACGGCGGGGCCGTTGATGACGGCTCCGGCGGCGAAGACGCCCGCTGCCAGCAGGGCTCCGGAGACAGGCAGGCCGAGGGCGAGTGCGATGGCGTAGGCTCCGGCGATGCCGGCGGCGCGGAAGAGGAACTGCTGGGTTTGGAGGATGGTCTGGAAAGGTGCGCCGGTGAGGCGGCGGAGGCCGACGGCGATCTCGTCGTAGAAGGTGAACTTGACGTGGGGGCGGAGGGCGATTTCGTCGTGGGCGTAGAGGGTGTGATCGAACTGGCGTTCGAGGATGGGGATATAGATCTGAGTATCGGACTGCAGCCAGGAGTGGCCGGGAAAAACGAAGAAGCCGAGCAGCGCGAGCAGCAGGAGGGCGGACGCAAGAAGGAGGAACCGCGGGATCACTTCTCGGGGGTCTTCTCCAGTTGCTGCTTCGTCCAGACGCGGGCTGGATTGAGCTTCTGACTCTGGCTGATGGCCTGGCGGGCATCCGCGTTGCGGTTCATTTTGCGCAAAACGATGCCCTTCCAAAGCCAGGCGTCGGCGTCTTTGGGGTCGATTTGGAGGGCCTTGTCGATGTCTTTGAGGGCGAGGTCGGGGCCGCCGCCAAAGGAGGGCGGGAGGTAGTAGTTGCCGACGCCGCGGCTGAGGTAGACGAGGGAAGACTTGGGGGCGAGTTCAACGGCCTTGTTGACTTCGTCGAGGGCGCAGCGGCCGTAGCGGAGGCCGGCGAGGGGATTGGCTGGGATGACTTGGCCGCAGAGGGCGCCGAGGACGCGGTGATATTCGCCGGAGTCGGGTTTGAGGGCGACGGCCTTTTCGGCGGCGCGGATGCCGTTTTCAGCGGCATTCTTGGCGCCGTTCTTGTCGCGGAGTTCCATGGCGACTTCGGCTCGGACCAGTTCGTGGAGGGCAGCGGCGTACTGAGCGGCGGGATCGTTCGCTTTAGCCTGAGCTGCGTTGGAGGCGTCGGCGGCGAGCTTGTCGAGGGCGGGGCGATCCTGCGCATCGCGAGCTTTGCGGAGGCCGGCGGGGAGGTCAGCGGCTGCGGCGGCGAGGGCGGCGAAGATGAGAAGGCGTCTCATGCGTTGAAACCAATATTCTACCGATGCCGGAGGGCGCCGGCACGTTACTTTGTTTCTGAAGTTTGGGCCGGGCATGGGATAATCGCAGGACAGAGAGGCAGGGATAGCTATGGAGAGACTGGGAATTGCGATGGTACTTTGCCTGGCGGCGTTGCAGGCGCAGCCGCCTCAGGGGCCGCAACCGGAGGCGGTGAAACAGGGGCAGGCGCTGGCGCGGCAGGGCAAGCTGGCCGAAGCGCTGGCGTTGTACCAGCAGGAGTTGGAGAAGACGCCGGATTCGCTGGCGGTTTTGAACGCGGCGGGGGTGACGCTGGATCTGATGGGGCGGACGGCGGAAGCGCGGAAGTACTTCGCCAGGGCTATCGAGGCGGCGCCGAGCGCGCAGGGCAAGGCGGCGGCGCGGCGGGCGATGGCGATGTCGTACGCCTTCGATGGAGACTGCGCGAACACGGTGAAGTACGAGCAGATGGTGATGGAGCATTGGGTGGCGGAGAAGAATTTCTACCAGCAGGGCGAGATGGCGAACGAAGCGGCGCGTGTCTGCATCGATGCCGGGGACCTGAAGACGGCTGAGCAGTGGTATCGGAAGGGCACGGAACTGGGGTTGCAGGAGCCGAGCATCGCGCCGGAGCGGGTGGCGTTGTGGAAGTTCCGGCTGGAGCACGCGCTGGGGCGGTTGGCGGCGCGGCGCGGAGAGAAGGCGGAGGCGGAGAAGCACGTAGCGGCGGCGAAGGCGCTGCTGGAGGGCAGTCCGGAGATGGCGAAGCAGCAGGCCGTGTTCTTCCCGTATCTCGTGGGGTACGTGGCTCTGTATACGGGCGATGCGGCGGGCGCGCTGGTTGAACTGGCGAAGGCGAATCAGAACGATGCGTTCGTGCAGTGCCTGCTGGGGATGGCCTATGAAAAGGCGGGCGACAAGGCCAAGGCCCGAGAGATGTACGCGAAGGCCGGGAAAGTGACGGCGCACAATCCGCCGGCGGCGTTTGCAGTGCCGTTTGCGCGGAAGAAGCTGGCGCAGTAGGGGCTAGTGAGTGGGAGTGTCCGGGCAGGCGAGGGCTTGCAGGAGAGTGGCCGCGGCGGGGCAGGTGTGGTGTACGGCCCAGGCAAGGGCAAGTGTCAGGCAGAAGATGAGCAGGAAGGGGACGCGGGTGGAACGCCAGACACTGCTGGCCCAGCCCTCCTGTTCGGCGCGGCGGGCGGCGCCGGTGACATAACCGGCAAGCAGGGCGTTGCAGGCGATGTCGGGCAGGATCGTGGGGGCGGCGTAGATGAGGTACGCTCCGGAGGCGAAGATCACCGCCACCAGGAGGGCCAGGGCGATGAGGATCCAGATGCCCTCGTCAAAGTCGATGTCGAGATCGAGGCTGGGGAACCATGATCCCCCACCGGAGTTGCCGCTGGAGCTGCCGGAGAAAGAAGAGAGCGAGTTGCCGGAGCCGGCGTCCCAGTTGCTGGAAGCTCCGCCACCACCGGAGTCGCCGCCGGCGAAGGAGAACGAGGAATTGGAAGAGGACGGGGAGGAGGCGAGATCGATGGGGATGTCGCTCAGATCGAAGGAGGAGGAGCCAGTGGAGGGCATGGTGAGCCTGCCTCCAGCGAGTACGTAGGCGACCCAGAGCCGCGTGAGCCCGAAGAAGGTGAGATAGGCAAAGGCGAGGGCGAGCGGGTAGCGCCAGAGGACTGCGTGGAGGCCGGCGAGGAGGAGGAGTTTGCTGGAGACAAGGCCGGCGGTGGCAGTGGCCGTGAGCAGGAGGCCCATGTGAAAGCGCACGAAGTACTGGCGGAGGATGCGCTGGCGGAAGCGCTGTGCGAAGCGGGCCGGCTGAGGGGAATCGTTGCGGAGCGCGACCTTTTTGGCCATGTGTTCCTCACAGGGTGGCGAGCTTGCGGTGGACGAGCAGGAGATAGATGGCCAGCACGCTGAGAAGGATTCCGTAGATGCCGACGAGAGTGGGCACGCCGACGACCGGAGCCAGGGCGCCAGTGACGAGGCTGCCGATGGGCATGCCGCCGCGGAAGGCGATGTTGTAGATGCTCATGACGCGGCCGCGCATCTCGTCGGTGGCGACGTGCTGCACCAGCGAGCTAAGCAAGGCAAAGCAACTGATGAGGGCCACGCCGCCGAAGAAAACGAAAGTGAGACTCAGGTAGAGGTTCCGGCTGAAACCGAAGAGGGCTTCGAAGATGCCGAGGGCGATCAGGCCAAGGAGGGCGTCGCGGCCGAGTTTGGCGCGCTTGCCGCGGGCGGCGACCAGGAGCGCACCGACGATGGCGCCTACGGCTTCCAGCGAGAGCAGCAGCGTGTAGGTGGCTTCGTTGCCGTGGAAGACTTCCTTCGCGAAGACCGGCAGGAAGACGATGATGGGGATGCCGAGGAACGTGCAGACGAAGGCGACCCAGATGAGCGGCAACATGGCGGGCTTCTGGCGAATGAACTCGATGCCGCCCTTCATGCTTTCGAGCACCGTTTCCTGTTTGGCGGTGGGCGCGAAGGAGACGCTGATGAGCAGCAGGGAGACGATGACGGCGATGAAGCTGAGTCCGTTGAGGCCGAAGCACCAGGCGGCGCCGAGATGGGTGAGGGCGAAGCCGCCAATCACGGGTCCGATGACGCGCGCCAGATTGAACTGGATGGAGTTCATGGCGATGGCGTTGGAGAGGTGTTCGCGCGGGACGATGGAGGGCAGCAGGGATTGATAGGCCGGGGCGCCGAAGGCCTGGGCGACGCCGACGATAAAGCTGAGGCTGAGGATGTGCCAGACTTGCGCGTGGCCGAAGGCGAAGAGCAGGGCGAGCGTGAAAGCGCAGGTCATCTGGACGCACTGCGAGATGACCAGGAGGCGGCGGCGGTCGATGCGGTCCGCGGCGACACCGGCGACGAGAGCGAGCAGGAAGATGGGGATCTCGCCTAGGAATGAGTCGAGTCCGAGCCAGAAGGCGGAACCGGAGAGTTGCAGGACCAGCCAGCTCTGGGCGAGCTTTTGCATCCAGGTGCCGATGCTGGAGGTGCAGGCACCGGCCCACATGAGGCGGAAGTCGCGGGATTGAAAGGCGGTGAAGAGCCTGCTGGTCAAACAGTGTTCCTAGTTTAAGGCAGTGGGGCCGGGCGCGCGATGAGGTGCAGGATGTTGCCGTCGCCGTCTTCGAAGAAGACGAGGCGGTTGCCTTTGAGGTCGAGCTGGCCGGTGAGGAAGGTGACGTTCTTGGCTTTGAGGTCTTCGTGGGCGGCGTCGAAGTCGGAGACCATGACCGCGAGGTGGCGGATGCCGGGGGTCTTCATTTTGGTGGGAACCGCATCGCCTTCGGAGGGGATGAGTTCGAGCATGGCGCCGTTGGGAGCCTTGACGAAGTAGTTTCCGTCATACTCGTAATTGATGACGAAGCCGAGAGTATCGACGTACCACTGAGCGAGGGCGCGGGGGTTCGGCGAGGCGATGGCGGTGTGTTCCAGACCGGTGAACAGCATACAGAAGAGTCTAGCAAGCCGGACGGCTCTGCTCCGCATCGCGGCGGCGGAACTGCTGGCGATGGCGGTATGGTTTTCGGCATCGGCGGCGGCTCCGCGGATGGCGGAGGAGATGCGGCTGGGGCCGGATGGGGCGGCCTGGCTGACGATGGCGGTGCAGGCCGGATTTGTGCTGGGGACGCTGGTTTCGGCGGTGTTGAACCTGGCGGACCGGTGGCCCTCGCGGTGGTTGTTTGCGGGCTCGGCGCTGCTGGCGGCGGGCGCCACATGGATGATTGCACTGGGCGAGGGACCGGCGGTGGGGTGGCGGTTCGCGACGGGGCTCTTCCTGGCCGGCGTGTACCCGGTAGGCATGCGGATGATGGCGACGTGGACGAAAGAGAACCGCGGATTCGGGATCGGGTTGCTGGTGGGTGCGTTGACGCTTGGGACGGCGGCGCCGCATCTGCTGCGGCAGATCCTGGGCTCGCGGGACTGGCGCGGTATTCTGACTCAGGCGGCGGTGATGGCGGCGGTGGGCGGGCTGTTGGGGGCTGGGTGTCAGGACGGTCCTTACGCGGCGCGGCGGCCGCGGGTGGAGTGGCGCTATGCGTGGTCGCTGTTCCGCGACCGGCCTGTGGTGCTGGCGAACCTCGGATATCTGGGCCACATGTGGGAGCTGTATGCGATGTGGGCGTGGCTGCCGGTGTTTCTGGTGGAGAAAGAGCCGCGCTGGGGGGCCTTGCTGGCATGCGTTGCGGTGGCGGCAGGGGCTCCGGCGTGCGTGTGGGCGGGGCGGCTGGCGGACCGATATGGCCGGGCGATTGTGACCGCCGCGGCGATGGCGCTGAGCGGAACGTGCGCGTTGGCGATGGGGTTGTTGCACGGCGGGCCGCTTTGGTTGGTGGTGGGGTTGTGTGTAGTGTGGGGCTTTGCGGTGATCGCCGATTCGGCGCAATTTTCAGCGTGCGTGACGGAGTTGTGTGCGCCGGAGCATGCGGGGACGGCGCTCACGGTGCAGACGTCGCTGGGATTCCTGCTGACGATGGTGACGCTGTGGCTGGTGCCGTGGGCGCGGGGGCGCTGGGGCTGGAGCGTAGCGTTTAGCGGGCTGGCGATCGGGCCGGCGCTGGGCGTTTGGGCGATGTTACGGCTTAGGTCCGGTAACTCGCGTTGATGTCGATGTAGCCGTGGGTGAGGTCGCAGGTGTAGAAAGTGGCCTGGCCTTTGCCTTGGCCGGCGATCTGGAAGCGGATGAGGCAGTCCTTGGCGTCGAGCTTTTTGGTGAGGGCGGCTTCGTCCATGGGGGCGGCGAGGCCCTTCCGGCAGACCTTAACGCCCTGGAGCCAGATATCCACCTGATTGGGATCGAAGTCCACGCCGGAGTAGCCGGCCGCGCAGAGGATGCGGCCCCAGTTGGGATCGCTGCCGGCGATGGCGGTTTTGACGAGCGGCGAGTTGGCGATGGAACGGGCAATGCGGGCGGCGGCGGCTTCGCTGGCAGCGCCGGAGACCTGGATTTCCACGAACTTCTGGGCGCCCTCGCCGTCGCGGGCGATCTGTTTGGCGAGCGACTGGCAGACCTCGTCGAGCGCGGCCTGGAAGGCGTCTTTCTTCGGCTTGATGCCGGAGGCGCCCGAGGCGAGGACGAGGAGGGTATCGTTGGTGGACATGTCGCCGTCCACGGTGAGGCGGTTGTAGCTGCGCTCGACGGCGGCCTTGAGGTGCGCGCGGAGAGCGGCGGGCGGGATGACGGCGTCGGTGAGGACGTAGGCGAGCGTGGTGGCCATGCCGGGGTGGATCATGCCTGAGCCCTTCGTCATGCCGGCGATGCGGACGCCCCCGACTTCGGCAAAGGCGACTTTACGGACGAGATCGGTGGTGAGGATGGCGTCGGCGGCGTCGAGGAAGCGATCCGGGCTGAGGCCGGCGGCGAGGTTCGGGAGCGCGTCGGTGATGAGTTTGGGATTGAGTTCCACGCCGATGACGCCGGTGGAAGAGGGCAGGATCTCGGCGGGCTTGCACTTTAGAGTCTTGGCGGCGGCGCGCGCGGTGGCCAGGGCGACGCGATCACCGGTGCGCGTGGCGCAGTTGGCGTTGCCGGCGTTGACGAGGATGGCGCGGGCGATGCCGCCTGTTTCGGCAAGATGAGTGCGTGAGAGGCGGACGGGCGCGGCCTGCACTTTGTTGGTGGTGAAGACGGCGGCGGCGGAGGCGGGCTGATCCGCGGCGATCAAGGCCAGATCGGATTTGGCCACTTTGCGGATGCCCGCGTACAAGGCGGAGTAACGGAAACCGAGAGGCAGGTTCACTTCTTAATGATCTCCCAAGAGGTCGTTGCCGGACAGACGCTGTCCGTTCAGGAAGGCGGCGGCGTCGACGCGCTTGCGGCCTTCGAGCTGGATTTCGGTGAGTTCGAGCGTGGTGCCGGCGCCGCAGGTGGCATAGAGGCGGCGGGCGTGCGAGAAGAGTGTGCCAGGGACGGCCGGGGACTCGGCTTCAGCGACGCGGCAGCGCCAGACGTTGAAGCGGTGGCCGCGAAAGGTGGTCCAGGCGCCGGGCCAGGGCAGGAAGCCGCGCGCGCGGTTGTGGATGACGACGGCGGGCTGGTTCCAGTCGATGAGGCCGTGCTCGCGGGTGAGGATGGGCGCGAGGGTGGCTTCGGCGTCGTTCTGGGGGATGGGCTGAATCGTGCCGGACTCGAGGCCGGCCAGGGTTTGGATGAGAAGCGGCGCGCCGAGGGCGGCGAGCCGGGGACCGAGTTCGAGGGCCGTCTCTTCAGGGCCGATGGGGGTCTCGGCTTTGAGCAGCATATCGCCGGTATCGAGACCGGCGTTGATCTGCATGGTGGTCACGCCAGTGACAGATTCTCCGCTGGCGACGGCCCACTGGATGGGCGCCGCGCCGCGGTACTTCGGCAGCAGGGAGGCGTGGACGTTGACGATGCCGTAGCGGGGCAGGTCGATGATGGATTGGGGAATGATCTGGCCGTAGCCGACAACGACCATGACGTCGGTCTGGAGGGCGGCGAGTTCGTCCAGGCAGCGGCGGACGCGCTCGGGTTGGCGAACTTCGAGGCCGAGGCGGAGGGCGGCTTCCTTCACGGGTGAGTAGGCGAGGGACTGGCCGCGGCCCTTGGGGCGGTCTGGCTGGGTATAGACGGCGGCGATCTGGTGGCCGGCTTCGGCCAGCGCCTCCAAAGTGAGAACCGCGAATTGGGGCGTGCCGAGGAAAGCCAGCTTCATGGAAGGAAGGTTACTGCCATTCGCCGGCTTTTACCAGCTTGCGGATCTTGCGGCGAATGAGGTCGCGCTTGAGGAGCGAGAGGTGGTTGAGAAAGAGGACGCCGTCGAGGTGGTCGATTTCATGCTGCATGGCGCGGGCCAACAACTCTTCGCCGTCGATCTCGAAGGTGCCGCCTTCGACGTTCTGCGCACGGAGGCGGACCTTGGCGGCGCGTTTGACGTCTTCACGGAAGCCGGGGATGGAGAGGCAACCCTCTTCGCCCACCTGGGAGCCTTCCTTGGCGATGAACTCGGGGTTGATGAGGACGAGTTTGGCGTTGGGGTCCTCGCCGGCTGACGGGTCGATGACGGCCAGACGCTCAGAGACCGCGACCTGCGGGGCAGCCAGGCCGACGCCTTTATTGGCGTACATGGTTTCGAACATGTTGTCGACGAGACTCCGCAACTCGGGGGTGCCGAACTGGGTCACCGGGGCGGCCTTGGTTTCGAGGACCGGATCACCGTACTTCACAATGCGCAAAACCATACTGAAACGTCAAAACTCCTTAATCTGTTGGATGTAGCCGTCGTAGTTTCGACGCGCCTCTTTGAGGGAATCACCGCCAAATTTCTCGACCACGGCTTGGGCGAGGATGAGGGCGACCATGGCTTCGGCGACGACGCCGGCGGCGGGGACAACGCAGACGTCGCTGCGCTCGTAGGCGGCGGAGGCCGGCTCACGGGTGTCCAAGTCTACGCTTTCCAAGGGTTTGCGGAGCGTGGAGATGGGTTTCAGCAGGCCGCGGACCAGCAGTTCCTGGCCGTTGGTGATGCCGCCTTCGAGGCCGCCGGCCTTGTTGGCGCCGCGGAAAAAGCTGTGCTCGGCCTTGTTGTAGTGGATGGTGTCCTGGACTTTGGAACCGAAAACGGTGGCAGCTTCGGAGGCCTCGCCGATCTCCACGCCTTTGACGGCCTGGATGGAGAGGATGGCCTGGGCAAGGCGGCCGTCGAGGCGTGTGTCCCAAGCAATATGGGACCCGAGGCCGATGGGCAGACCCTTCGCGCGGACCTCGAAAACGCCGCCGACGGTGTCGCCGGTGCGGTAGGCTTCGTCGACCACGGCCTTCATGCGGGCTTCGGCTTCGGCGTCGACGCAGCCGAGGGTCACCGCCTCGCGCTGGGCGTGGGCGGCGATCTCCTCCCAGGTGGCAGGACGCCCGAGCTGGGCGGTGCCGGTCTGAATCACGTGGCTGAGGACTTCGATGCCGAACTGGGCCAGGTACTGCTTGGCGAGTGCGCCGAGGGCGACGCGGGCCGTTGTTTCGCGGGCCGAGGCGCGCTCGAGGATGTAGCGGGCTTCAGGCAGGTTGTACTTGATGGCGCCGGCGAGGTCGGCGTGGCCGGGCCGCGGCCGGGTGAGTGGTTTTTTCTTCTCGGAGTCGCCCGGGAACGCCTCCACCGGGAGAACTTCGGTCCAGTTCTTCCAGTCGCGGTTCTGAATAATGACGGCGATGGGGGCGCCGGTGGTCTTGGAGTGGCGGACGCCGGTGACGATCTCGGCGGTATCGGTCTCGATCTTCATGCGGCCGCCGCGGCCATAGCCCTGCTGGCGGCGCCACAGCTCGCGGCTGATGGCGTCGATGGAGATGGGAACACCGGCGGGAAGACCGGTGAGAGTCGCAACCAGACATTCGCCGTGCGACTCGCCGGCTGTCTCAAAACGCAACATGAGGGTGAACTTTCATGGTATCGGAGGGGTGGACGGAACATCAAGCCAAGGTGAGCCTCGAAAGTTCACGAAGAGTTCGCGAAATCTGTAACGGAGATTTCAACATCCTGGGCTATGCTTGATTGAGTTTGTCGAGGGGTCTTGTTCGACAATTCAGCAACCACTGAGAGGTGACGTACCGATATGCGGCTGAGTCCCCGCCTCGCCACGCTGCTCCTCTGCTCTGCCCTCACCATGTGGGGCCAGGCAGACGCCAACAGATCGCAGGTATCCGGCACTGTTCTCGACCCGAAGGGGGGCGTAGTGCCCAACGCGGAGATCAAACTGACAAATACGGCAACGGGCACCATCCGGGAGGTGAAGTCCGGAGGCGAAGGCCAGTACCGTGCCGTGCAACTGGATCCGGGGGAGTACCAGGTGGTGGTGGAGAGCCCGGGATTCGCGGCCACCACCGTGACAGGGCTTCAGTTGTCCGTGGGTGCGGCGCTGAGTATCGACATCACGCTGCAGGTGCAGGCCACCACGCAGAGCATTGATGTCGCCGATTCGATGATCAATGTCGCGCTGCCGGCGCCCTCGGCGATGATTACGAACCGCGCGATTCAGGACCTGCCCATCAACGGGAGGCGTTTCCATGACTTCGCAACTCTGACGCCGACGGTGCAGGTGGAACCGTCGCGCGGCCAGTTGTCGTTCTCCGGCCAGCGGGGCATCAACGGCAACATCATGGTGGATGGCGCGGACTACAACCAGCCGTTCTATGGAGGCATTCGAGGCGGCGAGCGCTCGAACTTCAACTTCACCATCCCGCAGGGCTCGATCCAGGAGTTTCAGGCGGTGAGCAGCGGCTATGCGGCGGAATATGGGCGATCGACGGGCGGGGTGCTGAACGTGATCACGAAGAGCGGCACCAACGAGGTACACGGCGGGGCGTTTTATCAGAACCGGGACCGTTCGCTGAGCGCCGATAATCCGATCTTCAAACGGCAGCCATCGGAGTCGCTGCAGCAGTTTGGGGGCAACATCGGCGGTCCGGCGATCAAGAACCGCCTGTTCTACTTCGGGGCGGCTGAGTACCAGCGGGCCAACACGCCGGCGCAGGTGATCTTTACAGCACTCACGGGGCTCACGCCGAACGCGGCGACGCAGGAAGCCTTCAACTATTTCCAGAGCCTGGAGCAGGATTTCACGCGCAAGAACAGCGCCCTGGCGACCACGGGCAAGATGGACTACAACTTCGCCGCCGGACACCGGCTGAGCCTGCGCTACAACTATTCACGCTCCGACGAGCCGAACTCGGTGACGGTGGGCGGCGCGTTGAATCCTTTTACGAACCTGGCTCTCTCCAATGAAGGCACAGAGAGAGATCGCACGCATTTTGGCACCGTGCAGTACACGCACCTGTTTTCGGCCAGCGTAGTGAGTGACGTGAAGTTCAGCCAGAGTTACGAGGTGCGGCCGCGCGAAGCCAACGAGCGGTCTGTCACGATGGCCGCGGGCAATATCGGCACGTATGGAACGCGCAATTTTCTACCGACGGTGCAGGACGACTGGCGCACGCAGATCACCAGCGGGACCACTGTGATCTCCGGCAAGCACACGCTGAAGTTCGGTGTGGACTACAGCCGGATGAGCGCATATCAGTCTTTCGGCTTCAATCAGTTCGGGGCCTTCGGCTTCCAGAACACATCGGACATTCCGGGCATCCTGGACATCATGGGCACGGGCGGCACCTTCGCGAACCGCTTTGATAACTTCAACGTCCGCTACAACCGGCAGGTGGGCAACCTGCTGGCCGACTATGGCGCAACGCAACTGGCGCTGTTCGTGCAGGACAGCTGGAAGGTGGGGCGCAACTTCACGCTGGACCTCGGGCTGCGGTGGGAAGGCCAGTGGAACCCGAAGATCGATGCCAGCAACACGACGTTGGTGAGCCGTGTGAACATCGCCTACCCGCTGGGCACGCTGGACGTGACGAAGATGAAGAACACGCTGGACCAGATCATGCCGCGCGCCGGATTCGCGTGGACGCCGATCGGCGGCAACCATCGCACGGTGATCCGGGGCAACGGCGGCATCTTTTACGCGGCCTCGCCCCTGCTGCTGTACTCCAGCCCGACGAACAACTTCCGCAATCCGCCGGGCGACGTGAGCCTGCAGATCGGGCCTTTCGCGTCGAACAGCACACAGACGGTCTACACGCTGTTCAAGCAGGTGGGCGTGGATCTGAACAGTTCCGGCTTGGGCGCGCTGCCGATCATTCCTCTGGAAAAGGTGCAGCAGGCGGCGTCGCTGGCGGCGGGCGGCACGGCGCCGGACCCGCTGATTGGTGCGAATCTGACCACGTTCAGCCAGGACTTCCGGAACCCGCGCTCGTATCAATACGGAATCGGCGCGGAGACGGAACTGGCGAAGCAGTGGGTGGCCGGGGTGCAGTATCAGCAGATCAACGCGGTGAACCTGCAGCGCAACCGGGATTGGAATCTGCCGGTGCCGACGATCCGCGCCGGGGACGGACGGCCGATCTTCAATCGCGCCTTGCGGCCCGTTCCGCAGCAGGGCACCTATACGGTGCGCGAGAGCAACGCGCACTCTCTGTACCGCGCGCTGGTGGTTCAGACGCAGTACCGCTCCAGCAAGTTCGTCGGCGGCGTCTTCTACACCTTCGCGACCAACTACTCCGACGACGACAACGAGCGCAGCAGCGGCGGCGCCACGACGATGAACAACTACGACATGCGGCCGGACTACAACTACTCCGACATCGACATGCGGCACCAGGTGACGGCGCACGGGCTCTATCACCTGCCTTGGGGGCTCGAGGTTTCCGGCATCGTGCGGTTCCGCACCGGCGTTCCGATCAACCCCGTGGTAGGCAGCGATACGAACGCCGACGCGGCCAGCGGGACAGACCGGCCATATTCCGCGGTGGGCGTGCCGTTCCCGCGGAACTCGTTCCGCAATCGTCCGGTGTGGCTCAATAACGACCTGCGGCTGATGAAGTCGTTCCAGTTCGGCGAGCGGTACAAGCTGCAACTGTCGGCCGAGCTCTTCAATCTGTTCAACATGGACAACGTCGTTTTCGCCTCGCAGGGCAATGTCTATGGGCTTGGCATCAATGCCACCACGGGCGCGCCAGTGGCCGTCGATTCACGCTTCATGCTGTTGACGAACGCGGCTGGCGACTACAACTCCGCCACGACGGCGCAGTCCGGCAATCCCTTCCAGGCGCAGTTCGGCTTGCGATTCTTCTTCTGAGCAGCGGCGGCGACAGGTAACATCCGGGGGACGTGCCCAGCCGGCGCGGCCACCCACCTTGTCATAATAGATAGAGACAGAGTGACGCACGCGAACCCTATCGAAGCCCTGATTCAAGCCGCACGGAGGCGAGCCATCGTACAACTGCTGTTCGAGCAGTTGTCCTGGGGCTTGGCCGCCGGGTTGGGCGCGTTTGCGCTGCTGCTGCTGCTGGGTTCGCGGGTGTTTGCGTGGTACTGGCCGGGGCTGATTCTGGTGTTGACCGCCGGAGTTGTGTGGTGGCGCGGCCGGCGCCGGATTCCCGCCGAGTACAAGGTGGCGCAGAAAGTGGATGCGGCGTTGGGTTTGTCTGACCTGGTGTCGACGGCGTACCACTATGCCGGCGGCAGGGCAGGGAAGGCGCCGGAGGCGCAGTTCCTCGCGGTGGTGGAAGAGCGGGCGAGGCGCGCGGCGTCCGACGCGGATGCGAGCACGGCGATTCCCCTGGTGTGGCCCCGCAGCGCATGGGTGGCGTCGGCGGCGTTGGGTGTGGCGGTGATCCTCTTCACCTTGCGCTACGGCGTATTGCGCAGCTTCGACTTGCACGCGCCGCTGGCGACGGTCTCCTTTGATACTCTCACCGGGGCGCCGAAGCCCGGCGCGAAGCAGCTTGCGAAGAATGGCCAGAAACTACCCGATCTGCCCGGGATCAGCGTGCAGGATCCGGAAGGGACGGGCGTGGAAGAGAAGGACACGGCCATCCAGGAGTCGCTGAAGAGCGTCGATGTGAAGGATCCCAACCAGGTGGGCCAGCCGGGAATGGGCGAGCAGATGAGCACCGGCGACAAGCAGGACGAGCAGAACGAGAACGGCGAAGAGGGCGAGGGCGCCGCCGGCAAGAAGAACTCGCCGGCAGGCTCGGAAGACGCCAAGCGTCCGGGCGAAGGCGCACCGCCTCAGCAGAAGGGCCAGCAACAGAAGGAGAACAGCTTGCTGGACAAGATGCGCGACGCCTTCGCGAACATGATGGACAAGCTGAAGATCGAATCGCCGAGCGGGGAGACGAAGCAGGCGGCGAACAAGGGCGGGCAGAAAGCCGGGGAGAAGGGCGAAAAGGGCCCGCCGCAGCAGGGCAAGCCGAACCAGAAAGGCGACCCGAACGACGCCCAGGCCGGCGACCAGAAGGCGGATGCGGAATCGGCGCAGCAGGCCAAGGCCAACCAGTCCGGCAGCCAGGATGCGCCGTCGAACCAGGAGAAGAGCGGCATCGGCAAGCAGGACGGCAACAAGGACACGCAACTGGCGCAGCAGCAGGAAGCGATGGGCAAACTGAGCGAACTGTTGGGCAAGCGTGCGTTGAACGTGCAGGCCGAGGTGATGGTGGAAGTGAAGAACTCCAAGAACCAGCAGCTCCGCACGCCGTATGTGAACCGCACGGGCAAGCACATGGAAGCCGGGTCCGATCTGAACCGCGACGAAGTGCCGCTGCACCTGCAGGACTACATTCAGCGCTACTACGAACAGGTGCGGAAGCCAGCGGCGGCCGCGCCGCAAAGCGCAGCGGCTCCCAAGCAGTAACAGCTATTCGCGGAATGGGAAGACGGCGTCTTTGAGCGGGACGCCTGCCACTTCAATGCGCCTGGGGTCCGGCATGCCGGCGCCCAGTTCGGCGGCGAGCAGAATGCAGTTGTCGCGGCGTTCAAAGGGCGGTGTGCCGCGGGCGGCGAGCGGATCGAAGCCCATGCAGGCGGTGGCAATGGCGTCAGTGGAGACGGGATTCAGGCCGGCCACCAACAGGCCGGGACGAACGGCGCGCAAGCGGCCGGCGTTCCAGGGGCCTTCTCCACCCGCCATGGTGAATATGCCATCGATGAGGGCGAGGTGAATGGGGCGTGCGGCGGTAAGATCGGCGACGATGCGGGGCATGCGCCACTTGTCGTTGCTCCCCGCGGTGTTCTTCTTCGGCTGAGGCGCGCTGGCGGCGGGCGCGCGGCTGCCGGCGTGCATGACGGAGCCGCGGCCTCCGCGGGCGCCATTTTCGTCGGGCTCGTCCTTACCCGCATGATCGCCATAGATGGTGAGCGGGGTGGCGCCGAACATGTTCTTCATCGAGAGGGTGACGCCGCAGGTGCCGTGTTCCTTGAGCTTGGCCAGCGAGACAAGCACGTCGCACTCTTCGTAAGCCATGTTGAGATCGAAACCGGGGAAGAGGTGCCCGCCGCGGGGCGTCTGGAAGCGGGCGTAGTTCCTGAAACGGCCGCGGATGTTGGTGTTCACCATTTCCACGTTGGGCGCGGCGTTGAGGATAGGGAGAGGATCCCAGCCCACCTGGAGCATGAACTCTTCGAGAGGATCGTCGGTGGAGAAGGCGCCTTCGAGGACGCGGATTCGGCGGGCGCCGGCTTCGCCGATGAGGCGAACCGTGGCGCCGATGACGGCCGGATGCGTGTATTGGGCGTACTCCGCGGGCGTGTTGCCGAGGCGCGAATCCGGGCTGCCGGTGAGATTCACCTTGATGGCGACGGTCTTGTTGCGGACGAGGCCGGAGAGGCCGCCGAGCTGATCGAACATGGTGTGTAGCGTCGGCGCGAGCGCCTGGCCGTAGTCCGGACAGCGCGCAATGCTGACGCGGGCGCCGGTGTCCGGCGCTCCGCCCCATGAGGGGAGAGTGGCCAGAGGCAGAGCGGCGGCAGCGTGGAAAAGCCCGCGGCGTGTGATCCCAGAACACGGCTTACGCATTGGTTTGTAGCTCCAATTCTACGGCAGAGTAGACTGAAAAGCGCGGGAGATAGAGTTCGCAGGCGCCGGTTTCGCGATGGATTTCGAGCGCAGCGGGCGCACGTTCAGGGAGGTGGAAGCGCGCACCGGAGATCCGGGCCCAGGTCTGGAGCGTGACCTGGCTGGCCGGCTCGCGCAGCGAATAGTTGAGTAGGTGGACCAGCCAGTGGCGGCCGTCCGGGGAGGCGGTGTGGAAGTGCAATAGAGAGCTGCCGTTGAAGAGACGCACGGCGTCGTGGCGCCGGCTCATCAGCAGATGAGCGTCCTGGGCGAGCACCCACTGGTCGTCCCACGCCTTGTGGCTGAAGGCGATGCGGCCTTTGCCGGAGAGAAAGATGTCAAAGCGGGGATGGGCCTCCTTGGATGGTTTGAGATTGCGGAAGACGCCCGGCGGCTGCCGCATGCAAAGCAGCAGGCCGCCGGCTTCGACGAAGCCTGCGAGCGCGGCTGCGGCGGAGGCGGAGAGCGGCTCGGCATCGATATAGAGCACGGCCTGTGCGCCATTCAGTGAGGCGGGCTGAAGCGCGGCCGGATTGGCGATGCGGAAGCTGAGATTGCGGCGGGCCGCGAGATTGAGCACTTCCGTGGCGTTGAACTCGTTGGCGCCGGCGAAGGAGGTGAGAATGAGAAGGCGGCCGAAGGCGGGCCATAGGGTCTGTTGCTTGCGTACGCAATGCCAGCGGAGTTCGGCCAGCAGTTTGCTCCACGTGGCGAGTGCGAACTCATTGCCGGCAGCGATGCCGGCGGCCAGGGCGGGGGCCAGCCACAACGGCCGTGATGCGCCGTAGGCGCAGGCTTCCGCGAGAGCGAGCCGGTAGTTGGCGAGTTCGAAGCGCGCGGCGTCCTCCGGCGGGTCCGAGCGGATCCAGACCGGCGCGGGGTTGGCGCGAAACAGCGCCATCTGGATCAGCCAGCCGTTGGCGTCGAGCCAGGGTGCTCCCGTGGGCCCGGCTTCCATGCTGCCGTTGCTCTCCCGGGCGCGTAGGGCGAGTTCGGGCCAGACTGCGTCGCCGATGGCGGCCACCGGGCCGGGCGAGTTCCAGTTCAATTCGGACGATTTTTTCCAGGCGATGGCGGGCGTGTCGAAACTCTTGGCCGCCGCTTCGCGCACCGGGGCCGGGACATCCGGAGGGAAGAGAATGCAGTTGACCGGCCCGCCGTCAAGACGGCTGAGCAGTGCGGGATCTTTCCAGGCGGCCGGCCACTCAAACGGGACCCAGCCAGGGGGTGGAAGCATAGGGATGCATCCACGATATCAGCGGGTGCGGCGGCGCGCCACGGGCGGCGAACTACTTCTTATCGAAGCCGGGGGCGATGGAGATGGCGAGGTAGTTGACGATCTGCGCCTCGTTGCGGCAGGCATCGAAGTAGGCGTTGCGGAGCAGTTGTTCCTTGCGGGTGCGCAGGGTTTCACGGATATTCTGCTGGACGCGCGGATCGTTGAGTTCGCGCTGGCCTGCCGGCTCGCGGGTGACGAGCTTGAGTATGTGCCAGCCGCCTTGCGTGCGGATGGGGGAGGAGACCTGTCCGGGCGTCAGGGTCAGGATGGCCTTGCGGGTTTCTGCGTCGGCCTGGGCGAGGGCGGATTCGGGGATGAAGCCCATGTCACCGCCATTGGCAGCGCTCTGAGGGTCTTCCGAGAAGTTCTGCGCGAGCCGGGAGAAGTCGTCGCCCTGCCGCAAGCGCGCCTCGATCATCAGCATTTTCTTGCGCGCCTGGTCTTCGTTCTGCGCTTTGTTGCCGGCGAGATTGCGGACATCGGGATTCGGGCCCGGCGTCACGACGATGCGGGCGACGTGATAGGTGGTTTCGGGGAAGCGGAATGCGCCCTTGTTGGATTCGTAGAAGGCTTCCACATCTTTGTCGCTGATGTTGATCTGGTTGCCGATTTCCTTATTGAGGAGCTTGTCAATGGAGAGTGTGCGGCGAATCTGCGCCTTGAGGGATTCGACAGTCATGCCCTGGGCGTCGAGCTGCTTCTGAAACTCCTCCTGCGTGTGCGGCGCCTTCAACTGATTGAGGCGCTGATCCACTTCCTCATCCTTGGCGAGCAGGGAGAGTTTCTCGGCGCGCTGGAGCAGGATCTCCTCATCGATCATGGCGCGCAACAGTTCCAACTTCTGGAACTGCACCTGATCCGGCGAGGTGCCTTCCGGCTGCTGGGGGAACTGCCGCTTGAATTGCTTGTCGAGGTCGGCGTTGGTGATGGCCCGGCCATTCACCATGGCGGATACGTCGGCGGGGACTGACTTCTTACACCCGGCAGCAGCGGCGGCCAGAACCGCCACAAGCAGAAACGCACTTCTACGCTTGTTCATGGGTTGTATCAATTGTAGCCAAAGGCACAGCAATCTGTTCCGTGAGGATTCGGCCAGGCGGGTCCGGCCTGGCGGCCGGACCCGGATTTTCCATCATCCCAGCCTTGAGTTTCGCTCTCCAGGGAGCTCAACACCTGTGCGGGCAGGTGGAGTACACAAGAGGCGAAAGCCGCAAAGATCAGGCGAGGAGTGCGGCGACCTTCTCGAGGTCAACCGGCTCCCCAAACTTAGTCATTGTGACACTCGGCTCGATCTGGCGCATCAGGCCGGAGAGCACTGCTCCGGCGCCGACCTCGACGGCCTTGGACACGCCCGCGGCGGCGAGGGCACGCATGGAGTCCGTCCAGCGGACGGTGCCGGGCACCTGGAGGTAGAGTCCTTCGCGGGCATCGCTACCGGTGGTGATGGTGCGCGCGGCCACGTTATTGATCAGCGGGATGTTGAGGTCCTGGAAGAGAGTGGCGTCGAGATCGACCTTGAGCCGCTGCTGGGCCGGCGCCATCAGGGCGCAGTGAAAGGGGGCGCTGACGGGCAGCGGAACAGCGCGTTTCGCACCGGCGGCCTTCAGTGCCTCGCTGGCGCGCGCCACGGCGCCGGCGTGTCCGGCGATCACGAGCTGGTCCGGCGAGTTGAAGTTGGCGGGTGAAACCACCTCGCCCTGGGCCGCCTCGGCAAGGATCGACTCCAATTGGTCCATGGGCGGCTTGAGGATGGCGGCCATCGCGCCCACTCCCGCGGGCACGGCTTCCTGCATGTAGCGGCCACGGTTGCGCACCAGGCGGACGGCGTCGGCGAACTTCAGAGATCCGGCGGCGACCAGGGCCGAATATTCGCCCAGGCTGTGGCCGGCCACGAAGCTCGGCTGGTAACCGGCTTCCTTGAGGACGGAAAGGGCGGCGATGCTGACGGTGAGCAGTGCCGGCTGAGTGTTTTCGGTCAGGCGGAGCTGGTCGTCGGGGCCTTCGAAACAGAGCTGAGAGATGGCGAAGCCCAGGGCTTCATCGGCCTCCTGGAAAACGGCTTTGGCACAGGCGTGGCTGTCAGCCAGCGCCTTGCCCATGCCGGCGGCCTGAGAGCCCTGACCCGGGAAGAGAAAGGCAATTTTGGACATACGAACCTCTTATTTTCTCACACCCGGCGCCGGCGCCCGGGCGAGGACGACGAGTTCGTAGTCGTTCAGCCGCGCGAGCTTCAGCAGCGTGCGGCCGTTCTCAGCCCGCAAAGGCAGAGCCTGATTGGCGCGGAGCGCCCGCGCCGCAGAGAAACGGCCTTCGAGATTGAGTTCGATGCCATGCATTGGGACGGGCGGGAAGTAGGCGGTTTGGGAGTGCCCGCTGAGGTTGATGAGGTGGAGCAGCGTGCGGCCGTTCTGCTCCATCAGAGATACCTCGACGAGCGGATGGGCGTTGGTGAGGAGCTGGCGCCTGGGCAGTAGTGGGGCGATCAGGTCAGTGAGGAGGGCGGCGTGCGAGGTGAGACTGTGACGGTAGTAGAGGCCGCCGAGATCGAAGGGCACCCAGGTGATCGCGCCGCCACGAAGGCTGAAGACCGCCGGAGTGAAGGTGTCCCGCAGATCGGTATGGATGAACTCGGGCGGGCCGAACATGGAGGGAGGGACCAGCGTGAGCGGGGCATCGGGGGCGTCCGCGGAAGCGGCAAATGGCCCGTCGAGCAGGAGCAGCGGAGATTTCCGCAGGGAAGGGAAGAGCTCTGGCCGGCGCACATGGAGATAGCCGCGCACGGAAGGCATGAGTCTGGTGGGCGGAGGCGTGCCCAGCGCGGGCGCTGTGGGGGAGATGCTGAGCGCTTTCCCGCCGCTTTGAAGGAAGGGTTCGAGGCCGGCGGGAAGTTCGCCGGCGGTGAGCACCAGGTCGACAGGGCGCTTGCCGATCCAATCGAGATTCGTTGCGACGGCGAAGGGGATGTGCTGTTCGGAGAGGAAGCGGAAGATGCCGCGGTAGGAAGCCTGGGGGCCGCCCGTCAGGAGGATGACGCGTGCCAGAGAGCTCTGGCCCTTGAGGGATTGGGCGTTCAGCGCGGCCCAGGCGAAGACGGGGCGAGCGGCGTCGATGGCGAGCATATCGCGGTCTTCGAACCTGGCGAGGGTGCCGTTGATGGCGAAGGCGAGGGCGCCTCCATGGGCGATGTTCTGCCAAAGGCGCAGGGGATGCTCGGCGGCAGGCACGGTGGCGAAGCGCCAGGCGTAATCGACGAACTGCATGCAGAGGTTGACACTCATCTTGCCGGGCTGAGAGTTGCGGGCGCGGTTGACGTTGTCGCTGGAAGTGTAGGGCCAGAGCGGCAGCGGGCGGGAGACGGCGGTGTTGGATTCCGACATGATGCCGTCCGTCCACTCTTCCAGGTAGTTGAAGTAGCCGGCCTGAGGGCGCAGGCGGTGGATGAGTTCGCCGAAGACGCGGGCCACGCGGCGGGAGGAGTCGAACATAAACCGGCGGTAGTCGGCATCTTCTTCTGAAGCGGGCAGATCCCGGCCGTACGCGGCGCGGAAGCGCTTCCGGCACTCGTCGCAGTGGCAGATTCCGACATAGGTTCCGCTGTAGTCGCGGGTCTGGTTGCCGAACATGTTGAAGAAGAGGCCGTCGACTTCATACGCCTCCAGGGCTTCGGTGAGGATGCGTGGGGCGTAGGAGGAGTACCAGCCGCCGTTGATGCAGGTGGAATAGAGGCCGTTGTAGATCACGGGAGAGCCGTCCGCTTTGCGAAAGAACCACTCGGGGTGGGCGTCGAAGGCGTCCTTTCTCGTCTTGGAAAAGTCAAAGCGTCCCACAACGCGGATGCCCTGGGCGTGTGCTGCGCGCAGGGCTTCGCCGAAGAAGTCGCGGTTGGGGCCGAGGCCGGAACTGCGGGTGTGAAATGGAATGCGGGTGGGGTAGGTGGCGGCGATTCCGCCCATGTTGAGGTGGAGGACGTTGGCATGGAAGGCGGCGGCGTCACGGACCAGGAGGATCGGGTCAGTGCCCGCGTCGGGTTCAGGGAGATTGGTCTGAAGCCAGCGCAGCGGCTCGCTCATCCACCAGCCGGATTGAGCCACCAGCAGGGCGGGAATCAAGGCGAGAAGGAGGTGTTTTCGCACGGGGCGATTCTATCGTCTTCCGCGCGCAAGGGTAACCTTGGGATACCCTGAAGACACCTCTTCTAGACAGGAGCCTATCCGGCGTGCGTCTTAGCGAAATTTGTGTCCAGCGGCCCGTCTTCGCCTTCATGCTCATCATGTTCCTGGTGGTGATGGGTGTATTCAGCTTCCTCGATCTGGGGGTGGATCTCTTCCCCCGCACCGATCCAGCCACGGTATACGTCAACTGCAGGCTGCCGGGCGCGAGTCCCGAGGAGATGGTTTCGCAGGTGATCATGCCGCTGGAAGAGTCTGTCTCATCGGTGAGCGGTATCGACGAGCTGCGCGCGGTGGTGACGGAAGGCAGTGGCAACGTCATTGTCACCTTCACGCTTGAGAAGGACATCAGTGAGGCGGTGGAAGAGGTTCGCGAGAAGGCTTCGGCGGCCGTGCGCCAGATGCCGGTGAACGTCCTGCCGCCGGTGATCCGCAAGTCCGATCCGGACTCCGATCCCGTGGTCACCATGGCCTTGAGCGGGTCAGTGAGCGTCCGCGAGCTGACTGAGATCGCGGACAAGACGGTGCGCCGCGGCCTGGAGACCGTGGACGGCGTGGCCGCCGCCGATATCTCGGGCGGACGCAAGCGCCAGATCAACATCATGCTCGACATCAACAAGCTGAACGGCTATAACCTCACGGCGCAGGAAGTCGAGCGGGCGATCCGCCTGGAAAACGTGGAGACCCCGGGCGGGCGCATCATTCGCGGACCCCAGGAGATGGGGGTCAGAACGATGGGGCGGGTAGAGAACCTGAAGCAGTTCAACGACATCATCGTCAAGAACGCCGGCGGCGTTCCCATCCGCGTGCGCGACATCGGCTTTGCCGAAGACGCCATGGCCGAGCGGCGTAATTTCGCTTACTACAAGGGCCAGCAGGCTGTGACCATCGAGGTCCGCCGGCAGACGGGCACCAACACAGTGAAGGTGGTTGACGATGTTGTCAGCAAGATCGATACCATCAACAGGCAGTTGCCGGCGGGCGTGAAGTTGAACCTGGTGAAGGAGACGGCCACTTACATCAAGAAATCCGTGGAGAGCCTGGAAGAGCACCTGATCCTCGGGTCGCTGCTCGCTTCGCTGATTATCTGGCTCTTTATTCGCGATTTCCGCACGGTGCTGATCAGCTCCATCGCCATCCCGACGTCGATCATCACCACCTTCTCCATCATGCGGATGCTCGACTACACGCTGAACTCGATGACATTGCTGGCACTTACCCTCGCCGTAGGCATTGTGATTGACGACGCGATCATTGTTCTCGAGAACATCTACCGGTACTTGGAGAGTTATCCCGAGCTGGACGCCAAAACGGCCGCGATTCAGGCCACCAAGGAGATCTCGCTGGCGGTGGTGGCTACCACCATCTCGCTGGTGATCATCTTCGTTCCCATCGCCTTCGTCACCGGTTACGCCAAGCGATACCTCAACCAATTCGGCTGGACCATGTCGGTCTCCATCCTCGTGTCGATGCTGGTCGCCTTCACACTGACGCCCACTCTGAGCGCGCGTATTCTGAAACGCAAGAAGAACGGCGGCGAGAAGCATCACGAAGGTCACAAGCAGACCGCGTGGGAGCGCGGTTATGTCAGCGTGCTCGACTGGTCGCTGAACCATCGCTGGGCGATAGTCGTCCTGTGCCTGATCACGTTTGGCTCCACATTCGTGCTCGGCCGTTTCATCGGCCGCGACTGGATGCCGCAGGAAGACCAGAGCGAGTTGGGCATCTCCATGGAAATGCCGGAAGGCTCCTCGCTGGAGGCGACTGAACGCATCGCTTTGGAAATCACCCACAAAGTGGAGAAACTGCCAGGCGTTTTGACCGTCGTCACGGGCAGCGCCGGCTTCATCGATCGCGTGACGCAGGCCAGGATGACCGTCCTGCTGGCTCCGCCCGGTGAGCGTGGTTCGCTGAACGAGATTGCACAGCAGGTGCGCGCCATTCTTCGCGACTACTCCTACACCCGCCCGGCGGTGAGCTTCCCCAACGCGCTCGGCGGCCGCGACACGTTTTCGCCGATTCGCGCCTCGCTGCTGGGGCCGGATTTCGGCCAGTTGGCGCCCGTCGCCCGTGAACTACTGTCCCGGCTGCTGAAACAGCCTGAACTGGCGGACATGCGGGCGAACCTGACCTTCAACAACCCTGAACTGCAGGTGAAGATCGACCGCCAGCTAGCCAGCGACCTGGGCGTCCGCGTCTCCGACGTGGCCAGCGCCGTGCGCCTGCTGATGTCCGGCGAGGATGAGATCTCTACGTTCAAGGAACTCGGTGAGCAGTATCCCGTCACCATGCGCCTGATGCCGGGCCAGCGGGACGACCAGCAGGTGCTCAGCCGCCTCCTGGTTCCCTCCGCCAAGCTGGGCCTGATCCGGCTGGACTCGGTGGCGAACCTGGAGCGCGGCATCGGCCCCAGCCGCATCGATCGCGTGGGCCGCCAGTATGCCATCTCCTTCTACGGCAATCCCGCCCCGGGCGTCACGCTGGGGGATGCGGCCGCAGCCGTCGATCGAGCTGTGGGGGACATGGATCTTCCGCCGGGTATCCGCCTCATGTTCTCCGGCCAGGTGAAGATCCTCGAAGAGACCACCGCCAACATGATTCTCGCCATCGGCCTGGCCTCCATCTTCATGTACATGGTGCTGGCCGCCCAGTTTGAGAGCCTGGTGCACCCCTTCATCATCCTGCTTACTCTGCCGCTTTCTATTCCTTTCGCCCTCATCAGCCTGATCGCCACTGACCGTTCGCTGAACCTGTTCAGCGCCCTGGGCATCCTGCTGCTGCTGGGCATCGTCAAGAAAAACGGCATCTTACAGATCGACTACATGAACCGCCTGGTGGCGGAGGGGCACCCCTTGCGGGAGGCCATCCTCGAAGCCAACCGAGTCCGGCTGAGACCCATTCTGATGACGACTTTCTCGATCATCGCCGGCCTCATTCCCACGGCCGTCGCCATTGGAACGGGTGCAGCCACGCGCTCCGCCATCGCCGTGACGATCATTGGAGGCCAGACGCTTTGCCTGATGCTGACGCTGCTCGTCGTGCCCGTCGCCTACTCCTACATCGAAGATGCCAAGGGTTGGCTGGCCCGCCGCCGCGGCACGACACCGGCGCAGGTTCCTGCCGTCGGGGATTGATCTGCCGCCAGTTGCCGTGATTAGCTAGTAGTAGATGCCCAGAAAGACCACGAAGGAAGCCGCGGCCGCCAAGCCGCGCAAGGCGGCTCGCCGGGCTGCGCCTGTCAGCGCACCCGCCCGCAAAACCGCCAAGTGTGTGGTGTGCGGGCAGGAAGTGGCTCCGTTTTCCACCGAGGAGCTCTGCTGGGTCTGCCGCCGCCTGAAGATCAGCGCCTGGCGCGACATTGAGGGCCAGGCGGCGATGCAGGAATAGCCGGCTGGCTTACTGCTGGTCGTAACCCTTCAACTTGCGAACCCAAATATTCCGGTAGCGTACTACCGAGCCGTGATTCTGCAGAGAAAGCGGCTCTTCCGGCGCATGCGGCGCGTAGGTGGCCACTTTGGCGTGGACCGCGCGTCCGATGTACGCCTGACGGTGGTGCAGCAGGATGCCGTTGTGGAAGACGGTGATGTAGGCGGGCTTCACCACCTTGTCCCCGTCGAACTGCGGCGCTTCGAAGACGATGTCGTAGCTCTGCCATTCGCCGGGCTTGCGGCAGGCGTTCACCAGCGGCGGCCATGTGCCGTAGATGGCTCCGGCCTGACCGTCCGCATAGGTGACGCCTTCGTAGGACTCCAGCACCTGCAACTCGTAGCGCGTCATGATTTCGATGCCGCTGTTGCCGCGGCTCTGGCTGGTGCCGGTGACGTCGGCGGGTTCCATCCATTCGACGTGCAACTGGATGTCGCCGAACTTTTCTTTGGTCATGATGCCGCCCTTGCCGGGCACCACTTCGAGAATGCCGTTCTCCACCTTCCACTGCGGTTCAGTGACGCCGCTGCGGTTGCGGCCCACCCACTTGGAGAGATCCTTGCCGTCGAACAGGACAATGGCGTCGGCCGGCGGCTGGCCCACCACGGCGGCCGGAGCCACCTTGGGCGGATGCGGGCGCGTATCGTCGTGCACGCGCCACTTCTGGCCGGGAATCTGCGGCGTGTCGTCGTAGCCGAGGTCGTGGTTTTTCTGCTGCGCCTGCAGTGCGGTGAAGCCGCAGAGAAGCGCGACGGGAAGGAGGATGCGGAGGCGGATCATAGTCAGATCAGCCTCCATTCTATTCTGCGCGGCACGCCGGCCGCTGAAACGGATCAGCTCTTGGCCGCTTCCTTCTTCTCGGGGTCGATGCCGAGGTCGTAGTAAGCCTGCTGTGCGCGCTGCGGATCGAACTGCCCCCAGCGGGCAAGCTGCGCCAGCGCGGCAGTGGTGATGGATTCGGCGTCCACTTCAAAGAAACGCCGCAGGTACGGGCGGGATTCAGAACGGCCGAAGCCGTCGGTGCCCAACGCGACCAGGCGGCCGCTAAGCCAGGGGGCTAGCTGGTCGGCCAGTACCTTGATGTAGTCGCTGGCGGCGACGATAGGACCCTCGGTCGCCTCCACCACCTGCTGAATGTAGGATTTGCGGGCGGGCTCGGCGGGGTGGAGACGGTTCCACCGTTCCACCGTCAGTGCCTCGCGGCGTAGTTCGTTGTAGCTGGTGACGCTCCAGACATCGGCCGGAACCTGGAAGCGCTCCCACAGGATGCGCTGGGCGCGCAGAGCCTCATTGAGCATGGACGCGCTGCCCCAAAGCTGAACGCGGGCCTTGCCGTTCTCAGACTCGCTCACGCGATAGATGCCCTTGAGGATTCCTTCGCGCACGTTTTCGCCCTGCGGCATGGCCGGCTGGGCGTAGTTTTCGTTGCAGATGGTGAGGTAGTAGAAGACATCCTCGTTCTCGCCGTACATGCGGCGCAGGCCGTCCTGAATGATCACGGCGAGTTCGTAGGCGTAAGCCGGATCATAGGTGACGCAGTTGGGCACCGTGCTGAACAGCACATGGCTGTGGCCGTCTTCGTGCTGCAGTCCTTCGCCGTTCAGGGTGGTGCGTCCGGCGGTGGCGCCCATCAGGAAGCCGCGCCCGCGGGAGTCTCCAAAGGCCCACACGGCGTCGCCCACGCGCTGGAAGCCGAACATCGAGTAGTAGATGTAGAACGGGATCATCGGCACGGCGTAGTTGGCGTAGCTGGTGCCGGCCGCGGTGAAGCTGGCCATGGAGCCGGCCTCGTTGATGCCCTCTTCGAGAATCTGCCCGTCGCGGGCTTCTTTGTAGTAGAGGAACTGTTCGCTGTCCACCGGCTTGTAAAGCTGGCCGCCGGGAGCGTAGATGGAGATCTGGCGGAAGAGGCTCTCCATGCCGAAAGTGCGGCCCTCATCGGGGATGATGGGGACCACGCGCTTGCCGATCTCCTTGTTCTTCAGCAACTGCTTGAGGATGGCGACGAAGGCCATGGTGGTGGACACGGGACGGCCGCCGCTGCCCGTCAGGGATTCGTGCAGTTCTTCCAGTGGAGGAATGGGCAGATGAAACGGCTTGTTGAGGCGCGCGGGCAGCGGGCCGCCGAGGGCCTTGCGCCGGTCCTTGAGGTACTTGATTTCCGGCGAGTCGTCGGAGGGGCGGTAGAAGGAGACGGTGTGCACGGTCTCTTCCGGGATCGGCACGTTGAAGCGCTGGCGCAGTTTGCTCAGCTCGCTCTCGTTCATCTTCTTCTGCTGGTGGGTGGTGTTGCGGCCTTCGCCGGCTTCACCCATGCCGTAGCCCTTGACGGTCTTGGCGAGGATGACGGTGGGAGAACCGGTGTGCTCGAAGCTGCGCTTGTAGGCGTTGTAGATCTTCACCGGGTCGTGGCCGCCGCGGCGTAACGTGCCCAGTTGCTCGTCGGTCATGTCCGACACCAGCTCGAGCAGCTCGGGGTACTTGCCGAAGAACTCGCTGCGGACGTAGGCGCCGCCACGGGCCTTGTAGTTCTGGAATTCGCCGTCGACGCACTCGTGCATGCGGCGCACCAGCAGGCCGGTCGTGTCCTTTTCCAGCAGGCGGTCCCAATCGCTGCCCCACACGAGCTTGACGACGTTCCACCGCGCGCCGCGGAAGAAGCCTTCCAGCTCCTGAATGATGTTGCCGTTGCCGCGCACAGGGCCGTCGAGGCGCTGCAGGTTGCAGTTGATGACGAAGATCAGGTTGTCGAGCTTCTCGTTGGCCGCGATCTGGAGGGCGCCGCGGGATTCGGGCTCGTCCATCTCGCCGTCGCCGAGGAAGGCCCAGATCTTGCGGTTGGTCACGGGGATGATGCCGCGGTTTTCCAGATAGCGCATGAAGCGGGCCTGGTAGATGGCGTTAATCGGGCCCAGGCCCATACTCACCGTGGGGAACTGCCAGAACTCCGGCATCAGCCAGGGGTGCGGATAGGAGCTGAGGCCCGGCTGGTCGCGCAGTTCGTGGCGGAAGTTCATCAGGTGCTGTTCGGTGAGGCGGCCTTCGAGGAAAGCGCGCGAGTACATGCCTGGGGAAGCGTGCCCCTGGAAGTAGATGAGATCGCCGGGCTGGTCGCCCTGTTCGTGGGGGATGGAGCCTCTGAAGAAGTGGTTCATACCCACTTCATAAAGAGTCGCGGAGGAGGCGAAGGTGGAGATGTGGCCGCCGATGCCATCGTCGTACTTGTTGGCGCGGACTACCATGGCTACGGCGTTCCAGCGAACCAGGCTCTTGATGCGGCGTTCCAAATCGCGATCGCCTGGATACGGCACTTCCTCTTCCACGGCAATCGTATTGAGGTATGGTGTGGTGACACCGAGCGCGGCGGGCACGCCGCGGGTGGCGGCGCTTACCGCCAGCCGTTCCAGGAGATACCGGGCGCGTTCCGGACCGCCCTCCTCGATCACCTGGTCAAGTGCTTCCATCCACTCCTGAGTTTCGACAGGATTCAGGTCTTCGGGCTTTTCAACTTTGTTTCTGAGCATGGGGTCCAGATGCGGAACTATTATCCCAATTTTACCCTGTTCCCGGGTCGAGACAGGTTTCAGTCTATTCGATGCGGCGTCTGGGCTCGCGGTCGCCGGATTCCTCGCGCGCGAGAGCGTCCAGCCATTCTTCCGGCTGTCCCAGCAGTCGCAGCGAGGAACGGAGCACATCCACTTGAAACCGGGCCAGTGCGGGATCCAGAGCCGCCAGCGCCGTCAACTGGGTACGAATGGCCTGCTGCCGGGCCGGTAAGGCCGGATTCACCCACCCCTTCCGGCCATGGGCGTGGTGGGAGCGCACGGCGGCACCGGCCAGGTAGGCCAGGATCCGCCGCGAATCGGCCAGTCCGAGCCCCGCCGCGCGGAAGCTGCGCAGCGCCGCTTCCAGGATGGGTGTGAACAGGGAACTGGCCGCGGTGACACCAGCGCCGTACGTAAGTTTCGTCCCTGCATTGAGTTCCACGCAGCGCGCCTGGGCCCGCTGCGCCCACTCCCGAACCGCTTTCACCGCCTTGGCGTCGCCTTCCGCCAGTACCAATGGCGTGCCCGGTCCGGGAGCCAATGCGGCCGCGCACGCCAAAGCGCCCTTGTGGCGCAGATCCGCCAGGGCGGAGGCGTCGAGGTCGTCGTTCAGAAGAACCACTGGCCTGCCGTTCCAATCGACATCCGCGTTCCGCAGGAGCCGGATGACGCCACGCATATCGTCCGCGGGCGACTGAATCGCCACGAGCCGGCAGTGGTCGAAATCAGAGACCGAGCCTGGTTGTCCGAACTTCAGAGTGTTGGCATAGCGTGATGCCAGGCGGAGACTCGCCGCGGCCACAGGTCCGAACTCCCGGCACAAGCCGGGCAGCCGGACCAGCGCCGACTCAGCCAGCCTCCCCGAGACGATCAGGCCCACCGGTTTCCGACTGCTCATAGGGTTTGGGCTCTTTCAGCGCTTTGATTCGATCACGATACTTCGCGGCGGCTTCAAACTCAAAAGCCTTCGCCGCTTCCCTCATCTTCCGGTCGAGTTCCTCGATCAACTGGTTCCGTTGCTCGACGCTCAGCAGCTCAATCTCGCTCTCATCCTCGAGCGGCGGCGTCACGTAGTCGGCCTCGGCGACGGCCACCAGGCTCATATCGATCGCCTTGACGATCGACTGCGGCACGATCCCGTTGACCTCGTTGTAGTCGCTTTGAATGCGCCGCCGGCGATTCGTCTCTTCGATGGCGCGCTTCATGCTGTCCGTCATCACATCGGCATAGAGAATCGCCAGGCCGTTGACGTTGCGCGCCGCGCGGCCGATGGTCTGAATCAGGGAACCGGTGGAGCGCAGGAAGCCCTCCTTGTCGGCATCCAGGATCGCGACCAGCGAGACTTCGGGCAGATCCAGCCCCTCGCGCAGCAGGTTGACGCCGATCAGTACGTCGATGTCGCCGCGGCGCAGGTCCCGCAGGATCTTCACGCGGTCCAGGGTGGAGACCTCCGAGTGCATGTACGCGTTCTTCACGCCCAGTTCGGCATAGTACTCATGCAGGTCCTCGGCCATGCGCTTGGTCAGCGTGGTGATGAGCACCCGCTCGTTACTCTCGATCCTCTTGCGGATCTCCCCCAGCAGGTCGTCCACCTGGCCCCGGATGGGGCGCACCTGCACCTGCGGATCGATCAGCCCCGTCGGGCGGATGATCTGCTCCACAATGACACCCGCGGCCTTGGTCATCTCGTATGGGCCAGGCGTGGCGGAGACGTAGACTATCTGGTGAACACGGTTTTCGAACTCTTCAAAAGTGAGCGGGCGGTTGTCCAGCGCGCTGGGCATGCGGAAGCCGTAGTTGACCAGGGTGGACTTGCGGGAGCGGTCGCCGTGATACATGCCGCCGATCTGGGGCACAGTCTGGTGGCTCTCGTCGATCATCAGGAGGGCGTCGGCGGGCAGGTAATCGAGCAGGGTGGGAGGGGGCTCTCCGGGCAGGCGGCCGCTGAAGTGCCGCGAATAGTTCTCGATGCCATGGCAGTAGCCCATCTGGCGGATCATTTCCAGATCGAACATGGTGCGTTGCCAGATGCGCTGGGCCTCCACCAGCTTGCCCTGCTTCTCCAGTTCCTGATGCCACCAGCCGAGTTCCTGCTCGATGCTGGCGATGGCGCCCTCCTTGGTCTCCGGGCTCATCACGTAGTGAGTCTTCGGATAGATGGGCAGGCGCAGGTATTTTTCCTTCACCTGGCCCAGCAGGGGGTCGATGCGGGAGAGGCCTTCCACTTCGTCGCCCCACAGTTCGATGCGGTAGGCGTCGTCGTCATAGGTGGGCCAGATCTCGATCACATCGCCGCGGACGCGGAACGTGCCGCGGCGGAAGTCATTGTCGTTGCGCTCGTAAAGGATCTCCACGAGCTTCTGCGTGATCTGCTCCCGGCGCATCTGCTGTCCACGTTCCAGCATGAGCAGCATGCCGTAGTAAGCTTCGGGCGAACCGAGACCGTAGATGCAACTCACGCTGGCGACAATCACGCAATCGCGGCGCTCGAACAGGGTCTTGGTGGCCGCCAGGCGGAGCTTGTCCAACTCGTCGTTGATGGTGGCTTCCTTTTCGATGTAGGTGTCGGAGGCCGGCACGTAGGCTTCCGGCTGGTAATAGTCGTAGTAGCTGACGAAGTACTCCACCGCGTTGTGCGGGAAGAACGTCTTGAACTCCTGGTAGAGCTGCGCGGCCAGGATCTTGTTGTGGGCCAGAACCAGCGCGGGGCGAGCGGTCTGTTCGATGACTTTCGCCATCGTGAAGGTCTTGCCGCTGCCGGTGACGCCCAGCAGGACCTGGTGCTGTTCTCCGTCTTCTACACCGCGCACCAGTTGCTCGATGGCTTGCGTCTGATCGCCGCGCGGCGAATAATCAATGCCTAACCGGAATCCCATCTATTTCTTCTTGTCCGTTTTCCTGTCGGACTGCGCGTTATATTCGCAGCCGACCATGGCCGAGAGCGCCAGCAGGTACATCCAGACGCAGAGCGCGATCACCGCGCCAATGCTGCCGTAGAGCACATTGTAGTTGGCGATGTTTCGAACGTACCAGGCGAAGGCCGTGGTGATGACCAGCCAGAGCACGGCGGCCACCCGCGCGCCGGGCCAGATGGCCCGCCTGCGGCCGGCGTCCGGACCGAACTTGTAAAGCAATGCCGCCACGACGCAGATCGTGCCCATCGCCACCGCGTACCGCACTATCGTGCCAATGAACTTGACGCCGCCTTTGAGGGTTTCTCCCGCATCCAACAGGCCCACCAGTTGCAGAGCGCCGTTCTCCACACGGTCTCCGAAGATCATCATCATCGATGCGCCTACCACGGGGCCGATCGACACCAGCACCAGCCACATGGAGACGATCCGCCCGTGCACGATGCCCCGGCCGCTTTTCCGCTGGTAAGCGCCCTGGAAGCCTTCCATCAGGCTCATCATCACGCCCGATGCGGCCCACAGCGCCAGCAGGGACGCAGCAATGGGCAGCGCCAGCGGGCGTGCGCCGCGCTGCGTCATCTGGTAGCGGATGAGATCTTCCACGCCGGGTGGCGCCACTTTGAAGAGGAATGCGGTGATCTTGCGCGAAACCGAGACTGCGTTGATCTGCACCAGAATCGCCGTAGTAGTGGTGAAGACCGGGAAGAACGAGAGCAGTGCCGAATAGGCCGCACCCTTGGCAAATCCCAGGGCGCCATGCTCATAGGCGCCCAGGATGGACTTGAACAATCTGGTGGCGGGTCTCGACACTCCAGCCGCAATTATCACAGATCAGGCGCCCGTCAGCCCGGCATTTCACAGCAGGGTGTGATGAAATTTCGGCGGCTGAGGCAGCGCACTCCCCATTTGGGTTCAGCGGCGTTCGGATGCAATGGAGAAGTGCACAATGCGATTCATCCCAGATCAGTTCCTGATGCGTCTCATGGTAGCCGATCTGAAACATCACTTCGCGAAGCCGATCGTCTGGGCCACCAGAATCTTCTGCTCCGGCCGCAGTTTCAGCGCCTTGGCAAGTGCCGGTTTGTCGATGGACGCGCGCACAACGGTTGACAGGCCTTCCGAGGCGCAGTACAGGTAGATGTTCTGAGAGATCGCGCCGGCGCTGATGGCCGCGTAGGTCAGGTCGCCGCTCCTGGCGGTGTCGGCAACCAGCACCACGTTGAGCGGCGCGCCCTGAACAAACTCCTGGGTGCCCGCCAGGGAGCGCAAATCGCCGGAAGCCAGCGGCTCCAGGGCGTGCTTCTTCGCGTCGTAGAGGAAGGCGCCCTCGGCGGTCACGGCATAGAGGTCAACCTCCTGGCGATTCATGGCGGATGGCGCGGTCCGGCCGCCTTTTTCGGGCCGGTTGATGCCCCATGCGGCCCACAGCAGGTTGGAAAGCGTCTGCTCCGGCAATTTGCGCGAGGAGAACTCGCGTCCGGTCCGGCGCGCCTTGAGGGCGTCCATCAGAGGTTTGCCGCCGGTCATGGCGGGCGGAGGAAGTTCCGCGGCCAGCATCGCCGCGCCGGTAACAATCACAAGAAGGAAGCTGCTGATTCTCATGGGAATCACCCGCGCACCATCTTATCTCCGCGAAGCTGCGTTGCCCACCCCGCCGGCCCTCCGCTATTCTAGACGTATCCCGAATCCATGGACGTCTTTTCTCTCACGCGTTCTCTGATCGACATCGAATCCATCACCGGCAACGAAGAGCGCGTCGGAGATCACGTCGCGAGCCTGCTCTCCGATCTGGCCTGCCGCTTTGGCGGACGCGTGGAGAAGATCGAAATCGAGCCCCGCCGTCACAACGTGTTGGCGATCTTCGGAGAGCCCGTGGTGACCCTGTCCACGCACCTAGACACCGTGCCGCCGTTCTTCCCCGCTCGCGAAGACGACGAGTTCATCTGGGGGCGCGGCGCCTGCGACGTGAAGGGCATCATCGCCGCCATGCTGTGCGCGGCGGAAGGGTTGCTGGTGGAGGGAGTCCGCAACTTCGCCCTCCTCTTCGTGGTGGGCGAGGAGAAGAACTCCGCCGGCGCGTATGCCGCCGGCCTGGATCCGAGGGGTTCGAAGTTCATCATCAACGGCGAACCGACCGGGAACAAGCTGGCGCTCGGCAGCAAAGGCGCGCTCCGCTACGAATTGAAGGCCACCGGCCGCATGGCACATTCGGCCTATCCGGAACTGGGCGAGTCCGCGATTGAAAAACTGCTCGACGCGCTGGCCCGCATCCGCGCCATCGAACTGCCCGTGGATGCCGTGCTTGGTCCCTGCACCCTGAACATCGGCCTGCTTTCCGGCGGCCGTGCCCCGAACGTGATTCCCGATGCGGCCGAAGCCGCCTTGATGTTCCGTCTGGTGGGTGACCCGGACCCTCTGCGCCAGGCCGTGGCGCAAGCCGCCGGCACGCTGGCCCAAGCCAATGAGATTCTCTGCATCCCCGCGCTGCACCTCGGCGCGCTGGATGGATTCGAAACCACGGTTGTCGCCTACACCACCGACATCCCGGCCTTTGGGGGCGCCTGGGGCCAGCCTTTCCTGCTGGGTCCCGGCACCATTCACGTCGCTCATACCAGTGAGGAACGGGTTCCGAAGGCACAGCTTGTCGAAGCGGTCTCCATTTACGGGGCCATGGTCAAGCGACTGCTCGCCTGAGCCCCAGGCGAGCGCCCTGTACAGCGTATCCAAGCTGCACTAACCTGCAATCAGAGATGTCCGGCGCCGCGCGAGCGGCGTACCTGGGAGTGATCCATATGATCGTGATGAAATTCGGCGGAACTTCGGTGGAGAGCGCCGCGGCCATTGAGCGCGTGGCGGGCATCGTCCGCGCGAGCTTTGAGCGGCAGCCGCTGGTGGTGGTCTCGGCCATGGGCAAGACAACCAACCGACTGCTGGCCGCGGCCGACAAAGCAGCCGCCGGCAACCTCGAAGACGCCTTCCGGGACGTCGAAGAGCTGCACGGTTTCCACCGCCGCGAGGCCGGCGCGGCTGTGCCCAAGCAGAACCACGCGGCCATGGACGCCGTGCTGGACAACCACTTCGAGCAGCTCGAATCCACATTGCAGCGTGTGGCCGCGGCCGGCCAGCTCACCCCGGCGCTGTGGGATGAAGTGTGCAGCTATGGGGAACGGCTGTCTTCAGCGTTGATCGCTCTGGCGCTACCCGGATTCGGAATTCCCGCCGTGCATCTGGATGCGCGCGATGTGCTCATTACGGACTCCCGCCACAGCCAGGCCCTGCCGCTCTACAGCCGTACCTACGCGCGGTTCAAGGAGAAGGTGGCGCCGCTGCTGCAGGGCCGCGTGGCAGTGATGGGCGGCTTCATTGGCGCAACCTCGGAAGGAGTTACCACTACGCTCGGCCGCGGCGGCAGCGACTTCTCCGCCGCCATCGCCGGCGCCGGCATCGAAGCCGAGGAGATCCAGATCTGGACCGACGTCGACGGCATGCTCACCTGCGATCCGCGCGTGCTCCCCGGCGGCCACCTCGTGAAGAGAATCTCGTTTTCGGAAGCCGCCGAATTGGCCTACTTCGGCGCCAAGGTGCTCCATCCCGCCACCGTGCAGCCTGCCATCGAAAAGAACATCCCGGTGCGCATTCTCAACTCCCGCCGGCCCGAGGTGTCCGGCACGCTCATTGTGGCCGACGCGGTCTCCTCCACCAATCCGGTGAAGTCGATCGCCTGCAAGAAGGACATCACAATCGTCGAAGTCCGCAGCCTGCGCATGCTGATGGCGCATGGTTTCCTGCGGCGCATCTTCGAAGTCTTCGACCGTTACAAGACGCCCGTGGACATGGTCACGACGTCGGAAGTCTGTGTGGCCCTGACCATCGATCATGACCGCGCGCTGCCGGAAATCGAGCAGGAACTCGGCCGCATCGCCGAGGTGACCGTGGTGCGCAACCAGGCCATCATCTGTCTGGTTGGCGACGCGCTCCGGGAAACCTCCGGCCTCGGCGCGCGCATCTTCGGCGCCTTGCGCCCCGTGAACATCCGGATGATCAGCCAGGGCGCCTCGTTCAACAATGTCAGCTTCGTCGTGGATGGCGCGGATCTGACCGCCGCCGTCCAGGCGCTGCACACCGAATTCTTCTCCAAGATCGACCCAGAGGTCTTTCAATAGACAGGGGACCCCAAGGAAAGGCACATATGAACCTCGCCTTAGTTGGCTACGGAAAGATGGGCCGGCTGCTGGAGCAGTTGGCCCCGGAATACGGTTTTCAGGTGACCCTGGTGCTGGATATCAAAAACAACTCCGCCGGGGAGGGCTTCACGGCCTCCAACTTCAAGGACATCTCGGCCGCCATCGAATTCACCATGCCGGAGGCCGCCAACGCCAATCTCACCCGCCTGGCCGAACTGGGTGTGCCCACCGTGTGCGGCACCACCGGCTGGTTCGCCCATCTGGAAGTGGTGAAGTCCTGTTTTGACCGCAACCACACCGGCTTCGTCTATGCGCCGAACTTCTCCATCGGTGTGAACACCTTCCAGCGCGTCGTGGCGGCGGCGGCGGCTCTGCTCGCCGCTCAGCCCGAATATGAGGCCTGGGCCTGGGAGATCCACCACTCGGCGAAAAAAGACGCCCCCTCCGGCACCCTTCTGAAGCTGGTGGACGAGATGAAACAGGCCGGCTATGCGCGAAAGATCGACGTAGCCTCCAACCGCGCCGGCACCATTGCCGGCACCCACGAGATCGGCTTCGATTCCGCCGCCGACACGATTACCCTGCGCCACACCGCTCGCAGCCGAGAAGGTTTCGCTCGCGGCGCGCTGTGGGCCGCGCGTTGGCTGGCCTCCGGCCAGAAAGGCTGCCACGAGTTCAGTCAGATCCTGTTCCGGCGGTGAATCCCGCCAGTTGAAGCTAACATAGGTAGAACACCATGTCCCAATTCCAAGGCTGCGGCACCGCGTTGGTGACGCCATTCCTTCCCGATCAGTCTCTCGACGAAGCGTCTCTGAGACGTCTCGTTCAGAGGCAGCTTGACGCCGGCGTGCACTTCCTGGTCCCGTGCGGGACCACTGGCGAGAGTCCCACGCTCACCCGCAAGGAGCATCTCCGAGTAGTGGAGATCACGCTGGAACTGGCCAAGGGCAAGCGGCCCGTGCTGGCCGGCGCCGGCGGTTACAATACCGCCGAAGTGATCGAACTGGCCAGGGAACTGGAAGCCATGGGCGTGGACGGCATCCTCTCCGTCACGCCTTACTACAACAAGCCCACGCAGGAGGGGCTCTACCAGCACTACCGCGCCATCGCCTCCGCCACGCGGCTGCCCATCATGCTCTACAGCGTGGCCGGCCGTACCGGCGTGAATATCGAACCGGCCACCCTGCGCCGCCTGGCCGCCATCGACAATATCGTCGGCGTGAAGGAGGCCAGCGGCAACATCGCGCAGATGGCCAACCTCTGCGCCACGCTCCCGGAATCGTTCGACATCGTCAGCGGTGACGACGCCATCACCCTGGCCCTGGCCGGACTGGGCGGCAAGGGCATCATCTCCGTGGCATCGAACGAGATTCCCGCCGAAATGGCGCGGATCGCGCAGTTCGCCCTGGCCGGCGACTTCGCCGCCGCGCGCGCCTTGCAGCGGCAATGGCTGCCTCTCATGGAGATCAATTTCGTGGAATCGAACCCCATCCCCGTGAAGGCCGCCATGGCGCGCATGGGACTCCTGCAGCCCGTATGGCGCCTGCCTCTGGTGCCGCCGCAGCCGGCCGCCATGGAGAAGATCGAGGCCGTTCTCTCTCAGGTTGGACTCATCTAATGCAGCAGCAGATCGAAGCGCTCTTCGCCAATCCCCCGGCACAGTACACCGCTGAACACCACGCCCTCTTCGCGTCGTTCAAGGAAGCGCTCAACTCGGGCGCCGTCCGGGCGGCGTCGCCGGACGCCTCCACGGCTTCCGGTTGGCGCGTCAATCCCTGGGTGAAGCAGGGCATCCTGCTCGGCTTCCGCCTGGGCGCCATCGTCGATATGTCCATCGACTCGTCCCGCCAGCCATGGTTCGACAAGGCCACCTACCCCGTGCGCAAGCTCTCGGCCGATTCCGGCGTCCGCGTGGTGCCCGGCGGCTCGTCGATTCGCGACGGAGTCTACCTGGGCCGCGGCGTCACCTGCATGCCGCCGATGTACATCAACGTCGGCGCCTGGGTGGACGACGGCACCATGGTGGATTCGCACGCCCTGGTGGGCTCCTGCGCGCAGGTCGGCAGGAACTGCCATATTTCGGCCGCGGCCCAGGTGGGTGGCGTGCTGGAACCGGTGGGCGCGCTGCCTGTCGTGATCGAGGACGAGGTGCTGCTCGGCGGCAACACCGGCGTCTACGAAGGCACCGTGGTGAAGCGCCGCGCTGTGCTGGCCACCGGCGTGATTCTCAACCGCTCCACGCCCATCTATGACCTGGTGCACGGCACCGTCCATGCGGCCACCGACACCGATCCGCTCATCGTGCCCGAAAACGCCGTCGTCGTGGCCGGCTCCCGCGCCGTCTCCCGGGGGAAAGGCGCCGAGTGGGGCATCTCCCTCTACACCCCCGTGATCGTGAAGTATCGCGATTCCCGGACTGACGAGAAGATCAGGCTCGAAGACTACCTGCGTTAGTCTGCCGTCATCGTACTTCGCAGTTGATAGATGCGGAAGGTGTCCGTCCGCGCCACCACGGCGTAGGCGGAGAGCCACTGGCGAAGGTCGGGGTACTGCGTGATCGCCAGCGCCGGGTTCATCGGGCCCAGCCCATCGGCGATGAAGGTGGGTCTCGACTGCGTCAACTCACGGCGCGACCGCGCGGCCAGCTCTGGCGCCGACACCTGCGTACTGGTGAGATGGCGGTCCGCGATCACCCCCGTCAGCGGCTGCGAGTCCAGGAATCGCGACGCGCCTGGCAGGTACGAGATCACATTCAGTTCCGGCCGGTAGCCCCATACGAACAGCGTTTCATGGAGCCGCGAGCGAAGGGCTAGCGCCTTGGCGGCTTGCTTCGCGTCTTCATACAGCGCGAGGTCGCGCATGGCGGCGGGGTCGTTTCGCAGTGTGGCGACGTGGCGCCCGCCAAAGCGGATCGCCGGCACCGCCAGCGCCGCCGCCAGCAGCAGTGTCGCCCAACGCTGCCGCGGCGCCGCCGCGGCGGGCGCCGCCGCCAGCACGCACGCCGGCAGTAACTGGAAGTAGTAGCGCGGGAAGAAGCGGAACCCGGTGATCACAATGATCAGGGACACACCCAGCCACAGCACCAGCAGTCTCTGGTGTTTGTGCTTCCGGACCACCGCCGGTACGGCCAGCGCCAGCACCGCCAGGTGGAACCCGCCCCAGTTCAGCGTGCGCATCACCCCTTCTTTTACGGGATTCGCAAAGAGCCCCTCGCGCGAATACATCGCGCCCCACCGCCACACCGGTTCCCACCATCCGGCGGCGGATATCCACACCGCCGCGGCGGCCGGCGCAAAGCCGGCCACAATCCTGGCGGCCTCTCTCGGACGCCAGGCCAGCAGCAATGGCAGAAAGAGCAGCGCCTTGCCGTTGGCCAGTAGCCCCGCCGCGGCTAATGCGCCCGCGAGCATTGGTTGTCCCGCGGCCGCGGCCCACACCATGCCGAGGCTGAATGGGATCAGTAATTGGTCCGGTGCCAGGGAGATCAGGCCCGACGGGTGGTCAAAGCAGAGGAAGAACGCCATCAACGCAGCCGCGGCAAATCCCTCGCGGCGGTCGAACATCGTCTCCGCGGCACGCGCCGCCAGCCAACAGCAGAGCAGGGCAAACACTGCGCCCAGCAGCCGCAGCGGCCAGCCGTCCAGCCCGCCGCAAGGCAGGTAGATCCAGGCGTACAACGGCGGCTTGTCGAACCACAGTCCGCGGTACAGCGGCGTGCCTTCCAGAATCCGCCGCGCCGCCGCCATCCCATAGGCCTCATCCACCCAAAGCACGTTGACGTGGCACAACCGAACGGCCAGCAAAAGCGTGAAACACGCTGCCCAGAATCCTGCCTGCGATCTCGTTCCGTTCCTGGTCATGTGCGATTGCCCCGGGCGCCACCCGCGCGGGCAGAATCCACTCTACCAGAACCCGTTCGCCGTGCTCGCCGTTACGGCGTCATCACCAGGTAGGAGGAGATGCGCCACTCGCCTGCCTCCTTCTTCCATAGGGTCCACAGCACCGCCCCCTCCGCTCCGGCCTTCCGGAAGCGCAGACTGGCCGCGTAGTATCTGCCGTACCCGCTTCCCCCCGGCGCGCTGAGCTTCGGCGTCTCACCGCGCTTGAGTTGCCCGCACTCCGCCGCGCTGCCCATCGAATCCGGGATGGAGACGATTGCGAAAGCCGCCTGCTGCTTGTGCCTCACCAGCTTCAAGGCTCCGTGGTGCGGCTCGGCCGCCACCAGAACTTCGCCCACGCTCTTCGCCTCTCCCGCCCACTCCGCCAGCAACTGCATCCTCTCCGCCAGCAACTTCCGCGCATCGGCTGGAGTGCCGGCCTGCGGCGCCGCATCTGAGCGGTAGACGTTGTAGCAGGGCAGACAGCCGGCGCCGATGCGGGCCATCGCGGCGCGCGTGTCCTTCCTGACAATCAGGTCTTCGAAGAAGGCCGTTACGGCCCGGATCATTGCGGCGTCGCCTTTCACCACCGCTGGCGGCGTCGCCTTTTCCTCCATCGGGGCGGGAGCTGCCAACCCTGTCCCCCGTGCGGCCTCGGAGCCGGACTCGTAGCTCACCAGCCGCCACGCACCGTCTTCCTTCGCCCAGACCGTCGCCACCGTGTCGCCTCGCAGCGTCCCCGACTGCAGGCGGAACGTGGCGCCGGCGTAACCGCCGAAGCGCGTCGACCGCGCGCTCGTCAGGTCGGCTTGCTCCGGCCGCAGCCTCGTCTCGCAGTCGAGCTGCGCCGCCAGGTCCTCGCGCAGTTCATAGAGCGAGAACTCCTTCTCGAAGGCGTGCTGCACCGCCTCGCCGCGCGGGCCCTCATAGGAGACCGCGCGCACCGCATCAGCCACCTGCGCCGGCTTCCCCGCCAGTTTGTTCACTGATTGCATTGCGCGGAAGATGCGGAACACGGCGACGCCGGCGTCCGTATGTCCGCCATTGCGCAGCTCCATGCACGGGTAGGCATGCGGCGACAGGTAGCCCAGCGCGATGCCTGGCTTCTGCTCCACCAGCCACGCCGACAGAAAGTCGTGAATCGCCTCCGCCGGTTCGGTCCCCTTGCCCAGTCTCGGATCCTTCGCGATTGAGTCACCCACCACCGCTTCGGCGAAACGCCCGCTCTCATACAGCGGCACGCCCATGAAGCCGCGCCACCAGTTCTTCAGGCCGCTCCAATGCCCGTTGTGCCGCTGGTCGTTGTCTCCCGCGCGCACGTCGGAGTTCGAGGCGGTCAGGTGTCCGTTTACCAGCATGATGGGGAAGGAGCTGGAACGGTAATCGACGTCGATATCGGCGTGATTCCCGTCCGCGGAAAGCGAAAACTGGATCGACGGTGTTCCGCCCGAGCCGCGAAAACAGATCGGATCGCCCTGATGGTAGATCGTGTTGTCCGGCTGCCGGCTGAACTCGCGGACCTTTTCCAGCGTCGTCCTGGTCTCCGGCTTCGCCTGCACATAAAGCCGGAATTGCTTGTCGCCGCCTTTCCCGGGATAGCTGCCCGCGATGCTCTGCAGACTCTGCACCAGATCCAGCGCCGTCATGTTCAGCGGTTGCCCGCCGGCATTGGTCAGCGGAGTCTGGGAGAGCGCATGCGTAACGGCGTGGAACGTGGTCTTGGACGAGAGCGCCAGGTCTTCATACAGCTCCAGCGGGCTCACCTTTTTGCCCATCGCCGCGTTGAAACGTGCCGTCCAATCGTCGATCAACCGCCGCTGCCCCGCCGACAAGTCCTCATAGCGACCCCCGGCCACGGCCACTGCGGCCGCGGGTGGCGCCGTTTTGGCGCGTTTGGAAAGCCAGAAGTAGCCTCCCGCGGCCGCCAAAGTCGCGGCGGTCAGCACCACAACGGCGGTGCGTTTCGCCCGGTTCGAGCCGCTGTGATCGAGATCGTTTCCATGGGCCATGGTGATTTCCGTCGAATCTCTAGAGCTTAATTCATGGCGGCCGCCGCGTCGAATTACGGCGCTTGTGTTGTACCCTGTGATCTGGCAGCAGACATGAAACTCCGTCTCCTCACGTTCTCGCTTAATGGGCCCCTGGCTCTTGCTCTGTCGGTGGTCGCCGTGGGCGGCTGCGCCCAGGCCGAACAGCAGCAGCCCGGTCAACCGGCGCCTCCAGCATCTCAGGGATCGCCCAAGTCAGTCACCGCACCAACCGCCAAGCCTTACACCTACATCACAGGCTCGGAACGCTTCAAATGGTTCGTCATGTCCACCGTCGGGCCCACCAGCCTGCTTGGCGCCGGACCGCTCTCCGCCGGCTGGGGTACCCTCTTCAACAGTCCCGAGGAGTACGGCCCCGGTTGGGAAGGATTCGGCAAGCGCTACGGGATGCGCCTCACCGGCGTCTCCACCGGCAATGCCATCGAAGCTCTCACCGGTGCCGCCTTCCATGAGGACCCGCGTTACATCCCCGCGCCGCCCGGCACGCCCTTCGGCAAGCGCGTCGGCCGCATCATCGGCCAGACTTTCCTCTCTTATCGCCCCGACGGCACCGCGCGCTTCTCTTACTCCCGCGTCGCCGGCAACGTCGGCAACAACTTCCTGTCCAACCTGTGGCGCGTCGAAAGCGAGAATTCCGCCGGCGATGCCGCGCTGCGGTGCGTTTGGGGCATCACGGGCCGCATGGGCGGCAATGCCTTTGCCGAACTCTGGCCCTCCGTCGCCAAAAAGTTGAAACGCAAGTGACCGGTTGTGCCGTCCGGACCTCATCAGGATCGAAGGTTCTGCTATGCTTCCGCGAAAGTTTACCCTGCTGTCGATCATCCTTCTGAGCGCTACCCTTCGCGCCGAACAACCCCTGGTTACGGGCCCCATTGTGATCCTGCTCGGCCCCCCCGGCAGCGGTAAGACCACGCAGGCCGTGGAAGCGGCGAAGTATCTGAAACTCCCCGTGGTCTCCGCCGCCGGTCTCATCAAGGATAATCAGGCGGAATTGCAGAAGGCCCGCAAGTCCGGCATCACCGGAATGGAGCCGGAGACCGACCCCCTTCTCAACAAGTTCTTCGAAGCCCGCATCCGCCGCGGCGACCTCGCTTCCGGCATGGTCCTCGACGGCTATCCCTGCACCAAAGACCAGGCCGACTTCATCGCCAGACTCGCCGCCTCCGGTGTCGTCTCCAAGGGCATCGTGCTGCACCTCAAGGTCTCCGACGACGTCGTCCTCAAGCGTCTCGGCGGTAAGCAGAAGAAGCTTCCCGCTTCCGCCGAACAGCGCCTCAAGGACTACCACCGCGAAACCACCGCTCTCGAAATCTACTTCCCCTCCGCCTCCATCATCCCCATCGACGGCGCCAAGAAGCCCAAAAACGTCACCAAGCAGATCCAGGCCGCTCTGAAGCAGCAGTTCGGCAAGTAACTCATCCACTCCCATGGCACCCACTCCCCTTCATCGAACCGCGCCTCTGGCCCTCCTCTTCCTGCTGCCGTTCGCCTCCTTCGCCCAGAAGGTGAAAACCGAGTACGACCACGACATCGATTTCCGCGTCTACAGGAAATACGCCTGGAAAGAACACCCTTTTCTCAAGTCGCATCCCGAGTCCCGCAAGTTCGTTGTCGGCGGCGAACTCGTCCAGAGCGACACGAACGAAATCCTGGTGAACAAGGGCTTCCAGCCCGTGGAAGCCGAGCCCGACTTCTACGTCACCCACTTCATCACCGCCCGCCTCGGCTCCGAAACCCACACCGTGCCCGCCACTGACCTCTATCCCGGCGCCTACATGTGGCCCGGCTCCTGGTACTCCTGGTCCGGCGCCTGGTTCTCCGCCTGGGATACCTACGTGGAGAAATACGTCGAGGGCATCCTCCTCATCGACATCGTCGACGCCAAGACCAACAAGCTCATCTGGCGCGCCGCATGCAAAGACAAGATCGACGACATGAAGGAACGCCACAAGAACGTCGAGGATACGGTGAAGAAGGCCCTCAAATCGTTCCCCCCACCTTACAAGCCAAAGACGAAGAAACAGTAACGCCAGCCTTTACTTTCCCTGCCGGCCTGATGGAATAATGGACCATCGGCCCGGGAACCGATCGGTGACTCTATGTGTGCGTTGCCACGACGTTTCCGATTGCCCGCCATTGCCGCCTTCGCCGTCTGCGCGTCGGCGCAGCAACCGGCCGCCTCTCCCCCCGCGCCTACCGTCCAGCGCCGCTACCTCACCAATCTCGCCGACGAGGACTGGAGCTTCCTCTCCAACCCCAAACTCCGCCACGACTTCTGGGATCCCATCAAGTACATCCCTCTTCGCAGGGAAGGCTGGTATCTGACCATCAGCGGCGAAGCCCGCCTCAGCCCGCAGGGCCTCCGCGTCCGCGGCGACGAGGTCACGCCGTCCTCCCTCGATAACTACTTCCTCCAGCGCTACCTCCTCGCCACTGACTTTCATTTGGGCCCGCACTTCCGCGTCTATACCGAACTCCAGAGCGGCATCATTAATGGCCGCATCGGCTCGCCCCGCCCCAGTGATCAGGACCTGCTCGAACTCCACCAGGGCTTCTTCCAATACGCCACCGTGACCCGCAACAAGCGCAACTTCGGCTTCCGGTTGGGCCGCCAGGAACTCAGCATCGGCTCCGGCCGCCTCATCTCTCCCAGCCAGGGCCTCAACGTCAAGCGCAGCTTCGACGGGCTCTCCGCCAACTACGGCACCGCCGACTGGACCTTCGAAGGCGGTGTCGCCCGCCTCGTCCGCATCCTTCCCGGCGCTTTCAACGATCCGCCCGACTCCGCCCAGGACTTCTGGGGCCTCAACTTCACCCGGCGCCGCCTGCCCTGGAAGGCCTCCCAATTCAGCCTCTACTACCTCGGCATCAGCCGAAAATCTTCCATCTATGCCCAAGGCATCGGGCCGGAAAACCGCCACACCTTCGGCGCGCGCCTCTCCGGCAAGGCCCGCCGTGTCGATTACAACTACGACGTCATCGGCCAGTTCGGCTCCTTCCGCGGCGCCGCCATTCACGCCTGGGCCGTCTCCACCGACACCGGCTTCTCCTTCCGTCTTCGCAAGCTGGGCCTTCGCGCCGGCGTCAGCGCCAACTCCGCCTCAGGCGACCGCGATCCCAATGACCCCACCCTGCAGTCCTTCAACCCGCTCTTCCCCGGCAACTCCTACTCCGGCATCGTCGGCCTCCTCGGCCCCACCAACCTCTCCGACATCACACCTTCCCTCAAGGCCCCCATTCGCCGCAATCTCCTCATCGCCTTCGAAATGCCCAATTACTTCCGCACCAGCCTCAACGACGGCGTCTATACCATCGACCAGCGCCTCATCTTCCGCGGTGTCGGCAACCCTCATCGCTTCGTCGGCTGCAACCCCGGCGTCATCGTCGCCTACCAGCCGTTCGCTCATGTCACGTTCACAGGCGCCATCACACGCTTCCAATCCGGTCAGTTTCTTTCTGACACATTTGCCAGGAATGGTTTTGGCTTCTACTCGATCGCCGGGACTTACCGGTTCTAGGAAATGCGCAGGAACTAGACATGCAGCCAGCCGCTTCGAATTTCATGGATGAGTTGTCCAGCACAGGGCTCTGGGTGGAACTCCTGCGGAATCTCTTCTCCGGCGGCTACGTGCTGCTGGTCGTTGCCATCCTCGCTTTTGCCATTCGCCGGTTCGCCGGCCCGCGCGGCCGCGTCCCGGCAGCCTGGCATCTGCCCTTCGCGGCTTTCGCCTTTGTCTCGCTTCTTGTTTTGGGCTTGGCGCGTGAGCCCATCGAAGCGTTCCTTACCGCTCTGGTGGAGCCCCTCAACCAGCTCACCGCCAGAACAGCTACGGATTGGCCCAGGGCCGTGGTCATCGGGATCTTTCGTACTCTCCTCGCCACTCTTTTCCTGATGCTGGCCATCCAACTCATCGGCCGCCTTTACTGGCGCTGGGAGCGGCGGCTTCATAGTATCCGGGACGATCGCCGGCCCAACCTGCAGCATTGGGTCGTTGCCGGCACCACCTTGCTGCGCGTCTTCCGCGTCGTCTCCATCTTTCTGCTCATCATCGCCGCGCTGCCGTACTACCTCAGCCAGTTCCCTCGCAGCCGCCAGTTGGTCGACCTGGCCTCCGACTTCTTCGGTACCCCCGCCCGCTCCATCCTGGCCGCCGTCCTCGCCTACCTGCCCGACCTCGGCTACCTGGTCCTAATCCTGCTGCTCGGCCGATACTGCCTCCGCGCCATTCGTTACCTCTTTGATTCCCTCGATAAAGGCACGCTTCAGGTCGTCGGCTTCCACTCCGAGTGGGCTTGGCCCTCCTACCGTCTCGCCCGCACGCTCTTTCTGCTGTTCCTACTGATGGTGAGCTACCCCTACTTGCCCGGCTCGAAGTCCCAGTTCTTCCAGGGCTTCTCCGTCTTCGTCGGCGCGCTCATCACCCTCGGCTCCTCCGGCGCCATCGGCAATGTGGTTGCTGGCAGCCTGCTCACCTACACCCGCGCCTTCCGTCTCGGGGACATGGTGAAGATCGGTGACTTCACCGGCATCGTCATCGAAAAGAGCCTGCTCGTTACGCGGCTCCGCACACCCAGCAATGAGGAAGTGTCCATCCCCAACGGCAATGTCCTCTCCGGCTCGGTTCTGAACTACTCCGCCCGCGCCGCCAAGGAAGGCGTCGTCCTCTCCGTCGCCGCTGGCATCGGCTACGATGTCGATTGGCGAACCGTCCACGCCCTCATGCTCGAAGGCGCCCGCGCCACAGATCTCATCACCCAGGACCCTCCCCCTGTCATCTGGCAGACCGCCCTCGGCGACTACGCCGTGAACTACGAACTCCGCGCCGCCACCTCCAACGCCGATCGCATGTGGGATACTTATTCGCTTCTTCGCCAGAACGTCCTCGACGCCTTCAATCGCGCCGGCGTCGAGATCATGACCCCCAGCATCTTCGCCCATCGCGACGCCAGCGGCCTCGCCGTCCCGGACGAGCAGTTCCCCTATAAGCCCCGCCCCGCTGGGATCGCCGTGGAAGTGAGGCAAACCCCGTAGCGCGATTCCGGCCAGACTATGTGACCAGAAATCAGAACGTGCGATGATGCAGAGCCAATCCACTCCCCACCCGCCTTCGCTCTGGCGCAGCCTTCCGGCGAACTATGTGCGGCATCGCTACTCGATCCTCTTTGCCTCGCTCCTCATCACACTCGTCGCCTCGCCGATCATCTCGGAGCTTCATCTCACCGGCAATCTGATTGAAGTGCTGCTCTTCGTCAGCCTGGCCACTGCCAGCATCGGCGCGGGGACACATGCCGAGCGCATCCGCCTTCTCTTTTTCGTGATAGCCACCGCGGCACTGCGATTCCTGGGCCGCTGGCTCCATATCAGCGTCGCCGACAACCTGTCCACCCTGCTCTGGCTGGCTTTGGGTATCGCCGCCGCCTTCCGCTGCCTGCGCTACGCTCTCCGCGGGCGCCACATTGACGCCGAGCACCTCACCGCCGCCCTCAGCGCCTACCTCCTGGCCGGGCACTTCTTCGGCATCGCCTACTGG
>JARKQJ010000181.1 GCA_029973955.1 Paludibaculum sp. | reverse complement strand
GTTCCACTTTCGCGACGTAGAGCCGGGCGATCTCCGGTTTCAAGGGTTCCTGCCAAGTCCGGTCGATCTCGGCGAGGTTCGTGTAACGGCTGAGGATGTCGAGAGGGTGCCAGCCGCGGGTGCCGGTTTTGCCGAAGACGTGGCGCACCCACTCTGGGCGGGTCCAGCCAGCGGGTCCGAGGGGCAGTGCCAGATTCATGGCGTCCTCCTTCGCCTTTACTTCGCCAACTCATATTAGAACAAAAAGCGAATCGACGCAAGTCCTATTTATTTACAAAACTCATTGCCCTCAGCGGTAACCGGATTGCGAAACCTGCTCGTCTATATAGTCAATCCCCGTTACGAGAGCGGGCGCCAAACACCCCAACACCCAACCTGGCGCCCGCAACCCCCTCTCCCAATTACCCTTTCCCGCCGGCGCCTGCGTGAAACTCTTCGGCAACAACATAATCGACCTTTTCTGTTTTATTGGACGAAGGTGGGCGGCAAAGCGTTCCATGGGCAGAAACGCAGAACGGCCCGCCGGGGGTTACCGGCGGGCCGTTGTCTGAGGATTCAGCGTTGGGTGCTACTCGGTGAACATGCCTTCAAAGAGCGCGGAGGTGAGGTAACGTTCGCCGGCGTCAGGCAGGACGACAACGATGGTCTTGCCCTTGAACTCGGGCTGATGGGCGAGGCGGACAGCGGCGACGGCGGCGGCGCCGCAGGAGATGCCGCTGAGGATGCCCTCTTCCGAGGCAAGGCGGCGGGCCATCTCCATGGACTCCTCGTTCGTGACCTGCTCCACCTGGTCGATCACGGAGAGGTCGAGAGTGCCGGGGATGAAGCCGGCGCCGAGGCCCTGGATCTTATGCGGGCCGGGTTGGAGGGGTTGGCCGGCGCGGACCTGGGTGATGACGGGGCTGGCGGTGGGCTCCACGGCGACGGAGGTGATGGCCTTCCCCTTGGTCTGCTTGATGTAGCGGGAGATGCCGGTAATGGTGCCGCCGGTGCCGACGCCGGAAACGAGGACGTCGATAGCGCCGTCCGTGTCTTCCCAGATCTCGGGGCCGGTGGTCTCGAAGTGAATCTGGGGGTTGGCCTGGTTCTGGAACTGCTGCAGGAGGACGTAGCGGTCCGGGTCGCTGGACTGGATCTCCTCGGCTTTGGCGATGGCGCCCTTCATGCCTTTGGCGCCCTCTGTTAGAACCAGATTGGCGCCGAAGACCTTGAGCACCTTGCGGCGCTCGATGGACATGGTTTCCGGCATGGTGAGGGTGATGGGGTAGCCGCGGGCGGCGGCCACGAAGGCGAGGGCGATCCCGGTGTTGCCGGAGGTGGGTTCCACCAGTTCCTTGCCGGGTTTGAGTACGCCGCGGGCTTCGGCATCCCAGACCATGGAAGCGCCGATGCGGCACTTGACGGAGTAGGCCGGGTTACGGCCTTCAATCTTAGCGAGCACGGTGGCGCCGGCGCCGGCCGTGACACGGTTCAACCGCACCAGTGGAGTGCGGCCGATACTGAACGAATTGTCCTCGTAGATTCTCATGGTTTCCTTTTAGATCTCCCAGTTCGGCACGAATCTCGTTTGGCGTTCCCGCCATTCGCGTGCCAGTTCGGCAAAAGTTGTACGGTCGATCACGGCGGCCACAGCGTTGTCCACGCGGCCCCAGAATGTTTCCAGGGGCCCGGGGTTATCGAGCGTGGCCCGCCCGGTGCGCCCGCCTTCGACACTCCGGAGAACCTGCCCCACGGTGATCATCTCCGCGGGCCGAGCCAGCATATAGCCGCCTTCGGCGCCGCGCTTGGATTCCAGGAAACCGCTCTTTTTCAGTTCAGCGAGGATGGTCTCAAGGAATTTCTGCGGAATCTGCTGGCTGGCGGCGACATCGGCGATGCGTGTAGGCTCTTCCCCGGACCGCAGGGCGAGTTCGAGGATGGCCCGCAGTGCGTACTCGCACTTGACGGAGACGTTCATGAGCGTGGCAGTCTGCATGTCCCTATTCTCACTAGAGAATATAGGATTACGAATGCGGCGTCAAGACAAAGTTCGTTTAAGGATTTGCTGGAGTGGGAGAAGCCGGAGCGGCAGGGAGGTGGGAGCCGCCCCGGCGGGTGGATCTCATTCACAGCGCAAGGCAGTGTTGGGTGGGACGGAAAGGGCGCGGCGAGTGGGCAGGTAGCAGGCGAGGGCGGCGCAGGCGGCGAGGAAGAGGGCGGCGCCGAGGTAAACGAGCGGATCGACGGCGGAGACTCCGACCAGGACGGAGGAGACGACGCGGGAGAGTGCGATGCCGGCGATGACGCCGAGGAGGAGCCCGGGCAGGACCATGTAGAGGCCCTGGCGCATGATCATGGCTGCGATCTGGGCGCGGCGTGCGCCGAGGGCGACGCGCAGGCCGATTTCGCGGCTGCGGCGGCCGACGGCGAAGCTCATGACGCTGTAGAGCCCGATGGTAGCGAGCAGGAGCGCGACGCCGCCGACGACGCTGAGGAGGCTGGCGGCGACGCGCTGGGGGTAGAGGGCGCTGCCGATGGCCTGATCGAGCGGCAGGATGTTGTAGACCTGCGCGTCGGGGTTCAGGGCGAGGGACTCGCGGCGCAGGAGCCGGGTGGCCAATGCGGCGTCGCCTTTGGTCTTGACGAGCATGGAGAAGTTGAGTCCGGGGGCGAACCACTGGTCGAAGGGCATGTAGTAGTAGGGCGTGGCACCTTCGAGTTGCTTGTGGTACTTGGAGTCTTTGGCCAGGCCGACGATGGTCCACCAGCCGTTGCCGATCCTCACTCTCCGGCCGAGCACGGGCTGATTGGGATAGTAGCGGCGGGCAAAGGTCTGGTTGACGATCATGACCCGGGGCGCTTTGGCGTCGTCGGCGGAGGTGAAATCGCGGCCTTCGAGCAGAGGGATCTCCATCAGGGAGAAGTAGCCGGGGGGGATGAGGCTGCGGTGGATGTTCATGTCTTCGCCGGGGGCTGGATCGTAGCCTTCGACGATGATCTGGTGCCAGGGACTGGGGCCGAACTGGAGCGGGGTGGAATCGGTGTAGGAGACGGCGGCGATGCCGGGGGTGGCCTCGAGCCGTTCACGCAGGCGGCGGCAGAACTCGTGCTGCTGCGGGCCGGTATAGCCGGCGGGGGAGAGGTAGTAGTTGCCAGTGATGATATTGGCGGTGGCGAAGCCTGGGTGGATGGCAGTGGCGTTGTGGAAGCTACGCAGGAAGAGTCCGGCCCCGATGATGGCGATGGAGGCGAGGGCGACTTCAGCGATCACGAGGAGGGAACGGAGCCGGTGGGAGCCGGTGCCGGCCTCGGAGCGGCCGCCCTGTTTGAGGGACTCGCTGAGATTGGCGCGCGCGGTGAACCACGCGGGGGCGACTCCGGCCAGAATGGTGGCGAAGCCGGTGACCAGGACGGTAAAGATCAGGGTGCGCATACTGGCCGGACGGTCGAACGCCAGCGGCACATCGTTGGGGGGCAGTAATGCGGTGAGTACCTGGCCCATCCACTGCGAGAGTACGATGCCGACAATGGCTCCGGCCGCCGCCAGCAAGAGGGTCTCCGTCAGAACCTGCTGGACGAGCCGGCCGGACTGCGAACCCAGCGCCATGCGAATGGTGAACTCGCGCTGGCGCGAGACCATGTGGGCCAGCAGCAGATTGGCGACGTTGGCACAGACGATGAGGAGCAGCACCACGCAGACTGCCATCAACATGCGGAGGGGGCCCTGGAGCAAAAGCTGGGCGCCGTTGTGGCCGTCGACGGCGCGGACGACGCGATTGGTGATGCTGCGGTTGTTGCGGGGGTCGGAGACTTCGAGTTGAGAGGCGATGGAGGCGACCTCGGCCTGGGCCTGAGCGAGCGTGACACCCGGGCGGAGGCGGCCGACGGTGGTGGTGAGATCGCGGGTTCCGCGGGAGTTCAGGGTGCCGTTCCCGGTGCCGAGTTCTTCGGCCCAGTTTAGAGGTGTCCAGACGTCGAAGGCCAGGCCGGCAAAGGCGCCATTGAACGATTCCGGGGCGACGCCGATGACGGTGAAGCTGTGTTTGTTGAGGCGGATGGTCTTGCCGATGATCGCCGGATCGCTTCGATAGTGCGAGCGCCAGAGCTTGTTGCTGATGACGGCCTGGGAGCAGGTGGCGGCCTTGTCGATGCATTCATCGGAGCGGAACGTGCGGCCGAGCGCGGCAGGGACCTCCAGCACCTCAAAGAAGTTCCGCGAGACGAGTTCCACGAAGACCATCTTCGATCCGCGTTGTTCGCCGAGATAGGTGCGGGTGAAGCGAGTGGCCGCGAGACCGCTGAAGAGGCGCAGGTGGTCGCGATAGTCCTTGTAGTCCATGAAGGAGTTGTTGACCAGGACCTCTCCATCGCGCGTGGCGGTTTCGAGCAGTACCAGTTCGTTGGGGCGGGCCGCGCCCGGGAAGGGATTCAGCAACAGGTGATCGATCCAGCCGAACACCGTGGTGTTGGCCGCGATGCCCAGCGCCAGAGTGAGCACTGCCACGGCAGTGAAGCCCGGGTTGCCGCGGAACAATCTGAGAGCGAATCGCACATCCTGGCCGAAGTTCTTCATGCCAAAGCCGAGGGCAAACTACGTGCCGCTCGTAAGTTTAACATTCTACAACGATGAATTTGAGACATGGAGGGCGGAAATGAAACGCTGTGTTCGGGAACGGACAGTTTTGGGGCGTGGCCGGGGGGGAAGGGCCGGGTGGCGTTGTGTGCCGCTTGACAGTCGTTGTTTTTGCTGGGTAATATTGTTTTCACTGGATATAATTATGGAAACAACAACAACTCATATCGCCTTTCAGGGGGCCCGGCGGCTGGCCGGCGGAAGCCTGGCAGAGGTGGCGGTGGCGGTACGGAACGGTATAGACAACGGAGAGCCGGTGCTGGTGTTCGATGTACCGGCCAGCAAGCAGGTGGATCTGGACCTGAGAGGGACGCCGGAAGAGGTTCGAGCCCGGTATACGGAAGAGGAGCAGCCCAGGCGGCCAGGGCGGCCGAAGTTAGGCGTAGTGGCCAGGGAAGTGACGCTATTGCCGCGGCACTGGGAGTGGCTCTCGGCGCAGCCGGGCGGCGCTTCGGTGGCTCTGCGGAAACTGGTGGAAGAGGCCCGGCGGTTGAATGAAGAGAAAGACAGGGTGCGGTTGGCGCGCGAGTCGGTGTACCGGTTCGCGACGGCGATGGCGGGCAACGCGCCGGGGTTTGAAGAAGCGATGCGGGCGCTGTTCAGCGGAGACCGGGAGCGATTCGGGCTGATGGTATACGGCTGGCCGGACGATGTGCAGGCGCACGTGCTGGAACTGGCCAAGGCCGCGTTCTAGGCGGCGGCGGTGCGGCGCGGCCAAGGCACGCAGCACAGGGCGACGAGGGCGAGGCCCAGCAGGGTAAGACGGAAGCCCCAGAAGACGGAGGCCGGGCGGAAGCGGAAGGCGACGGCGGAGTCTTTGGGTCCGATCACGACGCCGCGCAGTCCGCCGAAGACCTCGAGGATCTCGGCGGGGCGGCCGTCGATGCGGGCTTCCCAGCCCGGGAAGTTCGTATCGGCCAGGACGAGGAGGGAACGGCAGTTGGCGCGGACCTCCACGGTGACGCTATTGGAGGTGCGGCCGGTGATATTGGCGTATTCGTCTTTGGCGTCGCAGCCTTCCAAAGCTGGGGCAGGGCCAAGCAGGAGGACTTTGGCGCGCGGCTCATAGCCGGGCCGACGGACCTTCTCGCGGAGCGCGTCGACGCTGGGCACCTGTTCGGCGGCGTGGGCCACCCAGGTGCGGGGCAGGGCATCGGGATTCTTCCAGATGTGCACGCCGCTTTGGGCCTCGAACATGTCGATCTGGCCTTCGCGCGAAGGAGACTTGCCGACGTAGTGAGTGACGGCGCCGATGTTCTGCCAGACGGGGAGGTGCCATTCCTGGCGGCGGATGTTTGCGGTGACGCCGGCGGTATAGCCGCCGGTGGCATCGAGGCCCTGCCACTCGCCGAAGTTTTCGGGGAGTTCCGATTCGTTGGTGATCACGCGGACGGGGTCGGTGCCGGCGCGCAGGTATTTGCCGACATCGTCGTTGCGGTGGAGCGCCGAGGCGAACTTCCAGCCGCCTTCCTGATAGCGGCTGGAGAAGGTGGCGAGGGGCGAGAGTTCCACCAGGACAAGGCAGGCAAGGGCGGCGGCGGCAGCGGCACCGCGAACCTTGGCCTTTGACGCGGCGGCGAGCACGGCGGCGGCGGCGAGAGCGACGAACGCGGCACGAAGAACGCCTTCATCGCCGGTGTCTCCGGACGCCGAGAGCCGGAAGAGGGTACCGGCGAGGATGGCCGCTCCGGTCAGGCCGAGGGCGGTGGCGATGCGGGACACCCACTTGGGGGCGGATGTGTCGAGCAAGGCCTGGAGTCCGAAGCCGGCCAGGAGCGCGAGGGAACAATGGATGAGCGCCGAAGCGCGCAGGGCGACGCGGGCTTTGTCGGCGAGAGGCATGGCCGCATAGAGCAGGCCGTGCAGGAACGTGCCTTGGCCAAGCGCCCAGATAAGCGCGCCGAGCGCCACGGCGCCAGTCCAGCGGACGGTGCGATTGTTCCAGTTGGCGAGCAGGCCCAGTGCGGCGAGGGCGGTGGCGGTGACGCCCACAAAGAAGGTCTTCTCGGCCAGGTTGCCGGCATAGATGAAGGTCCCCAGGATGTCGTGGAACTTCATGGAGTAGAGCGAGTGGATGGTGTAGGGCACCACGTCTTTCCAGCCGACGGGGTCGGGCAGGCCCACCCAGCGGACGCCGAGGCGTCCGAACTCAAGCATGGGGAGAGTTTGCACGGCGCTGATGAGGCCGGTGGTGAGGCCGAAGAGGGCGAGGCCGCTCAGGAGTTGGAGTCGGCGCGGGCCTCCCTTCCAGGTAAACCAGGCGAAGGTGGCGAAGGCGGTGAGGCTGGTGAGGATCGGTAACTCGTGATGGCCGCTGAGCCAGGTGACGCCGAGCGTGAGTCCGGCGAGTGCGGAGTAGAGAAGTGTGCGCTGGCGTTCGATGGCGCGCCACACGAACAGGAGAACCAGGGGAATCCAAAGCGTGCCGTTGGCCACATCGAGCCAGGGGACGGTGCCCATGAAGCCGGCGTAGGAGAAGACGAAGCCGCCGAGCAGGGAGGGGGCGGGCTTGACACCGCGGTCCCTCAGAAAGAGATAGGCGAAGAGTGCAGCCTGGAAGTGGATGAAGACCCAGTACCAGTTCAGCAGCCTGAAGCTGATGAAGCCGTTGTCGAGGGGGAGCAGGCAGAAGAGCAGGTTGAAGGGGTAGAGCGGGCCGGGCTGGATGCCGCCGATGAGGGGCTGGCCGTAGAAGAGCCCGTTGTTCCAAAGGGGAAGGTGGCCGGTGTGGATCTCGCGGGCTTCGTACTGGAGACGGGGCAGTTCCAGATAAGCCATGTCGGAGTGGTCGAACCAGATGTACTGGTCAGTGAGCGCGATGCGCCAATAGAAAGCGACAGAACTTAGAGCGAGGATCAGGATGGGGGCGAGGCGGCGCAAATCACGAGATTAACACGCCGCCGCGCGGATCAGAGATGGGCTAGCTTTGAGCCGGCCGGCGAAGCTGAATGCCCAGTTCGCGGAGTTGGCGTTCCTTGGCGGGCGAAGGCGCATCGCTCATGAGGTCAGTCCCTTTGGCGGTCTTCGGGAAGGGAATGACCTCGCGGATGGAGGTTTCACCGGCGAGGATCATGACGAGGCGATCGAGCCCGAGGGCGATTCCGCCGTGTGGCGGAGCGCCGTAAGTAAGGGCGTCGAGCAGGTAGCCGAACTTCTCGCGGGCCTCTTCGGTGGTGAGGCCGATGGCGGAGAAGACACGGGATTGCACGTCCTGGCGGTGGATACGGATGGAGCCGGAGCCGAGTTCGACGCCGTTGAGGACGATGTCGTAGCTGCGGGCGCGGCAGTGGGCCGGATCGGATTCGAGCTTGTCGATGTCCTCGTCCTTGGGAGAAGTGAAGGGGTGGTGCGCGGCCATCCAGCGGTTCTCTTCTTCGTCCCATTCGAACATGGGGAAGTCGAGCACCCAGAGGAACTGGAAGTTTTCGGGGTCGAGCAGGTTGTGGCGGTCGTTGTACTTCTGGCCGGCGAAGAGGCGAAGCTGGCCGCAGGCCTGGAAGACGGTCTCTTCGGGGCGGTGGCCCTTGGGCTCGCCGCGCCAGCCGGCCAGGAGGAGGAGGTCGTCCTCGGCGACGCCGACGCGCTGGCGGACCTGGGCCATGGCTTCGGGGAAGTCGCGGTCGAGGCGCTTGGGGTCGTCGTAGACGGCGAGGCCGCGTTCGCCGCCATAGAGTTTGAGTTCGTCGCGTTCCTTGCGGCTGAGCTGGCCGGTTTTGGGGATGTGAATGGCGACGAGGGGCAGGCCCTGACGGGTGAGGCCGGCGTCGGCGGGGAAGAGGTCTTCCACGGGCCAGAAGCGCGGCAGGCGGAGGTCGGGCTTATCGATGCCGTAACCCTGCATGGCTTCGGCATAGGTCATGCGCTGGAAGGGCGCCTTGACGGTGTGGCCGGCGACGGCGCAGATCTGCTCGAGCAGGGGCTCGATGGTCTCGAAGATCTGTTCTTCCTGGGGGAAGGACATTTCTAGGTCGATCTGGGTGAATTCGTACTGGCGGTCGGCGCGGAGGTCTTCGTCGCGGAAGCAGCGGACGATCTGGAAATACTTGTCGTAGCCGCTGACCATGAGGAGCTGCTTGAAGATCTGGGGCGACTGCGGCAGGGCGTAGAAGTTACCGGGCTGCGTGCGGGAGGGCACAAGGAAGTCGCGGGCGCCTTCCGGAGTGGACTTGCACATGAAGGGCGTTTCGATTTCGAGGAAGCCCTGGCGGTAGAGTTCTTCGCGAGTAGCCAGCGAGATGCGGGAACGCAGCATGATATTGCGCTGCATGTGCGGGCGGCGCAGGTCGACGTAGCGGTACTTGAGGCGCATGTCCTCACCGACGTCGACGTGTTCCTCCATGGGGAAGGGCGGAGTTTCGCTGGTGTTGAGCAGCCAAACCTTTTCGGCGACCACTTCCACTTCGCCAGTGGGGATGGTCGAGTTGATGGTCTCCTGCGAGCGCGCTTCGACAACGCCTTCGACAGCGAGGACGTATTCGGAGCGCAGCATCTCGGCCTTGGCGTGGAGATCGGCGTCGCATTCGGCGCGGAAGACGATCTGGGTGACGCCCATGCGGTCGCGGAGATGGATGAAGATGACGCCGCCGAGGTCGCGGCGGCGGTAGACCCAGCCCATCAACACGACGCGCTTGCCTTCGTCGGCGTGACGAAGGTCACCGCAAGTATGAGTGCGGCGCAGGCCGCCGAGGAAATCCAGGGGAACTTGTTGAGCCATTGTTTGGAACTGCCAGTCTGAAACGACGGGGAGACAGTATTCTGCCATTGTATCGCGGCTGGCGCGCGTTGACTTGACCGGCGGCCCCGGAGGAATGTCCGCGGCGTCTTCAGGCGCTGGGGGAGCTGCTTTCGGCGATCGCCCGCCAGTGGCCGTCGCCCTGGCGGCGGTAGACGACAGTGTACTGGCCGCGGGTGGTGTGGAGCATACCGGGTTGAGCTTCGCAGGTGCGGGTATAGCGGCCTACGGCGCAAGCGAGGTCATGTTCGGCCTCGAACTGGTTGGTTTCGCGGCGCAGGTCGATGAGGCCGTTTTCGAAGGCGTGGCGGTAGAAGTCGAGGATGGCGGCGCGGCCTTGAACCGGTGGGTGGCCGGGGATCTGTAGTTGGGCGTCGGGGGCGTAGAAGAGTTCCACCAGGCGCTCAGTGTCACGGAGCCGGATACTGCGGGTGAACTCGTCATCGAGCAACTGCAGATCGCGGGTGGTGGCGTCCATAACCTGAGTGGGCATTTTCGTGCCTTTCGACTTTGCAGCATGGCACGCCGTGCGCGGGTGTCAAGGGGGTTTTGGGGATCTTCCGCGTGCTTGCCCAGTGTAGATGAGTGTGATATCAATGAAGGCAGATTGAAACGCGCTGGGCCGGCCCCATGTGGGCGAAATTCCCCCAGCCAGGAGAACCACCGTGGAATCCCCCAACCGCCGTCTGATCCGTCCGCCTCTTGCCGAAGCCAAAGAACGGATTTCCAGCGGCACGCGGACTGCCGCCGCGCAGCAGAAGAAGCAGACTCCGCCGGATACGACCAACGCCGAGAATTTTTACTACGTAAAGCAGATGCAGTCGAAGACCCCGGTGGTGGTGGTCCTGCTGGACGGCGAAGAACTCCATGGAACGATCGAGTGGTACGACAAGGGTTGCATCAAGCTGACGCGCGACGAGGGTCCGAACCTGCTCGTTTACAAGTCCTACATCAAGTACATCTACAAAGCCTAGGCCGCCAAGATCCAGAAAAAATCGAAGTGTGAAGGAAGGCGTTAGCGCCGGGCGCGCTCGTGTTCCAGGGCCTGGGTGCGCGCCTCCAGGCGGCGCTGGCGGCGCACTCCGGCCTCGCTCCAGCGCTGGCGCTCGATCTCCGTTTCGGGTTCGACGGGCGCGACTTCGCAGGGCTGGCCCGCATCGCAAAGAGCCACGAAGGTGAGGTAGCAGGAGTTGGTGTGCCCGGTTTCGCCGGACTTGAGGTCTTCCACGAAGACCTTGACGCCGACCTCCATGGAGGACCGGAAGACGCGGTTGACGCTTGCTTTGAGGATGACGAGCTGGCCGATGTGGATGGGGCGCAGAAAGGTCATCTGGTCGATGGAAGCCGTGACGACGGGGCGCCGGGCGTGGCGCATGGCGGCAGTGGCGGCGGCGAGGTCCACCAGGTGCATGATGCGGCCGCCCAGGAGGTTGCCGAGGGGGTTGGCGTAGATGGGGAGCGCAAACTCGCTCAACTCACTGGCGGACTCGCGGACCTTCCGGCTTTCCATGAGAGTCAAGGTAGCATGGAGGAATATGTCGAGATTGGAAGCGATCCGGACGCTGCTGGAACAGGATCCGGGAAACAGCCGCGTGCGCTACATGATGTGCATGGAGTATCTGAGCGCGGAGGATTGGGCAGGCGGAGCGGTGGCCCTCTCCGAATTGATCGAACGCGATCCGTCCTATGTCGCGGCGTACTATCAAGCCGGGCGGGCGGCAGAGCGGCTGGATGAGATCGAGAAGGCGCGCGATTTCTACTCGCGGGGCATTGCCGCGGCGCGGCAGGCGGGCGATGGCCATGCATTGAGCGAACTGCAGGCGGCGCTGGACGTTCTGGGCTAGCGCATGTCTTTCGATATTGAAAGCGAGATCGAAGCCGAACGCCGGCGGATTCTGGATTCGTTTCTGGAGACGGGCGGCGCGCCGGGGCCTTCACCGTTGTGGCCTCAATTGGCGGCGGCGCGATGGATAGTGTTGGATGCGGCGGGCAGGCTGCGCATGGCGCATCCCTTTTCGGGGGTGGAAACGGACTTCGTGGTGGAGTGCGGCGAGCGGCGCTGGTTTGCCAACTGCTTTTGGGACGCGTTGACGGTCAGCGCGATGGTGCGGGCACGCCTGAGCCTCGGCACTTTGATCCGGACCCACTGCGGATATTCCCGCCAGCCGATGGAGCTGGCCGTGGGGCCGGAAGGTCCGGCGCCGGGCGAGGCGAGGATTCACTTTGCGGTGCCGCTGCGCGACTGGTGGAACGACATCGTTTTCACTTGAAGCACGATGCTGCTGTTCCGGTCGGAACAGGATGTGGCGGAGTGGTGCAGGACGCGCGGGAGCGGGCCCGGCGCGACGTTCGGTCTGGAGACCGGCTGGCGCCTGGCTGAGGCGTGGGCGGAGAACAGGCTGCATCCGAACTGGCAGCAGCGCGACCGGGCGGAGATGGAAGCGCTGCTGTGCTCGCTGGGCCTGACCGGAGAGTTCTGGCGACTGCCTTGAGGCGGGCTAGAACGGGACGTCGTCGTCGGTGACGCCGCCGCCGAAATCCGGCTCATCGGCGCGCGGGGCCGGCGCCTTCTGGCGGGGCATGGAGACCGGGCCACGCTGGGTGGCTTCGCCCCAGCCTTCGTCGCCGCCCATGGCCGGGCCGCCTTCGCCACGGCCGCCGAGCAAGAAGATCTCTTCGGCGACGACTTCCGTGCTGTACTTCTTCTGGCCGTCCTTGTCCTCGTAGCTGCGGGTCTGGAGGCGGCCTTCGATATAGACCTGCTTGCCCTTGGTGAGGTACTGGGAGAGGTTCTCCTGTCGCCAGGCGACGATATTGTGCCAGTCGGTCTCGTCTTTCCACTCGCCGGTGGCATTGTCTTTGACTCGGCGGTTGGTGGCCAGCGAAAAGCGGGACATCGCCACGCCGCTGGCGGTAAAACGCGTTTCGGCGTCTCTTCCCAGATGCCCGATCAGAATCACCTTGTTGACACTACGATTCGCCATACTCAGGCAGCGTAGCACAACACCCCGTCGATTTCCCTTGATCTCCAGGGCGCGTTGGGCGAAGATGCCATCTATATCGTGGAAAGCAGGCCAGGGGCGGATTCCCACCTTCGTCTGCGGGTTGTAGAATACCCAAAGAAAGCGGTTTGGGGTCATGGCAGATCGGCGGAACAGTCGTCTTCTCCGAATGGCCGCGGCGGCGGCAGCCGCATTGGTGTGCCTGCCGGCACTGTTGCCGGGCCAGTCGCTGCTGGAGCAGCAGCGCGGGCGGACCCTGGTGGGGGGTGACCTGGCGGTGCTGGAGGCCCGCGATCAGCGGGACGATCTGCCTTGCCAACTGGTGCCGGCCAAGCCCGTGCTGGGCTTCGACCTGCGCTTCCACGCCGGCTTTGACATCTCCGTGCCGCTGAAGGAGATGGCCGGCAGCGAAAACTTGTTAACCATCCTATTCCGGGTTACGTCACAAGATCAGCAAGCGGAACCGGTCTACTTCATTCAGAGGATCCGGGTTCCGGCGATCGATGCAGACGCCAAGGGAGATGCGAACCTGCAGGGGTTTTTCGATCTCGGCGAAGGTAAGTACAAAGTGGACTGGCTGATGAAAGACCGGACAGAGCGGGTGTGCGCCCACTTCTGGGAGACGGAAGCCGAACTGCCCGCCAAGGACAAGGCGCTGGCGCTCAACCTGCAGCGCGGCGCCGTGGCCGCCACGGCGAACGAGGAGTTCCTGGACGAAGAGCCGGTGACCAGGGACGCGACGGATACGCTGCTCTCGGTGAAGGTACTGGTGAACTTCGCGCCGCAGAACTCCAACGCGGCCAGCCTGCAGCCGGCCGACACCTCGGCGCTGGTTTCGATTTTGCGTACCCTGCAGAGGGATCCGCACATCGCCCGGTTTTCGGTGGTTGCGTTCAACCTGCAGCAGCAGAAGGTGCTCTACCGTCAGGAAGCGACGGACCGAATCGACTTCCCGGCGATCGGGGAAGCGTTGAAATCGTTGCAACTGGGCCGGGTGCAGGTGGAGCAACTGCAGAAGAAGAACAGCGAGGTGGAGTTCCTGGGCGGGCTGATCCAGAGCGAGTTTAAGGTGGATGAGCCCACGCAGCGCCCCGATGCGCTGATCATTGCGGGTCCGAAGGTGATGCTGCCGAACAACGTCTCCTCCGACACTCTCAAGGGAGTGGGCGAGACGGAGTTCCCCATCTTCTACATGAACTACAACCTCTACCCGCAGATCACGCCCTGGCGCGATTCGATCAGCTATGCGGTGAGGTTCTTCAAGGGCCAGGAGTACACCATCAGCCGTCCGCGCGACCTGTGGTTTGCGGTAACGGAGATGGTCACGAGAATTGTAAAATCAAAAGCAGCACGGCGTCCTACGTCGGACGCTTCTATCAGGGGTTCCCATGCGGTTTCTGTTCAGTAAACCAGCGACATTGCTGCTGCCCATGCTGACCGTTGCGCTCGCCTTCGGGCAGGCGCCGCCGGTGTCTCCGCAGAAACTGGCTCCTTACGTCAGCTCTCCGCAGCCGATTGTGGAGAAGATGCTGGAGATCGCCCGGCTGAAGAGCGGCGAGACGCTCTACGACCTGGGCTGCGGCGACGGGCGCATCCTGCTTTCCGCGGCGCGCAACTTCGGGGCAAAAGCCTACGGTGTGGAACTGTCGCCCACGCTGGCGCAGCGGGCGCGGCAGATGGCGGAAAGCCAGGGGCTGCAGGATCAGGTCAAGGTGGTGCAGGGCGACATGATGAACGTCGACCTGAGCACCGCACAGGTGGTTTCGCTGTACCTGATGACGGACGCCAACGAGCAGCTCCGCCCCAAGTTGGAGCGGGAGCTGAAGCCCGGGGCCAGGGTAGTGTCTCTGGAGTTCAAGATCAAGGGCTGGAAGCCCGCCAAGGTGGAGAAGGTGGAGGCGCACCGCCACCCCTATACCATCTACTTATACGAGCTTCCACAGAAGTAACCCGGCACTCCGCGATATCCTCAAGTGCATGAGCCGTTTTCTGGCGCTGATGGCGGCGTGTGCCGTCATGAGCGCGCAACCTGCCCTGAAACCGGGGCGAAAGTATACGACTGTGGAGCGTCTGGCGCCGGAGCGCCTGGCGGCTGTGCGCGCCGCGCGGGAGGCGCTGCTGAAGAGCCGGAAGACGCTGCCGCCGGTGGGCGTCTATCAGGATTTCCCCAGCGTACTGCATGTGCATGCCGAAGATGCTCCGCACACGCTCGGCAAACGGGCGGAGGTATTGGCGGCGGCAAAGGCTGTAGGGATCAAGGCAGTGTTCTGGGGCGACCACGGCGGCCCCAAGCCGGATAGCTGGGAAGGCGTGCGGGATGGTGTGCTGTTCATTCCCGGCGCGGAAAACGGCGGAAAGCATGAGTTGATCCACAAGTCGCCGGCGCCGGGCGCACGGTTCCATTCGCATGTGGAAGGCGAGATGGACGCCTCGCCCGAAGGTTGGGACGGGATGGAGATCTACAATCGCCACCCGGACGCGGAAGACGACACGGACCTGCTGGCCTATTTGAAAGAGGCGGCGGGCTCGCCGGCGAAGCTGGCTGAACTGGCGAAGCTGCAGCAGCAATATCCGGATGAGGTGTTTGGAGCCGGCTGCGACTACTGGCCGGAGATCTTTGCGCGGTGGGACCGGATTCTCACCGGGCGGCCTTTCCCTGGCATCGGCGCCAACGATGCGCACCAGAACACGGTGATCGGGAAGGTGGTGCTGGATCCGTACGCGGTGGCGTTCCGGAACACGGTGACGCACATTCTGTCGCGCGAGTTTACGGCGGCCGCGCTGCTGGCATCGCTGCGTGCCGGACGGGCCTTCGTTTCGCACGACTGGCTGGCGGACCCGGCAGGTTTCACGTTCTTCGCGGTAAACTCGCTGGGCGTCTACGAGATGGGCGACACGATTCCGATGTCGGGCACGACGCGCATCGTGGGGCGGGCGCCGGTGGCGGCGCACTGGAAGATCTTCCACAACGGCAAGATCGTGCTGGAAAAGACCGCGGACACGGTGACACACGCGGCCGCGGAACCGGGGGCATACCGCGCCGAGGCGTGGCTCGAGATCGACGGCGAGGAGCGGCCCTGGATCTACTCGAACGCCATCCGCCTGGAGCGCCCGAATCTCTTTTCGATGGCCCTGCCTTCGTCCAAGTTGGATGAGGGGGTGGAAGCAACCAAGGACGTGGAGTACTCTGCCGGCGCGGCAGACGAAGCGGCCAAGCACAAGCTGGACGTCTACCGCCGCGCGGGCGCGGCTAAAGCGCCCGTGTTGTTCTTCGTGCATGGCGGTGCGTGGGTACGCGGCGACCGTTCGCAGTATCCGTTCCTGGGCAACCTCTTCGCTAAAGAGGGCTATGTGGTGGTGATCCCCAGCTACCGGTTGGCGCCGAAGAACCCTCATCCTGCGCAGATTGAAGACGTGGCCGCGGCGTTCGCCTGGACGGTGAAGAACGTGGCGCAGTATGGCGGAGATCCGTCGAGGATCTTCCTCGCAGGCCACTCGGCGGGCGGCCACCTGGTGTCGTTGCTCACGAATAACGAGGCGTGGCTGAAGCCGCACAGCCTGACGCCCGACGCCATCCGGGGCGTGGTGTCGATGAGCGGCGTTCCGAACATTTTGAGCATGGCGGCAACGGGTGACTCGCGCGTCTTCGGCAAGGATCTCGAGGTTCTGCGTGGCGCCTCGCCTTTGCAGCATGTGCGCGCCGGCCTGCCGCCCTATCTGGTGACATACTGCCAGTGGGACTACCTGACGCTGCCGCAGCAGGCCGAGGAGTTTCACGCGGCCCTGCGCGCGGCCGGGGGGGCGGTGACGCTGTTCTATACCCAAAACGAAAATCACATCTCGGAGATGACGAACCTTGGAAAAGCCGGCGACGGTGCAACGCTGACCGCCATTCTCCGATTCCTGAAAGGCCTGCAATGAGCGAACCTCGCTTTGACGTGGTGGGCGTTGGACTGAACGCCACCGATACGATGATCCTGATCCCGCACTTTCCCGCATACGGCGGCAAGGTGCCGTTTCTCGATGAGGTGATGAGCCCCGGCGGCCAGGTGGCCACGGCCGTGGTCTGCTGCGCGCAGCTTGGTTTGCGCACGAAGTACATTGGCACCATCGGCGACGATGAGCGCGGGCGCATCCAGTGGGAGAGCCTGCAGGGTACGGGTGTGAATCTGGATCACGTGCAGCGGCGGGAGAACACGCCAAACCAGTCCGCCTACATCCTGATCGACCAGACAACCGGGGAACGCACCGTGTTCTGGAGCCGCCCGGAAGGGCTGCGCATCGATCCGGAAGAGATCACTCCGGAGCAGATCACCTGCGCGCGGCTGCTGCACATCGACGGCCACGACACGCCGGCCGTCGCTCACGCCGCCCGCATCGCGCGCGAGCACGGCATTCCGGTGACTGTGGATGTGGACACGATTTACAAGGGCTTCGAGAACGTGCTGCCGAACGTCGATTACCTCATCACCTCCAGCGAGTTTCCGGAGCGCTGGACGGGCGAGGCGGATCCGATCAAGGCGATCACGCTGCTGCAGGACACCTACGGCATGAAGGTGGCCGCCATGACACTGGGCGCGCACGGTGCCCTGGCGAAAGTGGATGGAAAGTTCGTCTACTCGCCCGCGTTTGTGGTGAATTGCCTCGACACGACCGGCGCCGGAGACGTCTTCCACGGAGCGTTCTGCTACTCTGTGGTCAAAGGATTACCCATCGGAGAGGCACTTGAGTTTTCCAACGCCATGGCGGCTCTGAACTGCACCGCCATGGGCGCCCGCGGCCGCATCGCCACCACGGATGAGGCTCGCGCGCTCATCAGCCGCGGCGAGAGGCGCGCCAAGCAGGAGTTTCTGCCCTACCGGGTGTAGGCGCATGATCCCGATTCACGATTCGCAGCAGAGCTACTCGAAGCCGCTGGTCACCATCTTCCTGATCGCGGCCAATGTCTTCGTGTTTCTGTTTCAGCTCACGCTGGACGACGTTACGCGCAACGACCTCATCTTTGCCTTCGGCCTGGTGCCGGACCGCTTCCACTGGTCCGCGCTGTTCACCTCCATGTTCATGCAAGGCGGGTGGCTGCACCTGCTCGGGAACATGGTCTTCCTGTGGGTGTATGGCGACAACGTGGAGGACATTCTCGGCCACGGCAAGTACCTGCTGTTCTACCTGCTGTGCGGGGCGGCGGCGGGGATGGGGCAGTACTTCATGGCGCCGGATTCGCGCGTGCCGATGGTGGGCGCCAGCGGCGCCATCGCCGGTGTGATGGGCGCCTACCTGCTGAAGTTCCCTCACTCGCGGATCGTGATGGCGGGCTGGTTCATCATCCTGTTTACGGTGGAGCTGCCTGCGTACCTGGTGTTGCTGTATTGGCTGGGGCTGCAGTTCCTCAGCGGTTTCGGCAGCATTTCCGAACTGGACACGGGACGCGGCGGTGTCGCCTTCTTCGCGCACATTGGAGGCTTCGCCGCCGGGATGATCCTCATCTCCCTGTTCAGGACCCGCGACCGGCTTTCGCACCGCCGCGATCTCCTTTGGTGAGCCCATATGTTCTATCCACCCTCTCTCGACCTGGAAAACGCTCCTGATCTCGATGTGCTTGCCATCGCCGCCCACCCGGACGATATCGAGCAAACCTGCGGCGGCGCGCTGCTGCGCATGGCAGAGGCCGGCTATCTCACCGGCGCACTGGATCTGACGGCGGGCGACATGGGCACGCGCGGCACGCCGGAACTCCGCATCGAAGAGTCGCGCGAAGCCGCGCGCATCCTCAGGCTGGCGTTTCGTGAAAACCTCAAGATGCCCGACGCGCGGCTGGAGAACAACATCTCACTGCGGCTGACTCTGATGGGTGTCATCCGGCGGCTGAAGCCCAAGGTGCTCATCCTGCCTTATTGGGAGGCGCGCCACCCGGATCACTATGTGGCGTGCAACCTGGGCTTCGAAGCGGCGTTCCTGGGCGGCATCCGCAAGATGGACGACTTCTCCGAGCCGCACCGGCCGTTCAAGGTGGTCTACGCCTCGATGTACGCGAACGTCACGCCGTCGTTCGTGGTGGACATCACTCCTCATTTCGAGAAGCGGATGGAATCGCTGTTTGCTTACGCCTCGCAGTATGGGGAGCAACAGTCCGGCGCCACGCTGTTTCCGAACAAGGATGAGATCTACGACCGCCTGCGCTCCATCGCCCGCTTCTACGGCAACCTGATCGGCGCGAAATACGGCGAGCCTTATGTCATCAAGGAGACCATGCGCGTGGACGACCTGATGGCGCTGGGAGTACGCACTTTCTAGTCCGTCCGGCCCGGTGGTAAGCTCAAATCGCTGGGACCCTGCCGGCGGCGCAGCCGCATCGCGGGGAAAACTGCGTCTGGGAGGATTGGGCTATGAGCAGTGTCAGAGTGCTGGTTGGAACCAAAAAGGGTGCGTTTCTGCTGGAATCCGATGGCGCACGCAAAGAGTGGAAAGTCTCAGGGCCGCACTTCGCGGGTTGGGAGATCTACCACATGAAGGGCTCGCCGGTGGATCAGAACCGGATCTACGCTTCGCAGAGTAGCAGCTGGTTCGGGCAGGTGATTCAGCGCTCCAACGACGGCGGCAAGAGCTGGGAAACCGTGGGCAACGAGTTCACCTATGCAGGCGAAACGGGCACGCACCAGTGGTACGACGGCACACTGCGGCCGTGGAAGTTTACGCGCGTCTGGCATCTGGAGCCGTCTCTGGCGGATCCGGATGTGGTCTACGCCGGCGTGGAGGACGCGGCGATGTTCAAGACCACCGACGGCGCAAAGAGCTGGCAGGAACTGGCCGGGCTCCGCAACCACGGCACCGGTCCGAACTGGCAACCGGGTGCGGGCGGGTTGGGTCTGCACACAATCCTGCTCGACCCCAGCGACCCGCAGAAGATGGTCATCGCGATCTCGGCGGCCGGAGCGTTTCGAACAGACGATGGCGGCGTGAGCTGGAAAGCCATCAACCGCGGACTTCGCTCGGAGTACATCCCCGATCCGAACGCCGAGGTGGGCCACTGCGTACACAACATTTCTCGGCACCCGTCGCGGCCGCACGTGCTCTTCATGCAGAAGCACTGGGACGTCATGCGCAGCGACGACTACGGTGACAACTGGCGCGAGGTGAGCGGCAACCTGGTGACGGATTTCGGTTTTCCCATCGCCGTGCACGCCCACGAGCCGGAGACGGTGTATGTCGTGCCGATCAAGAGCGACTCTGAGCACTTCGTGCCGGAGGGTAAACTGCGTGTCTACCGCAGCCGCACGGGCGGCGAGGAATGGGAGCCGCTGACGAATGGTTTGCCGCAGGAGAACTGCTACGTGAACATTCTGCGCGATGCCATGGCGGTGGACACACTGGACGAGTGCGGCGTTTACTTCGGCACTTCCGGCGGCCAGGTCTACGTTTCGCCGGATGGCGGCGACAACTGGCAGGCGATCGTGCAAAATCTGCCTGCGGTGCTTTCCGTGGAGGTCCAGACGCTGCGGTGATTCGAGTCGAACTACCCTACCACCTGCGTCTGCTGGCAGGCGTGGACGGAGAGGTCTGTCTGGAGTTGGAGGGGCTGCCCACGATCCGCGCCGTGCTCGCTGAGCTGGAGCTGCGCTTCCCGGCGCTAAACGGAACCATCTGGGATAAGGCCAGCGGCCAGCGCCGGCCGTTCATCCGGTTCTTCGTGTGTTCGCAGGACTGGTCGCATGACCGCCTGGACACGGAACTGCCCGCAGAGGTGCGGGCAGGAGTGGAGCCGTTATTGATTGTGGGCGCGGTGGCCGGCGGTTAGCCTGGACGAACCCGGACTTACGTGCGGCCGGGGCCACCTTCCGGCCGCACGGCGGTGAGAGCAGCTACCGCTTCAGGTGCAGGACATGGTGTTCGTGCGGACCCTTGGTCAGGTAGATGAGAACGCCGTCCATGTTGGGCTCCCAGACTTCGGAGAGGATTGTCTGGCCGCCGACCTTGTCGAAGACCAGGTGGGCGTGATCCGAGCCGCCGTGTTGCGGCGGAGCGAGGTAAGTGAGGATGGCCGCCAGGGCTTCCGTGCCCTTCTTGGCATCCTGCTGGATCGTGATGTGGCCGACGGACCGGTCGATCACGATGTCATAGTCTCCCGCCGGCATGGCTTTCTTGCCCACTTCAAAGGCGAAGGGGATATTGGCTTTAACGCGGTCCGCCGCGGTTGCAGTGGACGCGGTGGCGAGCGTGAGGAGAACGGCGGCGCCGAGGGCCGGCGCCCCGAAGATTTTGGCGAATCTGCTGGTCATCTTCTTCTGCTCTCTTTCTTCGACCGTTCCTCTTGGTTCGGTCGACTATATAGGCGGCTGAACGGCGCGGCAGGGTACTCGCCTCGATAGGGGAAGAGTCGAGGCTGCCTTAAGGGAAGGCGGCTTGCGCCGCGAATTCAGGCCGGGTATCTTGAATCCTCATGGTGGATCGCATCGCAATGTTGGCCGCGATGACCTGGCCGACGGTTTGCTCGGACGTCATGCACCTGGGCATCGCCTATGTCCTGGTGTTGCCGATCGGCTGGAACCGCGAACGCGAAGACCACTCGGCCGGATTGCGGACATTTCCTATCGTTGCGATGGCGGCCTGTGGATTCGTGATGCTCGGTTCGGCGATGCCGGGCGCCACGCCGGACAGTTACTCACGCATCCTGCAGGGGCTCATCACGGGCATCGGCTTCATCGGCGGCGGAGCGATCCTACGCGAGAAGGCTTCCGTAACGGGTACGGCCACCGCGGCCAGTATCTGGAGTGCGAGCATTGTTGGCGCGGCAGTGGGATTTGGGCTCTACCACATCGCCATCGTCCTGGCGGTCTTCACATGGCTGACCTTTAAGCTGCTCACACCCTTGAAGGGCGTGGTGGATGCGGAAGCGGCCAAGGAGCATAGGAAGCCGTAAGCGACGCCGGGGGCTACCGCCGGGAGGGACAGTGTAATCGGGGAATTGACACGCGCCGCGCTGGAACAACTGGCTGCGGAGACGCCTGTGTTTGTGGCAACGGCCTCCAAGTTCCTCGACTGCCTGGTTAGCCACTAAGTTCTGGATGAAGGTCGACTGGTGGCGGAGTGCGCCGAAGCGACGGCCTGGCGGGAGCGGCTGGCCGAATGTGGCGGCGAGGGGATGGTGGTGAAGCCGCTCGGCTTCGTGCAGACCGGCCGCAAGGGCCTCTCGCAGCAGGCCGTGAAATGCCGGGGCCGCGAGTACCTGAGGATCATTCACGGGCCGGAGTATCCGCGGGCGGAGCACCTGGAGCGTCTGGGGCCGCGGGCCGTGAGGGGCAAGCGCTCCCGGGCGCTACGCGAGTCTGCCCTCGGGGTGGAGGAGTTGCGGCGGACTTTCCGCCAGGAGTCGGTGCGGTGCGCGGGAGTGGGTGTTCGGAGTGCTGGCTTTAGCGGCGCGGCGTATTCTGGAGCTATGGCAAAGAAACTCCTCATGCTGGTTGGCGACTACGTAGAAGATTATGAGGTGATGGTGCCGTTCCAGGCGCTGCTCATGGTAGGGCATACCGTGCATGCGGTCTGCCCGGGGAAGAAGGCCGGCGACGTGGTGCGGACGGCCATCCACGACTTTGAAGGCGATCAGACCTACAGCGAGAAGCGCGGACACAACTTTGCGCTCAACTACTCTTTCGACGCGGTGGAGGAGGCCGGCTACGACGGCCTGGTGATCCCCGGCGGACGGGCCCCAGAGTATCTGCGGCTGAACCCGCGCGTGCTGGAAATCGTCAAGCATTTCGCGGCGGCCGACAAGCCCATCGCCGCCATCTGCCACGGCGCGCAAGTGCTCACGGCAGCCGGCGTGCTGCAGGGTAAGGGCTGCTCCTGCTATCCGGCGGTTTCGCCCGAAGTGGCGGCAGCCGGCGGCACTTTCATCGACCTGGCGATGACGGACGCGCACACCAGCGGCAAACTGGTGACCGCGCCCGCCTGGCCGGCGCACCCGGCATGGCTGGCCCAGTTCCTGGCCGTGCTCGGGACCAGGATCGAAGCCTAGTTTCCGCCAAATCGAAGCCCTTTCGCGGCGCCCGCTTCGGCCTTGCCGGTCGAGGCGGGCGCCGTCTCCATTTCCGCAGGAACAACCCCGCCGCAAATTTCGTCGTCACTTTCGGCTGGGTCGTTCGTCTACCCAGTTGATGCCGGAAGTTGGGTAGACTGTCTACACAGCATGTCGAACGAACAGAAAGCACGCATCGAACTCCTGCAGGGCACCCTGGAGATGCTCATCCTGCGCACGCTGGTCTTCGGGCCGGCCCACGGCCACCAGATTGCGCGGCACATCCAGCAGCACAGCGAGGAACTGCTCCAGGTGGAGCACGGGTCACTCTATCCGGCGCTGCACCGCCTGGAGAAGAAGGGCCTGATCAAAGCCAGGTGGGAGAAGGCCGCCAAGGACTTGAAGCGGGAATTCAAGTACTACCGGCTCACCCCGGCCGGGCGGCGGCAGTTGGTGTCGGAAGAGTCGAAGTGGAGACAGATGACCGCGGCGATCGGCAGAATCATGTGGCCGGAAGGGGCGGACGGCCAGGAAGGATAGCTTCAATGGACTGGTTCGGCAAAGAGAAGCGCGAAGAGGACCTGCGGCGCGAATTGGACGCGCACCTGGAATTGGAAGCCGAAGAGCAACGCGAGGGCGGCGCATCTGAGAACGCGGCGCGCGAGTCGGCCCGGCGCATGCTGGGCAATCCGGCACTGATCCAGGAGGAGGTCCGCGACGTGTGGGGCTGGACCAGGCTGGAGGCGCTGCTGCGGGATTTCCGCTACGCCTGGCGCGGACTGAAGAAAAGTCCGGGCTTCACAGTGACGGCCGTGCTCACGCTGGCACTGGGCATCGGAGCGACCACGGCGGTGTTCACGGTGACAGACCGCGTGCTGCTGCGGCCGCTGGACTACCGGGAAAGCGACCGGCTGGTGACCGCCTGGGAGCACATCAGTATGATCGGCGACGATCCCGTGGGGCCCAACCCGAGGCACGCGGCCGAGTGGGAAAAGCGGACCCAGGTGTTCAGTGGAATGGCGCACCTGAGGCACGGCGTCGCGTCGGTCGCCCTGGGAGGATCCGGCGCGCGGCCCGTAGCCACGGTGCTGTGCGAGCCGGCGCTGCTGCGCGTGCTGGGCGTGGAGCCGCGGATCGGGCGGAGCTTCTACAGCCAGGAGGGCAAGGACGTTCCGGGCGGAGCGATTCTGACGCATACAGGCTGGCAGGCGCTGTTCGGCGGCGACCGCGGCGTAATCGGGCGCGTGGTGCGCATCGATGACGTGCCCCGGGAGATCGTGGGCGTCCTCCCCGAGGGGCTGCATTTTCCGAACGAGAACATGCTGCGGGCATTCCGGCCGGACCAGCAGAAGAGCGGCGTGCTGGAACCCTGGATCTTTCTGCCGGTGGTTTTCAAGCTCGGCGAAATGGAATGGAACGGCAACTACGGCAACTGGGTGCTGATAGGCCGGCTGCGGCCGGGCATGACCATGGAGCAGGCCACGGCGCAGCTCAATACGGTGCAGGCGCAGGTGTGGCGCGAGATGCCCGGCGGCACCCGGCGCGAAGGCACCATGAGGGCCTCGCTCCGGCCGCTGCAATCGACGGTAGTGAGCGGTTCGCGGCGAGGTATCGTACTGCTGATGGGCGCCGTGGCGGCGCTCATGCTGCTGGCCTCGCTCAACCTGGCCAATGCGCAACTGGGCCGGGCGCTAGCGCGGCAGCACGATGCTTCGTTGCGGGCGGCGCTGGGCGCGGCGCGCTGGCGGCTGGTATGGAGCGCGGTGGCGGAGAATCTCCTGTTGGGCAGCTTGGGCTGCGTCCTGGGCGTGGGTCTCGCTTACGCCGGGCTGGAGGTGTTCCGGCGCAATGCTCCCCTTGATCTTCCGCGGATGAGTGAAGTGCGCCTCGACTGGCGCGTGCTGCTGTTCGCGCTGTTGGTGACCATGGCGGCGGGGCTGGTGGCCGGCCTCGCCCCGGGCCTGCGCCTGGCGGGCGGTTCGCTGGCACGCGGCGGCACGCGCACCACGGCCAGCCGTGCCAGCCAGAAGTGGCGCGGTTTTCTGATCGGGCTGGAAGTGTGTGGCTGCACGGTGCTGCTGCTGGTGGCCGCCCTGCTGGGCCAAAGCCTGCTCCACTTATTGCGGCAGGATCGCGGATTCGAATCGGGGCAGGTCTCCATCGCTGATGTGCGCCTGACGCCCAAGCACTTCAGGAAGAACGAGGAGCGGACGGCACTGATCGATCGCGCCCTCTCTGAACTGCGCGGCATGCCCGGTGTGGCGCGGGCCGCCTACGTTTCCGCGATGCCGTTGGATGGGGAGAGCTGGATTGAATCCGTGGGCCGGACCGGTCCGGCGGGTGCCCGTGAGACGCTGGTGAACGCGCGCTGGGTGAGCCCGGGTTACTTCGAGGCGACCGGCCAGCGGCTGGTCTCCGGCCGATTCCTGGAGGAGCGCGACCGGGAGGTGCCCGCCGTGATCCTGTCAGAGGGGACGGCGAAAGCGATCTTCGGCAATGAGGATGCGGTGGGCCAGGAGGTCGACGAGATGGGCCGCAAAGCGCAGGTAATCGGAGTGGTGAAGGACTCGCGGAACACCTCGCTGAAGGATGTGCCGGCGAGGATGATCTATCAGCACTACGCGTTCCGGCCGCCGTTCCAGACCTTCTTTGTGGTGAAGAGCGCCGGGCGTGCCGATGACGTGCTGGCCGGCATGAAAGCGGTCATTGAGCGGCAAGCCAATGTCACAGTGACGCGCGTGAAGACACTGGATCGGCAGGTGGCCGATTCCGTGGCGCGAGAGCGTTTCCAGACGCTGGTGCTGGTTTCCTTCGGCGCTTCCGCGCTGGCGTTGGCGATGCTGGGGATCTACGGGATGTTGAGTTACGCGGTGGCGGCGCGGCGGCAGGAGATCGGCGTGCGCATGGCGCTCGGCGCGACGCGTGCCGGGGTATGCCGTTTGGCGCTGGGACAGGCGGGCTGGCCGGTAGCCGCCGGGCTGGCGGGAGGGCTCCTCCTGAGTGTGGCCTCGGCGCGCTTGATCGAGAGCTTCCTTTACGGAACAGGAGGCATGCAAGCCGGAGTGATGGCTGCCGTGGCCGGCGTGTTTCTGCTGGCGGCGGGGGCGGCGGCGTTTGTGCCGGCGCGCCGAGCCGCTTCCATTGAGCCGATGGAGGCGCTGCGGGCCGAGTGATCGCCCGGCCCGAGTGCGGGTCGAATCGTGACGGGTGCCAGCGAGCCGGTGACGGCTCCCAGCGAGCCGGCTGCGGCTCCCAGCGAGCCGGCTACGGCTCCCAGCGAGCCGGCTACGGCTCCCAGATGGTGGCGCCGATGTAACGCTCACTCGCCGCGGCGTCGTTGTAGTAGTAGATGCTCACCAGCTTGCCGTCGGGACGCAGCACGGTGCGCGGGTAGCCAAGGTCCCAGGCTCCAGCATCTTTGCGCAGGATGATCTCGTCGCCCCAGGTGTTGCCCTTGTCCTTGCTGATTCGGGCGCGGATGCCGAACGGCTCGGCGCGGTAGCCGTAAACCAGGGCGATGCGGCCGTCTTTCAGCAGCGTGAGAGTCGGCGGATTGCCGCGGCCCGTGTCGGGTGCCGCTTTGCCGGTGGTAGTCCACGTCTTGCCGTCGTCGGTGGAGCGCCACACGTCGATGAACGTCCGGTGGCGGACCGCGGTGAGAATCTCCTTGGGCCCCAGGCGCACGGAAGCGGGCATGATGGCGAAGTCGTTGCCCTCCGGTTCGGGGGTGACATTGCCTTCGAGCGTCCATGTCTTGCCGCCGTCGCGCGTGCGCACGCAAATGACACGGCCTTCGCGGCGGTTGGACTTGGCGGCGGTGAGGAACATGGTGAGGTCGTGCTTGCCGTTCACCAGATAATCGGTGCGGGCGGCGATGCCGGGGGTGCCGAAGTCGGGCAGGCGGTAGGGGCCCGTCCAGGTGTGGCCCTTGTCGGAGGAGACGTAGAACCGCGAGGGGCCCGTGTGGATGTCGGCCATGCGGGCGGTGAGGGCGAAGCCGGGCGCGGTGAAGTTGATCCCGCCGGGACAGTCCGACACCGGTTTCCCGGTTTCAGTGGGGACATCGGCCTGCTGCAGACCCGGAGGCGGTTTGAGTCCTTCGGGCTTTTCGATCTTCCAGGTGACGCCGCCGTCCAGGCTGCGGGCGAGCAGGTGTTCAGCCGGCTTGGTGCGGTCGATGGCGTGGTCGCGCACGCTGGCTTTGAAGTAGCCGGCTTCGAAGCCGACCAGGATTTCATTACCCCAACTCCAGATGCCGTGGTTGGCCGGCCAGCCGGCGAACCGGCCCGGCTCGCTGTAAACTTTTCCGTTCTGGACCTGCGCGCTGAGCAGCGCGCCGAAGAGTGTGCAAAGTAGTAGCTGTCGCATGATTCCGAGGGTGACGGAATCAGTATATGGCAACAGCTATGGGGGAGTCTTACGCGGCGCGGCGGCGACGCACAGGCACCAGGGCGGGTTCGCTCTGCGTGTGCTTTTCCAGTTCTGCGAGTTCGCGCTCGATGATAGCGCGTTCCAGTTCCTCAGCCGCCTCTTCGTCGCCGGCGGAGGTGCGGGCAGAGTCGATGCGTTCGAGAATTTCGTATTCGAGCTGGAGACGTTCTTTGAGGCTCATGGGATCCTCCGGGCCTTGCGGCGCCTTCATCTATAAAGACGCGCGCAACAGGCGAACGTTCCAGGAAAATTTAAATCTCTTTACTTAGTAAGGTCGAACTTGGGTTCGTCCCGGGTGCCCTTGACTTTGAACTTCGCCACTGTGCCGTGCCCCTGTTTGGCAAAATAAGGATCCACCGGCTTCAGCGCCCAGCGCTTCCATTTGGTCACCATCATCTGCGACACGCGCGCCTCCACCTTGGCCTCGCCCGTGAAATCCAGCGTCTCGCTCGCGAAGATGTAGTTGCCGCTCAGGTCGACGTCCGCGCCGGGAATGGAGAAGAAGAGCTTGGGGAAGCCGATGCGTCCGCCGCCCATCTTGAAGTTGCCGGACATGACCACGGGGACCTCCGAGATCCCCTGGTCGGTCGGCGTACCCTGTGCGCGGCGGCTGAGATCGTCCAGTTTGTTCTGCACCGTGGCGCTCGTGAAGTTGGCTTCGCTGAGCTTGAAGGCGCCCTGCAATTGGAGTTTGTCCGCGATGTGGCCTTTGCCCGGCGGCACCAGTACGCGGGTATTGAGGCTGATACGGCCCGTCATGATGGGTTTGTTCCCCTTCATGGCCAGCAGCAGGAAATCCTGAATGCGGCCGGCCGGGATCGTGGCCGTGAGGTCGACGGTCTTGCCCTTCTCGCCGACATTTCGGACCACGCCGCCCTTGACGGTGAACGGCGAGGCGCCGAGTTTCGCTTTGACCGGATCGAGAATGGTGTTGCCATTCGTGCCGTTGACGATGGCATGGTACTCGGTCTCCAGCGGAACTTTGTTACCGCTGTGAGTCAGCCGGAAGTCTGGCGTGGTGGTAGTGCCGTCCACGATGATCTCGTCCAGCGTTCCTTGGAATGAGCCTTTGGATGCCAGTGTGCCTGCAATGCCCTTGAAGACCGAGAGGTCTGCGTTCTCGAACGTGTATTCGCCGGAGATCGGGGAATCCGAGGGGCTTTTTGAGACCCAGGGGCCAAACTTGCCCTTGCTATGAATCAGCCCCGGTGGTTTGGCGTTGGTGAGTTCGGCGTCGTAGTCGAACGGGCGCCCGGAGGTGGCTCCGCGCAGCACGAGTTTGTGAAGTTCCCAGACGAGCGGGGCGCGGGCGGGGTCTTTCGGGTGAATCGCCAGGCGTGCGCCGGGCGCTTCGATGACATCGACGATGATGGTGGGCGCCGAGGATTTCTTCCCCGCGGCCGGCGTGGCTTCTTCCTCAGCCTCCGGTTCCGGCGGCTTCGTTTCAGGCATCGCGTCAGACTTCACCTCGGGCTTTGCCGCGGTCTCCGGCTTGGGTTGTTTGGGCGGCAGGTTGATGTCCAGCCCTTCCAGTTGGATCTGGCGGACAACGGCCGTCTCCGTGGCGAGAGAGCCCAGGTCCACCGTGAACTTCAGTTTCTTCAATGACAGTAGGGCAGGCAGGTGCGGGAACTGGTCCAGGCTCAGCAGCAGCGGTCCTGCCTCCACATGCGCGTCCGCGCCCCTTCCTTTGTTCAGGAGGACGTCCCAGGTAGAGAGCCACGACAGCCTGACCTTGAAGCTCTCCAGTCTGACATTCGCCTTGAAGCGTTTGCCCAGGTAGGAGGTTGTCTTCTCCTTTACAAATGGCTCCAGTCGCTGCGCAGCCCAGTAGCCGGCGCCCACGGTGGCGGCGATCAGTACACCCAGGGTGGCTGAGACGCCAATCAGCCAGTTCTTCTTCGTTTTCGACATCTCGCATCTCAATATAATCCCCATGCTGCGGCGTGTATACTGTCGGCGGGATGAAGATGCCAGGAGACTTCCCATTGCAGAGCGGAATCCTGCCCGTGGTCCAGACGCCATACCACCTGGACGGCCGGTTGGATGAGGAGAGCCTCAGCCGCCTCGTTCGAGCGGCCATCGCCTGGGGCGCGTGCGGATTCCTGGCTCCGGCCGTGGCCAGCGAGGTGACCGCGCTCAACGGGCAGGAGCGGCGCCGGGTTCTGGAGATCGTCTGCGGAGAGGCGCACGGGTTGGTGCCGGTCTTGGCCGGAGCATCCGCGGAGAGCGTGGAAGAGTGCGTGGAACACGGCCGTGCCGCCGGAGCACTTGGCGCGGCGGCTTTCCTGGTGGCTGTACCGCAGCCCTTCTATGCCCAGCAGGACCAGGTGGTTCCCTTCTTTGCCGCGATCGCCGCCCGCGTCGAATTGCCGCTGGTGGTTCAAGACTTGGAATGGAGTGGGCCGGGGCTGAGCATTCAGCTGATTGAAGAGTTGCACTCCAGCGTTCCCACGCTGGGCGGCATCAAAGTGGAGACTGTGCCCGCGGGTCCGAAGTACACGCAAGTGCGGCAGGCGCTGGGTTCGGAGTTCTTTGTCGCCGGCGGCTGGGCCGCGCCGCAAATGATCGAGGCACTGGATCGGGGCGTCGATGCGATGATCCCGGAGTGCTCCATGGTGCCCGTGTATGCGGAAGTCTATCGCCTCCACTCGGCCGGGCGGCGGGACGATGCGCTGGCGCTCTTTCGACAGTTGCTGCCGGTGCTCGCCTTCGCCAACCAGGAGATCTGGACGTCGATCGCGTTCTTCAAGCGCCTCCTGGTGCGGAAAGGGATCTTTCGCTCGGCACTCTTGCGCGGAGGGAACTTCCGGTGGGATGAGTTCAACAGCCGCATCGCCGATGAGTTGATCGACGGCTATCTCGCGCTGGAGCGAAGAGTGCCCGGGCAATAGAAAGCCCGGCACTTGAACGCCGGGCTGTTGCTGGTCTGAGATCGCGGGATCCGCTATTTCTTTTTCTTCTTTTCTTTCGCCGGCTGCTGGATAACCTGGATGTCGTTTTCCACGGAGAAGACTCCCGAGACGGAGTTCGCCTGCATGCCTGCCACCTGCTGATCGGAGGCGTTGTCGACCACTCCGACCAGCCGCACATTGCCGTTCTTCGAGACGATATGGATGGGGTGGTAGCCGAACGGCGGGTCATTCGTGATGCCGGCTGCCCTGCGCGCGGGCGTGATCCAGGCTGGGGTTCCGCGGTTCGGATTGTAGCGGCTCAAGATCGGGTGGAAGTAGATCGCGGCATAGACTCGGGCGCGGATGTCGTCGTCCAGCCTGGAGAGAGGCAAGACCTCGATCTCGTTGATGACTTTCTGCACGCCTTCCACCTTCTTCGTCACATTCTCCGCTGAACTCTTGAGAATCGGGCGTGAGGCCGACCCGCGCAGAGTCACAGTGTAGTCCTTGATCTGGAAGCGCAGATCGTCGAAGACGCCGTATTCGGGCAGCGAGAGGATCTCCTTCTGAATCTGGTTGGCCATGCGTAACACAGACTGTGGAGTCTGGGCCTTTTGCGCAGCCGCCACAATGTCTTCTTCCTGCGCCTGCTGGGCGTTCGCGGGGGCCACCATCAGGACGGCAACCAGGCCGCCCATGAGTAAGTATTTCTGGCTCATGTCTTCCTCCATCTGAACAGTGTTGGATTCAGTTTCGCTCTATCTTGTCGGATGGGCAAGCCGGGCGCCAGGTTTCCTCAGCCGCAGGGATTTGCTTGTCAGTAACTTCGCCTCGGCCGTGGAGATCAGGCGGTAGCCGCCGGGCGCCAGGCCGGCGAAAGTGAGGGGGCCGATCGCCACCCGGATCAGCCGCAATGTCGGGAATCCGACCGCTGCCGTCATCCGCCGCACTTGCCTGTTGCGCCCCTCCGTGAGCGTCAGTTCTATCCAGGATGTCGGGATGGAAGCGCGATAGCGGATGGGCGGTTGGCGCGGCGGAACGTCGGGTGGAGGAATCAGCAGCCGGGCCTGGGCGGGCAAAGTGATGTGGCCTTGAATGTCAACACCGGCACTCAGTCGTCGAACGGCGTCCTCAGTGGCGACGCCTTCCACCTGGACCCAGTACGTGCGCGGATGGCCGAATCGGGGATCGGTGACGCGGTGCTGCAGCGTTCCATCGGAAGTGAGGAGGAGCAACCCTTCGCTGTCGAGATCCAGACGGCCCGCTGCGTACACGTCCGGGAACGGGATGAAGTCTTTCAAGGTGGGACGCCCGGCCCCGGTCTCATCGGTGAATTGAGTGAGCACGCCGTATGGCTTGTAAAAGAGGATGTGACGATGCGTCACGCTGACAACTCCTGGTTCTGCCTCGTGGAAGAATCTACCCCAGGGTAGCTCTGCGGGCGGCTCCCGGTGGCGCCTGTGTGATCCAAGGCCGATGGAACTGATGCGGCAGGCCATCCGTAATTCGATCTAGGATGACGAGATCTGAATTTATGAACATGATGATTCCGGCGGTTGCCGCGGCTCAGCAGGAGCGTCCGCGCTTCACCCCGGAGCAGATCCACCGCTACGAACGGGAGACGACGCCGATCGACGATTTCGCGGCCAGCGGGCTCATTCTGGACCTCGGCGGCGGAGGCGAAGGCGTGATCGGGCAAATGAAGCGCTCGCAGGTGGTCGCCATCGATCTGAGCCGGAAAGAGTTGGAGGAGGCTCCGGGAGGGCCGCTGCTGAAGATAGTGATGGATGCCACGGAACTGCGGTTTCTCAATAGCGTGTTTCAGACTGTCACCTGCTTCTATACATTGATGTTCGTGCCTTTGGAGAAGCAGCTGAAGGTGCTTGAGGAGGCGCGCCGCGTGCTGGCCCCGGGCGGGCGCATGCTGATCTGGGATGTGGAGGTGCCTCCGCCCCCGTCACCGGAGAAGAAGGTCGGCATCTTCTACTTTACTTTTCAATTTCCGGGCCAGTTGCCGGGTGGGCCGGCAGGCAGAGAAGTGCGGACAGGCTACGGCACACTCTACGGGGAGGCGCCGCGAGGCGCAGCACACTACCAGGCGCTTGCTCGCCAGGCCGGATTCCAACTCGCATCCAGCAAGACGCAGGGGCGCTCGTTCTTCCTGGAACTGCAGAGGACTTAGGCCGCTCTTCGGTCCGCGAGGTGATCCGAGTACTGCTTGTCGGTCTCCAGGATGTGCTTCGAGAGCCAGTCTCTTAGGAACCCCATGAGCTTCAGCGAAAGCGTGGCCTTGCCCTCTGCGGCGGAATCCCGGAAGGTCTCCACCTGGGCCACCATCGCCCGGTGCTTGCGGCGGTGTTCTTCCAGGTCCGCATACCCAGAGTCCTCGAGAATTCTCTCCTCATAGGCGAAGTGATAGCGCGTGTATCCGATCAGTTCATTGATGACCTCGACGATGGCTGTGGGTTTTCCTCCCATCTTCATCGCATGGTGCAGTTGATTGATGATGTCCAGCAGCCGGCGGTGCTGCGCGTCGATCTCCGGCACGCCGACGCTGTATTCGTTCTTCCATTCGGTAAAGGGCATGGGGGATTCCGTTAGGACTCTGATCGGCCTCGGGAGGCTGGATTTGAGGGAATCCGCTCCTGATCGCAGAAGGAGGCAATGAGATCGAAGTAACCGAATAGGTACTGAAAGAGTCCAATAGGCAGTGATATAGTATGGATGCCGCCAATGGCGGCTTAACTACTCAGGAGAATTGGGAATGAAAGCTCTGCGTTTGGTACTGCCGGTTGCCTGTGCTCTGATGACCTTCATGGCCACCAGTGCGTTTGCGACGAAGGAGATGCAAAAGAAAGAAAAGAAGCCGTGCACGACCTGCCACACTTCGACGAAGGATGCGACGAAGGAAAAGCCGATGCTGAATGAAGTGGGCAAGTACTACGGCGAGAAGAAAACCTTGGACGGCGCTCCTGCCCCCAAGAAGTAGTCTGTTCTCTGTCTTTCGATAGGGGCACGCGGCCGGCGTGACTGGTTGCGTGTCTTTTTTTTGAGATGCGGTCACAGGGCATGTTATGATCTGCTGGTTGCCGCAACCTGCGGCGATAGAGGATGCACAATGAAAGCAATAAGAATTCTGGTCCCCGTTGCGGCGTTGGTGGCGATGTTGGTGGGTACCTCCCTGAGCTCCTTCGCCACGCCTGCCATCGCGAAGAAGGAAGCCAAGGAATGCACCGTCTGCCACACACAGAAGGGCAAGAAAGATCTGAACGACGAAGGTAAGAAGTACAAGGCCGCTCACCCGGCCCCGAAGAAGTAGTCTCAGTTCAGCGAGAAAATTGAAGCGGCTGCGGCACTCTATTGTGAGTGCCGCAGCCGTTTTGCTTTCCCCTGGGACTACTGGATTTCAGCCGCGCCCCTGACGCGCTGGCCCAATCCGAAATCCTCGCTTCAGCCCTGCTTCTCCTTGGTTGCTGTCTCTTCCTGGGCGGATTGGACGATCTTCTTCTGGACTTGGGCTGGGTACTACGGCGCTGGCAGGCCCGGCGGACGGAGCCAGCCGGAGTTGCACCCGAGAAGCCGGTGGCGGTCTGGATTCCCCTCTGGCACGAAGCTGCTGTGATCCGGCGCATGTTGGAACACAACCTGGCGGCGATCCGCTACCAGGACTACGAGTTCTTTGTCGGTGTCTATAGGAACGATCCCGAAACGAGGGCCGAAGTTGAAGCCGTGGCAGCGCGGAACAGCCGTGTGCACCTGGCCGAGGTGCCCCACGATGGCCCAACGATGAAATCGGATTGTCTGAATTGGGTCTACCAGCGGATGCTGGCCTGGGAACTTGAGACCGGGCGCCGGATGGAGGTGGTGATCTTCCATGACGCTGAGGACGTCATCCACCCCCGGGCGTTGGAACTGGTGAACGCCCACACCGAAACGGCGGATATGGTGCAGATGCCCGTTCTCCCGATCGAAACCGGCTGGCGCGAGTGGACGCATGGGCTGTACTGCGATGACTTCGCGGAAAGTCAGGGGAAGGACCTGGAGACCCGCGTGAACTGGGGTGGCTTTCTGCCCGGCTGCGGTGTGGGCACCGCCCTGACGCGGAACGCCCTCGACGCCCTGGCATCCAGGCAGGCCGGACAGATTCTGCAGCCAGCGGCCTTGACTGAGGACTATGACTTGGGCGTGCGGCTGCATTGTTTGGGATTCCGGCAGAAATTCGTTCCCTTGCAATGGGATAGGGGAGTGCCGGTGGCCACGCGCGAGTACTTTCCGCGCTCCGCCCCGGCGGCGATTCGACAGCGCACTCGCTGGGTGACTGGCAACTCACTCCAGGCTTGGCACGAACATGGCTGGGGTCGGGGCATGTCGCGCCGCCGGGTCCAAGCCTGGTTCTTCTGGCGCGATCGCAAGGGTCTTTGGGGCAATCCGCTCAGTCTGGCCTGCAACTTCCTATTCTTATGGGGACTGCTGTCATGGACTGCCGGATCTCCGCCTTGGTTCCTGTCTGCAGGCCACTCCATGCGCTCGGCCCTCGCCCTGCTGATGGGTGCAAACCTGGCACTCCTGCTGGAGCGCCTCGCCGCCAGGACCTTCATCGTCGCCACGATTTATGGCTGGCAGTTCGCCTCCGGAGCGCCCTTCCGGCTGATTTGGGGCAACTGGATCAATAGCTTAGCCAGCCTGCGCGCCATCTGGGGCTGGCTCCTCGCGCGAACCGGGCGCCGGCCGTTGCGTTGGGTCAAGACCGCCCACGCTTACCCCAGCCGGGACGCCTTGAGCCGGCACCAGCGGCCGTTGACGGAAATCCTGGTATCCTCCGGTCATCTTTCACCGGAAGCGGCTGCCACCGCCGCCGCTCTGCCGACTGGAAGTTCGGTTGCCGACTACCTGCTGGAGCGACAACTAGTCAGCGAACGGCATCTCTGGGCGGCTCTTGCTATCCAGCACGGTCTCCCGGAGATCCGCCTTGAGCCCGCCCGGATTCCAAATCGCACTACCTGCTTGTTGCCGGAGAGAGTTCAACGCCGTTGGCGCGTCCTGCCATTTGAGATCGCGGCAGGAGAGGCCCGCCTGGCCACGCCTCAGATTCCTGGCGCGGCAATGCAGACCGAACTCGAAGGCTTTACAGGACTCAAGCTGCGTTTTTACCTTGTGCCACCCGCCGAATTCGAGAGCGCAGCGGCAACCTTGAAAGCCCGCCAAAGTGCCTTGATACGAGAGGATTAGGCCACGGCCCGGTCTTGCGCAGGCTCAGGAAGTAATGTATCGGGAACTGCCGAATCTGGATGAATCGAATAAGGGATCGCGCTCTCAGGAGGACTTGGCAAAGCGACGGATGCGATTTGGACCAGGCGCCTCATGAGGGTCGCCTGAGACCGGACTCCAACCTTATTGAAGAGCCGCTTCAGGTACGTGCGTACCGTATGGACGGTTACACCCAGCGCCACCGATGCCTCGTTGGGAGTTCGGCCCAGCAGGAGTTGCTCCGCAAGCCGGAGTTCGGCCTTGGTGAACCTGTATGCCTCCTCCAGGATCGACCTGGAGACAGCGATGGACATCTCTGGGTCATAGATACTCAGGACGCGGTACTCTGAGTACCCTCCGTCCGTCAGCCTGGTGATACACGCCAGGTAAGGCTGGCGGTTGGTGTCCCGGTCGATCCGGAACCACCTCCCGTCAACCACCTTATGTTGAGGCGAACAAAGGCCTTCTCTGACTACAGCGAGCTCAGGGGAGTCCCAGACCTGTGCTGCCCAGGAGTTCATGGCGATGGCGGTCTGGCAAGGACCCAAGAGGACGACACCTGCAGGTTCCATATCCCTATCAGCGCATAACCTGCTCATATAGGGACATGGCTAACAGGTTATTTTCGCTTTATTTCGCCTGCGTAGAGCCGAGGAAGTCCCGGATGCGTGCCGCCGCCTTCAATAAGTTGTCCATCGAGTTGGCGTAGCTGAACCGAAGGTAGCCCTCTCCGAAGGCGCCGAACGCAGTCCCGCTCAGGCAGGCTACGCCAACCTGGTCCAGCAGGGCATCCGCCAGCGGCTTGGAGGCCCAGCCTGTTCCTTCAATGTTCGGGAAGGCATAAAAGGCGCCTTCCGGCAGCGGGCAGCGAAAGCCGGGAATCGAGTTGAGTTCAGCGACGAAGCGGTCACGGCGGCTGCGGAACTCGGCAATCATCGTCTCTGAAGGTTCCTGTGTGCCATTGAGTGCCGCGATGGCCGCGCGCTGTGTGAAGCTGGCCGTGCAGGAGTTGGAGTTCACCATCAGTTTGTTTACCGCCGCTACCAGCGGCGCGGGCATCACTCCGTAGCCGATGCGCCAGCCTGTCATTGCGTAGGTCTTGGAGAACCCGTCCAGAATGATCGTCTTATCCTGCATACCGGGGCAGGCCGCGATGGAAATCGGCGCCTTGCCATAGCTCATCCGGCTATAGATTTCGTCGGAAAGCACCAGCACGTCGCGTTCAGCCAGCATCCCGGCGATGGCGCGAATGTCCTCAGCCGGCATCACGCCGCCGGTTGGGTTGGCGGGGGAGTTGAGAATCACCATCCTGGTGCGCGGTGTAAGTTTCTGCCGGAAGAGATCCAGGTCGAAGCTGAAGCCGCGGCTCTCGATCAGCGGCATGGGGACTGGCGTGGCTCCCACGAAGTTGATCATCGACTCGTAAATGGGGAACGATGGGTTGGGGTAAATCACCTCATCCCCTGGTTCCAGCAACGCCAACATAGGGAAGAAGATGATCGGCTTGCCTCCAGGAACCACGCAGACGTGGTTCTCGTTGACCTCGATGCCCCGCGTGCGGGAGACGTAGGCGGCGATCGCCTGCCGGAGCTCCGGCAGGCCCTGGGTCGGCCCGTAGTGGGTCCAGCCTTCATCGAGGGCGGCCTTGGCGGCCTCCACAATATGGGCAGGAGTGTCGAAATCGGGCTCGCCGATCTCCAGGTGGATGATGTCCCGGCCTTGGGCCTCGAGGGCGCGGGCGCGCACCAGGACTTCGAACGCGGTCTCGGTGCCGAGCCGTGCCATGGCGGAAGCTAGCTGCATGATTTGAAAGCCTTTCTTACTTGGAAAGAGGGGTGGGATTGGGGCTGGAACTGCAGGCGGCGCAGCACTGAGGCTGCCGGCCATTGAGAGACGAGGCGGGCGGGCGAATCCTGGGCCACCGGACCTGCGAGTCTCATATACTTCCAGCATACCGCCGAAGAACGACTTGCACGGATTCGCCGTTCTCTTCGTCACAGCTAGCAGAGACAGGAATGTTAGCGCGGATACAGAATGGGCCCAATAGGGGCACAATGGATGGTGCCCGCGTCACTTGCCTGTCCGATTGGAATGGCGCCGGCGATGAACTCTCGATGAGCGAACGTACGGAGAATCGACCGGACCTGGCGGCCGCCCAGGAATGGGAGGCGCGGCAGGATGAGTTTGTCCGCTCGAACATGCGGCGGGTGTTCGCCATTATCTATCGCATCGTCGGGAACGTGGCCGATGCGCAGGACCTGACGCAGGACACTTTCATCAAAGCGCTCCAGAAGCAGGAGCAGATCAAAGATCTGGAGCGGGCGGCGCACTGGCTGTCGAGAATCGCCTCCAATACAGCCATCGACTTCCTGCGCAAGCAGGGCCGGCTCGGCGAAACCGAGATCGATGAACTGGTGGAGCCTCTGACGGTAGCGGAGGAGCGCAGCCCCGAAGCGCTCCTGCTGCGGGCGGAGCAGTCTGGCTACCTCGAAGAGGGTTTGAACCGGCTGACGGCCCGGGAACGCGCGGCGCTGATCCTGCGCGACGTGGAAGACCTTTCGGCCGAAGAAGTGGCGCGCCGGCTGAACTGCGGAAAGGCGACGGTGCGCAGCCACATCGCCAACGCTCGGATCAAGTTTAGGAAATACGTGGAAAGGCACCGGCAATGAAGACGCATCCGAGGCTCGGACAACTGGCGCTGCTGGCGGGCGGGGAGTGTGGTCTGGCAGAACGGCTCCGCCTTGGCTGGCATGTGCGGTCGTGTGCGGCCTGTGCGCGCCAGGTTGAGGGATTCCGGAGCGATCGGGCAGCATTGCGGGCGGGTGTAGACGTCCTACCGGAGGATCTCGACTGGCCGGCGCTCGAGGCCGAGATGCGCGCCAATATCCGCCTGGGACTGGCGGCGGGCGCGCTGGTCGACCAACCCAAAACGGCGCTGCGCGAGGTCCGCGCAGATGGATACGCCGGCACCGGCTGGCGGTTGGCTGTCGTGCTGGGCTCCATGGCATTTGTGGGATTCGCCGGCTGGATGCTGCGTGCGCCTCAGGCCGGTTTGCCGCTGGCGCCCCCGGAATCGGCCCAAGTGGTTTTGGATGCCCGTCCGGACGGCTTGGCGCTGCGCAAGCAGGATTCCGCCATCACGCTGATCGCGCCCTCCCGCCAGCCGGTGGCTACGACTGTGAGTTGGGATGGCGGCGGCAGCGCGCGTTTCGTCGACTCTGACACGGGACAGGTGACTATCTATGATGTCTCGGCGCAATAGCTTCCTGAGCGGGCCGGCTGTGGCTTTGCTGATTGCCTGCGGCCTCTGGGCCCAGACGCCGGAAACTGCCGATCCGCGCAACTCGTTCAAAGTGAAACTGCCGGCTGATGCGCCATTGGCGCTGGTTTCCGCCGATTGGGGCCAATCGAGCGCCGTGGCGCGCGGCGGGGCTTTGCAGGTGGAGCTTCACTCCACGCTGGTGCTGAAGAACAACGGTCCGCGCAAGATCCGCGCCGTCTCGCTGCTGGTACTGGCGCAGGAGGTGACGCCTGGCGGAAAGGGCTCCGTGACGGTGCCCAGCCTGGATGTCGAACCGGGCGAGAGCTTCCCGGTGCGCATCGATCTTCGATTGATGCGGCCGCTGGCGGCACCGGGCGGTGCGCTGGTGGAGGTGGGCCTCGACGGCATTCTCTTTGACGATCTCGGCTTCTACGGGCCGAACCGGATGAACTCCCGGCGCTCGATGCTTGCCTGGGAGATGGAGGCCCGGAGGGATCGCCGCGCGCTCCTGGCGGCCTTGGAGAGCGGTGGCGAAACGGCACTTCGCGACTCCCTGCTGGCTGCGGTGGCGCGCTCCGAAGCACAACCTCGCATGGCCATGCAGGTGATGCGCAGCCTGCCGGCTACTAACGCCGGCACGGAGAAGCCGGTGGAGTTTGCCTTCCTGCGAATTCCCGAATCGCCCCTGGAACTGATGTCCGGTGAAGCCTCGATGGCCGCCACCGAAGCGCGGGCGCCGCGCGTGGAGTTGCGGAACGGCGGGCGCAAGCCGATTCGCTATGTAGAATTGGGCTGGCTGGCGCGGGACGCCGATGGTCTGGAATACCCTGCCGGAACGATGCCTGCCGAGGTGGTGCTGCCGCCGGGACAGCAGTCCACGGTGAGAAAGGACAGCACGCTGCGTTTCGCCAAGCCGGTGACGGGCCTCACCGCCTATCCTGCCGTGGTGGAGTTCACTGACGGCGAGCTGTGGGTGCCGCCCGCCGGCGCCTGGAAAGACCCCAAGCTGGCGGCGGTGCTGCCGGTTTCGGGAGAACTTGCCCGGCTGGGCAACGTCTATCGCCGCAAAGGTCTGACGGCCGTCGTCCAACAATTGCGCGCGATGCGCTAAGATCACGGACGATGGATTCGTCGAAACTCATCGGCCGCGTGCCGGAACAGCTTTCCCTGGATGAAAAGGCCTGCCTGGCGGGCAAGTGGATGGCACTGGAGGCCTACTCGCCCGCTACCATGCCCTTGAAGCGCATCGAGGCGATCGGGGCAAGTCCGTTGGAGTGCTTCGTTGAGTTGAAGCGGCGGCAACTCGATCCGCGCAACTTCGAGATTATTCTGGCCAAGCCGCTCGGCTAAGCGCGGCGAAGCCGCTCTGCTAAGCTTGAACGAAGGCGACCGCCTCGATCTCCACCCGCACGTCGCGCGGCAGGCGTGCCGCTTCCACCGTGGCGCGCGCTGGAGGATTCACCGCGAAGTACCGCCCGTAGATCTCGTTCACCTTGGCGAAATCGCCCAAGTCTTTCACGAAAATCGTCGTTTTGAGCACCGTTTCGAACGATGCGCCGGCGGCCTCCAGGACGGCTCTCAGGTTTTCCAGCACTCGCACGGTCTGCTCTTCAATGCCGCCCTCCACCAGTTGACCGGTGGCCGGGTCCAGCGGGATCTGGCCGCTACAGTAGACGAGGCCGTTCCAGCGCACGGCCTGGGAGTACGGGCCAATGGCCGCGGGGGCGTTGGGAGTGGAGATGATTTCTTTCATGCCTTTTTCCATTCGATGGTTCCGACCAGTTGGCGGACGCTATCAATCCGCTCCTTCTTGAGAAACGCGTCCATCTCGCCGGCGATTCGGAGCGGCGAGCGGGGATCCCAAAATGTCGCCGTACCGACCTCCACGGCCGTGGCGCCGGCGATGAGAAACTCTGCCGCGTCCTCTCCGCTGGCGATGCCGCCCAGGCCCACGACGGGGATCTTCACTGCGCGGGCGGCCTCGAAGACCATGCGCAGCGCAATCGGTTTGATGGCCGGGCCGGACAGCCCGCCAAAACCGGCGCCCAGCCGCGGCTTCCGGGTTTTGAGATCGATCGCCAGCGAGATGAATGTGTTGACCAGGGAGATGGCATCCGCGCCTCCATCCTCTGCCGCCACGGCCAGCGGTTGAATGCTGCCGACGTTGGGCGAGAGCTTCACGATCACCGGGCGCCGGGCCACCTGGCGTACGGCCGATACCAGTTGTCCGAGCAGCCCCGGATCGCTCGAGAAGAAAATGCCGCCGTGCTTCGTGTTCGGGCAGGAGACGTTCAGTTCATAGGCCGCGACGCCCTCATGGTCTTCGAGCACGCGCACAACTTCTGCGTAATCCTCCAGCGCGTAGCCGAAAACGTTGGCGAAAACCGGCGTCTGGTAGCGGCGCAGGAGCGGCAGTTTCTCTTTGGCGAAAGCCTGGACGCCGATGTTCTGCAGGCCGACGGAGTTCATCATGCCGGCTTCGGCCTCGAAGACGCGCGGCGGCGGATTGCCGGCGATGGCCTCGCGCGACAGGCCCTTCACCACGATGCCGCCCATCTTGTTCAGGTCCACCAGCGAAGAGAACTCCACGCCGTAGCCGAACGTGCCGGAGGCGGCCAGCACGGGATTCTTCAGCGCGATGCCGCACAGGGAAGTGGCCAGGCGGGAAGAGACGGGATCACCAGCCATCAGAATCAGTGTACTGAACCGGGCCGCAGTCTTTCGCGGATCTCGCGGACGATGACGTCGGGCCGGTCCAGTTGAACCCAGTGCCCGCTGTCTTCGGCGACGACGTGCTTGCCCTGCCGGGAGAGTGCGGCCGTGCGGCGGTGGGCCTCGATCACCGCGTCAGGCGAGCGCGAGGCGGAGATTACAGTGATTGGGATCTCCCGCAAGGCTGCCGCGTCGATCGGCAGCGCACAGTGTTCCGGGAGCCTCTCCAGGTACTCCGCCAGTGTGCGGAAGCTGCGCGGCAGGCACCAGTGAGCACGCACGGCAGGCCAGATCTCGGGCGGCAGTTTGCGGATCTCACCCACCAGGCGGTCCGGCACCACGCTGCCCTTGCCGCTGGAGACCTTGGCCAGCAGCTTGGGCAGTGCTTTGGAGCCAGACAGCAGCAGATCCAGTCCGAGCCGGACCACACCCAGCCGGGCCAGGAACGCCCCGCGCCGCGACAGCATCACGCCTCTACTCAACCGCCGGCGCTGTTCTTCGCTGAGCGGATGCCATTCAAACGGTTCCAGGGGATCGATCAGGACCAGAGACCCGACATAACGCGGGTGCGCCGCCGCAAAGTGGCGCAACAGCAGGCCGCCGAAGGAGTGTCCGGCCAGCACGAAGGGGCAGGGGAGTCCGCTGGCGTCGAGAGCTCGCCGCAGATCGTCCACCAGTTTCTCCATGCTGCGAGGTGTTGCTGCCGGCTCGCTCCAGCCGAAACCGGTACGGTCATAAGAGAGCACTGTGGTTTCCCGTGAGAGCGGCTGCTGAACCAGGCGCCAGCTCAGGCTGGAAGCGGCGATGCCTGCTTCCAGTGCAACGGCGGGCGAGTGGCCCGCCTTCCATGCTCCCGGCGGAACGCCGGAGCCGGTCTGAAGCAGGTGCAGCCCGTCGGCGATGCGGCCCGGAGCGGGGAAACGCTTCGCATCGCGCCGCGCGCCCCACCATTGATACACGAGACCCGCCAGAGGAATCGCGGCCGGGACCAGCGCCAACCACCACACAACTTCTACTTGTCCGCCAGCACCGGCAGCAGCACGCGGTCGAGCTCGGCGTCAGTCCAGGCTGCGGGCTTGGCGTTGCGGTGCAGGCTCCAGCGCTCTACATGCTCCAGCGTGGCGCCCGCGGCCACTTTGCTCATGGGTCCCATGGTCTCGATCTCCAGGAACTGGGCATTGGTGAACGTCTCGTAGGAGCTGCCGAAGTCCGGGTAGGTTCGGGTGGGATCCGCGTCGTACTTCTTTACGAACAGCTCTCCGTTCAGGAAATAGGCGCCGAATGTCTTGGGATTGAAGTGGCCGATCTTGGTGGGCGTGTTGTTGTTGGGGTCCTGCCGGAGGACGAAGTACTTCTTGAGCCACGTCCAGCGCGGGTCTGATAGATCGGAGAAGGCCCACATGATCAAAGGGTTGGTGGGCTGCAGTACTTCAGGGTGGGTGCCGCGCGGAGGGAAGCCGGAGACGCCGTGGCCCCCGGGGGCCATCATGGTGAGCGCCCAGGCCGCGAATTCCAGCGGCATGTTCGTCTTGTTCGACAACCGGTGGATGACCGTGACCCCGGTGCCCGTGGGCGCCAGCCTGACTTCAATCTGCTTCTCGATGCCCGTCTCTTTCTCCACGGCCTGCGTGGCGATGAGAACGCCGCCTTCGATCTTTACGGCCGCCGGCGAGTTGTCCGGCGGGTAGGTGTACTTGATGTCTTCGGGGCCTACCCAAATACGGTGGCCGCCGCGGAGAATCCACTCCGGTTGGCCTGTCTTGCCGGCCGTCTCCTTCTGAACCCAGAAGAAATTCTGGCCTCCGGCGAAGCCATAGGACATCACGCGCGGACCTACATCCGAGGTGACGATCAGCTCCACCTCTCCGTTCGAGATCCTGTAGCAATTCGGCCAGCCCTGCCAGGCGACTTTTTCAATTTTGACTGCAGCTTGTAATGACATGGCGAGAAATACGGCGGCAAGCGTTATGCGGCGCATCGTGTGTCATTGTTTCGCGGAATCACGATGGGCGTCAAGGTGTGCCTTCCGCCGGCGGCCTGGCACCGGGGGAGGGATTCGACTTACTACTGTCTAGGCGTTTACCCTATGGTGCCTATCCCAGCATGTGCCGATGGAGACACAGAAGTCCTCATATTGATGAAGCCGCGAGGTCCAACTTCGATCGCCGCCAAGCTATCAGCAGTGGCTGCTTTGCTGACTAGCTGGATGGTGGTTGTCGTGCTTGCCTACGACATCACGGTGAGCCGCCGGATGCCGGCAGGGAAGGCCGTGGTCCTGGTCGTGTCCATCGGCATGGTGGTGGCGTTCATGTGGCGGTTAAGCTGCCGTTGGCTGACTGAGCCGCTGCGGAAGCTGGAACGAGCCGTCCAGGACGTTTGTGAGGGGCGGCTTGGGCGGATCGAAACCTGCCCGACCGGGGACGAAGTGGAGTCTTTGGGCCGCAGTTTCAATCAGATGACCGAAGTACTGCTGGCGACTCGTGGCCAGGTTCAAGCCCAGCAACAAGAAATGGAAGCGAAGATCCGGGAACGGACCGATGAGTTGGAAGGGGCGCTCCAAAAAGTGATGGAGGCGAGCGCCGCGAAGAGTGAGTTCCTGGCGAACATGTCGCACGAATTGCGAACGCCGATGAGTGGAGTAATAGGAATGTTGGAGTTAGCCCTCGACAGCCCCATGAGTGCCGAACAGCATGAACAACTGGCTGCCGCTCACAACTGTGCCCAGTCATTGCTCGCTATGCTGAACGACCTGCTGGACCTGTCGAAGATCGAAGCCGGCCACATGATCCTGGAGAAGGTCCCGTTTGAGCCCAGAGCGCTGGTGGCGGATTGCGTGAAGACCCATAGCGCCAGGGCAAAGAGCAAAGGCCTGTCGATGACTTGGGCGGTGGACATGCAGGTTCCGCGTACCCTGGTCGGAGATCCATTGCGGATTCGCCAGATCATGTCGAACCTCCTCGGCAATGCGGTGAAGTTCACGTTCGTCGGATCGGTCCGGGTGGAGGTCGGTCTGGCCGAGACGCCGGCGCCTGGCGCCGCGCAGGCGGACATCTCCACGGTGCACTTGCGGCTAAGCGTGTCGGACACCGGCCCTGGGATCACCTTGGAGCAGCAGTCCGCCGTCTTCGACAAGTTCTCTCAAGCCGATGGCTCCATTAGCCGGCGCTTCGGCGGAACTGGCCTGGGGTTGGCCATCGTGAAGCGTTTGGTGGAGATCCACGGCGGCTCCGTGGAGCTGGAAAGTGAGCCCGGAAAGGGCAGCCGGTTCAGCGTGATTCTTCCGCTGGCCGTGGCTGCCGGACGCTTGAATGGCCAGAACGGCATTCTGGCGGCAGACGCCGGCAGTATTACGGACAACTGCCGCGGCCCAATTCTGCTGGTGGAAGACAATCTCATCAATCAGAAAGTGGTCACCTGCCTGCTGCGCAAGAAGGGCTATCTGGTAGACACCGCCAAACACGGCCAGGAAGCGCTGGAACTGCTCGACCGCAACCGCTACCAGCTCGTCCTCATGGACGTGCAGATGCCCGTGTTGGATGGTCTCCAGGCTACCCACCGCATTCGCTCCAATCCTGCATGGGCAGGATTGCCTATCGTGGCAATGACCGCCCACGCCATGAATGGAGACAGAGAACGTTGCCTGGAAGCGGGCATGAACGAATACCTGGCCAAACCGGTGGACCACAAGCACCTGCTGTCCATCGTCGAGCTGTACCTCTCACAGAACGGTTCTCACGGCAACTCCACCTTGGCTCGCCTGGACCGCGAACTCAACTGTTCGAACAAAGTGGAAGTTGAACGCTCCGCCTAGACAATCTCCTCCGCCAACCGGCAAACGGCCGCCCAGCTTCGGAATACATCTTCGCGCCGGGTGCCCAGATTGCCGATTGCGATCCGCAGCACGAACTTTCCGTCCAGCACGTTGCCGGAAAGAAACGCCTCGCCCGATTCGTTCACTGCCTCCAGCAGGGCCTTACTTGGCTCATCACCAGCCTTCAGCCGGAAACAGACCAGGGACATCGGCACCGGCGCCGCCACTTCAAAGAGCGGATGGGCTCGCACGGCCGCTTCCAGTTCCTTTGCCCAGCGGATGTGGTCGCGGATGATGGCGCACACCTTCTCATATCCAAAACTGCGCATGACAAACCAGAGCTTGAGCGCCCGGAACCGGCTGCCCAGCGGGATTCGGTAGTCCATCAAATTGACCGCCCGCGGATTGTCCTGCGAAGAGAGATAGGCCGGCACCAGAGAGTACGCTTTCTTCAGCATGTCGGGCCGGCTGCAGAAGAAGGCGCTCAGGTCAATCGGCGTGAAGAGCCACTTGTGCGGATTCACCACCAGCGAATGGGCCCGGCCGGCGCCTTCCAGCATCCAGCGGTTTTCGGGCAGCATGGCCGCCACGCCGCCGTAGGATGCATCCACGTGGTGCCAAAGCCTCTCGGCTTCGGCAATCTGCTGGATCTCGGCGATCGGATCGACACTGGTTACCGCCGTCGTGCCGGCGGTCGAGACGACACAGAACGGCCGCAGGCCGGCCGCTTTGTCGGCCTGGATCGCCGCCCGCAGCAGGTCGGGCCGCATGCGGTACTCGCCGTCCGCCGCAATCTTGCGGATGTGCTTGCGTCCGAGGCCGAGGCTCAGGCCGCCCTTTTCCACCGATGAGTGGGCGTGCTCGGAAGTGTACAGGACGAGGCCGGGAGCAGAGCCTTCCTCGCGCAATCCGTCGTCGGCCATCGCCCGCGCCGCTCCGATGGCGTGCAGCGTGGAGCTGGAGGCCGAGTCGTGGATGATGCCGAAGAACGTTTCCGGCAGCCCCAGCCATTGCCGCAGCCAGCTCATCACTACCTGCTCCAGTTCCACCGCAGCCGGACAGGATTTCCACAACATGCCATTCACGTTTACGGCGGCCGTCAGCATTTCGCCCAGGATTCCAGCTCCGGAAGCGCTCACCGAGAAGTAGCCGTGGAAGCGCGGGTGATTCCAATGGTTCAGCGCCGGCACGATGAGGCGCTGGAAGTCGCCCAGGATCGCCTCCATCGGCTCGCCCTGGTTGGGAGCGGAGCTGGGCAAGGCATCCACCAGTTCTCCGGGCTGCATCCTGGGGACAACCGGGTAGTCGCCGGTCTCGTCCAGGTAGCGGGCGATCCAGTCCACTACCTCGTAGCCATATTTTCTGAATTCTTCCGAGGAAAGATCGTGTGGGCGCAAAGCGGTTTACTCCAATGGCCCCTGTTTCCGGGGTCCCTGCTTCCGGTTATACAATGATGGGCGGTTGAGGTGCCGAACCAAATGGAGAACAACAACACGATGACATCACGTCGATCATTCCTGACAGGACCGGCGGCCGCGGGTGCGGCCTTCACGATCGTTCGGCCGGAGCTGGTGCGCGGCTGGGCACCCTCCACGCTGAAGATCGGTCTGGTGGGCTGCGGCGGACGCGGCACGCAGGCTGTCGAGAACGCCATGGCCGGAGATCCGGCGGTGGAACTCGTGGCCATGGCCGACGCCTTCGAAGACAAGCTCGAGGGAAGCCTGAAGCGGCTTCGGGGCCTGCCCATCCAGAACCGCGTCAAAGTGGAGCCCGACAAGCGCTTCGTCGGCTTCGATGCCTATCAGAAGCTGCTCAAGTCCGACATCGATGTGGTCTTCCTCGCCACGCCTCCGGGCTGGCGCCCGCTGCACTTTGAGGCCGCCATCGACGCCAACAAGCACGTCTTTTGCGAGAAACCCTTCGGCGTCGATGCCACCGGCGTGCGCCGGATGATGGCCGCGGGCAAGCAGGCCACGGAGAAAAAACTCTCTGTGGTCAGCGGCGCCCAGCGCCGCAGCGACCCCTTCTATCTCGAAACCGTCGACGCCCTCAAGAACGGCAAGCTCGGCGACATCACCGCCCTCTACGCCTACTGGGTGGGCGGCCCCGTCATCCAGCAGCGCAACGGCCGCAATCCCAAGTGGGGCGACTTTGAGTGGCAGCATCGCAACTGGTATTCGAACCTCTGGATCTGCGGCGATCAGATCGTCGAGCAGCACCTGCACAACATCGACGTCTGCTGCTGGATCATGGGCGGCCCGCCCGCCAGCGTCGTGGCCAGCGGCGGCGCGGCCTGGCGCCCCGCCGGCGATCCCATCTACGGCAACATCTACGACCACATCTCCTCCGACTACGAGTTCCCCAACGGCGTGCGCATGTCCTCCTACTGCCGGCAGTATCAGAGCAGCGCCTACCAGCAGGTGAACGAGATCGTTGCCGGCTCCAAGGGGCGCATGACGTTGAATCAGACCCGCGGCGGCCCGGGCTATGTGAACGAGCACACCAAGCTCTACAAGTCGATCCGCGGCGACGGTCCGTACATCAATGAAACACAGGCGGTGGCCGAATCCACGCTCACCTGCATCATGGGCCGCGAGAGCGCTTACTCCGGCCTGAAGATCACTTGGGACATGATCATGAACTCCAAGCAGGATCTCATGCCGAAGCAGGAGTCCTGGAAGTACGACGGGAAGAACGAAGAGACGCCCTTCCCGGTGCCGGGCAAGTACAAGTTCATTTAGTCAGCGAATCCCATGGAGAGGCCGGGCCGAGCGTCGCGAATCGATCGATTCCGCGGCACTCTGCTCGGCCTCGCTGTTTGTGATGCCCTCGGTACGACGCTCGAGTTCCGCGCCCCGGGCAGCTTCCAGCCGCTGACCGACATGGTGGGCGGCGGCCCGTTTCACCTGGAGCCCGGCCAGTGGACCGACGACACCTCCATGGCGCTTTGCCTGGCCGAGAGCCTCGACCGCTGCCGCCAGTTCAACGCCCGCGATCAGATGGAGCGCTACGTCCGCTGGTACCGGGAGGGCTACTGGTCCTCCACGGGCCGCTGCTTCGACATTGGAAACACGGTCAGCGCCGCACTCCACCGCTTCGAACTTTCCGGCCAGCCGCTTGCCGGAGACCCGGATCCATACTCGGCCGGCAACGGCTGCCTCATGCGCCTGGCGCCTGTGCCCATGTTCTTCTCCCGCGATGAGCGGCTGGCCGTCTTCCACTCCGGCCAGAGCAGCCGGACCACACACGCCGCGCCCGAGTGCGTGGACGCCTGCCGTTACTTCGCCTGCCTGCTGGTGGCGGCCTTGCAGGGTGAGACGCGGGAGCAGATGCTCAACCCGGCCCGCTGGCGCCATGGCGCGCTGGCGCCGGCGATCGAGAACATCCGCCAGGGCAGCTACCTCCGCAAGCAGCCGCCTGAGATTCGCGGTTCGGGCTATGTCGTCCATTGCCTGGAGGCCGCGCTCTGGGCCTTCGCCGCCAGCCAGTCGTTCGAGCATGGCGCATTGCTGGCGGTGAACCTGGGCGAAGATGCCGACACCACGGGCGCTGTTTACGGCCAGATCGCAGGCGCCTTTTACGGGGAACCGGGTATTCCCTCGAACTGGCTGAAGCTCCTCGCCTTGCGGGAAGAGATCGGCCTGCTGGCGGAGCGCATGGCCGGTTGAGTCGGGGCCGGCCGGTTTCGATAGAATCGTTCTGACCTTGCCGGTCAGGAGCCTCTGTCATGCCCAACTTCACTCGCCGTGATTGCGTTCGTGGTACCGCGGGCCTGCTCGCCGCCGGAGCGGTCCTGCCCTCCGCTCCAGCCCATCCCACTGGAAAAGGGCCCGGCATCAAGTTCTGCGAAATCTACAATCCGGGGGAGATCAGCCGTCTGAAGCTGGCCAGGCAGATGGGCCTCAACTACGCCATCGCCGGCGTCTCCGGGGCGCTCAGCCGTGTGCGCCGCGAAGACTATGTGAGCGTCCTGCGGAAGATCAAGGACGAGTACGCCGCCCAAGGGATTCAGATCGCCGGCGTGGAGAGCCACCCCGTCCCGGCGGAGAAGATCAAGCTCGGCCTGCCCGGCCGCGACGAGGAGATCGAAAACTACAAGGAAGCGATCGTCGCGCTCAAGAAGGTCGGCGTGCCGATGATCTGCTACAACTTCATGGCCGGCCTGGGCTGGTACCGCACCAATACGCAGAAGGCGGGGCGCGGCGGGGCCTATACATCGGAGTTTGACAACAGCGTGGCTCTCAAGCAGGGCCTTACCCAATGGGGCGAGGTGAGCGAGGAGAAGGTCTGGTCCAACATCGAGTACTTCCTGAAGGCTGTCGTTCCCGTTGCCGACCAAGTGGGCATGGAGATGGCGCTGCATCCGGACGATCCTCCTCTCTCGCCCCTGCGCGGCATCGGCCGCATTCTCATCAGTGCTCGCAACTATGAGCGCGTCATGGACATGGTGCCCAGCAAAATGAATGGCGTCACCTTCTGCCAGGCCAACTTCCTCGCCATGAAGGAGGATATCTACTCCCTGGCCCAGAAGTGGTGCCAGCGCAAGAAGATCTTCTTCGTGCACTTCCGCGACATCGAGGGCGACGCCGCCCACCTCACGGAAACCTTCCACGACAACGGCCCCACCGACATGGCGAAGATGCTCAGGATCTATTCCGAAAACGGATTCGCCGGGCCCATGCGGCCGGATCACGCCCCCACCATGGAAGGCGAGCAGAACGACCGGCCCGGTTATGCGATGACCGGCAAGGTCTTCGCCTTCGGCTACATGAAGGGCGTCATGGACGGTCTCGGTTACCCCTATGAGTAAGGCCCTATGAGCAGAGCATGACCGGCGCCGAATGTCTGCTGCGAACTCTGATCGAGGGGAACATCGATCTCTGCTTCATGAATCCGGGCACCAGCGAGATGCAGTTCGTCTCAGCGCTGGACCGCGTGCCCTCCATGCGCGGCGTGCTGTGTCTCCAGGAGAACGTCTGCTCCGGCGCCGCTGACGGCTATGCCCGCATGACGGGCCGGCCCGCCGCCACTCTGCTGCACCTGGGGCCCGGCCTTGCCAACGCGCTCTCCAACTTCCACAATGCGCGGAAGGCCCGCTCCCCCATCGTCAACATTGTCGGAGAACACTCCACCGCGCACCTGCGCTACGACGCGCCGCTCACCGCCGACGTCGAAGCCTTCGCCCGCCCCGTCTCCGGCTGGGTGAAGACCCTTGCCTCGCCCCTTGACATGGGCGAGGCCGCGCGCGAAGCGGTCGCCGAATGCCTGCGCCCGCCTGGGCAGGTCGCTTCCCTCATCGTCCCGGCCGACCACTCCTGGAGCGAAGCCGGCCCCGTGGGCGCCGCGCCCGAAATCATCCCCCGCCGCGTGCCTGATGCGGCGCGCTTCGAAGCCATCCGCTGGGCCGTCGCCCATGCGGGCCCCGCCGCGCTCTACCTTGGCGGCAGCGCCGCCAGCGAGGCCGGCTTGCGCGCCGCCGCGGCCACGGGCCTGCCAGTGTTCGTCAACCGCTACGCCGGCCGCGTGCCGCGCGGCCGTCCGTGGGCCTTTGCCCGCCGCGTCGCCTACTTCCCGGAGTTCGCCGAAGTCATGTTGGACGGCCTGCGGCAGTTGATCCTCGTCGAGGCCGAGCCGCCGGTCTCTTTCTTCGGGTATCCGGACCGCCGCAGCACCGTGACGCCGGAAGAGTGCAGCACGCCGCTGCTGGCCGCGCAGGATGAAGACGGCGTGGCCGCGCTGCTGGCCCTCGGCGTGGGCGCGCCGTTGCCCCCGGAGCCCGCTCCCCTGGAGATGCCGCCCGACGGCCCGCTCACCCTCTCCGCTCTCGGCGCCGTGCTGGCGTGTCTGTTGCCCGAAGGGACCATCGTCAGCGAAGAGATGGTCAGCAGTTCGGAGCCGGTCAGCGCCGCCTTGAACCACGCCGCGCCGCACGAACTGCTGCCAGTCAGCGGCGGCTCCATCGGCCAGTGCCTGCCCGTCGCCGTCGGCGCGGCGCTCGCCTGTCCGGATCGCCAGGTGGTGGCGCTCGAGGCTGACGGCAGCGGCATGTATTCGCTCCAGGCGCTGTGGACCATGGCCCGCGAAAACCTGCAGGTGATCACGATCATCTTTGCCAACCGCCGCTACCGGATTCTGGAAGTCGAGATGGCGCGCACTGGATCGGGGCCGGTCGGGCCGCGCGCCGCGGAGATGATGGACATCGGCAGGCCCTCGCTGGATTGGGTGAGGCTCGCCCAAGGCATGGGCGTGCAGGCTTCCAGAGCCGCCACGGCCGGCGAGTTCAGGTCGCAGTTGCAGAGCGCATTGCTCGCCCGCGCCCCGCGCCTGATTGAGGCGTTGATCTAGATGCGCGGCGCAGCGCCGCCCGGTGTGCCGGAGTTACTGTTTTAGTTGAGGACTTATGCTGAGAATCGCCATTCTACTTCTCATGGCCCTGGTTGCCGGGGCGCAGGATCGCATCGGGACCATCCAGGTGCGCGTCTCCACGGATCGCACGGACTGGCGCTACTCACCAGGCCAGCCTGTCCAGTTCCACATCGTGGCCGTGCAGGATGGCCACCCGCTGGAAGGCGTCAAAGTCTCCTACAGGATCGGGCCTGAGATGGTTGCGCCGCGGGTGGAAACCACCGCCACGCTTCCCGCCGCGGGCATCACCGTCGACGGCGGCACGATGAAGGATCCCGGGTTCCTCCGCTGCATCGCCACCGTCGAAGCCAACGGCAAGACCTACCGCGGCCTCGCCACCGCGGCCTTCGATCCCGAACGCATCCAGCCTACACAGAAAGACCCGGCCGACTTCGACGAGTTCTGGAACGCCGCCAAAGCCGCCCTTGCCAAGATCCCCATCGACGCCAGACTCACGCCCTTGCCGGACTACGGCAACGCCGCGGCCGCCTGCTTCCACCTCAACTTGCAGAACATCGGCATGAGCGCCGCTCCGTCGCGCTTCTACGGTGTGCTGTGTGAGCCCAAGGCGCCCGGCAAGTACCCGGCCCTGCTCAGCGTTCCTGGCGCTGGCGTCCGCCCCTACCGCGGAATGGCGGAACTCGCCGCCAAGGGCGTCATCACCTTGCAGGTGGGCATCCACGGGATTCCCGTGACCATGGATCAGTCCGTCTACGACTCGCTTGGCGCCGGCGCCCTGGCCAACTACAATACTTTCGGCCTCGACAACCGCGACCGCTACTACTACCGGCGCGTCTACCTCGGATGCCTGCGCGCCAACGATTTTCTCGTCGCGCATCCCAAGTGGGACGGCTCCACGCTTGTCGTCACCGGCGGCAGCCAGGGCGGCGCTCTCTCCATTGTCGTGGCCGGACTCGACCCGCGCGTGAAGGCCCTTGCCGCCTACTACCCCGCGCTCTCCGACGTCACCGGCTATCTCGACGGCCGCGCCGGCGGCTGGCCGCATATGTTCCGTGCCGCCGAAGGTCCGCTGGCGCACCGCTCCAACGACAAGATCGAAACCACCCGCTACTACGATGTCGTGAATTTCGCGCGCCGCGTCAAAGCGCCCGGCCTCTATAGCTGGGGCTTCAACGACGAGACCTGCCCGCCCACCTCCATGTACTCGGCTTACAACGTGATCAGCGCCAAAAAGCGCCTGTTGCTGGCGCTCGAAACCGGCCACAACCAGGTGCCTGAGCAGGTGGCGGCCGTCAACGCCTGGATCGAGGAGTTCCTCAAAACCGGCGTCGCGCAGTAGCTCCTAGCTGCCCTGCAGGTCGAAGCCGTGCTGCTGACGGTGGTAGGCGCTGTCGTACCGCTTGCTGCTCTTGAACAACTCATAGCGCCCGTCGCCCTGCACGTCCTTGACCTTGGCCTGCAGGGCCGCGTGTTCTTCTGCCGCCAGCGGCTTGAACTCGCGCCCCAGCTTCAGGGCGGTCTTGAGCATCTCCAAATCCGTCAGTCCCACCACCTGCACGGCCACCGGTTGCGACAGGCAGTACCGGTAGCATTCTTCCAGTGTCACCAGCCCGGCGCTCACCATTTTCCCGTCTCCGCCGATGCCCTTCATGCCGATAATGCCCACGTTCTTCTTCAGGCACACCGGCATCACCCGCTGGCGGAAGCTCTCAAAGCGCGCGTCCATCACGTTGTTCGGCATCTGTGCCGTGTCCCACACGAAATCCCGGCCCAGCATGTCCAGGTGGATGGCCGGCGCCTTGTGTCCCGTGAAGCCGATGAATCGCACCTTGCCCTGTTTCCTGGCCTCCGTTACGGCCCGGATGGCGCCCTTTTCAAATACCCACTCCGGATCGTTGTAGCAGTTGCATTCGTGGAACTGCAACAGGTCCAGGTAGTCCGTTTGCAGCCGCTTCAGGCTCTCGTCGATCTGCTGTTTCGCCCCTTCATATTCGCGGCTGCACACCTTCGTCATCAGGAACGCTTTCTTTCGCCGCCCGTCCATCGCCAGCGCCTTGCCCATCACGTCCTCGCACCGGCCGCGCCCGTACTCCCAGGCGTTGTCCATGAAGTTGATGCCTTCATCGAGCGCCGTCTGGATCAGGCGGATGCAGTCGTTCTCGTCCTTGGACCGTCCGGCGTGCGCGCCGCCGATGCCCAGAATCGAGACCCGTACTCCCGTGCGCCCCAGGACGCGCGTCGGCATCCCCGTGGCATCGGCGCTGCTCGTTCCCGCCACCACATTCTCTGCCAGTGCCGCTGCGCTCAGCGACTGCAAAAACCCTCTCCGCGTGCTCTCCGCGTGAATCATGTCGGCCACCTCCAGATGCGCTGATTGTACAATGCCCACCATGACGAGACGAGACCTCCTGTGTTCCAGCGCCGCACTGGCCCTCACCGGCTGCGTCCGGCCCAATCAGGATCGCGGCACTTTCGACCTCCTCGACACGGGCCTGGACGAGATCGTCGCCGGTCTCCACTCCGGCCGCTGGACCTCCCGCGGACTCGCCCGCTGGTACCTCGACCGCATCGCCAGCCTCGACAGCCCTACCCGTGCCAACAGTCCCGGCCTGAACTCCGTCCTCGCCCTCCACCCACGTGTGATGGAGCAGGCCGGCGCGCTCGACCAGGAGTTGAAGTCCAAGGGCCCCCGCTCGACCCTGCACGGCGTCCCCATCCTCCTCAAGGACAACATCGATACCTTCGATATGCCCACCACCGCCGGTTCCCTCGCTCTGGAGCGCTGGACCCCGCCCAAAGACGCCTTCGTCGCGGCCCGCCTCCGCGCCGCCGGAGCCCTGATCCTCGGCAAGACCAACCTCAGCGAGTGGGCCAACTTCCGCTCCACGCACTCCTCCAGCGGTTGGAGCGGCTTGGGCGGCCAGACGCGCAACCCCCACGCCACCGATCACTCCCCCTCCGGTTCCAGTTCCGGCTCCGGCGCCGCCGTGGCGGCCTCCCTCTGCGCCGCCGCCATCGGCACTGAGACCGACGGCTCCATCGTGAGCCCTGCCTCCGTCTGCGGCATCGTCGGAGTCAAACCCACTGTCGGCGTCGTCAGCCGCTCCGGCATCGTGCCCATCTCTCACAGTCAGGACACCGCCGGCCCCATGGCCCGCACCGTGCGCGACGCAGCCCACCTCTTCGATGCCCTCGTCGCTCCCGATCCGGCCGACCCTGGCGCCCTCTCCTTCCCGGTTCCCTTCCGAGCCGTCCAGGTTCTCGATCCTAAGGCCCTCCACGGCGCCCGCCTCGGCGTCCCCCGCAAGTACTTCGAGCGCAACCAGAAGATGAACCGCTTCCTCGACGCCCAGATCGACGCGCTCAGAAAAGCCGGCGCCGAGGTGATCGACCAGGCCGAACTGCCCTCCCACGGTAAGCTTGGTGACCCCGAATTCGAGGTCATGCTCTACGAATACAAAGCCGATCTCAACGCCTACCTCGCCCGCCTGCCCGAATCCGCTCCGGTCCGCTCCCTCGACATGCTCATTGCCTTCAATGAAAGGCGGAAAGACCGCGAACTGAAGTGGTTCGGCCAGGAGATCCTCACTCTGGCCCTGGACAAAGGCCCGCTGACGGAATCCAAGTACCTCGAAGCCCGCAAGCTCTGTCTCCAACTTTCGCGTGCCGAAGGCATCGATGCCGTCCTCCAAAAATACAGCCTCGACGCCATCGTCACCCTCACCAACGGCCCCGCCTGGTTCATTGACTGGGTGAATGGCGACTACGACACAGGTGGCTGCTCCACGGTTGCCGCCGTCGCCGGCTACCCCCACATCACCGTGCCCGCGGGCTTTGTCGACGGCCTGCCCGTGGGCCTCTCCTTCTTCGGCACTGCCTTCGCCGAACCCCGGCTCTTCGCCCTGGCTTACTCCTACGAGCAGGCCACCCGCGCCCGCCGCAAGCCGTCGCTCCAGCCTGGCGGGGCTGCTCCTTCCAGCCGCGGCTAGTCCCCTCTATGGCGGTGTCTTCTCCGGTCCTTAGATAGTCTTGTCCTCATTCTGGCGCTCTGCTACATTTGCCCCCAGTTCGACCGGCTTCTCGAAGTGCAGTCGTCTCTTGGAGAAGCACTAAGGAGCTTCGTATGAAAACCTGGGTCCGTTTTCGGGGGATTCCTGTGCCTTGCCGCCCTTCGCTAGTCCTGGTTGCGGCTCTCGCCATGCTGGCCGCTTCGCCCTCCACTCTCGCTCAGTCGCCGGGCGCTGCCGCGATCGTGACGGATCTCTCCGGCCTGCCCACCAGCGAGCAGTTTGGCTTTGTCAACCAGTGGAAGCTGACCAACAGCGGGGAAGTCTATTTCACCGCTTCGTTTAACAGCGGATTGTTTCGCTGGAGCCCCGTTTCCGGCATGCGCCAGCGGATTCTCCAGGCCAACGATTCCCTGGACGGCGTCCTGCCTCCCGAGATTCTCCTCTTCCTGCCGCCCGGTCTGTTTGTAGACGTGCCCGCAATCTCATTGCAAGCGCATCCCTCGGGCAAAATAGCCTTTGCCACTTCTGTTGTCCTGGCTGGAGATGCTGAACCCGTCGGCAACCTCGTCTATGACGGCACCGCCTTCCGGCTCGTGATTACAGAGCTCAGCGTGATCTCGCAACAAGCCGTCAACTCGTCTGGCCGAATCGCCGTCGCCGGCTATCCGGACGGCCTCTCCAATGGCCCATTCCGTTTGTTGCTGGAGACTCCCTCGGGTGACTTGAAGCTGATCGCGGAGCAGGGCTCTGCCTCTCCGGCCGGACTCGGGGGCAATGTCGCCAGCATCACATTGCTCGGCATCACGGAGTCAGGCCGCGCCATCTTCCTGGTGGGCGTCAATGGCGGGTCCACTCCCCTGGCGCTCCTTGTCTCCGACGGCGACAAGACGAGCGCCATCGCCAGGTCGAACGATGCCGTGGAAGGCGGCAGCCGCATCACACTTCGCGCCGCCGCGTCCAACTACTTCGTCAACGACGCGGGAGAGGTGGTTTTCGCCGCCGACGCCACCGGCGGACCTGCCGGCATTTGGATCGCCAGCGCTTCTTCGTCTCCCGCTGCCGTTGTCCGCTTGAACGACAACACCGGGACGCCACTCAACGGCACCTTCACCGGCAATCTCACACCGCGCGGCTTCAATAACGCCGGGCAAGTGCTCTTTTCCGCCAACATCGCCGGCGGATCCTCCACGCACGGCCTGTTCCTGAAGGACCGTGGCGCCGCACCCAAGGTCGTCTTCTCCCGCGGCCAGCTCGCCAGCGGCGCTGCCAGGTTTGAAGCCACCATGCAGGCGTCGCTCAACTCCACCGGCAAGGTCGCATTCCTGGCCTCGCTCTCCGCGTCCACTGCGCCGGTCGGCTGGTTCCTTGGTTCCGCCTCGTCGGAACCAGTGCTCATTGCCGCCGAGGGCGGCAAGTCCCCGGTTGGCGGGTCGCTCGGGCTCAGCGACAACAATATGCCGGCCCTCATCAACGACTCAGCCCAGGTCGTTTTCCAGGCCGACCTCCTCGGCGCCAACGCCGTTGCGCTCCTCTCCTGGACCGCGGATGGAGGGCTGGCCAGTGTCGTCAGCCACCTCGATCCGCTGCCCGACGGTGCGCGGGAAATGCTGCGCTCCATGCCGGCCAGCTTCAACCTTCGCAGTGAGAACGAGTTCGTCGTTCGCGCTATGCGCGCCGGCGGCCGCGTCGGATACTATGCCGTGGATTCAAGATCGGGCGCTTCCTACCGCAGGATCATGGCGGAGTGCGATCCGCTCCCCAGCGGTGGGGCCGTCATCAGCATCGGTGCGATGAGCCTCAACAACAAGGGAGAGGCGCTATTTCTCGGACAGGTCCACGATCCCGCCAGCTATCCACTCGTCTCTCTCCTGGCCAGCCGCCCCGATGCCGGTCTGCGCAAGATCGTCAGTTCGGGCGATCCCGCTCCCGGCGGCGGACGGATCCTCAGCTTCGGCACTCCCCAGTTGAACAGCCTCAGTCAGTTCGCCCTGACTGCCACGACAGACGCCAATGGCACTTCCAACGCCCTCCTGTTCGGCTCCCTGGACGACACGACTCTGCAGCGCTTGATTGCCATCGGGGACCCCGTCTCGAATGCCGGATCGCAAACAGTCGCCGGGATTAGCGGCGTCATCGCCCTCAGCGAATCCGGGCTCGTCGCTGGCTTCGGCAGCATCTCCGGCCCGAACCGCGCAGCCATCTTCATCACCGCGCCAGGGTTGCCGGTGGCCAAAGTGGTGGCGGTAGGCGATCCCGCGCCCATCGGCAATTTCAATGGCATCACGAACCAGGTCAGAATCAACTCCGACGGAAAGGTCGCCTTCCTGTCCAATATCGGGAACGCCACCTTCGGCGGGCCCGGCATTTTTGTGGGCTCCGCCTCTGATCCTCCTCAACCCATAGTGATCTCAGGCAGCCCTGTTCCAGGTGCGGACAACGTCAATTTCAACTTCTTTGACCCCGGATCGATGAGCCTGAACTCCAGCGGCCAAGTGGCTTTCTGGGCTAATCTCTGCTGCCAGGGGCCCGCCAGCGCATGGTTCGTTGGGGCTCCTGGAGCCCATCCGCAAGCGCGGGTCTATTCCACGCAGCCTCTTCCAGCCGGGGGGACGGCCTCGTATCCCAGCTTCGGCCCGCGTGTCGCCGCGCTGGCCGATAGTGGCGAGTTGGCAGTCTATATCCCATTCGTCGATGGAAGCGACTTTCAGCCTCAAATCGTGGTGGCCGGTGTGGACGGCGCCCTCCGTTCCCTGGCTGCCGGCGGTGCGGCGGTGCCCGGCGATCTCGGGGTCTTCGGTAAGCCGAATCCTGCCATCTTCGTCACTCCCTCGGGTCGGTTCATCTTCTCTTCTCTCTTGCAGAACGGACCTGCCCAGGCCGCGGTCTTCACCAGTCTGCCCTGAATCAGTTCGCCCCTCCAGGCGGCGTTTCCGGTCACTCAGCGTCCCACAAGCGGACAGTCGGTTGTCCTCTGTAAACGAACATGGCGAAACCAAACCGTTTAGAATCAATGACACAGCCGCTTGGCGCAGCTTGGCAAACGGCTTGCCCCTGATTTCTAGCGAGGTCGCATATGGACGTTCCCAGAGAAGGCGCAAAACGGAAAAGAATGATTCGGCTGACGCTGCTGGCCGTGGCAGGGATCGTCGCGCTCTCTCTCACCACCTGGGGCCTCTCCAAACTAAAGCCCGCGGCGCCCACCGTCGAGGGTTCCACTCTCTGGACCGACTCCGTGAAGCGCGGCCCCATGCTCCGCCAGGTGCGCGGCCTCGGTACGCTGGTCCCCGAGGAGGTTCTCTGGATCCCGGCTGTCAATGATGGCCGCGTCGACAAGATCCTCCTTCGCCCCGGCGCCCACGTCAGTGCCGGCACCATTCTCATGGTCCTTTCCAACCCGGAGCTCGAACTCGCCGCCGAAGATCTCAAGTGGCAGGTGAAGGCAGCCGAAGCCAACCTCAAGGACCTGCGCGTCAAGCTGGAAACCACGAAGCTCGACCTGCGCGCCGCCGTGGCTCGCGTCGAAAGCGAATTTGTGCAGGCCAAGCTCAAAGCCGAGCGCGACGATGCTCTGGGTAAGGAAGGCCTCACGCCCGATCTCAACGTTCGCCTCTCCCGCGCCGCTGCCGATGAGGCGGCCAAACGCTTCGAGATCGACAAGACCCGCCTCGAGATCAGCGCTACCGCTGCTGAGGCCCAGCTCGCCGCCCAGCAGGTTCAGATCGAGAAGCTCCGCGCCGCCTACCAGCTCAAGAAGGAACAGGTGGAAAACCTCAAGATCCGCGCCGGCGCCAATGGCGTGCTGCAGCAGGTGCCCGTCGAGGTCGGTCAGCGCCTCGCCGCCGGTACCATCCTTGCCAAGGTCGCTCAGCCGGAGAAGCTCAAGGCGGAAGTGAAGATCCCCGAAACGCAGGCCAAGGACGTCATGATCGGACAGGTGGCGCAGGTCGACACCCACAACGGGATCATCCAGGGTCATGTCTCCCGCATCGACCCCGGCGCTGTCAATGGCAACGTCACCATCGATATCCGCCTCGAAAACAATCTCCCCGCCGGCGCCCGGCCCGATTTGAGCGTCGACGGCACCGTCGAACTCGAGCGACTCACCGACGTGCTGTACGTCCAGCGCCCCGTCTTCGGCCAGCCCAACAGCCTCGTCGGACTCTTCAAACTGAGCCCCGACGGCAAGGAAGCTTCCCGCGTCCAGGTTCGCATCGGCCGTGTCTCCGTGCAGACCGTGGAGATCCTGGATGGTTTGAAAATCGGCGACAAAGTCGTGCTCTCGGATATGTCCGCTTGGGACGGGCACGATCGCCTCCGTCTGAATTAACCGCTTTATCAGGAGAATCGGCAATGAGTGAACAGGCTATGATCCAGCTCGACGGCGTCACCAAGGTCTTCACCACCGAGGACATTGAAACCCACGCCCTCTCCGGCATTCATCTCGAAATCGCCAAAGGCGAATACGTCACCATCGCCGGTCCCTCCGGCTGCGGCAAGTCTACGCTGCTTGCCATCCTGGGCCTGCTCGATTCACCCTCCGGCGGCCGCTACACGCTGAACGGCCATTCCGTGGAAGGCCTCAAACTGGCCGAGCGGGCGCGCATCCGCAACCGCGAAATCGGCTTCATCTTCCAGGCCTTCAACCTCATCGGCGACCTGACCGTCTACGAAAATGTCGAGCTCCCGCTCACCTACCGCGGCATGGGCTCCGCTGAGCGCAAGAAGCGCGTCCACGATGCCCTGGAACGCGTCGGCATGTCCCATCGCGTGAAACACTTCCCCGCCCAGCTCTCCGGCGGGCAGCAGCAGCGCGTCGCCGTCGCCCGCGCCCTGGTCGGCAGCCCCTCTATCCTGCTCGCTGACGAGCCCACCGGTAACCTCGACTCAGCCAACGGCGAGTCCGTCATGGATCTGCTCAGTGAACTGCATCGCGGGGGCGCCACCATCTGCATGGTCACCCACGACCCCCGTTACGCTAACCTCGCCCAACGCACCATCCGCCTCTTCGACGGCCGGATCGTGGAAGAAAGTGTAGGTACCGTGTCATGAGACAACTGCTTCGCGCCAACTCAGACGTCGTCGCCATCGTGCTGTTCATCCTCCTCTTCGCCGGCAACTCGACGCCCAATAACTTCCGCACCTCGCTCATCGGCAACGCCGCCGGCTCTGTCCACCGGTTCCAGCTCACCGCTCTGAACCTGGGGCATCTGGTGGAAAATCAGGTGCGAGCCATCGAAGCCCACCTCCGGCTGGGAGGCAGCATTCCCTGCCGCGTGTTCGAGTCTTTCCCCACCATCGAGGAGTAACTCCCATGTCAGGCCTGCGCGAAGATCTGCGGATCGCCTGGCGCCACCTCATCGGCCGGCCCGCCGCCACTTCCGCCGCCATCGCCGCCCTGGCCCTCGGCATCGGTTTCAGTACGGCCAATTACTCAGTGGCCGATGCACTCCTCTTCCACCCGTTGCCCATCCCTGAAATCGGCCGCGTCCTCGTCGTCGGCATGCGCTCAGAGAGCAATCCGAAGGACTTCCGCTCCGTCCCTGCCTCCGACTACTTTCTCTGGGCTTCCTCCGCCCGCACCGTCTCAGCCGTCGCGGCAGACCGCCTCTGGTATTCCACGCTCACCGGTGCCGGAGAGCCCCTTCAGGTGACCGGCGCCCGCGTCACCGCCTCCTTCTTCGACGTCATGCGGATCCGGCCCTCTCTCGGCCGCTTCTTCGGCGTCCGCGAGGAGGCTCCCGGCGATGACAACTCCGTCGTCCTCTCCCACCGCTTCTGGGTGCGCCAGTTTGCCGCTGATCCGGGCATTGTCGGCCACTCCGTCGAACTGAATGGCCGCAAATTTACTGTCGTTGGGGTACTGCCCCAGGGTTTCAACTATCCTCGTGCGGCCGACTTCCTGGTGCCGCTCGCCCTCACTCCCGAGGCTCGCGCCGATGCCGCGTCTTTCTATCTGAAAGTCTCTGCCCGCCTCCGCGACGGTGCTTCGATCGAGCAGGCCCGCGAAGAGTTCTCCTCTTTCGCCCGCTCCGCTGCCGTCCAGTATCCTGACTCCCACTCACGAGTCACCACTCGCGTCGTGCCCCTCCGCGAACGCGCTTCCGGCGAACACGCCGCCGGCTACACCCGCATCATGATCGCCGCCGTCCTGTTCCTGCTGCTCATCGCCTGCCTCAACGTGGCCAACCTGCAACTGGCGCGCATCGTCTCGCGCAGCCGCGAGATGGCTGTCCGTGCCGCGCTCGGCGCCTCCCGTCTCCGCATCGCCCGCCAGGTGCTGGTGGAAGGACTCATGCTCTCCGCCGCCGGAGCCGGCCTCGGTGTACTCCTGGCCGCCTGGGTGCTCGACTTCATCCGCGCCTCCATGCCGCCGGAAGTGGAGCGCTTCCTCCCCGGTTGGCGCCAGTTGGGCCTCAATCCCCTGGTCCTCTTCTACACCGTGCTCACTGCTCTGGCCGCCGGCGTCTTCTCCTCGCTCGCCCCGGTCTTCTGGCTCAATCGCATCTCCGTCGCCGGTTCCCTCCATGAGGCGGGCCGCGCTTCCACAGCCACCCTTTCCCGCCAGCGCCTCCGCACCGGATTGGTCGTCCTGGAGTCCGTGCTCGCCGTAGTCCTGCTGATCGGCGCCGGCCTCATGGCCCGCAGCTTTCAGGCCATCGGGGCCGTTTCCGTCGCCTTCGATCCCGATCAGGCCCTCACGTTCCGGCTCGCTCTGCCCGAGGCCCGCTATCCCGGCGCCGCAGCCGCCGCACGATTCCAGCAAGCTCTGCTCGAAAACCTCCAAACCCTGCCCGGTGTCCGCCGCGCCGCCGTCGTGACGAACCTGCCCGGTTCCGGCTCCAATAACTCTTCCTTCATCACCGTCGAAGGCCGCCCCGCCGAACGCGGGCCCGGCACTCTCTCTCAAACCCAAAGCGTCTCATCCGGCTACTTCCAGGCCTTCGGCCTGCGCCTCCTTGAGGGCCGGTTCTTCACTCCCTCCGATGGGCCGGACTCTGCCCCCGTCGCCGTCGTCAGCCAGGCTTTCGCGCGCCACTTCTTCCCGGCCGGAAGCCCCCTGGGCCGCCGCGTCCACCTCGGCGACGGCCGGTGGATCACCATCATCGGCGTCGCTTCCGATATCCTCCACGACTACACCGAGCGTTTCCCAACCCCCCTCGTCTATCGCCCGAACTCGCAGTTCACCTGGAACTCCTTCGATGTCATCCTGGATGCTCCCGGCGACGCCTCCACCCTGGCTCCCGCCGCTCGAGAAGCCGTCTACGCCGTCGATCCCGTGCAGCCCATCCACCAGCTCCGCACCTATCAGAAGCTGCTGAGCGACAACCTCTTCGGCATCGCATACGTAGCCGCCAACCTCACCGTGCTCGGCGCCGTCGCTCTCTTCATGTCCATGCTCGGCGTCTACAGCGTCATGGCTTTCGTCGTCGGAGAACGCACGCGCGAGTTTGGTGTGCGCCTCGCTCTCGGCGCCGCTCGCGCCAATCTGCTCTGGATGGTGATGCGTTCCGGTCTCGCCATCGCCGGTGTCAGCCTCGCCCTCGGTCTCCCCGCCGCTTACGCGGTCGTCCGACTTCTGCAAGGATTTATCTATGGCATCTCGCCTTTTGACCCGGCAACGTTTCTTGGCATGCCCGCCACACTGGCGGTCGCCCTGGTGTCCGCTTGCCTCCTGCCGGCCTGGCGCGCTTGCCGCACCGATCCTCTTGTCGCTCTCCGCAACGAATAAACCCTATGATCTCGCTCCGAAACGTTGAGAAGTTCTATCAGCAGGGACCCGAGCGCTTTTACGTCCTGCGCCGCATCTCCCTTGATATCAAGCCCGGCGAATTCGTCGCCATCATGGGCCCTTCCGGGGCGGGGAAGTCCACCCTGCTCCATGTCCTCGGCATGCATGACGCCGAATGGTCGGGAGAGTACAGCTTCAAGGACATCCCCATTCACCGCCTCGACCGCAAAAAGCGCTTCGAGATCAGTAAGAAACACTTCGGTTTCGTCTTCCAGAGCTTTCACCTGCTGGACGATCTCACCGTCGCCGAAAACCTCGACGTCCCTCTCTCTTACCGTGACGTCAGGAAGTCGGAACGCCAGGCCATCGTCGCCGACGTCCTGGACCGCTTCCATATCGTCGGCAAAAAGGACCTCTTCCCCTCCCAGCTCTCCGGCGGCCAGCAGCAGCTCGTGGGCGTTGCACGCGCCATCGTCGCCAATCCCGACGTCATTCTGGCCGATGAGCCCACCGGCAATCTCCACTCCTCCCAGGCCACCGAGATCATGGAGATGTTCAAGAAACTCAACCAGGACGGTGCCACCATCATCATGGTCACCCACTCTGAGTTCAACGCCTCCTACGCCCATCGCATCATCCGCATCGTGGATGGCTGGATCGAACAGCAGTAGAGGTCCTGGTCATGCCCGCAAACTCTCTCCCGCGCCTGCTCATCGCTGACGATCAGGAAGAC
>JARKQJ010000170.1 GCA_029973955.1 Paludibaculum sp. | reverse complement strand
GGAATATGGCTCTGCGGTGGCCCCTGGACTTCGTCTCGGGGGAATATGGCTTTGCCGCTTGGCCCTGGGACTTTGTGTCGGGGGAGTTTGGCTTTGCCGCTTGGCCCTGGGACTTCGTCTCGGGGGAATACGGCTTTGCCGCTTGGCCCTGGGACTTTGTGTCGGGGGAGTATGGCTTTGCCCCGTGGCCCCGAGACTTCGTCTCGGGGGAATATGGCTTTGCCGCTTGGCCCTGGGACTTTGTGTCGGGGGAATATGGCTCCACGGTGGCCCCGAGACTTCGTCTCGGGGGAATATGGCTCCACGGTGGCCCCTCGACTTTGTCTCGGGGGAATGCGGTTTCGCCCTAGCGGCTTTGGGGGGCTGGGGTCAGTTGCGGTGGAAGTGCTTGCGGGCGAACTGGATGTACTGGTCCCAGTCGTAGGCGGTGACGTCGTGTTTGCCGGCTCGGATGTGGTAGCCGATGGTGTTCATGATGGGGGCGTGGATGGCGGGCATCTGGTCGGTGCCGAGTCCCTTTTTGCCCAGGAGTTCGTAGACGCGGCCGGCGGAGACGGCGGCGAGGAATTCGCCGCGGGGGTCGGCCCATTGGTCTTCTTCGGCGCTGGCGACGTAGACGGGGCGGGGGGCGATGAGGGCGATGAGCATGTGGGCGTCAACGGGTAGTTTGTCGACGGCCTGGTTGTACGCCTTGTAGTTCGCACAGAACCAGTGGGGGAAGGAGGTATTGATGCGGAAGAGGGTTTCGCCGTAGTTGCGGCGGGCGAGTGCGGCTCCGCCTTCGCCGGAGTCGTTCGAGATCACGATGGCGAAGCGGGTGTCCTGGGCTCCGGCCCAGAGGGCGGTTTTGCCGAGGCGGGAGTGGCCGATCAAGGCTAGCTTGGAGGCGTCGACGGACTTGTCGGTGACGAGGTAATCGGCCATGCGGCTCAGGCCCCAGGACCAGGCTCCGATGGCGCCCCATTCGTTGGGCGCAGGGGCGGACTGGCCCGGGCGGAGGAAGGCGTGGCGGACGCTGTCGGCGAGGGCGTTGGGGAAGTCTGGCTCGATGTCCTGGTAGTTGGCGTGGGCGAGGCCGAAGCCGGCGGCGAGGATCTTCTCGAGTTGCCAGCGGGAGGCGGCGGAGGCGCGGACGGATTCGGGGGCGGGCGCGTGGAGGTAGCGCGTCTTGTCGTTGGGGTCGCGGATCCAGTCGGAGGCGAGGGGGACGGCGGGGTCGGCGGAGACAGAGGCGTTGGGGCGGAAGCCGAGGCCGACGAAGACGGGGACGGGCTGGGAGGCGCCGGCGGGGAGGTAGAGGAGGAGGTCGAGTTTGGGGCCGGGCTTCTTCCCGGTGAGCCAGATGGTGACCTGGCGGCGGATGGCCTTGCCATCGAGGGCCTTACCGGCGGCCTCGGTGATCTCGAAAAGGGGATTGCCGGCGGGGGCGACGGTGCGGCCGAAGACCTGGTCCTCAAAGAGATGGAGGATTTCGGGGCGGCGCAGGCGGTTCCAGGCGGCGGCGTCATTGACGGGCTTGCCGTTGGAGAGGGTGAGAGGATCGGGGAGGGTGTAGTTGCCGACCTTAGACTCGTCGTAGTTGGCCGCGGGGGCGGATTGAGCGGCGAGGGGGGGCAGGCAGAGGAGGATCAGGACGAGGAGATTGCGCATTGGTCTCGTTGGCAGTATATATTGTGGCAGGGATGGCGGGTTGGCGCAGTGGCCGAATTTGAGATAATAGGAACTGAGGTGACGAAACAATCAGGTATCGGTCGGCGTGGGTTTCTGGTGGCGGGCGGCTTGGGGGCGGCAGCGGCAGGGTATGGGGCGTACCGGTGGAATGCGAATGACGTGCCGTCGAGCGAGGCCAAGGGTCATGTGGTGATTGTAGGCGGGGGCACGGCCGGGCTGGCCGTGGCTTCGCGGCTGCGGCGGGCGCTAAAGAACGCGCAGATCACGTTGATAGAGCCGGAGCGGACGCATTATTACCAGCCGGGGTTCACGCTGGTGGCGGCGGGCGTGTTTGCGGCGGGGGATGTGGTGCGGCCGGAGGCGGAGTTCGTGCCGGCGGGGGTGCGGTGGTTGGAAGACATGGTGGTGGGGGCGGAGCCGGAGCGGAAGCGCGTGGTGACGGCGAAGAGCGGCGCGGTGAGCTACGACTTTCTGGTGTTGTGTCCGGGACTGGAGATGGATTTTGGGGCGATCGAAGGGGTGGAGCGGGCGCGGTTGGGCGAGGGAAACGTACACTGCATCTACGACTATGCGGGGTCGCAGAGGTGCTGGACGGCGATCCAGAAGCTCTCGGAAACGGGTGGACGGGCGATCTTCACCGACACCTGGACGAAGCTGAAGTGCGGCGGCGCGCCGAAGAAGATCAACCTGATCGCGGAGGACTACTGCCGGCGGCAGGGGAGCCGGCAGAAGGTGGATTTCCGGTATTACTCGGCGCTGGACCATCTGTTCGACGTGCCGGTGTTCAATCAGCGGATGATTGCGATCTACGCGCAGAGGGGGATCCCAGTGGAGTGGAACCACAGGCTGATGCGGGTGGACGCCGGGGCCAGGAAGGCGGTGTTCCGGCCGAATGGGTCAGAGGCAGAGGTGACGGTAGAGTACGATTTTCTGCACTTTGTCCCGCCGATGCGGGCACCGGAGTTTGTGCGGCAATCGGGGCTGTCGGCGGGCGCCGACTGGGTTCCGACGGACAAGGAGACGCTGTTGCACAAGAGTTTCCGGGAAGTAGTGGTACTGGGGGACGTGGCGGCGTTGCCGACCAGTAAGACGGGCGCGGCGGTGCGGATGCAGGCGCCGGTGGCGGCGGCAAACCTGGTGGCCCTGATGGAGGGGAAGGAGCCGCAGCGGCGCTACGACGGGTATACGGCCTGTCCGGTAGTGACGGAGTATGGCAAAGTGCTGCTGGCGGAGTTTGGGTACGACAAGAAGCCGACGCCGACCATCCCGTTCCTGGATCCGGGTGTCGAGCACGCGGTGGGTTGGGAGCTGAAGGTGCACGTGCTGAAGCCGATGTACTTCGAAGGGGTGCTGCGAGGCAAGGCATAGGGGGACCAGGCGGGCGGCGTGCCCGCAGTGGGGTACGGGCAGGAGAGGACCGCAAAACGTAACAACTGATAACATATGGTGCTGAGGGGTGGGAGTCTCGATGAGAGTTTTAATCGCGGACGACAGCCTGGTAATGAGGCGGCTGCTGGAGGCCTCGCTCCAAGGTTGGGGCTATGAGGTGGAGAGTGTGGAGGATGGGGGGAAGGCGTGGGCCCGGCTGAAATCGGAAGATGCGCCGGAGATCGCGATTCTGGATTGGATGATGCCGGTGCACTCGGGTCTGGACCTGTGCCGGATGTTGCGGTCGCGGAGGGTGGCGCGGTACACGTATGTGATTCTGCTGACTTCGAAGGGGTTGAGGGAAGACATCGTGGCGGGGCTGGGGGCCGGGGCGGACGATTATGTGGTGAAGCCGTTCGACAAGTTTGAGCTGGAGGTGCGGCTGAGGGCGGGGCGGCGGATTGTAGATCTGCAGGAAGAGCTAGTAAAGACGCAGGAGGCGCTGCGGGAGCAGGCGACGCGGGATGCGCTGACGGGGGTCTGGAACCGGACGTCGATACTGGAACAGTTGGCGAAGGAAGTCGACCGGGCGCGGCGGGAGAAGTCGACGTTGGGGGTGGTGATGATGGATGTGGATCACTTCAAGCGAGTGAACGACAGCAAGGGGCACCAGGTGGGGGATGAGGTGTTGAAGGCGGTGGCGGAGCGAGTGATGGGGGCGGTGCGGTCGTATGACAGTTTCGGGCGCTATGGAGGGGAGGAGTTTCTGGTGGTTGTGCCGCGGTGTCCGGAGGCGGCGCTGGTGGCGCAGGCGGAGAGGCTCAGGAATTCGATCGAGAAAGAGCCGTTGGATTCGCAGGGGGGGCAGGTGGCGGTGACGGCGAGCTTCGGTGTGACGGCGCTGGAGCCGGAGTCGGCGGTGGGAGTGGAAGAGCTGATCCGGGCGGCGGATTTCGCGCTGTATCAGGCGAAGAGCCGCGGGCGGAACCGGGTGGAGTTCATTCGGGCGGACGATCAGCGGGCGGAGTGAGTGGCGGAGGGAGATGGTTCGGAGGAGGCGGAGGTGGTCTGGCCGAGGCTGGCGGCGTATTGCTGGATGCCCTTGAAGAGCGCTTCGGCGATGCGCTGGCGCTGATCGGGCTTTTTCAGCAGGGCTTCGTCCTTGGGATTGCTGATGAAGCCGATTTCGGCGAGGACGGCGGGCATGGAAGCACCGATGAGGACGACGAATGGGGCCTTCTTGACGCCGCGATTCTTGGCGGTGGGGTTCATGCGGGTCCAGGTGGAAGATAGGGGCGACTGGATGCGGGCGGCGAAGTCCTTGGACTCGTCGAGTTTTTCGGTGAGGGCGATCTTCTGGACGAGGTCTTTGAGTTCGGAGATGGACTTTCCGTGTCCGGCATTTTCGCGGGCGGCGACGTCGAGAGATTCCTTGGAGTTGGTGAAGTTGAGGAAGTAGACATCGGAGCCGGAGATGGCCTTGAGGGGGGATGAGTTGGCGTGGATGGAGAGGAAGAGGTCGGCGCGCAGCTGGTTGGCCTTGGCGGGACGGTCAGTGAGGGTGATGAACTCGTCGGAGTCGCGGGTATAGACGACTTCGGCGCCGAGGCGCTGTTCGACGAGGGCGCCGAGGCGGAGGCTGACATCGAGGACGAGGTCCTTTTCGGCGAGGCCGGAGGGGCCGGTGGTGCCGTGGTCGTGGCCGCCGTGGCCGGGATCGATGACGATGCGTTCGATGCGGAGACCGAGGGAGCGGGTGAGGGAGCGCTTGCCGGAGGTGGTGGGGTTGGCGCCTTTGGCGTTGATAGCGCGGTCGGCTGGGGCAGAGAGGTCTTTGTCGACGGGCCGGGGTCCGGGGGCAGCGGCGGCAGCAGGAGGTTCGGCGGAGGTGGGCTGAGGCGGCGGCGCGGGCGCGGGGGCAGGCCTGGAATCGGCGGGTGCAGTTTCGGTGGGCGTGCTTTCGGCGGGTCTGGTTTCGGCGTGCCTGGCGGCGGCCAACTCGGATTTCGCCGGCGGAGCGGGGGCAGGGAGGGGCGGCGCAGGCTGGGGTTCGATGCGCTGTTTGCCGGTGACGCCTTTGGAGAGACGGGTTTCGGCGGAGCGGCCCGGCAGCCTGAGTTCGATGAGGATGCGATTGGGGTTGGCAGCCTGGGTGATTTCGTGATCGACGGGCTGTTCGAGGTCGAGGACGATGCGGGTGACCTGGTTCTCCTTTTGGGCGACGCGGATCTGGCGGAGGAGGCGATCGGCGACCTTGATGGTTTGGAAGGCCTTGTCGCCGACGGCGGACTTCGAATCGAGGATATCGAGGAAGAGGCGTTCGGGATCGTGGAGGCGGTCGTACTTATAGCGGGTTTCGGCGCTGATTTCGATGGCGATGCGGGTGCCCTGGGCGAGGGACCAGAAGCGGACAGAGCGGACGGTGACGGGCGATGAGGCGGACTTAGCGGGACTCTGCGCCATCCCGGACAGAGGCGCCAGCAGGAGAGCGGCGCTGGTCAGGAACCGGAGAGTGGGGCGCAGGCGCAGAGGGTCCTCCTAGCGAGTCTTCAGAATCACGCGGCCCTCGGCGTCAGTGGTGACTTCGAGTTGGCGCAAGGGTTCGGGCTGCGGCTGAGCAGGCTGGACGGCGGCCTGCTGTTTTTCAGAGGGCTGCGGCTGCTGGCGTTTGCGGGCTTCGCCGTATTGTTTGCCGACCTTGTAGACGTACTGTTCGGTTTCGGGGAAAGGGGGGATGTTGCCGTAGCGCTGGACGGCGCCTTCGCCGGCGTTGTAGGCAGCGAGGGCGAGGCGGTCGTCGCCGAAGAGGTTCTGGAGATACTTGAGGTATTTGACGCCGGCGGTGATGTTTTCGCGGAGATCGAAGCTGTTGGAGACGCCGAAGCGGCGGGCGGTGGCGGGGATGAGTTGCATGAGGCCGGCGGCGCCCTTGGGGGAGACGGCGAAGGGGTCGTAGTTGCTTTCGACGCGGATGACGGAATGGACGAGGAGGGGGTCCACGCTGTGGGCGCGGGCGGCTTGCTCGACGATTTCGTCGATGGCTGCGGTATGGGTGGGCGCGGGGAGGGCCGGTGAGGGGATGTCTTTGGGGGCGATGAGCTTGGGGGCCACGGCGCGGGCGGCGACGGGGGTGGGTGCGACGACGGTGCGGCGCACGAGGCGCCCGGTGCGCGAATCAGCGCGCACGGTGGACGAGATCTGCGTGGCCTCAGCGGCTGAAGCGAGGGCCGGCAGAACGGCGAGGATTCCGATCATCAAACAAAAGTGTGTCAATCCGTTTTTACGATTATAGCCCTGAAACAGTGTCTGGAGAACGTCGAATCGCCTGAATCGATTAGGGGAAGGCCCTTGACCGGCTGCTAAAATTGTCTCATGCCGGGCGCCGCATTTGTGTTGACGGGTGGGAGCAGCCGACGGATGGGGTGTGACAAGGCACTGCTGAGCTACAGAGGGACGACCCTGGTGGAGTGGGTGGCGGGTGAGGCGCGCAAGGCTGCCGGGCGAGTGACGCTGGTGGGAGGGGGGGATCGATACGGCCATTTGGGATTGAGGTGCCTGGAAGAGAGCTATGCCGGGTGCGGACCGCTGAGCGGGATTGAAGCGGCGCTGAAGGCGGGCGAGGCGGAGTGGAACCTGATTGTGGCCTGCGACATGCCGGGCGTGGAGGAAGGGCTGTTGCGGGGGCTGCTGGAGGCGGCGGAGGGGAGCGAGGCAGACGTGGTGGCGGCGCAGGCGGGCCGGGAAGGCGCGGCTGAGCCGTTGTGCGCGGTGTACCACAGGCGGGTTCTGGAGAAGGTGACGGAGGCGCTGGAGGGCGGCCGGTACGCGGTTCGCGGTTTGCTGGATCATCTGCTGGTTTCTCTGTATCCGGTTCAATCGAAAGAGTTTCTCAAGAACGTCAACACCCCGGAGGAATGGCAGAAATGTCTGGTGTAGTCGACAGTTATCCCCATTACCTGGAGTTTCGGCACGTCTCTAAGACGTTCGACAGCCCCGTTTTAGTCGATTGCTCATTTCATGTGGATGCGGGGCAGACGTTGGGGATTATCGGGCGGAGCGGGGTGGGGAAGAGTGTGAGCCTGAAGCACATCATGGGGTTTCTGCGGCCGGATGAGGGGCGGATCATCGTGGGATACCGGGATGTGACGGATCTGCAGGAAGCGGAGTGGCGGGAGATCCGGCGGAAGGTGACGATGGTGTTCCAGAGCGGGGCGCTGTTCGATTCGCTGACGGTGGGTGAGAACATATTGTTTTCGTTGGAGTTGCGGGAAGACTACAACGAAGTGAACCGGATGGACGTGGTGCGCGGGCTGCTGGAGATGGTGGATCTGGGGGAATACGAGGATAGTTACCCGTCGGATCTGTCGACGGGGCACCGGCGGGCGGTGGCGATGGCGCGGGCACTGGCGGCTCAGCCGGAGTGCATTTTGTACGATGAGCCAACGACGATGGTGGATCCGATCATGTCGGACCGGCTGGCGAGCCTGATGCTGCGGCTGAAGAAGCAGTTGAGGTTGACGTCGGTGGTGGTGACACACGATCTGGATCTGATGCGGAGAGTGGCGGATACGGTGGTGGTGTTGTTTGAGGGGCGCGTGATTTACTTTGGGCGGGTGGAGGGGCTGGAGGAGTGTCCGCATCCGCATATTCGGGAGTTTCTGGCTATGGATCGGGTGGAGTTCTGAGGGGGGGATAGGGCACCACGGTGGCCCCGAGACTTCGTCTCGGGGGAATATGGCTGCACGGTGGCCCCGAGACTTCGTCTCGGGGGAATATGGCACCACGGGGGGATCGGGCTGCACGGTGGCCCCGAGACTTTGTCTCGGGGGAATATGGCACCACGGTGGCCGCTAGAGTTTGTCTCGGGGGAATACGGTTTCGCTTGGCTTCTAGCGGCGGAAGCGGTCTTTGAGGCGGTCCAGGAGGGATTTGCCTGGGGGAGTGGTGTTGGGTGGATCTTCGTCATCCTCGGTGGGGATGGTGGGGCGTTTGCGGATGGGGGCGACGTACCAGGGTGGGTGGGGCTGGGCGGGGCGGCGGGAGACGATGTGGGCGCGGAAGGAGGAGAGGGCGTAATCGCGCTCGACGCGGGCGCCGTTCTTTTCGACGACGACGACGCGGAAGCTGGCGGCGGTGGCGGGGTCGGGGCTGGCGTGGATGAGGATGGGGAGGGAGCCGTTGATGCCGCGTTCGATGAACGAGGTTTCGTAGCGGCGGCGGCGGGGACTCCAGGTAAAGATCCGGAGGTTGTCGAAGTCGTTGCCGGCGCCGGGCTGGGAGAGGGTTGCCCAGAGCCAGACGGGCTTGGTTTCGCCGTGGCTGGATACGGCGCCGATGGAGAAGTAGGCGGCGATGCGGGCGCGCTCGGCATATTGAGCGACCTCGTCGGGGATGGCCATGAAGAGCATGCGGGTGAGGACCCAGCCGGCTCTGCCGTCTTTGGAACGGATGAGGGTCCAATCGTCCATGGGGGGCGTCAGGGGGGCGGGGGAGGGAATTCCAGTTTTTTCGCCTTCTTGCGGGTGGGGCGGACGGGGGGCGCAGGGATGAACTCGGGGGCGACGAAGGGGACGCGGGGATGTCGTTCGTAGGCGATGACGTCGGCCTGGGCGTCGGGGGCGATCTGGAAGAAGCTGGGGGCCTGGCGGTTGGGGGCGGAGTGGACGTTGAGCGGTTCAAAGACGGTGGCGCGGCCTTGGGAGGGGGCCTTGGCGGCGCGTTCGGCGAGAGTCTGGAGGGCGTCCATGTCGCTGGTGGTAAGGAGTTGGCGGCCGTCGACCCAGCCGACGGCGCCGGTGGAGGTGCGGACCTTGTAGAAGCGGCGGCGTTGGCCGATGATGTCGATGCGTTCACCGTGCTTGAGGGTGGCAACGAGTTCGGCGCGGGCGGCGAGTTCGTCGCGGACCTGGAGGGAGACGGGGCCGGTGTAGGCCTGGGCGAGGGTGGGTTCGCGGTCGGCCTGGGAGGAGCAGGCGGTAAGGAAGAAGGTGAGGAGGATGAGTGGGAGCCAGCGAGTCACGGATACGGGCACCTGCCAGGGTACTTTTAGGGTAACCGATTCGCCTTGAGGTGGTTCGCCGAGAGCCGGGTCTGGGGGCGGGAGGCAGGCGTGGGCGCCTGCCTCGCAGCAAGGAATTAGTTGGCCCGGAGGAAGGCTTCGATGCGGTCGAGGCCTTTCCTGATGTTCTCCATGGAGGTGGCGTAGGAGATGCGGACGTGGTGTTCGGTGCCGAAGGCTTCGCCGGGGACGACGGCGACGTGGGATTCGGCGAGGAGCTTTTCGGCGAACTGCATGGGGGAGCGGAGGCCTTCGGCGCCGAGAGCGCCGTTGATGTTGGGGTAGGCGTAGAACGCGCCGCGGGGTTCGGGGCAGGTGACGCCGGGCATGGCGCGGAGGCGTTCGACGACATAGGCGCGGCGGTTGCGGTATTCGGCGAGCATGACGTCGACGGAGCTCTGGTCGCCGGTGAGGGCTTCGATGGCGGCCTTCTGGGCGATGGAGGTGGGGTTGGAGGTGGAGTGGGACTGGAGCTTGATGATGGCGGAGCAGATTTCGGCGGGGGCGAGAGTGAAGCCGATGCGCCAGCCGGTCATGGCGTAGGTTTTGGAGAGCGAGCCGGCGACGATGACGGTTTCCTTCATGCCGGGGAGCGCCGCGACGGAGTAAGGATCGCTGTCGTAGAGGAAGCGGCAGTAGCACTCATCGGTCATGAGGAAGATGCCGTGCTTTTTGGCGAGGTGAGCGATCTTTTCGAACTCGGCGCGTTCGACCAGGGCGCCGGAGGGGTTACAGGGCGAGTTGACGAGGATGAGGCGGGTTTTGGGCGTGATGGCCTTTTCGATCTGGGCGGCGGTGAGGGCGAAGCCTTCGCTTTCCTGGGTTTCGACGAGGACGGCCTTGCCGCCGGAGAAGTTGACGACGTCGTAGTAGGTGACCCAGTAGGGGACGGGGATGATGACCTCGTCGCCTTCGTTGATGAGGACCTGGGCGGTATTGAAGATGGCGTGCTTGCCGCCGACGGAGACGACGCATTCGGGCACGGAGTAGGAGGTGCCGAAGTCGAGTTTATGGCGGTCACAGACGGCCTGGCGGAGTTCCTGGACGCCGGCCATGGCGGTGTATTTGGTGAAGTTCTGATCGAGGGCGGCGATGGCGGCTCGCTTGATGTTATCGGGGGTGGGGAAGTCGGGCTCGCCGACGCCGAAATCGACGACATCGTGGCCGGCGCGGCGGAGTTTTTCCGCTTCGGCCGAGACGCGGGCGGTGGAGGAGACGCTGATCAAATGGATCCGGTCAGCCAGGGAGATAGACGACTGTTGCATGGAGTGAAACGCTCTGCCTTTAGATTGCCTTCAATTGCCATCAGGTGCGTGCGGCCGGCCCAGTACGGCCGTGAAAGAAGACCCGCTTGCACCGGGATTGAGATTCATCGCGGAAGGGCCCCGGTTAGGGTTTTCGCGGGAATCGTTTCATAAGAGCCAGTTCAACGGACGGGGGAACCAAGCCTCTGACATCGCCGCCCAGTCCGATGACTTCTTTCACGAGTTTGGAGCTGATGAAAGAATAAGCCTCTCCTGCCATCATAAACATTGTTTCGATGTCAGGGGCGAGGCGGCGGTTCATGAGTGCCATCTGAAGCTCGTATTCGTAGTCGGAGATGGCGCGGATGCCGCGCAGAAGCAGGCGGGCCTTTTTGTGCTGGGCGTAGTCGACGAGGAGGCCGTCGAAGGAGTCTACCTCGACGTTGGGGTAATCGCTGAGGACTTCGCGGAGCATCTGAACGCGTTCTTCGAGAGAGAAGAGGGGTTGTTTGTGGGCATTGCGAAGGACGGCGACGACGAGGCGCCCCACGAGGGGGGCGCAGCGCTGAATGAGGTCGAGGTGTCCGGCAGTGACGGGATCGAAAGATCCGGGGTAGACGGCGACCAGACCGGAGCTGTTGTGCGGTGCGCTGTGGTTCTGTAGCAAGGACGGGGCTCCAGGTTGAACAGGATCATTTCATTTTGGCCCACGGCCAGCCGGGACGGCAAACTATGATGAAGAGACAGATCCGATGGGCAAGCAAATACCGTCCGTTTCTACCGTTTTGGACTCCGGGGACCGCGGGTTGTGGGATGTATCGTCGAAAGCGGCGGGGCCGGCGGGGTCGCTGCCGTTTACGGCGGAGATGCTGAGGAATGCGCCGTCGGGGGATTTGTTTGGCTGGACGATGAACGCGGGGATGGGATGGGAGCCGGCGAAGCTGGGCGGGGACGAAGTACTGATCCTCTCGACGCATGGGGGGCTGCGGGGCCCAGACGGGCGGCCGGTGGCGCTGGGGTATCACACGGGGCATTGGGAAGTGAGTCTGCAGGTGGAGGCGGCGGCGCGGGAGTTGAAAGAGCTGGACGCGGTGCCGTTTGCGGCGTACTGCTCGGATCCGTGCGATGGGCGGAGCCAAGGCACACCGGCGATGTTCGATTCGCTGCCATACAGGAACGATGCGGCGACGGTGTTCCGGCGGCTGATTCGATCGCTGCCGCGGCGGGGGGCAGTGCTGGGGGTGGCGACGTGCGATAAGGGTCTGCCGGCGATGATGATGGCGCTGGCGGCGCAGCGGGAGTTGCCGTGCGTGCTGGTGCCGGGTGGGGTGACGCTGCCGCCGGAGAGCGGGGAAGACGCGGCGGTGATCCAGTCGATTGGGGCGCGGTATGCGCACAACGAGATCACGCTGGAGTATGCGGCGGAGATGGGGTGCAGAGCGTGCGCGACGCCGGGGGGCGGGTGCCAGTTCCTGGGGACGGCGGCGACTTCGCAGGTAGTGGCGGAGGCGTTTGGGATGACGCTGACGCATGCGGCGCTGGCGCCGTCGGGGCAGGCGATCTGGCTGGACATGGCGCGGCGGTCGGCGCGGGCGGCGCTGCTGATGAAGTCGCGCGGATGGACTATGGCGGATCTGTTGACCGGGGAGTCGCTGGAGAATGCGCTGGTGGTGCATGCGGCGTTCGGGGGATCGACGAACCTGATTCTGCATCTGGCGGCGGTGGCCTACCATGCGGGGTTGAAGCGGCCGGCAGTGGACGATTGGGCGCGGGTGAACCGGGCGGTACCGCGGATTGTGGACGCGCTGCCGAACGGGCCGCGGAACTTCCCGACGGTGCAGGTATTTCTGGCAGGCGGGGTGCCGGAGGTGATGTTGCACCTGCGGCGGGAGGGTTTGTTGAAGACGGGAGTGAAGACGGCGTCGGGGGTGACGCTGGGCGAGGCTTTGGACTGGTGGGAGCAGAGCGAGCGGCGGAGGGTTTTGAGGAAGCTGCTGGAAGAGAGAGATGGGATTGCGACGGGGGATGTGATCATGAGTCCGGCGGAGGCGCGGGGGCGCGGAATCACGTCGACGGTGTGTTTTCCGAAGGGGAACCTGGCTCCAGAGGGCTCGGTGATCAAGGCGACGTCGATCGACCGGAGCGTGGTGGACGAGGACGGGGTGTACAGGAAGCGCGGGCCGGCGCGGGTGTTCGTGACGGAAGCGGCGGCGATTGCGGCGATCAAGGATGGGAAGATTCAGGCGGGCGACGTGCTGGTGCTGGCGTGCCGGGGTCCGTTGGGGTCGGGGATGGAAGAGACGTATCAGTTGACGTCGGCGTTGAAGTATTTGCCGTTTGGAAAGCACGTGGCGCTCTTGACGGACGCGCGGTTTTCGGGGGTGTCGACGGGGGCGTGCATCGGGCACGTGTCGCCGGAGGCGCTGGCCGGAGGGCCGCTGGGGAAGCTGCGGGATGGAGATGTGATCGAGATTGTGATCGATAGAAACAGGCTGGAGGGGACGGTGAATGTGGTGGGTGTGGATTTGAGCGAAAGGACGCCGCGGGAGGATCTGGCGGCCGACCCGCTACTGCCGGACGACACGCGGCTGTGGGCGGCGCTGCAGGATGTGAGCGGCGGAGCGTGGGGCGGGGCGGTGTACGACGTGGAGAAGATTCTGGAGGTGCTGGCGGCCGGGCGGGCGGCGCTGGCGGAGAAGAGCGAGAGTGCCTAAGCTGCAGTTCATTCTGGAGGCGTTCCGATTCAGCTACCAGGCGTTGCAGGCGAACCGCGTACGGACGCTGCTGACGGCGCTGGGGCTGCTGATTGGAAACGCGAGCGTGATTCTGGTGGTAACGATTTCGATCACGAGCCGGGATCTGATTCTGGACAAGATCCGGGGGATCGGTTCGAACCTGGTTTCGGCGTATTACGACGCGGGGACGCAGGATGCGACGAAGGCGGACGCCGATTACGTGAAGCTGGCGGATGTGGAGGCGGTGCGGCAGCAGTTGGGCGAGCGGCTGGTGGCGGCATCGGCGGTAATCAACTCGACGGACCGGATGGTGGTGGACGGGCGGGAGCGGGACGTGCGGGTGATTGGGACGGACGAGTTCTATGCGCAGGTTCGGAACCTGCAGTTGGTGGGCGGGCGGTTCTTCGATCCGTCGGATGTGGAGCTGCGGCAGAAGGTGGCGCTGCTCGATGACAAACTGGCGGTGACACTGTTTGGCGGGGCGGACAAGGGGCTGGGGCAGGTGATTAAGATCCACGGGCTGCAGTTCACGATTGTGGGGATCTTCAAGGAGCGGACGTCGACGTTCGGGCAGTCTGAGCTGGGGGATAACGGGGCATCGCTGATTCCGTTCACGGTGCAGCGGTACTTCGAGGCGGTGGAGCGGGTGGATCCGATGTACCTGCAGGTGAGGGTGGCGGAAGACGTGCCGGCGGTGACGCAGGCGGTGGCGGGGATACTGTCGGCGCGGCACAGGCCGGGGGCGCGGTACACGGTGCAGAACCTGACGGCGATTCTGGAGACGGCGTCGACGATTGCGACGGTGCTGACGATCGTGCTGATGCTGGTGAGCGCGATTGCGCTGCTGATCTCGGGGATCGGGATCATGAACATCATGCTGGTGACCGTGACGGAGCGGACGCGGGAGATCGGGTTGAGGATGTCGTTGGGGGCGTCGAGGCAGGCGGTGCTGCTGCAGTTTCTGCTGGAGGCGGTGCTGATCAGCGTAGGCGGCGGATTGTTGGGGATTCTGGCCGGGATCTCGATTCCGCTGGCGGCGAACCTGGCGCAGGAGGAGGTGAAGATTCCGATTTCGATGTTGTCGATCGGGGTGGCGTTTGGGGTGTCGTTCGTGGTGGGCGTGCTGTTCGGACTGTTGCCGGCGAACCGGGCGGCGCGGCTGAATCCGACCGAGGCGCTGCGCTATGAGTAGAGCGGCGGTGTTATTGCTGGCGGCGGCCTACGCGGCGCAGGCGGGGGAGTATGAGAAGCGCGTGGAGGAGGTGACGAAGACGCGCGGGCTGGCGGCGTTCTGGGATTTCGTGAAGATGGACGAGGGCCTGTTCGCGCCCTATGTGCCGAAAGGCGAGCGGCACGATTTGCGGCTGCGCGCGGCGAACTACGTGTTGGATTACTGGGGCGAGGGGCGGGCGGCGACGGAGGCGGATTTTCGGCGGCTGGGGCGGGGTCCGTTTGGAGAGGCGGTGGAGTTCCGGGCGGAGAAAGAGGCGAGTTTCCGGCCGGTATTGCTGGTGCCGCGGGCGGCGATGCACGATTCGGGCATCGACGTGAAGGGAGCGAAGGGATCGGTGTCGATGGTGGCGTGGGTGGTGCGGACGAGCGGGAACCACGCGATAGCGGGGATCTGGCATGAGGGGACGGACCTGAAGACGGCGGAGGGGATGGCGAAGAGGGTGGAGGCGGGCCGGCGGCAGTATGCGATTTTCGCTGGGCTGGCGGGCAATCCGGGGGCGTCGGCGGTGCATGTGTCGGAGAACGGGGGGAAGAGTTTCGGGGACAAGTACGCGCGGAACATGGCGGTGACGCGGGAGGTGATCCCGCTGGCAGGTGAGGGCGAGGTGGACGCGAAGTGGACGGTGGTGGGGTTCACATTCGACAACGCGAAGAACCGGGTGACCGCGTATTTCAACGGGGAGGCGCAGGAGTTCTGGATCGAGAATCCGGAGAGGCATCCGTTCTACCAATGGCCGGCGCGGGGTTGGAAGCAGGCGGAGCTGCGGCGGCAGCCGGGGGTGCAGGAGGGGGAGGATGCGGCGTTTCCGGCGGATCAGTTTTATGTGCCGCCGGAGAAGAAGGCGCGGAAGGTGACAGTGGAGAGCGACGGAGCGGAGCGGGTGACGATGGAGGAGTTCGAGTATACACGGGTGAGAGTGACGCGAGTGAAGGGGAGAGTGGCGAGGCGCGAACTGGTGGCGCTGAAGGCGAATCCGTTCTGGTTTGGGCACGACCTGTACCGGCCGCGGAGGGCGGAAGAGGGCGGACCGTTCACGGTGGGGCGAGTGATCCACTCGTCGCGCAGCGTGGGGTTCACAGGGTGGATTGGTGGAGTGGCGGTATTCAACCGGAGTTTAGCGGCCAGCGAGATGAAGCGCCTGGCGGGGATTGGGCGCAGCGGAGTGATGGCACACCCATAGGGAGAAGAGCATGAACATGAAGCGATCGATGGTGGCGGCGATGACGGCGGTGATGGCGGCGGGATGCTGCCATGGCGAGCAGCGGGTGATGACATTGAGAGATGCCGTGGCGCTGGCCTTGAAGCAGAGCCCGGATCTGCTGCTAGCGCGGTTGGACGAGCAGAAGGCGGCGCTGGAGGTGCAGGCGGTGAAGGAGCCGCTGGTGCCGCGGGTGATTGTGGGTAGCGGACTGGCGTACACGAGCGGGATGCCCATGAGTATCGAAGGGGCGTCGCCGTCGGTGATCCAGGCGAAGGCTGTGAGGAGCTTGTGGAATCCACAGCAGGGCTATCAGGTGGCGCAGGCGAAAGAGAGTGTGCGCACGGCGGCGCTTTCGACGGCAGCGGTGCAGGAGGACCTGGCGCTGCGGGTGGCGGCGATGTTTCTGGATCTGGAGAGGGCAGGGAAGAGCAAGGACTTGGCGGTGCGGCAGGCGGAGCAGTTGCAGAGGGTGGAGGCAGCGGTGCGGCTGCGGGTGGAGGAGGGACGGGAGTTGCCGGTGGAGGGGAAGAAGAGCGCGGCGAACGTGGCGCGGGCGCGGATGAGGGTGAGGTCGTTTGAGTCGTCGGTAGCGTCCTATTCGAGGGCGTTGGCGATGGTGTTGGGGTTGCCGCCGAGCGAGGAGATTGTGCCGGCGGGAGAAGCGCGGGGGTCGATGGAACTACCGGCGGACGGGCAGAAGGCATTGGAAGAGGCGACGAACAGCGACCTGGAGATCCGGCGGCTGGAGAGCGAGTTGGCGGCGAAGAATCTGGAGGCGCGGGCGATGCGGGCGGCGAAGCTGCCGAAGGTGGATCTGGTGGCGCAGTATGGGTTGCTGGCGAAGTTCAACAACTACGAGGACTATTTCAATACGTTTCAGCGGCACAACGGGCAGATCGGGGCGTCGATTCAGGTGCCGTTGTTCGCGAACAGCTCGGATGAGGCGAGAGCGGCACAGTCGGAGGTGGATGCGCGGCGGATCAGGATGAAGATCGCGCAGCAGCGGTCGAAGGTGGAGGCGGAGTTCAAGCAGAAGCGGGACCAGTTGAGGGACGCGCAGGCGGTGAAGGAGGTGGCGAAGATGGATCTGGAGGTGGCGCGGGAGCAGGTGACGGTAATGCTGGCGCAGATGGAAGAGGGGCGGGCGACGATGAAGCAAGTGGAGGAGGCGCGGTATCTGGAGCAGGAGAAGTGGGGGCAGTATTTCGATGCGGGCTACCAGGTGGAACTGGCGGCGCTGGAGATTCTGAGGAGGTCCAACATGCTGGTGGCGGCGCTGAGATAGGAGGATGGCAGCGGCGCAACTCAGGTTTGGAGAGCGGGTTGTATACTGTTAGGCTAATCGATGCCAAGGGTACTTGTTTTCCTCACGGTAGTGCTGATTTTGCTGGGTTGGCCGGCGATAGGGCAGCGCACGGACGCCACGATCGGGACGGTGGTGTCGCCGACGACGTCGGGCGGAATCAACTACCTGTTGGGCGGGGCGGCGGACCTGGTGCTGGACGAGGCGCGGGGCCGGTTGTATCTGGTGAACACGGGGCAGCGGAGGGTGGAGGTCTATTCGACGAGCCAGCGGCGGTTTCTGGCGGCGGTGAGCACGGACGCGACGCCGATGAGCGCGGCGATGAGTTCGGATGGGACGACGCTGTATGTGACGTGCTTTGACGGATCGTCGCTGAACGTCATCGACATCACGGGGAATCAGCCGGTGGTGCGGCGGAGCGTGAGTCTGCCGGCGAAGCCGGAGGGCGTGGCGGTGGGGCGGACGAGCGACGGTCTGGACCGGGTGTTGTTGACGACGATTGGGACGGGGCAGAACAACACGGCGAACGTGCTGCTGGTGTTCGATCCGGGCGCGGAGGGGGATACGAGTTCGATCCAGAATGTGCTGGTGACGCCGCCGCCGCCGGCGTCTCCGCTGCTGCCGCCGCCTTCGGGCAAGGTGGCGTTCGCGGCGCGGACGAACCTGACAGCGACGCAGGACCGGGCGATGATCTTCGGGTTCCTGGCGACGGGGACGACGACGCGGGCGCTGTTCGTGTACAGCGTGGAATCGGGGACGGTGTTGCGATCGCGGACGGTGAATGAGAGTTCGACGGTGCTGGCGGTGGCTCCGGACGGGAAGAAGTTCATGGCGGGGCTGCGGTTGTTCGATGCCGAGACACTACAGGTGATTGCGCAGCAGAGTTCGTCGAACCTGCCGCACGCGCTGCCGTCGGGGGCGAACTTCAACGTCCAGCAGAACCAGGGCGGGAGCGTGTTTTCGCCGGACGGGTCGATTCTGTATTCGGCGTTCAACTTCGCGCCGGTGCAGACGCCGCCGGCGAAAGCGAACGTGAGCCAGTTCTATTTGAACGATCCGGACAACATGCTGACGGGGCTGGCGCTGAAGCTGCCGGAGAACCTGTCGGGGACCATGGTGATCTCGTCGGACGGCACGACGGTGTATGCGTTATCGGATTCGGGGTTCACGATCATTCCGGTGAACCGGGTGCGAGAGTTTCCGCTGGCGGTGGCGGAGCGGCGGACGGTGCTGTTGGGGAACGACCAGTGCGGAGTGACGTCGCCGATCCGGAGCGTGGCGCTGGGGCTGCAGAATCCGGGGACGGGCCGATTCACGGCTTCGGCGGCGGCGGTGGCGACGACGTCGACGACGTCGGCGGCGCCGGCGGTGCGGGTGGAGCAGGATGGACAGGGCGCGCGGCTGGTGTTCACGTACGCCCAGGCGAACGCGCGGTCGCCGGGGACGGTGACGCCGAACGATTTCACGGTGACGGCGCAGGAGGCGGTGAACATTCCGGCGCAGATCCGGGTGTATCAGAACATGCGGGATTCGGACGCGCGGGGCGACATTGTGCCGGTGGATGTGGGGCCGGTATCGACGGACGGGCTGGTGGACGTGGCGGTGGACAACGCGCGGCAGCGGCTGTATATCGCGAACGCGGGATTGAACCGGATTGAAGTATTCGATCTGAGGGCGAAGGCGTTTATGACGCCGATCAAGGTGGGGCAGCGGCCGCGGTCGGTGTCGATAGCGCCGGGCGGGCTGTATCTGTGGGTGGCGAACGCGGGGGGCGAGTCGATAGTTCTGGTGGATCTGGACACGCAGGAGATTGTGCGGAAGATCAAGTTTCCGGCACTGCCGTTCAACGCGACGGCCGGGATTCTGACTCCATCGGTGATTGCGGCGACGGAGCGCGGGCTACAGATCATCATGAGCAACGGAACGCTATGGAAGGTGCAGGATGACGAAGCGATTCCGAGGCCGCAGAGCGCGATTATCGGATCGACGACGGTGACTGCGCCGTTCACGATGGCGGCGACGCCGAACGGCGAGTTTCTGATCCTGCTGACCGGGAATGGGATGGCGTATCTGTACGACGCGCTGAGCGACGATTTCGTGGTGGGCCGGCAGGTGTTCGCGACGCCGATCGTGGGGGCGTATGGGCCGGTGACGGCAGGGCCGGGGGGCAGCTATTTCGTGGTGAACGGGACGGTGCTGAACCAGTCACTGACCCCGGTGAGTTCAGTGGCGAGCGTGGCGGTGCCGGGCGGGCGTCCGGGGCAGACGGTGGCGCAGCCGATTGCGGCAGTGACGGCGATCAGCAACAGCCTGTACGCGCGATTTGTGCCGCCGCTGACGGCGGCGAACGCGCTGCCGACGACCACGGCGTATGTGGAGCTGGTGAATCCGGCGACGGGGCAGGTGCAGGGGACGACGTTCCCTGCGCTGGAGTCGATGACGGCTCCGGTGGTGGCGACCACGAGAGTGAACATCGACGGCCGACTGATGGCCGTGGACACGCAGAACGCGACGGCCTATGTGGTGACGACGAGCGGCCTGAGCGTGGTGCCGCTGCAGGCGCCGTCCACGGCGGACCGGCCGGTGATCAGCACGAATGGGATTGTGAGCCTGGGCAGCCAGGCGACGGCGGTGGCGCAGGCGGGATTGATTTCGATCTATGGGCGGAACCTGGGTTCGCAAGCGAGCATTGACTCGGGCGCTTTTGTCTCGACGCTGGGCGGGGTGTGCGTGACGTTGACGACGAGCACGGGCAGCGTGCTGATGCCGCTGTCGATGACGTCTCCGACTCAGATCAACGGGCAGATTCCTCCGGAGCTGACGCCCGGACGGTATCCGGTGGTGGTGCGGAACTACGAGACGAAGACGGTATCGACGGCGTATAACCTGACCTTCACCAAGTACGCGCCGGCGGTGCTATATGACGCGGCGGCAAAGTTGCCGGCGATCTACCACCTGGACGGCAGCCACGTGACGCCGGCGTCGGCGGCGAAGCGAGATGAGCGGATCCTGATTTTCGCGACGGGCCTGGGGTTGACCAAGACGCCGAGGCTGGTGGCGGGCCAACCGGCGCCGGCGACGCCGGTGGGGAACACGGATGCGGTGCAGGTGTTTTTCGATAATCCGGCGATCAAGGAATCCGAGATGGACGTGGAGGAGAGCGTGGTGGTGCCGGGCCTGGTGGGGGTGTACCGGATTCAGGTGTATGTGCCGTGGTACCGGCGAAGGGGCGCAGCGCTGCTGGTGACGCTGAAGATTGGCGGGGTGAGCAGCCCGTCGAGCGGGCCGGCGGTACCGACGGTAGCGGTGGAATAGACGGACGCCGGGGGTGGAACAGGGGCCGAAGGAGTGGTGATCCGGAAAGGGGAACGGCGGTCCGGATTGGTTTCCATTTGAGGCCATGATTCATGTAATCTCAGAGGAGTGCAATTGTCTCTGGACGTAAAGACCATGAAGCGGTGCTATATTTTCCTTCTCCCCGTGGCTGCGGCCCTTCTTCTGACGGCGGGGTGCAACCTGGACCCGAACAAGGCGAAGGTCCGCTACGTAGAGAACGGCGATAAGTACGTCGCGCAAGGGAAGTTGAAGGAGGCGATTCTCCTCTACCGGAACGCGATCCGGAAGGATCCGAGATACGGTACCGCGTACATGAAGCTGGCCGATGCGGAGGCCAAGCGAGGCGGATTGCGGGAGGCTGTTTCGGCATACAGCCGCGCGGTGGAACTGCTGCCGACGGCGGAGAGCGAAGTGGCGGCGGGCAAGCTGGCAGATATTTACCTATTGGTATTCGCGGCGAATCCGCAGAAGAACGAAGGCGTGCTGCCGGAAGTGAAGCAGTTGATCGAGCGGTTGGAGAAGAAGAACCCGTCGTCCTACCAGGCGTGCCGATTGAAGGGCTTCATGGCGCTGGCGGACGAGAAGGATCCGGAGCGTTACACCAAGGCGATTGACAATTTCAGGAAGGCGGATGCGCTGAAGCCGAAGCAACCGGAGTTGCGATTCGCGCTGAGCCAGGTGTTGACGCAAACCGGCGATTGGGCGGAAGGCGAGAAGATTGCGAAGAGCATTGTGTCGGACTCTCCCGAATTCACGGCGGCTTACGACTTCCTGGTTTCGAACTACGTCCAGCGCAAGCAGTTGCCGGAGGCGGAGAGTGTTGTCGATCTGAAGATCAAGAACAATCCGAAGAATCTGCGATTTGTGGTTGAGAAAGCGGCGCTGTACTGGGGCACGCAAAGGAAGGATCAGGCAGAGCAGGTTTTGGCGGGGATGATGAACTCGCGGAAGGAAGATCCGGCGGCCTATTCGGAGGCGGGGCGGTTCTACCAGTTCGTGCGGGAGTTTGATAAGGCATACAAGAGCTATGAACAGGGCGCGACGGCGTTTCCGGGCCGGCGGACGGAGTTCCGTCTGCAGATGGCGCAGGTGCGGCTGTCGCAGGGGCGGTCAGGGGATGCGCTGCCGATTGTGGAACAGGCGTTGAAGGATGATCCTTCGAGCAACGAAGCGCTGGCGATGAGGTCGTCGCTGAAGCTGTCGTTTGGAAACAAGGAAGACGCCAAGCAGGCGATTTCGGATCTGCAGAGTCTGTTGAGCAAGACGCCGGAGAACGTTGTGGTCCGGTACAACCTGGGCAGGGCCTACCAATCGAGGGGCGATCTGGATGCGGCGCGGGTGCAGTACACGGAGGTTGTGAAGAAGCAGGCGAACATGACGCTGGCGCACATCGGGCTGGCGCAGATTTACCTGAGCAAGCGGGACTTCGGGCGGGCGATTTCGAGTGCCGAAGATGCCATGAAGTTTGAGCCGAAGAACGCGGCGGCGCGGGTATTAAAAGTAAACGCGCTGATCGGGAGCGGCAACTTGCGGCAGGCCCGGTCGGAACTGGCGGCTTACATGTCGGATTCGCCGAATCTGCCGGATTTCAAGTTCCAGTTGGCGGTGGCGGACCTGATGGAGAACCGGATGAAGGAAGCGGAAGCCGGGCTCAAGGAACTGCGGCAGAGCTATCCGGAGGATGTCAGGCTGACGTTCGCCATGGCCGAGCTGATGCTGCGGACGAACCGGCAGATGGAGGGGCTGAAGCTGCTGGAGGAGCAACTGAAGAAGACGCCGAAGGCGACGGGTCTGCAACTGGCAGTAGCCAACACGGCGCTGAGGACGGGCGAGCTGGACCTGGCAGAGCGGGAGTTCCGCGGGATGATGGCGGCCGATGGAAAGAACGTGGTGCCGTATCTGGGTCTGGCGGAGGTTCAGAGAAGAAAGAAGCAGGGTAATGCGGCGCTGGAGACATTGAAGAAGGCGAAGGAGATTGCTCCGAACGATGCGAGCGCGAACCTGCAACTGGCGATGACGATGGACACGCTGGGGATGAAGAACCAGTCGCTGCCGCTGTATGAGGTGGTGGTGAGGTCTGAGCCGGACAATCTGATCGCGTTGAACAATGTGGCGTTCATGTATGCGGACGCCAATAGAGACCTGGAGCAGGCGCTGACGTATGCGCAGCGGGCACGGAAGAACGCGCCGACGAATGACGACATTGCCGATACGCTGGCGTGGGTCTACATCAAGAAAAACATGAACGACAACGCGCTGTCGATTCTGAAGGAGATCACCGGCAAGCAGCCCCGGAATCCGATCTACCACTACCACATGGGAGTGGCGATGATGCAGAAGGGGAACAAGGTGGCGGCCAAGCAGAGCCTGCAGACGGCGCTGTCGCTGGGTCCTAACAAAGAGGACGAATCGAAGATCCGCGAGCTGCTGGCCAAACTGGGTTGAGATCCTTGACCAACGCGCTGCGTCATCCCGCACTGCCCTATGTGGGTCCATTCGTGGTGTTCATCGCTCTGCTGGCGGTGATGCCGAAGCTTGGGCTGGAGGGCAGGGTGGGGTTGGCGCTGTGGCTGGTGGTGCCGGCGGCGGCCATTGTGGCGTGGAGCCGCGGAGTGCTGGAGTTCCGGCCGGCTCGTCCGTGGCTGAGCATCGCGATGGGGATCGGAGTCTTCGTGATCTGGATCGCGCCGGACACGCTGATTCCGGGGTGGCGGCAGTCGGTGTTGTTCCAGAACGCGATTGTAGGGGCGGCGAAGAGTTCGCTGGCGGCGGACACGCTGGCGGATCCGTGGTCGCTGGCGCTGCGCAGCGTGAGGGCGATCCTGCTGGTTCCGATCCTGGAAGAGTTGTTTTGGCGCGGCTGGCTGATGAGGTGGATTGCGGAGCCGGATTTCCGGAAGCTGCCGCTGGGCCACTATGAGTCGCGGAGCTTCTGGCTGGTGGCCGTGCTGTTCGCGCTGGAGCATGGTTCATACTGGGATGTAGGATTGGCGGCCGGTGTGGCGTACAACTGGTGGATGGTGAAGACGCGGCGGCTGAGTGATCTGATACTGGCCCACGCGGTGACGAACGCGAGTTTGTGCGCATATGTCGTCAAGACGGGGCGTTGGGAGTACTGGCTGTAGAACAGCGGCGTCCAGGTAGAACGGAAGAAAGAGATGTATTTGCGGCAAGCAGTAAGCGATGGGTTGAGAGCAGAGGTGGTTGAGTGGGGAGTAGGGCCGTCACGGGTTGGGGCCGGGGAGGCAAGACAATGACGACTGCAGAGATCCTGGCGAAGATTCCGCAGATCAAAGTACTGGTAGTGGGCGACATCTGCCTGGACCGCTGGTGCAGATACGATCCGCGGCTGGCGGAAGCGTCGCGTGAAACCAACCTGGACCGGGTGGCGGTGGTGGCGACGGAAGTGACTCCGGGCGCGGGAGGCACGGTGGCGAACAACCTGGCGGCGCTGGGTTGCCGGAACGTGGCGGTGCTGGGCGTGGTGGCTGACGACGGCCACGGTTATGAGCTGCGCGCGGCATTGAGGAGCCGGGGTATCGATCAGAGCCTGCTGGTGAACGCTCCGGGCGCAACATTCACGTACACGAAGCTGATCAACATGCACACGGACGTGGAAGATCTGGGGCGCATCGATTTCGTGTCGTTCCCGCCGCCGCGGGAGGCGCAGGAGGAGTTGATCGGCCGGCTGAAGCAACATGCCGGGTCGTACGATTGCGTGCTGGTGGCGGACCAGATGGAGACGGCGGCAGGCGGGGTGGTGACGGCCGCGGTGCGGGAGGCCCTGTGCGAGATCGCCGCGACGCGGAAAGAGATTCTGGTGTGGATCGATTCGCGGATGAGGATCGAGCTGTTTCCGGGCGCGGTGCTGAAGCCGAACGAGCGTGAGGCGGGCGAGGCGTGCGAGCGGCTGGGTCTGGCAAAGGACGACTATCGCGGGTTGTATGAGGCGGCGCGGGCGTCGATGCTGATTGTGACGCACGGCGGGGACGGGGTGACGATTCTGCGCAAGGAAGGCGAGGATCGAATTCCGACGCGGAAGGTGGAGAACCCGGTGGACATCTGCGGAGCCGGGGACAGCTTTTCGGCGGGAGCGTGCCTGGCGCTGTGCGCCGGAGCGAGCCCGGAGGAGGCCTCGCGTTTCGCGCACCTGGTGACTTCGGTGACCATTATGAAACCAGGGACGGGCACGGCGTCTCCAACGGAAGTGTTGAACGCGGAGAGGATGTTGGGGCAATGAGCTACCTGGCGATCGACATCGGCGGCACGAAGTTCACGATGGCGCTGTTCCGCGATGGAAAGAAGGAGCAGCGGGAGACGCGGGCGACGGACCGCGAGGGCGGCCGGGACTGGATGCTGGAGCGGATCGAGGAGATCGGCCGGGCGTGGGCGAAGATCGAGCCTTTTTCGGCGATCGGCGTGGGCTTCGGCGGGCCGGTGAATTTCGAGACGCAGATGGTGGTGCTGTCGACGCACGTGGGCGGCTGGCAGGGGTTTGATCTGCCGGCGTGGCTGCGGGAGCGGTTTGGCGCGCCGGTGCTGATGGACAACGACGCCAATGTGGGCGGGTTGGGGGAAGGCAAGCATGGGGCAGGGCAGGGCTACCGGCCGCTGTTCTACATGACGCTTTCGACGGGCATCGGCGGAGGGATTCTGACTGAGAACGGCGTGTACCGGGGCGCGGACTCGTATGCGGGCGAGATCGGGCACATGAACGTCAGGCCGGATGGGCCGGACTGTCTGTGCGGATCGAATGGATGTTTCGAGCGGGTCTGCTGTGGGCTGTGGCTGGAAAAAGATCATGGGCGGAGCGCGCAGGAGCTGCTGCGGGATGCGGAGTTCACGGCGCGCTACGTGGTGGATCTGGCGCGGGGACTGAAGGCGGCGGTGATGCTGCTGAACCCGGCGCGGATTGTCATCGGCGGCGGCATGAGCAAGGCTGGAGATGCGCTGTTTGTGCCGCTGCGCGCGGAGTTGCGGCGGCAGGTGACGGCGTGGTCGAAGGCGAGGCTGGACGTGGTGCCGGCCGAACTGGGCGATGACAGCGTCCTGTGGGGCGCCTACGAACTGGCTTTGATTGCTGAAGGAAGAACCGAATGATCGATTTCATCAAGAACTATCAGGAACGCCTGGCGCAGACCCTATCCACCATCCCGGTGGAGAAGGTGGCCGAGGCTGTGGCATGGCTGAAGGAAACCCGTGACGCGGGGCGGCAGGTGTTCATTTGCGGCAACGGCGGCAGCGCGGCGACGGCATCGCACTTCGTGTGCGACGTCTTGAAGGGGTGCAGCTACAACCGGCCGACGCGGTTCCGGATCTTTGCGTTGAACGACAACATCCCGACGATGACGGCGTATTCGAACGACGTCAGCTACGACTGCGTGTTCGTGGAGCAGTTGAAGAACCTGGCCAATCCGGGCGACGTGCTGATCTGCATCAGCGGCAGCGGGAACTCCCCGAACGTGCTGCGGGCGGCGGAGTACGCGAATCAGGCGGGGGTGAAGACGATCGGGTTGACGGGCCGGGACGGCGGGCAGTTGGGCCGGCTTTCGAGCCTGGAGATCAATATTCCGGATCCGCACATGGGACGGATCGAAGACGGCCACATGATTGTATGCCACATGATGGCGTACTACTTCATGGACACGGAGAAGGGCGCGGCCGGCGGCTGCTGAAGCGGATCGACAAGAGGAACGGCCGGGCCCGGCGGGGCCCGGCCGATTTCGTTCCGGGGGAGAGAAGAGCAGTGGGAGGAAAGTAAAGGCCGGCACTGGGGCCGGCCTGAAAGTTGGGTGGAGAGAAAACCAAACTATGGAATGAGTATAGGCACGGGGCGGGAGGCTGTCCATCCAACCAGAGGTTCAATTTACGCTGGTACGGTACTGGAACGCGGGTGGGCGGCGGGCTAGGTTTCCTTGATAATGCGGCCGTCGCGCATATGGACGGTGCGATCTCCGTAGGCGGCGGCCTCGGGGTTGTGGGTGATCATGAGGATGGTCTGGCGGAGGCGGCGGTTGAGGTCACGGAGAACGGTGAGGACCTTGTCGGAGTTTTCGGTGTCGAGGTTGCCCGTGGGCTCGTCGGCGAGGAGGATGGCGGGGTGATTGACGAGAGCGCGTGCGATGGCGACGCGCTGCTGTTCACCGCCGGAGAGGGCGCGGGGCTTGTGGTGGAGGCGGTGGTGAATGCCGAGGGTTTTGAGGAGTTCGACGAAGCCGTTGTCGAGGGGGCCTTCGACGTTGCCAAAGAAGCGAGCCATCTCGATGTTGCCCATGGCGGAGAGGGTGGGGAGGAGGTTATAGCGCTGGAAGACGAAGCCGACCTTGTGGCGGCGGAGCCGGGTGCGATCGGCGTCGGGGACGGCGGAGAGGTCGACGTCGTCGACGACGACCTGGCCGGAGGAGGGGGAGGCGAGTCCGCCGAGGATATGGAAGAGGGTGGACTTGCCGGAGCCGGAAGGGCCGACGATGCTGACGAATTCGCCGCGCTGGACTTCGAGGGAGACGCCGCGGAGGGCGGGGACCTCGATATCGCCGACGCGGTAGATCTTTTTGAGGTCTTGGATGAGGATGATGGGATCCGCCATGGGTGGCTTCCTATTCGTAAGAGAGGGCCTCGATGGCGTCCTGTTTAGCCGCCCGGATGCCGGGGTAGAGGGCGCCGAGGAGGCTGGCGATGAGGGAGACGGCCAAGGCGACGGGCCACCAGTCCGGAGTGATCTGGGACTGGAGGTTGGCGTGGACGAAGCGGTTGATGGCCCAACTGGCGCCCATGGAAAGGAGGATGCCGGCGAGCCAGCCGGCGAGGGCGAGCATGGTGGTTTCCCGGACGAGGATGGAGACGATGTCGCGGGGGGAGGCGCCGAGGGCCTTGAGGATGCCGATCTCGCGGGTTCGCTCGAGGACGGTGGTGTACATGGTCAGGCCGACGACGAGGAAGCCGATGACGATGGAGAGGCCGATGATGACGTAGATGAAGGCGCGGAGGCCGGGGACGTTGTTGACGGAGAAGAGGCTGACGAACTCCTCGATGGAGTAGATGGAGTAGCCCTGGAGTTCGGGCTGCTGCTTGAGGTAGGAGATGACCTCGCGAACGCGGGCGGGTTGGTCGACCTTGAGAAAAGCCTGGCTGAGTTTCTTTTCGCTGTTGGTGAGTTCCTGAAGGCGTCCGATGGGGACAAAGAGGCGGGCGAGTTTGCCGGGCTCGACGATGCCGCAGATGGTCCAGTCGTGGTTGATGAGCTTGACGGTGCCACCGAGGTGGAGGTTCTGCTGTTCGGCGAACCAGCGATCGACGATGACGTCGTCCGGCGAGCGGAAGGGGCCGCCCTCGATGAACTTGAAGGGGCCACTGAGGGCGGTGAACTCGTCGAAACGGATGCCGCTGACGGTGCTGATGCCGCCGACGAGTTGGATGGTGGTGCCGGTGGCCTGGGCGATGTGGGGGACGGAGCGGAAGTACTCGAGGACTTTCTCGGGCATGAAGGCGCCACTCAGAGAGATAGCGGACGCGCCGGGGGGTTTGATCCAGATATCGGCGCCGACGCCTTTGGCGCGGTTGATGGAGTCCTGAAGCATGCCGCGGCTCAAGCCGGTGACAGCGAGGATCATGGTCACCTGAAAGCCGATGGAGAGGGCACTGAGTCCAGTGCGGAGTTTGCGGTGCTTGAGGTTTTCAAAGACTAGTCGATTGATCAAGAAACGGCTCTGCCTCCAGGCGAAACAACCATTCTACCTCCCCGCCCACCCGGAGCGAACGAACATCTCCGGAGCGAAGGAACATCTAGCGATGGGGGGCGCCGATTTCGGAGTGGAGGTGGAGGGCGGTGTCGAGGAGTTGGAGGCCGAGGGCGGCGCCGAAGCCGGACTCTTCGGTGATTTGGAGGTCGATGAGTGGATCGACGGCGAGGAACTTGAGGAGATAGGCGTGGGGGCGGTGTGGGGTGACGTGGGAGAAGAGGAAAGCGTCGGGCGAATCCGGGGAGAGGGCGCGGGCGAGCATGGCGGCGGCGCCGGTGGTGAAGCCGTCGAGCATGACGGGGAGGCGGCGGCGGGCGGCGCCGATGAGGAAGCCGGTGAGCTGGGCGAGGTCCAGGCCGCCGAGGGCCCGGAGGGCGCCGAGCGGGGTGATGGTGCTGGACTGGTGGAAACGGACACCGGTGCGGATGGCCTGCACGCGGCGGTCGCGGACGGTGTCGTCCAAGCCCTCCTCAAAGAGAGTACACTCGGCGGCCTCACGTCCGGAGAGAGCGGCGAGGAGAGCCGAGGCGGAGCAGCTACCGCCGAGGCCGATCTGGCCGAGGCCGACGATGTCGAAGCGGAGGGCGAATTCGGCGGCGAGTTCGATGCCGGCTTCCAGGGCGTGGACGGTCTGTTCCTCGGTGAGGGCGGGAGACTTTGTGAAGTTCTCAGAGCCTTCGCCGGATTTCCGGTCGATCACACCGGGAATGGGTGAGCCGCAGATGCCGGCGTTGACGATGACGGTTTCGATATTCGAACAGCGGCAGAGAACGTTGGTTGGGGTGCCGCCGCGCAGGGAGAGTGCGACGGCGGTGCGCGTTTCGTCCTGAGCGCCGGCAGTGACGCCCTCATGGACGATGCCGTGATCGGCGGCGAAGACGACCAGGCCTTTGCGGCGGGCCTGGGGGGTGGCGGTGCCGCGCACGAGGCCGTAGTGGACGACAAGGCTTTCGAGGCGGCCCAGGCTGCCGAGGGGCTTGGGGAGGGTGGTCCAGGAGTGGGTGAGGTCGGCGGCCAGCTTGTCGTCGAAGAGGGGCCGGATGGCCGCCAGGTTCTCAGCGAGGATTGTAGATTTCATCGAATTCGGTTGGGGATGCCAAAGACCATCCAGTAGACGCGGGTGGCGGACTCGGCCATGCGCCGGTTGATGAAGCCGGCGAGGCGGCGGAAGCGGAAGGAGTCGGGCGAGTCGACGGGGAAGCCGAAATCGACGTCACTGGTGACGATGACGATTTCGGCGGGTCCACTCTCGGCGATTTGAATGAGGCGTTCGGCTTCGGCCTCGATTTCGGCATCAGAGCGGCCGGTGATGGCGAGGTTGGAGACCCAGGCAGTGAGGTCATCGACGACGATGGCGTCGAAGAGCGGGGCGCGTGCCTGGAGCACGGTGGGGACGTCCACCGGTTCTTCGGTGGTGATGAAAGAGGGGCCGCGTTCGCGGCGAGCCTGATCCACTTTCTGCTGCCCTTCCTCGTCGGACGGCACGAAAGTGGCGACAAATCCGAGGCGGGGTCCGTGGGCGCTGGCCAAGGCGAGCGCATATCTGCTCTTACCGCAGCGCCGTCCTCCGCCGACAACCGCTAAAGCCATAGAGACTTCCTCCTGCTTCTCAGCAGAGCAATGAAAATCGGTCCGCCGACGAGGGCGGTGACTACGCTGACGGGGATTTCGACAGCGAGCAGACTTCGAGCCAAGGTATCACAAATCGCCAGGAAAGCCGCTCCCACGAGAAAAGAGGCGGGCATGAGGAGGCGGTGATCGCCGCCGAAGCGGATACGCAGGGCATGGGGAACGACGAGGCCGACGAAACCGATGGGGCCGGTGACGGCGGTGACGGCGGCGGTGAGGCCGGAGCCGGCGAGGTAGCCCCAGAGCAGGAGGGCCTGAGGGGAAGCGCCGCGCGTGGCGGCCCATTCCTCGCCGACGGAGATGAGGTTCCACATGCGGGCGAAGAAGCAGAGGGCAGCGACGACGGGCAGGATGAAGGCGGTCAGCCAGCCCAGGGTGGGCCAGTCCACGGGATCGATATTGCCCATGAGCCAGTGGACGATAGCGAAGCTCTGTCCGACGCTGGCGAGATTATGGAGCAGCATGATCAGCGAAGTGACGACGCTATTGATGGTAACTCCGGCGAGCAGCAGAGTGAACGAAGACATACGGCGGCCCTCGGCGGAGACCATCAGGACGAGGGCGAGGACGGCGGCAGCGCCGGCCAGGGCGGCCACCCAAAGCGCGGGCAGGCCGCCGAAGGTGTGCAGGCCGAGGCTAATGGCGAGGACGGCGCCGAGCGAAGCGCCGCTGGAGACGCCCAGGGTGTAGGGCGTGGCGAGCGGGTCCCGGAGGAGTGCCTGAAAGAGGACGCCGGCGGTGGCCAGGGCTCCGCCGCCGAGCATGGCGAGGAGGGTCCGGGGCCAGCGGACACCGAAGTAGACCTGGGCGTCGGGCCATTCGCCGCGCCAGGCGCGAGCGAGGTTGAGTTGAGAAGATCCGATGAGGGGTGTGAGAACGGCCACGGCGGCGGCCAGAACGAGGGCGCCGGCGAGGATGCGGGCCGCGCGGGCAGGCGTGACCGGCTCAAGCCCCATAGGAGATCCAGTCCTTTCCGTCGGAGCGCCGGAGCCACTCGGCGGCGACGCCGAAGACCTCGCGGATGCGAGCGGAGGAGAGAGCTTCGCAGGGTGGCGCGTCGGCGACGACGCGGCCTTGCTTGAGGGCCACGACACGGTCCGAGTAAGAGGCGGCGAGGTTGAGATCGTGGGTGGCGGCGATGACGAGGAGGCCGGTGCGGGCGAGTTCGCGGAGCAGAGTGTAGATGGCCACCTGGTGGCGGAGGTCGAGAAAGGTGGTGGGCTCGTCGAGGAGCATGGCCTGAGGCTGCTGGGCGATGGCGGAAGCGAGGACGACGCGCTGGCGCTCGCCGCCGCTGAGGGAGCGGAAGTCGCGGCTGCGGAATTGGAGGGTATCGGTGAGTTCCATGGCGCGGTTGACGGCTTCCCAGTCATGCGGGCCTTCGAAGAGGCCGCCGCCGAAGGGGGTGCGGCCCATGAGGACTACCTGTTCGGCGGTGAAGGGGAACTCGAGTTTGAGGCTTTGGGGGACGAAGGCGACCTGGCGGGCGAAGTCGGCGCGGCGCCACTGGGCGCAGGGTTTCCCGTTCATGAGGCAGGCGCCTTCGTGGTGGGTGCGGAGGCCGGCGAGGATGCCAAGGAGCGTGGATTTCCCGGCGCCGTTGGGCCCGGGGAGGGCGAGCATCTGGGGTTCGCCGAAATGCAGGTCGAGGCCGGAGAGGACGTGCGAAGCGCCGTAGCTCATGCCGACGCCGCGCAGATCGAACTGGACGCTCATCGAGGCTTGCTCCCGTAGACCATGCGCTGGAGTCCCAAGGCGGCCTCGCCGAGGCGCGGTCCGGGGCGGATATAGATCTCGGAAGCGACCTGGACGACGCCGTGCTGGGCGACGGACTTCAACCGCGGGTACTTGGCCCAGAGGGCGTAGACGCGCTCGGCGGGTTCCAGGGGCTTGCTTTCGGCGTGGGCGAAGTCGCCCATGTCGAGGATGACGTCGGGATTGGCGCTGAGGATCTGTTCGAGAGAGACACGGGGATAGGCGATGGGAGAGCCTCGGAGCATGTTGACGGCGCCGACGAGTGTGATGAGCTCATCGACGAACGTGCCGGGGCCGGCGCCCACCATGCCCTGGAGCGTGCCTGGCGCGCGGCCCACGAGGAAGATCACCTGTTTGGGGGCGCGGCCGCGGGATTGAGCGCGGACCTGCTCCAGGCTGGCGCGGATGTTCTGTTCGAGCTTCAGGGCCTGCGGGGCGGTGCCCGTCCAATTGCCAATGGAGCGGATGGAAGCGAAGGTATCGGCGATGGAATCCTGCTTGACCTCTTCGGCGCGAACGCCCAGTTTGCGCAGGCGTTCAGTGACCTGGACGGGGTTGGAGATGACGATGACGAGGTCGGGCTTCAGGGCGAGGATCCGCTCAAAATCGGGTTCGAGGAAGGTGCCGATTTTGGGTTTGGAGATGGCGTCGGCGGGGTAACGGCAGTATTGCGTGACGCCGACGACGCGCGGGCCGAGGCCGAGGGCATAGAGGACTTCGGTGATGGATGGGGCGGTGGAGACGATACGTTGCGGGGCGGCGCAGAAGGCCGCCTGGGTAAAGAGGACTGCCAGGGTGGCTAGCTTGCGCAAAGGCACTCCCGGGCGGCTTCGAGGAAGCGATCGTTTTCCGGCCGGGTGCGGACGGCGAGGCGGATGGCTTCGCCTTCCACGCCGGGCAGGCCCGTACAGTTTCTCAGGATGATGCGGCGTTCGAGAAAGCGCTCGCAGATTTCGGCGGCGGGGCGGGTGGTGGAGACGAAGAGGAAGTTGGCCACGCCGGGCGAGACAGAGACGCCGGGCATCTCGGTTAGTTGTTCGATGAGATACTGGCGCTCCTGCTCAACGAGGAGGCGGGTGCGCTCGGCATGGGCGGTGTCGGCGATGGCGGCCAGGGCGGCGGCTTCGGCGAGGGCGTTGACCTGCCAGGGTTCGCGGCGGCGGGCGAGGCGGTCCATCCATTCGCGAGAGCCGATGAGCGCGCCGACGCGCAGGCCGGCGAGGGCATAGAACTTGGAGAGAGACCGGAGGACGAGCAGGTTGGGATGATGCTCGGTCCACCAGGCGGCAGATTCGAGGCGGGTGAATTCGATGAAGCTTTCGTCGATGAGGACAGGGCCCTCGCGGCTGGCGATGGCGCGGCGGAGAGTCTCCTCGGGGATGGCTTCGCCGGTGGGATTCATGGGCTGGCTGAGGACCAGCAGGCCGCGCTGAGGCCAGGATTCGGGCTGCGAGGCGGGGAGTTTGAGGGCGTACGGGAAGACGCGATAGAACTCGCTCCAGACGGGCGTGGCGAGGGCAGTGGGGCCGTTCCAGCCGGAGCGGGCGGCGAAGTGGATGAGTTCGGTGGCGCCGCCGCCGGCCATAATCTGATTGGGGGAGACTTTCCAGGCCGCGGCGAGGGCGTCCTCCAACTGGCCGGGCCCCTGACAGGGGTAATGCGAGATGCGGTCCAATGCCGCTTCGATCGCCGGGCGCACGCCGGGCGCGGGTCCGAGCGGATTGATGCTCGCGCTCAAATCGAGAACGGTCTTCCAATCCCAGCCGCGTTCGCGGGCGATGGCGAAGATGTTGCCACCATGCGTGATCTTCAAGCTGTTCCTCCACACGATACCCTTTTCGGCACCCGTTTCGGCGGGCAGCCTTTCACGCCGCCGGAGAAGCGGCGGCGAAGTCCGGAAAGGGATCGGACCGGGGCGGACACGTCATTGGGCACGGGATGTCCGACGGATGGCCCTGTACCTACTCTACTACTCCGGACTAGCGCAAGGCGGCAATCAGGCCGGAGAGACCTTCCCATTGTGCGGCCCAGGCGGCGAGCTCGTCGAGAGTCTCTTCGGCGGGGAGAGGCGCGGGCAGCCGGCGCTGGAGCAGTCTGGAGACGAGTCTGTAGTCGCGGAGCGCGCCGGGCTCGACGGCGGTGGCGGAGGCGAGCGCGCGAAGGGTGCTCCAGCCGCAGGTGACGATGGCGGCGCCGTGGGCGGCCTGCGCGGGCAGCCAGTCCCAGAGTCCGCTCTCTTCCAGCCACAGCCGGTCGGACTCCTCGTTGGTGGAGGAGGGGACGAAGATCACTCCGAAGGCGCCGGGCGCCGGGCTGGCCATCCATTCGGCGCCACGGATGAGCGGGTAGTCCGCGAAATTGGCGAGGTGGGGCAGGGAGAGGATGCCGACGCGCGGTCCGGCGCCGAGGCTCCAGGCTGGCAGCGCATCCAATTCCGGATCGGCGGCAGGCACCAGGCCGGGTTGAAAGAGGGGCAAATGGGCGGTGCGGTTGATGGCGAGCTGCCATTCAGTGCGCTGGACCTGGATGGTGAGGGCGCCGATCCCGGGCGGCGGCGGAGAGGGGCTCTCCACGACGACTACGTCATGCCGCTGCAGGAGGCCCGGGAGGCCAGCCCATCCGGTCTCAAACTCGGGAGCGGGCGCGAGCCGGCAGGCCTCGGCCAACAGGGCGGCGGGCCAGGAGACGGAACCCCCACCGGGGCAGGCGATGCGATGCGCGCCGCCGGCGGAGAGGTGCAGGGGGGCGACGTCGAAGCCATCGGAAGAGATCGCGCGGGCCACTCCGGCGGAGAGGTGGGTCTTGCCGCAGGCCGAGCCGGCGCCGGCGACGCAGATCACCCTCGTAGTCATGCTAAGCCCTTGTTGTAAAAGAGATTACGAATGTCCTTCGAACAGTGCGCGCACAAATTCATGCACTTCTTAGCTTACGCTATCGAAGGCACAGATATCGTTGGGACTGGGGCTGCGCGGGGCGGTTTAGTGGCCGTTGACGCGGCAGGTCTGTCCGCCGTCGGTTGAAGCCAAGGCGACAGTCTCCTTGATGAAAGCGCGCATGTCGTCTTCATCTCGGAGGAGATCCCGGAGGGAGGTTTTGGCGAGAATGCTATCGAGGCTCTTCTGCACGGCCCCCCAGAGGAGGCGGACGGAGCAGTCAGTCGAGTGGGCGCAGGTCCGCTCCAGACCAGAGTGCCGGTCGCAGAAATGGGAGTTGAAGAAACTGCCTCCCAGCAGCGACAAGATCTCGGCGACGCTGACCTTGTCAGCGGGTTTGGAGAGCGTATAGCCGCCCGCCTGTCCGCGAACGCTGGCCACCAGACCTCCGAGGCGCAGGATCCGCATCAGTTTGGCAACGTTCGGAACAGAAAGGCCTTCCGCCCGGCTGATCTCCGGAATGCTATGACTCTTGGTCTCTCCGTGGCGTGCCATGTACAGCAGACACCGCAGCCCGTATTCCTCTTGGGCGCTCAGCTTCATGACGACATTGTACAGCAACTCCAAGGGAAATGGGATAAAAAGATTATGAAATATGATTTTCCAGTATCCACGGCAGGGGCACTGGCGGGTGGTGTTCGCCATTTCTACTCTCCCCAGATCTGGTATGATAACAAGCGTCCCCGCCGATACGTATCTGGTACCCTGGAGTATTCAGTTTGCCCCTCAGGGAATTAGATGGCCTATCAAATCCAACCTGTTAAAGAGTTTCTGGTTAGTCCCGCGCTGCCTCCGGCAATCTCGCGGCTCGATGAGCTGGCGCACAATCTGCTGTGGAGCTGGACGCACTCGGTCCGGCCATTGTTCCGGAGGCTGGACCACGCGCTCTACCGGCAATGCCACCGCAACCCGGTTTTGATGCTGGGGCGGATTCCGCAGGAGACGTTGGAGAAGGCGGCGGCGGACCCCCGATATCTGGCGCTTTACCAGAACGCCTGCCGGATCTACGACGAGTACATGGCCGGAGCGCCGCAGCAGGGCGGGAAGGGCCAGATGAAGGTGGCGTATTTCTCGATGGAATACGGGCTGCTGGAGTCGTTGACGATCTATTCGGGCGGCTTGGGAATCCTATCGGGCGATCACATGAAGGGCGCCAGCGATGCGGCGCTGAACCTGTGCGGAATTGGGCTGCTGTACCAGAAGGGGTATTTCCAGCAGTACCTGAATCCGGACGGCTGGCAGGTGGAGAAGTACTCGCTGAACGACTTCTACACGTGGCCGGTGCAGCCGGTGCTGGACAAGGACGGCAACGAACTGGTGCTGGAGTTGAAGTTCCCGGCGGGTCCGTGCTTTGTGAAGGTTTGGCGGATGAAGATCGGGCGGGTGGATCTGTTCCTGCTGGACACCAACATCGCCGAGAACACGAACCACGAATACCGGGACATCACGGACGGGCTGTATGGCGGCGACGCGGTGACGCGGATTCAGCAGGAGTTCGTGCTGGGCGTGGGCGGGCTGCGGGCGCTGAAGGCGATGGGGATCGAGCCGACGGTGTTCCACATGAACGAAGGACACTCGGCGTTTCTGGCGCTGGAGCGGATCCGGCTGCTGATGCAGGAGCACCAGTTGAACTGGGACGAAGCGCTGGAGGCGGCGCGGGCGAACAACGTCTTCACGACGCACACGCCGGTGCCGGCCGGGATCGACATGTTCGATCCGGGGCTGGTTTACCAGTATTTCCACGCATACTGCGAGCGGAACTCGGTGCCGTTTGAGAAGTTCCTGGCGTTGGGCCAGGGCGGGACGGAAGAGCAGGGCGACCGTTTTTCGATGGCGGTGCTGGCGCTGAAGGCGTCGGCGTACCGGAACGCGGTGAGCAAGCTGCACGCGGAAGTCAGCCAGTCGATGTTCCACAACCTGTGGCTGGACCTGCCGGAGCACGAAGTGCCGATCATCCCGATTACGAACGGGGTGCACCTGCCGACGTGGCTGAATGCGGATCTGGCGTACCTGTATGACCAATACCTGGCGCCGGACTGGCGCGAGCGTTATCCGGATGAGGGGATCTGGGGCCAGGTGGCCGAGATTCCGAATGGCGAGCTGCACGAGATCCGGCGGCGGCGCAAGCGGCGGCTGATCAACTTCATCCGCGAGCGGCTGCTGCTGCGCACGCAGGAGCGGCGTGGTTCGGCCGCCGAAGTGAAGCGGGTGTCGGAGATCTTCGATCCGGAGGCTTTCACGATCGGATTTTCGCGCCGTTTCGCCACCTACAAGCGGGCGACGCTGATCTTCCGCGACAAGGAGCGGTTGAAGCGGCTTCTGACGAATCCTCAGATGCCGGTGCAGTTGGTGATTGCCGGCAAAGCGCACCCGAAGGACAACCCTGGCAAGCAGTTCATCCGCGAGATCATCCAGCTCAGCCGCGAACCCGAATTTTCGCGGCACGTGGTTTTCGTGGAAGACTACGACATCGAAGTGGGCCGGGAACTGGTGCAGGGGGTGGACCTGTGGCTGAACAATCCACGGCGCGGCGAGGAAGCCTGCGGCACCAGCGGCATGAAGGCGGCGGTGAACGGCACGTTGAATCTCTCGATCCTGGATGGCTGGTTTGACGAGGCCTATGAAGTGTCGGGCGGTTGGGCGATCGGCGACCGGGATCCGTATACCGCGGATTTTGACGAGCTGCACGCCTCTTCGATCTACTCGCTGCTGGAGAACGAGATCCTGCCGATGTACTACAAGGGCAGGGAAGAGGGCGTACCGCATGCGTGGATGCAGCGTGTGAAGCAGTCGTTGATGAATCTCAGCCCGATGTTCAATTCGCAGCGGATGCTGGAAGACTACGCCACGCGGATGTACGAGCCGGCGCACGCCGCGGCTGTCAGCGTGAGCGGGCAGGACTACCAACTGGCCCGCGAGAAGGCGGCCTGGCTGAGCCGGGTGCAGCAGGTATGGCATCGGGTGAAGATCGCAGACGCGGGCGATGGGCCGGGGCGCTGCATTCTGACCGGGACTCCGATCGAACTGCAGGCTTTGGTGGACCTGGCTGGATTGACTCCGGCCGACGTGCGCGTGGAGGCGGTGGTGGGCCGCGTGCAACCGGACGGCGGGCTGCAGGACACGACGATCGTGCTGCTGCCGTCAGTGGGGGAACGCGGTGGGCAGTACCTGTTCGGCCGGGAGTTTGTGCCGCATCAGACGGGGCGGCTGGGCTACGCTCTGCGGGTGAGTCCGAATCACTGCGAGGATCCGGTGACGAGACCCTGCAACACGCCGATGACCTGGACGTAAACCGAGCTTGAGGCTTCGAGGGGGAGGGTTCCGAAATAGACTGGATTCACGATCGAATCCGTGCTAAGAATTAGTTGTGCCGGGCGAGCGGCCGGACGGCGGGCCTATGAATGAGCGCTGGCCGGTTTGAACGGCACGGTCCATAGAGAGTTTCTAACCTCCCCCTTTTCCGCTAGAACGGAGCCGTGGAAGTGTCAGGGTGTGCCGGTGGACATTCCAGACGGCTGGCCGGCGCGGAGCCTGGATCGAGGATTACTCAGAGAAGGAGTTGGCTTCCCCATGGAAGGCGACCGCAAATACAGACAGCGTGGCTACATGGATACCGACGCATCCAGCCAGGGCTCCGGCCCGCGTGAGCGTGACGACCGTCCCCGCGGACCGAGGCCACCGATCGACATCACGGGGCCGCGCCTGCCGCGCATGGTGGAGACGGTGACAGCCTCGCGCTGTTACAACTGCGCCACGCCGCTGCCGCCGGGCATGGACTTCTCGGGAGATTGTCCGAAGTGTAACGTGGCGTTGCACTGCTGCAAGCAGTGCTCGTACTTCGAGCCGTCGACGCGGTTTCAGTGCCTGAAGCCGATTCCGGAGCGGATTGCGTACAAGGACCGGGCGAACGAGTGCACGTTCTTCCGTGCGCGCGTGACCGTGGCTCGGGACTCCGCGCCCCCGGCCTCCGTGGCGCGGGTGGGCGATCGTCCCGAGGTGACGACGCCGAAGAGTGCCAACGACGCCCGCATCGCATTCGATAATCTGTTTAAGAAGTAGCCGCCTCGGGCGGGCAGAGAATCATGGCGATCGCACTCCTCACCTCTCAACGTGTCTTTGAAGTTCGAGACTACGCGCCGCAGCCGCCGGGGGCGGGCGAGATTCAGGTACGGGTGGACGCAGTAGGCATCTGCGGGAGCGATCTGCACAACTACGCGGAAGGCGAAGTGGGCGGCAATCCGTGCGTCTACCCGATGGTGCTGGGGCATGAGCCCTCCGGCACGGTTACGGCGGTGGGCGCGGGGGTAACGGGCTGGGCGCCGGGCGACCGGGCGGCGCTGGAGCCGCCGATCTACTGCTACCACTGCGAATTCTGCATGACGGGGCGGCACAATCTCTGCGAGCACGTGCGCTTCCTGTCGAACGCCGGCGAGCCGGGCTTCTTCCGCGACCACGTCAACCTGCCGGGAGAGAGCCTGTTGCCGTTGCCCGGCAATCTCAGCCAGGTGGAGGCGACGCTGTATGAGCCGCTGGGCATCATCCTCCATTCCTTCCGCTTTGGCGATCCGAAGCTGGGGGAGAGCGCGGCCGTGCTGGGCGCGGGGCCGATCGGCCTGACCACCATCGCGGCGCTGCGCATCGCGGGCGCCTCGCGCATCTTCTGCGTGGAGCCGATCCGGCACCGGCGCGAAATGGCTTTGGCGATGGGTGCCGATGTGGCGATCGATCCGGCGGAGGTGGATCCCGCGGCCGCCGTGCTGGCCGACACGGGCCGCCGCGGTGTGGACATCGTGTTCGACTGCGCGGGCAAGGACGATTCGCACAACCAGGCGATCCACATGGGCGCTTCGGCGGCGCGCATCGTCATGACCGGTCTGCCCTCTGAGAAGCGGCTGCCGATCGACTTCCACCACCTGCGGCGCAAGGAGCAGTGGTTCTTCCCCATCCGCCGCTCGAATCACAAGAGCGAGGCGGCGCTGCGGCTGCTGCGCGAGCAAGCCTCGGCGTTCACGCCGATGATCACGCACCGGATACCGATGGAGCGCATACAGGGCGCTTTCGAGATGCTGGAGAGCTACTCCGACGGCGTGGGCAAGATCGTGATCGAGCCATAGATCCGCCGTGCTCCGACGCATTCGCCTGAAGCGACTTTTGTTGTGGACCGCCGCGGCGGTGGCGGCGTTCTATGCGCTGATCACGCTGTCACTGGTTGTGCTGAGGATGGCGGACCCGCCGACGACGGCGGTGCAGGCGCAGAGACGAGTGGAGTCGTGGTTTGCGCCGGGCAAGTATCAGAAGCGCTATCAATTCGTGGCGCTCGAGAAGATCTCTCCGGCTCTGCAACATGCCGTGATCGCGGCGGAAGACGGCAACTTCTACCGCCACTCCGGCTTCGACTGGGAGCAGATCGAGATTGCGATTGACGAAGGCATGGAAGGCACGCGGACGCGCGGAGCGTCCACGATCTCGCAGCAACTGGTGAAGAACCTGTTCTTCACCACGCGGGGCTCGTTTGTGCGGAAGGGGCTGGAGTTCACCACGGTGCCGCTGGCGGAACTGATCCTGGGCAAGCGGCGGATTCTGGAGCTGTATCTGAACGTGGTGGAGTGGGGGCCGGGCGTATGGGGTGCGGAAGCGGCGGCGCGGTTCCACTACCATATGCCGGCGGCGGCGATTTCGCGGGAAGCGGGCGCGCGCCTGGCGGCGGTGCTGCCGAGTCCGCGCAGGCGCCGGCCGGCGCGCATGGACAGGTACAGCGCGATCATCCTGCAGCGAATGGCGATTCTGGGCTGGTAGCGGCTACTTCTTCAAGTTCGTTTCAAAGAGCTTGAGGATGCGCTTGTACTCGTCGGCCCAACTGGTGGGCTGCACGAAGCCGTGATCCTCGACGGGATACATCGCCACTTCCCAGTTTTCCTTGCGCAGTTCGATCAGTTTCTGAGCGAGGCGCACGGTGTCCTGGAAATGCACGTTAACGTCGACCACGCCGTGGCAGATGAGCAGGGCGCCCTGGAGGCCGGCGGCGTGATAGATGGGAGAGCTGCGGCGGTAGGCTTCCTGGTCTTTCTGGGGCAGGTTGAGGATGCTGCCGGTGTAGCCGTGGTTGTAATGGGCCCAATCGGTGACAGGGCGCAGGGCGGCGCCGGCGGCGAAGACGCCGGGCTGGGTGAACATGGCCATGAGGGTGATGAAGCCGCCGTAGCTGCCGCCGTAGATGCCGATGCGTCTGGCGTCGACGCCATGCTCCTTCACCAGCCACTGGGCGGCGTCGATGTGGTCGTCGAGATCCTTGCCGCCCATGTAGCGGTAGATGGCGGTGCGCCAGTCGCGGCCGTAGCCGGCCGAGGCGCGGTAGTCGATGTCCAGGACGAGGAAGCCGTGCTCCATCAGGAGTTGGTGGAAGAGGTATTCGCGAGGATAGGCCGCCCAGCCGCGGTGGACGTTCTGGAGGTATCCGGCGCCGTGGACGAACATGACGGCCGGGCCGCCCTTCTTCCAGCCGGCGGGTTTGAAGAGCCGGCCAGGCACCTGGGCGCCGTCGCGGGCCGGGACCTTGACGATGGGCACGTCGAGCCAGGCGCGCGCCTGGAACTCGGGGGAAGGCGATTTGGTGATGCGCCGCAGGCGGCTACCGCCGGCGCTGTCCATGAGGTAGAGTTCCGGAGGACGGTTCGTGTAGCCGTGAATGACGGCGATGGACTTTTCGTCGGGCGACCATGTGCCTTCGTAGTCTCCGGGTTCACTGGTGAGTTTGGTGCGGGGGCCGCCTTCGGCCGGCATGGAGTAGAGGTGGCGCTCGTGGAGGCTCTCCTCGCTGGTGGTGAGGAAGAAGGTCCTGCGGTCCTTCGAGAGCACGGCGCTTTCGACTTCCCACTTGCCGGAGGTGAGGGCGCGGGGTTCGCCGCCGTCGTAGTCGACGGCATAGAGCTGCGACCAGCCGTCGAGCTCAGCCTGGAAATAGACGCTCTTGTCGCCCGCGAGCCAGCCGAGGGTAAAGCCGCCGGGCCCGCCCACCCAGGCATCGTCGTGAAGGTGGAAGAGAGGGCGGGCCTTGGCGGCAGAGGCGTCGATGGCGAAGACCCAGCGATCTTTAAAATCCGCCGAGCGGCCCAGCATGACCAGCTTCTTTCCGTCTTCCGACCACTCGGCGCGCTGCAAAGAGAGGGTGCGCTCCACTTCGCGTTCGCCCTGCTTCTCTTTCTGGCCGTGGTCGAGCCACTTGTACTCGCCTGAGGCGACCTGGAGGATCGCCACGCGCGTGCGGCCCTGCGAATCGCCCACGTTGCCGCGGGAGTTCAGGTTCTCGGTATAGGCCGATTCGGTGACGTAGTTGGGCACGATGGTGTTTTTCGCGTCGGAGGCGGGCTCAGCCACGGTGGCCAGGACGTAGGTTTCGTCGGGCGAGAGCAGCAGGCCCATGACGGACTGCCGGGGTGCGAGATTCCACGTTTTGCGGGGGTTTTCGGCCTTGCGCTCGGCTTCACGCTCCGCGCGCTTTTTGGCCCGCTGATCGACCACCTCCAGCAGGGAGCGCTCCTCTTTCTTGAGGCTCTCCTGGCTGTCGGTTCCTTTGCGCTCCGTGCCGCCGGTGGCGCCGGTGCTTCCGCCACCGCCAAAGCCCAGGCCCTGGCCGCCGCGGCCGCCGGCGGGCGGGGCGGCGGCGGGAGTCTCGGCGCCGCCGGCACGGATGTCGGTGAGCTGCTCCAGGTAGCCGTTGTCGAGGCTGATGGCGTAGAGGTTGCCTGCGCGCAGGAAGGTGATGCGCTTGTTGTCGCGCGTGAAGCGAGGGGAGGTTTCGGCGTCGCCGGTTTTGGTGAGCTGGCGGCGCTGATCGGTGCGGCGGTCGTAGACGAAGAGGTCGCCGTTCTCGCTGTAGGCCAGGAGCTGGTGGTCGCTGGAGTCGCTGCCATCTTGCGGCGGAGCGAGCTTGGCCTGCTCCTTGGTGAGCTTCCGCAGGCCGGAGCCGTCGCGCTGCACCACCCAGGTCTCGTAGTCCTTGTCCGTGGCGTCACTGGCTTGCTTCCATTCGAAGTAGACGCGTTGGCCATCGCCGGACCAGCGCACGGCGCGCGGCGCGTAGCCAAAGAGAGCGGGCCCTTGCATGATCCAGTCGACGGTGAGCGGCGCAGGTTTCGCAGCGGGTGGCTGTGCGGGAGCAGGCCAGGCGATGAAGAGTGCCAGGAGAAGGGAGAGGGGCTGTTTCATGGGGGTCAAAACACGTAGTTTCGCACAGACCGGGCGAGGGGCCCGGCTGGTGCGGGATAATGACATGCCATGCGGAGGATTACTGCGTCGTTCTGTTTGCTGGCCGCTCTGGCGGTGCTGGCGGCGCCAGCCCAGGAGAAGGGGGAGGACTGGCTGACGCTCAGCGGACAAGTGGTAGCGGACACGGTTTCGAGCGATGCGTTTCTGCTGCGGAATCTCGTGCTGGCGGAGCGCCGGCGGCCCAACCGGCCGCCACTTTCCTCGGCAGCCACGACGCTGGAAGAGGCCGCCAATCAGGCATTTTTTTCGAACCGGCACAACGAAGCGGTGCGCTACCTGGCACGGCTGCTGGTGGTGCTGCGGGGAGATACGCCGGGGGAGTGGTTGGATGTAGCGGGGGCGTTGCGATTCCAGCTCGATCGCCGGATTGCCGCGCCGGGCGCCATCGTCCACGCTTCGCTTGCCCCGCAGCTGATTTCCACGGGGCCGCTGGCGCAGTCCTGCGTGGTGAAAGTCGCAGTGGTGGATGTCACGGGAAAGACCGTTCTCAGCGTGCCGCCTGTGACGCTGGAGCAGATTGAGGACCGCGATATCCGCATCGCCACGCGCGGCCTGGCCGATGGCTCCTACGCCGTCCGTTACGCTCTGCACGACCACGCGGGCAAGCTGATTGCGGGTGCGGACCGCCCATTGATGGTCGACTCGAAGTTGCCGGCACGCCTGCAGGCGCTGGAGAAGCAGGCCGATGAACTGGCGGCGGCGGGCGTTGCCGGGAAGAGTGCGCGGCACGCGGCGGCCGTGGAGACGGTCCTGTTCGTGGCCGGTCTTTACCGCCGGGCATTGAGCCATCCAGTGGCGTCTTTTCACCAGAACCTCCACCCGCTGGTGCTGACTTTGGCGGGCGATTGGCCGCCGGTGGATTCCACAGATCCGATTGTGCCGGAGCGGGACCTGGGTTTCGCCGAAGCGCTGGCGGCCGGTCTGCTGAAAGGGGCCGATCCGCTGGCAGCGAAGACGGGCGACCTGCGGCTTGCCTACCGTTCGGGAGTGGAGCAGCCGTACCAGCCCTACCGGCTGTACCTGCCGCCGAACTATGACGCGTCGCGCCGCTGGCCGCTGATACTGGCGCTGCGCTCAGACACCGGCGATGAGGGGAGCCTCTTCGACCGCTGCCCGCCCGGCCAGGAGAGCCTGCTGCTGAAGCTGGCCCGCGAGCACGGCTATGTGGTGGTGGCGCCGGAGGGACTGGGGGCTTACAGCTACTTTTACGGCAGTGCGGCCGATGATGCCTTTCGCGTGGTTGAAGCCGCGCGGAGCATTGCATCGATCGATGATGCGAAGATCTTCGTCGCTGGAAATTCGATGGGAGGCATGGGCGCGATCACACTGATGCTGGACGGCCGAACGCGTTTTGCCGGCGGAGCGGCGGTGGGCGCCTCGCCGTTGCTGCGTTATGAGTATGCCCGCGCTCCGGACAAGCCGCTGCTCGTGCTCCAGCCTGGCGCGAGCCCGATTCTGTCCACGCGCGAAGCCCGCGTCTTCGGCTTCCTGCTGGCCAAGTATTTCAAGCAGCTCGACTACGATGAACTGGCAGGCGTGGATCACTTCGCGGCATTTCCCGCCGCGTTGCCGCGCATGATTGAGTATTTTGACCGAGTGCGCGACGGGACCTGGAAGCCGAGCGGCAAACCGATTCCGCTGCCGGAGGAATCACGCAAGCCGTCCGGGATGTAGACTGTTCGCATGTCTCTCACACGCCGGGCGTTTTCCTCGCTACTGAGCGCGGCGCCGGCGGCCTTTGCGGCCGCTCCGAAGCGCCCGAACCTGCTGGTGATTCTGGCGGACGATCTTGGCTACTCCGACATCGGGCCGTTCGGCGGCGAGATCGCCACTCCAAACCTGGATTCGCTGGCCCGCCAGGGCGTGCGCTTCACGCAGTTCTACAACTGCGCCCGCTGCTGTCCGACGCGCGCGTCGCTGCTGACGGGGCTTTACAACCACCAGGCCGGCGTGGGCCACATGATCCAGGACAGGGGCGTGCCCGCCTATCAGGGCTACCTGAACGACAAGTGCGCGACGATCGGAGAATCGCTCAAACCGGCGGGATACACCACGTTGATGTCCGGCAAGTGGCACGTGGGCGAGCAGCCGGCCCACTGGCCGACGCGGCGCGGGTTCGACCACTATTTCGGCCTGATCAGCGGCGCATCGAACTACTTCCGGCTGGAAGGCGCGCGCCGCATGGCGCTCGATTCGGAGCCCTACACGCCTCCGCCCAACAATGCGGGGACGAAAGAGGGGTTCTACATGACGAATGCCATCGGCGACCACGCCGTGCGCATGCTGCGGGAAGCGCCCAAGGGCAATCCGTTCTTACTGTACCTGGCGTTCACCTCGCCGCACTGGCCGCTGCATGCGCTGCCGGAAGACATCAGCCGGTATCGAGGCACGTACATGAAGGGCTGGGACAGGCTGCGGCTGGAGCGCCACGAGCGCCAGCTTGCCGCGGGCATTGTGGACCGCCGCTGGCCGCTGTCGCCGCGCGACGCCGGCGTACCCGCGTGGGATACGCTATCGCAGGCCGAGAAAGACCAATGGGATCTGCGCATGGCAGTGTACGCGGCGCAGGTGGAATGCATGGACCGGAACATTGGGCGCGTGCTGGAGCAGTTGCGGCGCTCCGGCCAGCTCGACAACACCCTGGTGATGTTCATGGCTGACAACGGCGGTTGCGCGGAGGAGAATATCGGCGGCGAGAAGCAAGCCAAGGATCCAGTCCCCGGCGGCCCCGATTCGTTCACCTCCTACCGGCGGCCTTGGGCGAATGCCTCGAACACGCCATACCGGTTGTGGAAGCAATTCACGCACGAAGGCGGCATCGCCTCGCCGTTCATCGCGGCCTGGCCCGCGGGGTTCCGGCGCGCGGGCCAGCTCGATGCGACGCCGGGGCACGTGATCGACGTTCTACCGACGCTGCTGGACGCGGCCGCGGCGCAGCGGGCCGCTGCGCCGCAGGGCAGGGAACTGCTGCCTTTGGAGGGCCGGTCCCTGCTGCCTGCGTTCCGCGGCGGCAAGGCAGCGGAGCGGAGGATCACCGGTTGGGAGCATCAGGGACACCGGGCGGTGCGGATGGGGGATTGGAAGCTCGTTTCCAGTTATGGGAAGCCCTGGGAGCTGTACAACCTGGCCGAGGACCGGACGGAGCTGCGAGACCTGGCGGGCCAGGACGCGCCGCGCGCGGCAGCCATGAGCGGTGAATTCGAGAGTTGGGCGGCGCGCTGCGGGGTGGTGCCGTGGTCGCAACTGAATCCGAAGGCCTGAGGAGCGACAGCGGCCCTGTCAGGTTCTGGACTCCAGCACGAGTACGGAGCGTGGCCCCACGTCGGCATAGTTGCCGTCGAGCCGTCCCTCCCGGCCGGTGTCGAAAACCAGCGTCCAGGCTCCGTCCGCGGGCAGTTCGAAGCGCAGCCTGTCCCAGTAGGAGTTGGCGATGAGGTAGAGGCGCTCGGCCCTCCACTTCAGCTCCACCGCGAGGGAGTGCGAATTCTCGCCCCAGTCAGGCTGGTGAAGTTGGACGCCGTGGAAGATCACCTCGGTGTGTTCGGCGCCTGTTTCGAGGCCCCAGTCGATGTGGGCGAAGGCGTCGTGGCCGCGGCGGAAGGCGATGAGCCGCTGGACGAACTCGACAAGCGCTGCGTTCGATTCGGCCAGGCGCCAGTTTACCCAACTGGTTTCATTGTCCTGGCAATAGGCGTTGTTGTTGCCGCCCTGCGTGCGGGCCATCTCGTCGCCGGCGAGCAACATGGGGACGCCGCCACTCATCAGGAGCAAGGTGAGGAAGTTGCGGATCTGGCGTTGGCGGAGCTCGAGCACCTGAGGGTCAGTGGTTTCGCCCTCGGCGCCGCAGTTCCAGCCGTAGTTGTCGTTGGCGCCGTCCTGGTTGTCTTCGCCGTTGGCGTGGTTGTGTTTTTCGTTGTAACTGACGAGGTCAGCCAGCGTGAAGCCGTCATGACAGGTAATGAAGTTGATGCTGTGCTGAGACTGGCGCTCACTGACGGCGTAGAGGTCGGGGCTGCCCTGGATGCGTTGCGCGAGCCGGGGCACCATGCCCGGGTCGCTCTTGACGAAGCGTCTGAGGTCGTCGCGGTATTTTCCATTCCACTCGGCCCAGCGGCCCCACGAAGGGAAGCTGCCCACCTGATAGAGGCCGGCGGCGTCCCAAGCTTCGGCGATGAGCTTGGTGCCGGCGAGCACGGGGTCGTAGGCCAATCTTTCAAGCAGGGGCGGGGAAGCGAGGGGCTCACCGTTCTGGCCGCGGCCCAGCACGCTGGCGAGGTCGAAGCGGGAGCCGTCGACGTGCATCTCCATCACCCAGTAGCGCAGGCAGTCTGTGATCAGCTTGCGCACCACTGGATGGTTGCAGTTCATCGTATTGCCGCAGCCGGTGAAGTTGAGATAGCTGCCGTCATCGCCCAGCAGGTAGTACACCGGGTTGTCGAGGCCACGGAAGGAGCGGGTTAAGCCGCGTTCGTCGCCTTCCGCAGTGTGATTGAAGACCACGTCGAGGATGACTTCGAGATCCGCTTCGTGGAAGGCGCGGACCATCTGCTTGAACTCGCGCACGGAGGAGCCGGGCTCCTGGCCGCTGGCGAAGGCGGCATTGGGGGCAAAGAAGCCGATGGGCTGATAGCCCCAGAGGTTCAGAAGCTCATTGCCAAGCATCGGATTGCTGCGGTTGGTGTCGGCTTCTTCAAACTCATAGACCGGCAGGAGTTCCACGGCGGTGACGCCGAGCTGCTTGAGGTATGGAATCTTCTCGATCAGACCCAGGTAGGTGCCGGGCGCCGCGACACCGGAGGAGGGGTGCCGGGTGTAGCTCCGCACATGCAGTTCGTAGATAACCGTTTCGGCGAGCGGCGCGTTCAGCGGCTTATGGCCGCCCCAATCGAAGTGCCCGCGGGCGAGGGCGCAGCGGCGTTCGGTGCGGGTGCCCCAGGACTCGCCGCCGACCAGCACGGTGGCATAGGGATCGAGCAGATAGATGGATGGATCGAACCGGTAGATGTGCGGCTCATCGTTGGGTCTGCGGTCCATCCGCCAGGCGTACTCGATGTCGGCCGGCAACCCCTCGATCCAGACGTGCCAGATGTTGCCCGTGCGATGGACGTCGTGGCTCAGTGCGAGTTCATGAAAGGGCCCGGCCGCGCCGGGATGAAACAGGGCCAGCCAGACGTGAGTGGCGTGTTCGGAGAAGATGGCGAAGTTGACGCCGCCTTCCATCCACGTCGCACCCAGCGGCAGGGCTTTGCCACGGTCCACACACACGAAACCGCTCATACAGTCATGCTACACTTCCGAAACGGATTTCCCCATCCCTTGCCGAGGAGATTTGTGTTTCATGCCTGGAGCATCAGCCTTTTCCAGTGGCGGGCGGGGCACGCCGATTCGCAACGCAGGGGAGCTGGTTGAAAGGTGACCGCCGCCGGGCTGCCGTCGAGCTGCCGGCCGGTTGTCGCGCAGACACGCTTCCAGCATGTGCGGCCGCCGGCGGTGAAGCGGCGCAGGGCGCGTGGAGGCTGAATGGATTGGAATCAGCTCGCGCTGGATTCCGACGCGCCGGCGGGGATCTGAACGCCGGCCAGCAGCACGTTGATGACGTGCTCGGCGCTGTAGGAGTCCGCGCCTTCGGGAATGAAGCGGCCGAGGTTCGCGACCTCGTCGCCGGAGGTGACAACGGCTGCTTCCAGGTGCTTACCGGCGCGGATCTGAGGGTGTCCGGCGGTGGCCATCAGTGCATTGCAGACGCAGGCGCGACCGACGGTGTCTTCTTCCTTGCCGCCTTTGGAGATGTAGATGGAGACGGGCTCAGAGGGGCAGCGGAAATCGATCTGGCCTTCGGGCGTCTTGTAGGCCTCGCGCAGGTAGCCCAGGTCGCAGATTCGCGGGCGGGACTTCTGCACGGCGGGATCGGAGATGGTTCCGGGCACCTGGGCCACTTTGAAGGGGAAGCCTGACGGCGACACCAGACGGTCCGTGTAGACGCGCGCCTTCGACTCCTTGGCCATCGCGATGACCGCGGCCTTATACTGATCGGCCATGCCGGATTCGTTCGAGTAAGCGAAGGCCGTGCCCACCTGGATGCCGGCGGCGCCTTCGCTGAGCGCTTCGGCCAGCTTCTCCGGAGCGCCATAGCTGCCGGCCAACCAGAACGGCAGGCCCAGTTCCCGCATTTTGCTGAGGTCTACCACGTCGCGTTCGCCGTAGATGGGCTCTCCGATTTCGTTCACCTGCAGCTTGCCGCGCGGCGGAGCGTTGTGGCCGCCCGCGGTGGGGCCTTCAATGACGAAGCCATCGACGCGGCCGTTGGCTTTCCTGGCCATGGTGACGGCGAGGGTGTTGGAAGCGATGATGGGGAAGAAGAACGGACGATCGAGCGGCGGGAGTTCGCACTCCATGTACTCCCGGGGATCGAAGACCATGGTGGTATCGTCGTCCGCCGATGCGCCGGCGACATAGAGCGGGTAGGTGGCGGTTTCATGAACGGCGAGGCGGTCCAGCGCGCCGGGCATGCGCATGGGGATGCCGGCGCCCATCAGCACGTAGCCGACGCCGGCGAGCATGGCTCCATAGGCGGAGGCGAGGTGCGGAGTCTGGATCTTCTCGAGGTAGTTGATGCCGACGGGGTTGGAGTGGCCTTCCCTGGCGAGGAAGATCTCCACGAAATTCGAGATGATCTGGAGTTCGCGGGATTCGCGCGGGCCGTCCTTCGTGTGTGCCGGCAGCGTCCGGTAGGACTCCGTTTCCTTCTTGCCGCCGTCGACGAAGTACTTGTTCCAGATCCGCTCGGCCATCTTCTTGAATGGGAAATGGTCGAACGCGCGGCGGATATGTCCGCCAATGTCTCCGTCTTCAAGCCGACGCACCATCACCACATCAAGCGCCGTTCCCGACACCACTCCCAACTGGCCCAAGCGGGAAACCGCATTGGCCAACCGGAAGTTGGAAACGGACACTCCCATACCGCCCTGTATGATCACCGGATGACTAGACATTCAAGTCCCATTCTAATCTAGACGCTGCGATCAATTCTTCCCCGCCGCGCCCGCCTCCTGACAGAAACAGCCCCTCAACACACCAGGAGCATGCTGAGGGGCAAAGCTGATCCGAACTATTGCCGCCGGCGGAGCGCGAGGATCAACGCGCCTCCGAGGACGACCAGGGCCAGCGTACCGGGTTCCGGGATCGCGAGGTCCGTGTTGATGAGAACCATCTGCATCGTGCCACGATCCCAGTAATTGTCGTTGTTGGAGCCCATGGCGAAGTAGACGGTGTCGCCGACCGCCAGATTGCCAAGAGCATAGTTCAGCGAGATATGGTCCATCGTCCAGCCGTAAACGATGCGGTCAATCAATGTGTTGTTCACATAGAGCCGCAAGTCCCAGCCATCGGAGTTCCCGTTCGCGCCATCGGGGTCATCTCCACCGAAGTCGCCGCTGAACAGAATGTTGCCGCTCTGTCCGCTCTGGATGGTATACGCAAGAATGGTGAATTCACCGATCCAGCCCACGTTCATCGTGCGCTGTCTGATGTAGGTGAACCGCCTGTCCCATGGCCAGACTCCAAGGGGAGACGACGCGTACCGCCCGCCTAGAATCGGGTTCCAGACCAGTACCCCGTAGGCGCCCGTGCCCACGTTATCCGCTCTGCTCCACAGGTATGACCACCCGGCCGGGGGATTTAAATCCGTGTAGTCTGCCTGGTGATCAGCGATGATAAGACTCGCGCCGGCGGGGAGACACAACCCTACCAGCAGAAGACCAATCAACTGCCACCTCATCGTAAACTTACCCTCCTCCTATGCGAAGAACCGCTCCTCCTGTTTTGGTTCAAACATACACTACCACGACTAGCTGTCCGAATCATCCCCCTAAGTGTGATTCCCGACCCTGTATTTATTGCCTGAAGGGGATTTCCGGGGATTGCCGGAGGATCGCCGGCGGAGCAACATGGTGGAGGCTGTTGTCGTAAGAGCTTGCGGTGTCTTGGGTTGCGCCCTCTTTGTGAATAGCTTGCGGCGCGTTCTGCCGCGGATGGTTCAAAGACGGCGCCGAGGCTAGAGGCGGACGATGTTATTGGATTGGATGCCCTTCAGCGCGTTCCTGGTGTCGACGATCAGGCGTGCGTCGCGGACCAGGGCCGGGTAGTCGAAAGACTTGTGGTCTGTGACGATGACGGCACAGTCGGCGGTGGCGATGGCTTCCTGAACGCTGGTGGAGTGCAGGTCGATGCCATCGAACTGAAGGTGGGGGATGAAGGGGTCGCTGTAGGAGACTTTTGCACCGCGGAGACCCAACAGGTGGAGGACGTCCAGGGCGGGGGACTCGCGCACGTCGTTGATGTCCCGCTTGTAGGCGACGCCGAGAACGTGAACACGGGAGCCGTTGAGCGGTTTGAACTGCGCATTCAGGGCGTTCTGAACCCGCTCCACAACTACCTGAGGCATCTGGCCGTTGATGTAGCCGGCGAGCTCAATGAAACGCGCTTCGATGCCGTGCTGTTTGGTGCGCCAGGCCAAATAGAACGGATCGATTGGGATGCAGTGGCCGCCGAGGCCCGGTCCGGGGTAGAACGGCATGAAGCCGAATGGTTTGGTGGCGGCGGCATCGATCACTTCCCAGACGTCGATCCGCATGCGATCGCACATCATCGCGATCTCATTGACGAGCCCGATGTTGATCATGCGGAAGGTATTTTCCAGCAGTTTGACCATTTCAGCGACGCGCGTGGAACCGACTGGGACGACCCGTTCCAGAGCTTGCCTGTAGAAGAGTTCGCCGGCTTTTGTGCATTCCGCAGTGATGCCGCCCACCACCTTGGGGATGTTCTTCGTCTGATAGCTGGGGTTGCCCGGATCCACACGCTCGGGCGAGAAGCAGAGGAAGAAGTCCTTGCCGACCTCGAGCCCGCCGGCGGCGAACATGGGCAGCATGAGTTCGTCGGTGGTGCCGGGGTAGGTAGTGGACTCCAGGATGAGGAGCATTCCCGCGTGGAAGTACCTGGCGATCTCCTTACAGGCGCTGACGATGAAGCTCATGTCGGGATCCTTGGTCTTGCGCAGGGGCGTGGGGACGGCGACGTTGATGGTGTCGAGTTCGGCGACGGCGGCGAAGTCCGTGGTGGCGCGCAAGCGGCCCGATTCCACCAGCGGCCGCAGAACCTCCGTGGGAACATCCTGCACATACGAAACACCGCCATTGAGTGAGTCCACTTTTCTGGCGTCGAGATCGATGCCGGTCACGTGAAAACCGGCGGCTGCGAATTCAACGGCAAGCGGCAAGCCGACATAGCCCAGTCCGACGACGCCGACGCGCGCCTGGCGAGAGATGATCTTGTCGCATAGGGTAGTGAAAGAGTTCAAAGCACACCTCCTGAGAAGAAACGGGCAAAGAGCTGTCTGCGCTGAGAGGAAGATCAGGACGCCGAGGGGCGTCCCATCCGGTTGATGACGTAGCGGCGTTTCCCCCCGGCAGTGAGGGGGATGCGCGGAACGGATTCGATCTCGATCCGCAGGTCCGCGGCGCCGTTGCGCTGCAAGGTTTCAACGAGTTGCCGCCGTGTTTGAGGCGAGTAGCCCGGCCGCGGCACAATGTAGATTAGGATGGACTCGGCGCGTTCCTGGATGACCTGGAAGGAGTCGATTTCGAGGAAGTCGTCGATTAGGCCGTTGAAGAACTCGGCGATGAGGCGGTTTCCGGAGGGCGTGACCACCACGTCGGTGTCTCTGCCGGAGATGGCCTGCATGCGTTCGAAGCCCCGGCCGCAAGGGCACGGTGACTGGTCTCCGCGGATGCCGACATCGCCCACGCGATAGCGGATCAGCGGCATGGGCCCGGCGTGGAGACGGGTGAGAATCAGGTTACCGGGTTGATCGTCCGGCGCTGGATTGCCGGCATCATCGAGGTACTCGACGATCGCGTCGAGGGTGTGAACGTGATAGTTGCCTCCATGGCCGCACTGGGCTGACACCTGGAGGCCTTCGCCGATGCCGTAAGTGTCGAAGACGGTTGACCCGAAGGTGTTTTGGATGGCCCGGCGGTAGTGCGGATAGAGGTTGTCTCCCCAGGTGACGATGGAACGCATGGGGCGGTTCCAGCCTTTGGAGGAAGCTCGAAGAGCCAGATAGTAGAGGGAAGCGGAGTAGCCCCAGAGATGCTGGATGTTCTTGTGGTCCAACAGCTCCAGGGCAGCGTCGAGGTGGGCGTCGTCGAGGTCGAATGCGGATACGTAGTGGCAGCGCATCAGACGGTCTTTCAGCACGCGGATGAGGTTCCGCTGCAGGGTCATGCCGGTTTGGAGCTGCGCTTCGCCGATGGTCCAGCCTGCCCACTGGAGGGCGAGAAGGAAGGAGGAAAGGTACCAGCCCCTGGTGCGGGCGTCCTCAAGCACGGCGAAGTTCTTGCCCGTGGAGCCGGAGGTGTGGACTTCGTAGGTTTGCTGTCCGGTGGGGCGCGTGACGAGGCGCGGGTAAGCGGGCCGGAGCATATCCTTGGTGACCACGGGCAGCCTGGAGAGATCTGACGGCGTGCGGATGTCGGCTGGAGTGAGGCGGGCGGCATTCATCAGGTCGCGGTAGAACGGAACATCCCGGTAGGCCGTTTCCAGGACCGAGCGCAGGAGGCGGTCGCGTTCTTCCTTGAGGCGCGCTTCATCCCACCATTGGGCGGACTGAAGCCAGTGGAGGCGGGAGATCATGCGCTGACCGAATACAAAATCGCCAACAGGGAGAAGCGCATTGTCCAACATCCAGCCCCAGCCGCGTTCGGCAAATGAGATAGGTTGCATACTGCGTATTCCTTGAGCGGAAAGCGGTAATCCAACAAACCGAAGATCAATCATTGTGTTTTGTAGAACAAAACGAATACATCGTGCGAAAGAAAGCAGAACGGACCATTAATAATTCATCCATCTGGACGGAATTATTTACCTGTGGGGTACGACATGTAGTAAACTTGTGTGGGCAGCCACTAGGGTTAGTCGTGTCATGGCGGGACGTCCTGAGTGGTGCTGCAGTTGCCCAGAGTAGGCGCTGATGTATCTTTTCGGGTCGAGGTTCCTGTTCTTCTGAAGGCTCCAGGCGATTGCATTCTCAATGATGCCCTGCGGAGTGCATCCTGGGGCAGCCGTCCGTTGTTGTCTCAAGACTCCGCCACTGCGGATGAGCGGAATCGAATCCCTGTGTTGTTCATGGCACCGACGAGTGTATTCGAAGTGTATTCGAGTACGGCATTATTTGATCTGGTGCTAGGTAGAAACTCTGCATAAAGGATGTACTGTAATCAGACGAATTAATGAGTGAGGGCGCACGGAGGAGAGACTAACGAAAGTGAATCTGAAGGGAATCAACAGATGATCAAAATGACCTTAAAAATACTTGCCGTCACATTCGCCCTGGTGGTGCTGGGCGGATTGGCGCAGGCAGCAGATTTCTATGTATCTCCGACGGCGACATCGGGTGGCAACGGCTCAATCAACTCTCCTTGGACCTTCACCGCCGTTCTTGCTCACCCGGCCGCCGTAAAGCCAGGTGACACGATCTGGATGCGGGGAGGCACGTATGCAATGAAATATCCGGCGGAGTTCTGGAGCAAGCTTTCCGGCACCGCGAATGCGCCTATCATTGTCCGCCGTTATCCGGGTGAAAAAGTAGTCATCGATCTGAAGAGCATGGCCAGCTCGCTGTTTGTTTATGGCCAGTACACATGGTTCTGGGGTCTGGAGATCACCAGCACGGGCATTCCGCGTTCCACGAACGATCCTGGCCCATGGTCGATCCTCAATTCCAGCATTGACGTTCACGGCCAAGGCATCAAGTTCATCAACTGCTATATTCACGATCTGAGCTCGGGTCTCTCTCTCTGGAAGGACAGCCCGGAGTCTGAAGCGTACGGCAACATCATTCTGCATGTGGGCTGGCAGGGGCCGGACCGCGGTCATGGCCACTCCATTTATTCGCAGAACGCCGCCGGCGGCGTGAACCGCAAGCTGCTGGCGGAGAACTTCCTGGCGGAGGCGTTCGACATCGGCATGCAGTTGTACGGCAGCGGCTCGGCGCTGGTCCAGGACTTCCTGATCACTGGCAACGTGGTCTGGGACAACGGTCTGCCTTCCGGGCAGAACGTCGATCAGCTCCTGATTGCCGGCGGTGGCGCCAGCAAGAAGAACATCGAACTGGATTCCAACTTCGCCTACAACTCGGGCACCAGCGGGCTGAACCGTCTGGGCTGGCAATGGGACGGCAGGAACGGCGATCTGAAAGTCCAGAACAACTGGTTTGTAGGCGGCTACAACGTGCTGGAAGTATGGAACTGGGACACGGTGACCTTCCGCAACAACTTCATTTGCGCCGATTCCGGCCTGCGGCAGTTGTTCGTCGGGCTGTACCAGCCGGCGGGCCAACTGCCCTCGGCGTACAGTTGGGATCAGAACCGCTATTGCACGGGCACCATGAAGTATGCCCAGACCAAGCTGGATTCCAACGGCAATTCGATTCTGCTTTCGGGCAGCGACGGATCGGTGGCCTCCTACCTCTCCACAACGGGATTCGACAAACAAGGGACTTTCGGTGCGCGACCCACAACCGGCGCCAACATCTTTGTGCGGCCCAACAAGTATGAGGCCGGGCGAGCCAACATCGTCATCTTCAACTGGGCCAAGACGGCCAGCGTGCAGGTGGACATCTCCGGCGCGGGTTTGAAAGATGGCGACGCGTGGGAGATTCGCGACGTCCAGAACTTCGCCGGCCCCGCGGTGACTTCCGGCGTATACAACTCCAGCTACCCCAAAGCGACAGTCCCGATGACCGGGCTGACGAAGAAGCAGGTGGTGGGCTGGAGCCCCGTTCTGAAGCACACGGCTCCAGCCTTCGGCACCTTTGTGCTGGTGGGCGGAGCGGCGCTTGATGGCGGTGGCAGTCCCGCACCGGTGGACACCATTCCGCCGTCGGTCTTCATTACTTCTCCTACCGCTTCGCAGACGGTCTCCGGCACAATCAATGTCGCGGCCACAGCCAACGACAACGTCGGTGTCTCCAGCGTGCAGTTCAAGCTGGATGGCGCAGCGCTCGGCCCGGCCGTCACTTCGGCGCCCTACCAGGTCTCCTGGAATACGACGGCGGCCACCAACGGCGTACACACACTGTCGGCCACCGCTTACGACAGCGCGGGTAACCAGGGTAATTCGACCAGCGTTTCGGTGACGGTGAGCAACGCCTCCACACCGATTCCGCCGGTCAGCACTGGCGCGGCCACTTTCGTCAAACTGGACACCACCACGCAGGGCAACTGGAAGACAGTCTACGGCGCGGAAGGCGCCCTGATCGCCAACGACATCTCCGCGCAGCCGGCCTTCGGTCTTACCAGCATCAGCGGCTCCAACCTCTATGTCTGGGACGGCAATCCCAGCAGCGTGGCGGCTCTGTTGCGCCAGAGCGGGAATCGCATCGCATCGTGCTGGTATCAGGGATCGACGTTCACGATGGACGTGAACCTGACTGATGGCAAGACGCACCAAATGGCCCTCTATACGCTCGACTACGACGGGCAGTCGAGGACACAGCGAATCGATGTGGTGAACCCGTCCACCGGAACCGTTCTCGACTCTCGAACCGTGTCGGCGTTCAATCGTGGCATGTACCTGGTGTGGAATGTCACCGGCAAGGTGCAATTCAAGGTGACGCGGACCGCCGGGCCGAATGCCGTGCTGAGCGGCGTCTTCTTCGGCGCGGGATCGGGCGCCGCGCCCACCGACACTACTCCGCCGTCCATTCAAATCAACTCTCCCGCCGCCAATCAGACGGTGAGCGGCACGGTCAACGTGGCCGCTACGGCATCTGACAACACGGCGGTGGCCGGCGTCCAGTTTAAGGTGGACGGCATTGCCCGCGGCGCGGAACTGCTTGCGGGACCCTATACTGTCTCCTGGGACAGCACCGGCGTGCCCAACGGCTCGCACGTGCTGAGCATGGTGGCGCGGGATGCCGCGGGCAATTCCGCGACGGCCAGCGTGACCGTGACCGTTTCGAACACGGTGCCCACCGGGAATCTTCCTGATCCCGCTGGTTACTGGACAATGAACGCCACTGACCTGATCAACGGCGTGCTTCTCGACAAATCCAAGAGCGGTCTGCACCTCACAGCCCTGAATCTCAAGACCACTCCGGGCAGATGGGATGACGCTTTGCTCTTCAACGGATACAATGGAGCGCTGGTTACGTCCTCGGCTTCGCAGATGGACCTGACCTCGAACTTCACCATCTCTGCCTGGATCAAAACCACCAGCAACGGACGGCAGGAAGCCATCGTTTCCAAATACGACACGTCCGGGACTGAGGCAGGCTACGTCTTCAAGACCAGCGGCACCGGCACCCTTTCGTTCAGGGTAGGCGGCAAGAACTCGTCGGCTGGAGCCAAAGAAGTGGTCGATACCGTCAAGGTGAACGATGGCGCGTGGCACCACGTCGCCGTCGTGGTGGCCTTGGGACAGTCGGTGACGTTCTATGTGGATGGCGTCCGTACCGTCCAGCAAAGCTTGCCGACTGTGGCGGGGACGAGCGCGGCGTTGTTTGAAATCGGCGCGATCGAGTACCCGTACTACGCCACATACTTCAATGGCGCTATCGACCAGGTAAAGGTCTTCCGATCCGCACTGGCAGCGGCAGACATCCTGCAGCTCGCCAACGGTCAGTAGCACCTGAACTGTAAACCGATCGAAAGACCCCGGCGCTCTCAACGCGCCGGGGTTTTTCTTTGCGGGAGCGTCTATCTGCCAATCTCCTGGCAATAGGGTTCGATCGAGATCAGGTGTCCGTTCCGGTACTCAACCCAAAGCAGGCTGCTCACGGCTCCGAAACGGCGCAGCGTGCGCAGATCCTTCTCAATGCGCGGCGACGCCACACAGCCGCGTCTTGGCCCATAGAGGGCCGGGCCGCTGTCGAGGTCAAACATCCAGAAACTCCGCGCCTGTTCCAAGGGCCAGCGTCGTGAGACACGGGCGGTCAGTTCATAGTCCATGCCGGATTGAGAAAGAACAGCGACCGTGTATTCGGAACCGCCGGAGACATAAGGGGCCAGGCTATCGCCGAGGGCGTCGATCTGCCGAGCCTCGCGGCGCGCAGCCACCGCGGTGGAGAACGAAGCATGGGCGGTAATCAACCCGATGGCCGCCACGACCACCCGAGTCCATCTCGAGCGGACGAGATGAAACAGGAATACGAGCAGGGCAATGGATGCGGCTGGAACAACGGGAAGCAGGAATCTGGAGCCGAAGCCCGTAAGCGCGGTGCCACGCCCCATCATCGCCACGGGGAGCAAGCCGGCGGCGACAGCCAGGACCAGCGCACCCGGATGGATGCGGGACGCACTGGGCCGAACTCCGGAAAGGTCCGGCTTCGGGAGAAGCCACCAGAGCAACCCGGCCGACATCGCCCCATAAGCCGTTGCCAACACCGTGAAGCGGCTGCTCCAATCCAAACTCACCTGGCCGGCGGCCTTGGCCGCCGCGCCCAGCGCCGCGTACCAAACGCCATTCAACAGGTTGGTCACAACGGAGATCGGATTCTTACGCATTACCGCGCTGGCATTATTCGGGCTTACCGAAGGCCTTGACACGGTCAGGTTGGTCATCTGCAGGAACACGACGTAGGATGCGGCGGTGGCGATTGCCATCGCTGCCAGTGCCCATCGCAGACGCGTGCGCGCGACAGGTTCCTCCGCTGACAGGTACATGCCCCCGAGAATTGTGATGCCAGCAGCCGCGGAGGCCACCGCGTATTCGCTGAAGAGAACTCCCGATACGATGAGCGCTGATGCGAGCAGGACGCTGACCCGCCAAGTCCGCTCACTGCCCTCCACCCCTCGCAGGAGCAGAAGCAGACCGCCCAGCACGGCAATGGCGGGGGCCACACAGGGCAATTCGACCAGTAGAGTGCACAACTGCGCCTGGACGAGCAGGGTTGACATCGCCATGGCGCCGGCCAGGCATCCATACTGCTTCATGTCGGGAAACACGCGCCGCCACAGCAGGCCAACCTGGAAGGCGTATACGGCGCATAGCAGCATCGAGAGAGAGACAAAGAACAGTGGCGAACTGCCCCAGGCCGATGCGAGGAACCCTACCAGCCTGCCGAACAATGGCCGGTCCGGCATGGCGGCCGCCAATTGGCCGGGCGCGCCTTCGCGCAACATCATCAGCAGCCAACCGTCGTCGTAAAGAGGATAAGCCTCCAAGGCTCCCCAGAACATGGGAGCGCCGACAACTACGATCGCCACGACCAGGGGCCATAGCGAAACCGGTGGAGACCCGGCCGCTGCCCGTCCCGGCGAGACATTTCCGTACGCGTCGCTGGACTTCGCCATCGGCATCACCGCCATCTCAGGCACCCAAGGCCTTTACTTCGTGAATTTGATCGGCCACACGCTGCTGTGTCCTGGGCAGGACCAGGGAACGGTCCACATGGTACTTCTCGGGATCGATGTTGACGGATTCGTTCACGATGTACAGCGGCCGGCCCTTGATCTCCTCATAGGTGCGAGCCACATAGTCTCCGACGATCCCGACAGACACCAGCATGATGCCGCAGCAGAGCACCTGAACCAGTGCCACCGCCGCCCATGCGGGCCAGGCCGAGCGCCAGATGCCGGCGGCCAGAGCATCGCCGGTGAGTCCACCCATGCCCACGAACGCCATCAGAAGCCCCAAGGGCAGCGCGGCGCGCAGCGGGAGGCCGGACGAGGACGTGACGGCGGTCCAGGCCAAGGGAATCATTCGACGAAGCGGATATTTCGTTTCTCCGGCGGTTCGCGCCGGGCGGCAGAAAGGAATGATGGCCTCTCTCAGTCCACACCAGGCCACCAATCCGCGCATGAAGCGGTGCTGCTCTCGGAAGCCCTGCAATGCGCGCACCGCTGCGCGGCTGAACAGCCGGAAGTCGCCGACCTGCGGGACCATGCGGTCGTCGATCAGCCTCCGCATCAGCCAGTAGAAGAGCCGCGCCGTGTTTCGTTTGAAGAACGTGTCCTGGTCCCGGTTAGCACGCTGGGCGGAGACGACGTCGAACCCAGTCCGGTACAGCCGGACCATTTCGACGAGGAGTTCCGGCGGGTCCTGCAAGTCCCCATCCATCACAACGACGGCGTCCCCCTGCGCGTAGTCGATGCCGGCGGTGATGGCCGTCTGATGGCCGAAATTCCGGCTGAAGGAGAGGAGTTTGATGCGGGGATCCTCGTTGCAGACATCGCGGACGAGGTATGCGGTGCGGTCCCTGCTGCCGTCGTTGACGAATACGATCTCGTATTCGCAATCGATGGCCGCCAGAGTCCGCCGAAGTTGCGGCAGGAGGGAGGGCAGCACCTCCTCTTCGTTGTACAGGGGGATTACCAGGGACAGCAGCATAATACGGCCTCCAGGGATGTCAATTCAAAGGGAGCGAATTCAATTGGGGTGGAAGTCAGCTGTCTCAGCGGCTGATCTGACTGAACACGCTTCCGGGGGTCATGTGCCCGGATGATGGTTTCGGCCGGAGTGCGAGCCCGGCCAGGAATCCCGACGCATAAGAAAGGTGGTAGGTTCCAAAGACCAAGGGCAACACTGGCAACAGGTCGAAACCTGCGCGCGCCGCAGCCTGCAATGAGAACGCGGCGGCAGCGGCGAGATAGCAGCCCAGCGTGCCTGCCATGAGAGCCGCCGCTGCAAGCGCGACGCCGCCGCGGCCCATGAGCAACCCGGCCACAGCGGTGAGCAGCAGGACGAGCATGAGGATCGAAAACAGGCAGGGCGCAAGATGGCGCCACGATGCGGGCATATGGTGTTTGCGGATCACGGCTACTTTCCAGAAGCCGTATTGGAAGTACTGCAGGAACAGGGTTCGCAGGCTCCCGCGCGGCCGGTACCAGGAGACGATTCGCGGCGACTGATAGATGCGTCCGCCCGTCAGGACCAGCCGGTAGTTGAGCTCATCATCCTGGTTGCGGACCAGAGCTTCGTCGAAGTACCCGAGGCGGACCAGCGTCTCCCGCCGCCAGCACCCGTAGGTTACTGTGTCCACGAAGCCCTCGAAGTCCGGGTCGTGGAAGCGGGCTCCGCCCGTGGAGAAGCGGCTATGATACGCGGCGGCCACGGCCCGGCTCATGAAAGTATCCGCCTTTGTGCGGGCCGGTCCGCCCACATTCTCGGCACCTGTGCGCTCCAGCGTCTCCACGCAGGTGGCGATGTAGTCGGGATGGAACTCGGTGTGGGCATCCATTCTGATTACGATTTCGCCGGAGGAAGCGCGAATGGCGGCGTTCAGCCCGGTGGAAACAATGCGGCCCGGATTGTCGATCACCCGGACTTGCGGGTGGGCCGCCGAATAGGCTGCGAGGATCTCTCGCGTTCCATCGTCGCTGCAGCCATCGGCGATGATGAACTCCACGTCCAGGCCGGGCGTCCGCTGCGCCATGAGGGAGTCAAGGAACGCGCGTACGTGGCCGGATTCGTTGCGGCATGGAATGATGACGGAGACTGTCCGGTTGGGCATGGTTAGTGACCTGCCACTTCACGCGGCGCCAAGGGCCGGGCGGACGATCGCGCGGGGATGAGATTGAGGAGCAGACTCTGCCATTGGGGCAGCACGCGCTGCCAGTCGAAAGCCTCTGCCTTGCGGCGCGCGGCCGCGGAGAGGCGCGCCGCAAGCGCGTCGTCTTTCAAGAGCCTCTCTACCGCGGCGGCGCACGCCGCGGCATCGCCGCGCGGCACCAGCAGGGAGTCCACTCCGTCCTCCAACAGGTAGGGGATGCCGCCGACATCCGTACTGACGACGCACAGTCCGCAGGCCATCGCTTCCAGCACGCTCACCGGAGTGTTGTCGATGTTGGTGGTGTTCAGGAAGATGTCGCCCTGGTTCAGGCAGCCGGGCACCTGTTCTTTGTCGACCGCTCCCTGCAGCCGCACGTGTTCCGCGAGATTTCGCAGAGCGACCTGTGCCTGAACCTCGGCCAAGGTTCCGTCTCCCTTGTCCGGACCGATCGCGGTGAGCCGGATCTCCGGAAACTGGTGTAGCAGCCGTTCGACCACCTGGATGGCCATGGGGAGGTTGTAGACGTGATGGTAGGCACGCAGCCAGGCCAGTTTCGGCGCAACCCTGTGGCGCGGAACGTACCGGCACTGCTCCAGCGAGATGGGGTTGGGAATCAACTGCGCATCCGGGCGCAGGTTTCGCATGCGTTCCAGCAGGTAGCGGGACGGTGACACCACCGCGGTGGCCCGCGCCAGCAACCGGCGCACGCGACGCTGATGAGAAAGCGCGAATTCGGGCAGTCTTCCGCCGTGCAGGAGCAGCACGAACGGTTTGCCCAGGGCGGTGAGCAGCGCGGCGCTAAACTCCGCAAAGCGAAAGGCCTGGCCGCTGTACACATCCACCACGGCGACGTCATAGTCCGCGCGCCGCCGCCAGATCGTAATCAGCATGTCGGCCATGCGCAGCACCTTGTTCGCCTTTCCGGAAGCCCGGATCACGCGCCAGCCCAAGGACTCCAGCCGCAGAGACAGGTCTTCGGTCACGGCCCTCGTGCCGCGGTTTCGGCTGAGGTAGTTACCAATGAACAATACTGAGCGCGGTTCCGTTGTTGCCATGAGTGCTACTCCCGGACCATCACGAAGACTCCGAACTCGGGTGCGGTGTGCGTGGGAGGGTTGGGCACCACGCCAAGCGGCATGACTACTTTCAGGTCCGTCATCGGGATGCACACCTCGCGTCCCTGCAACTCGCCGGTCACCAGGGCATCGCCGAAGATGTTCTGCCCGTCGAACACCTGATACTTGATGCCGGTCTCAAACACAGCGGAAACATCGACGCACACTTTGGGCTGCAGATCCCAGTTGTAGATCACGATGTGCGCACGGCCGGGATCGAAATTATTCCGGTTGACGAAGGACCAGACCCCGCGCGGTCTCCCGTCGTGCATCTCGCCATTGGCATCAAACCCGGCTGCGCGCCACTGGCCGAAAGTCCGCTTTTCGCCGCGCAACAGGAACTGGCCCGCGCCGTAGTGCTTGTTGCCATCCCAGTCCGACACCAGGCCGTCCTCAGTCTGCGGAGGTTGCAGAAATACGTTGTACGATTTCTCCGCATAGGTCACATTCCCATGGACTCTCATCGACCTCCAGCTATTCATCGACAGGCCGATATACCCTCCGATGAAGTAGTTGTCGAGCACGCTCACGTCCTGGTTGGTTCCGCCGTACTGCCAGCCGACTCTGGATGCGCCGATATCCTGCGACGGCGTGTGATAAGTGTAATTGCTCTGCACGCGAATGCCGGAGAGGCTTCCACCGGAGCCGAAGAACAGGTTGTCGCTCCTGCCGTCGATGCTGAGCCTGCCGTTGTTGAACACCACGTTATGGTCGACCATGTAGTTGCGCACGAACGCCTTATCGCTGCCATAGGCGTGGATGCCGACCCCAAATTGATTGAAGATGATGTTGCCGGTGAGGCGTTTTGGCGCGCCGTTGTTCTGCGTGTAGATTCCATGGCCATGGCCGCGATCCGGGCCCTGCCAGCCATTGTTGTAGATGATGCAGTCATGGACTTCTGCACCTTCCGCCGGTGTCCAGACGGCCACTCCTTCCCGCGTGTCGTGGATCACCAGGCTGATCAGCTTGGTGTAAGGGCCGTTCACCACCACGCCGTCCAACGTGCCCGCCTGTGGGTTGTAGCGGTCGCCTGTCCGGTCTTCAAAAGTACTGAGCACTTCGAAGCCCCAGAACCAGGTGTGTGCGCCTTCGATAATCAGAGAACCGTTCAGGGCGGCCCTCTCGCCCGGCATCTGCCGCAGGATGATGGGCGCCTCTTCGGTGCCGGCCAGGCGACTGATGAAATATGTCTTGCCATCTCCATACATGCCGCCCCGCAGCCAGATGATGCTGCCTGGCGGAACCGCTTCGGGTTTGGCCAGCACACTCAGGAGGTCCTTTGGGTCATCCATCGTCCCGGCGGCCTCGGATCTTCCGGTGGGCGAGACATACAGGGTGAAGAGACTTTCCATCACGCGCGGCGACGGCTTCCGAGCAGCGTGGGCAGGCCTTGCGGCTTGCTGGTCGGGATGGAAGATCACAAGCGACGCGAGGCAGAGCGCGAGTCCAATCGTGAATCTCGGCATCAAACCTCGCAAGGCGGCAAAGCCAGGCATGATTGTTCTCCCCGTCATACCAGCATGGAGTGGTAGATCTGCATCACCTTCCGCAGCGCAATCTCAGGGCTGAAGTGTCCGGCGACGAATTCACGGAAGGCGGCTCCGCTCTGAGCGCGCAACTCCGGCGAAGCCAGTAGCCGGATCAATGCCTCCGCCAAGGGCTCCGGAGACCGGCGAGGCACCAGGAATCCGACGCGTCCAGAGTCCAGCACCTCACGGCACTGTCCCACATCGGTGGCCACCACCGGCAGGCCGGCCCTGGCGTACTCCAGCAACGCCAGGGGCAGCCCTTCAAACTCGGAGCTCAGCACCCCGATGTCGGACTCCCTCAGAATCGATGCCACATCCTCCCTGGCGCCCAGGCAAGTTACGTTTTCCGCCAGTTGCATCCGGTCGATCTGTGAGTGGATGTACTGCTCATATTGGCGCTCCGCGGCGGCGCCGGCCAGCAGAAGGTGGACATCCGGCACCGCGTCTTTCACTCGCGCCAGCGCACGCAGCAGTGTGACGTGGTCTTTCTCGCCGCGCAAGTTCGCCACGCAGACCACACGCCGACCGTCCTTTCCCGGCAGCGCCGTGGCGCACTGTGACATCCTCACCGGCTCCACCCAGTTGGGTACGTACCACAGCCGGTCTGCTGGAACGCGCAGACGATTCCGGGCCCACTCCAGCAGATCTCGATTCACGGCGATGACCCCCGCGTTTCGAGTGGCCAGACGGTACAGAGCGGCACTGCGGTGGAGCGGCCCCTTGCCGCAATGGTCGTGCCAGACCACAGCGGCTTTGCCTTGCATCATCGCCGCAATCTGAGCGATGAACAGCGAAGAACCATGGGCGTGGAAGACATCGATCCCTTCCCGCGAGGCGAACGAAACCAGGCGCCGCACCGCGGCGAGATCGAATCTGCCCCTTCGATTCAGAATCAAAAGGCCGACATGGTCTTCCACCCGTGTCAGCAACGGCCCACCGCGGCGCGTGACACACAGGTAGGACTTGCATTGATCGCGCGGCAGCAGATTGGCCAGGTTGACCGCCACCTTTTCCGCTCCTCCCATATCCAGGGAGTCAATCACCTGCATGATCCGGAGCCTTCGCCCCAATGCGGGCCGTCCGGTCGAGATTTCCGGCGTCGAATTCATGGCAAGTTTCATGTCAACGAACTGGTTGCATGGCAGGGGAGGAGGCCGGCGGCGTTAACTCGGCTGGGGATAGATTCCAGCGTTCCGCCAGCAGGGAACGCAACGCTTCTCGCAAGCCCTCGAGTGAGTAGCCCTGTGCCCATTGAGCGGCATTCCGGGAGAGCTTTAAATAGAGCAGAGGATCGGCGATCAGCGCTGAAAGCGCCTCAGCCAACTGGGCGGCATTGCCCGCCCGGACGGTCAAACCCCGATCCTGCAACATCCATGGCAGCAGACCCTCCGTGCTGCCAACACAGACAACACCATGGCACATGGCCTCGGTGATCGCCTTCGGCCAGCCCTCTGACTGGGACGCGAGCACCAGGATGTGCGATTTCTCGTACCAGTTCATCATCGCGCCAAAGGGAACCGCTCCCTCGAAATGAACTCTCTGCTCAATGCCCAACGTGATGGCGAGCCGCTCCAGGCGCGGCCGCTCCGGACCGTCGCCTACAATCGCCAACCGCGTGTCGATTCCACGTTGCCAGGCCATCTGGACAGCTTCCAGCAAGACGTCCAGCCCTTTGCCCGGCACCAGCCGTCCCGAATACAGGATCTGCGCCGGGCACTGCAGCCGCTTCGCGGCAGCCATGCGCTGCGAACGCGCCACCTGCTCGCCAGTCATCATCGACGTGAAGAAAGGCACGACCTGCGCCGGTTGGCCGGGCCACTGCCCATACACCGTGACAATGCCCCGCCGCCACCAGCGCGAACACAGGATCCAGCGCTGTAGCCTGTACGTTGCGGCGATGAAGCCGCCCGCGTGCCATTGCCCTGCGTACTTCGCGACGATCTTCTCGGAAAACAGCGGCGCCAGCACGGCGCCGAGCAGTCCCAGGTTGCCCGGGCAGCGCACGTGAATCGCGTCGACATCGGCCATCGCCCGAGCCAGGCGCCAGCAATGGACGGGCAGGCTCAACATCTGCGCGGCCTTTTCCCTGAACGTGTCGCCACCGGTCTCCAACTGTGGCACCGCAACAATATTGGGCCGTTCAAACGCCAGGCAATCGCCAGGCGGCGCTTCCTGCCGCACCGGAGCTGCGATACGTACCTCATGGAAGAGGTCGGCCCACACATCGATCTCCCGCGCGTACGGACCATAGGCGTGCAACGATCCCTCGTGCAGGTAGTGGATGACGTGGCTGACCACCAGCAGTTTCAAGCCTTCCATCCTTTCTCAGCCGAATCCAGTTTCACGAAGATGCACCGCAACCGCCAATCATCGTTCTGCGCCGCAACCGCACTGGCGTGGCCATCCACAACCTTCAGGTCCTCTACGCACCAGCCGTTTACGGTGTGACGGCCCGGCTCCGGAGGGATTCTGAGCATCGGCGACGATGCAACCCGCGCGCCCTCTCCGGCAGCAGTGCTCATGGCCAATTTCCCCCACTGAGCCTTCGCCAGTGCCTCTCTTCTAGTGAAGATCCGGAAGAACTTCTCGGCGCGGGCCTCCTCGCTTAATCCCAGCAACGCCTCCTGCTCATTCGCGGCTAAGGTAAACGGGGAATCCAGAGATGCGAGACTAGCCTCATCCACGGTCTTCAGTTCGGCCAGACTCACCCCCAGCGGTCGATCCGCGGAAACCACGTACAGCGCTTCGCCGGTGGTGGAGGAGTAATCGAAGCGAATCGTGCTTCCCGCCAGCTCCAAAACGGCATGACGGCCTTCCATCCACTCGATGGGAAGCTCCTTGGGCGCCGCATCGACGTAGCAACTCAGGACGTAGCGCAGCAACCCGCGGCAGGTGATGAAGCTGCCCCTCGCCAGATCTGAAGCGATCTTCTGAGCATCCACCAATTCTTCAAAGCTCAGAACCCGTGCCAGTTCACGGTTGTGCGAGATGAAGTCCTCCAGCTTTACACTCCACAGGTGAATCTCCAGGGCGTCAAGCCGGAAAGTAGGCGCAGCCGCCATCCTGCCAGCTCTGGGAACGAAATATTTGGTGTCGGCATTCACGCTCGAATCCAGGCTCTCTACCAGCGCGGCGTTGCCGCGGGTTCATTCCGTCAAGTGATTGTGCAGGTCCGGACGATCTCGAAGTACCTGATTCGTCTGTCCAGGAGATTCGGCCACCACCAAACTCACGGGTCACATCAACCCCAAGCAATCGCGGCAAGAAGGCTAGCAGTTGCACCTACGCCAGACTGCCGCGAGGTCCATACCATTCGGGGCGTTGTTCCTCAGCAGACGCCGCTCCTCCAGCAAAAGCGGAGGCGGCAGATCGCTCGACAGGTGACCGAAGAAGGCGTACGAGTGTGTGTGGATGAGTTCATATTTCGTCAACTCCTTCTTCATGACGCCGAGCGAGATTCCAAGGCCGTCATAAAGATGAACATCTGTCACGCTCCAGATCTCCTCCGCTGTGAGCGGAGAAGTAATCACCTCTGTCGCCAGGAGGTCTTTGTTAGTCAAGTCGATGTAAGTCTCATGCTGTCTTCCAGTCAATTCACGCAGCACTCTCCGCAGGATGCGCCCCGGAGAGAAGCGGAGGATGAAGCGAGGGAGCTGGGGCTGTGTGTTCTTAGCCCCAAGGGCCGTCCTATGCCGTAGTTCCGGATCATCCAGATAGTCTCCATTAGGATCCTGTAAGTGGATGAAGAACGATCCTGGACGCTGGACGCCAGCAACGTGTTCAAAGAAACACACCAGATTGGGTATGTGGTGAAGCACCGAAGAGGCCAGCACCAGGTCAAACTTGCTGTCTTCGGGCAACGCCGCCATGCCGCCGAGGTAAGTGAATGTCCTCGCGGGCCAATTGCGTGATCGAACCGCCGCGTGATCCATCATCGTGGAAGACGTGTCCAGCAAATGAATCTCCCGAACGCGTTTGCCGATCTCGGTGTGCAACAGCAATTCTGTGCCAAGTCCCGTCCCGCAGCCGATATCCAAGAGGCTTAAGGAGTCGGGCACTGATCCGGTAGCCAGAATGCGGTCAGAAATGATGGAGAAGTGCTCAGGCAACGATTTCCACATTGCCTGGTGGATTTCATCGTAAACGGCGGCCTCGTGCTCGTGGAACGAAGTGTTCACCATCGACTGGAATGTCTCGGTGGAACAAGTCGCTCCATGGCGTCGCATGAGATCAATTAACAAGTGAGAGGGCTGCGGCACGTTATCTGTATGCTCTCCAGTTCAGGATTTGATTGGCTATCAACGAGCGTCGTGCAAACTGCTTACCCGCGTAGGTGCTCTTCGTCCCCAAACCCGCAGATCACGGCAGATCGCAAGCTGGTGCCGATTGCTCTCCCGCATCGTCTGGAGTGGGCCCGGCACCGGTCGCGAGTCCGACCCGCATTCTGACCAATCCCGTGTAATCGCCGCCTCCGAATGCGTATCCAAGAAAGACCCCGGATATGGCATCCATGCCGGACGTCGATACTCCGATCACGGAAAAACCAATCAGTGCCATCAGCGGCACAATTTCTCCAGTGGCGCGCAGGTGGCGGACGGTTCTCACCGTCAGCACCCCAAGCAGCACAAGCAGCGCCATCATCCCCGGCAACCCTGTTTCCGCGCCCGCCAGTAGATACAGGGAGTGCCAGGGCTTGCCTTCCTTCGTGAACCGCCGCGACACGTCACGACCCGAGCCTGGTCCGAACCCCCACAGAAGCGACGCATGCAGCACCGCCGGCATCGACTCCCACTGGTTCGCCCGGCCCGTCGTCCGTTTCTCCAATGTCTGATCTTCACCCACTGCATTGTCGAAGTAGTGGCTGATCGCCGCGCCGCGCTTTGTCTGCAGCAGGATTGCAGTCAGCACGGCCAACAGCAATAGAGACCACAACAACGGCCGGCGCCCTTCTTTGTTCAGGAAAAGGATCACGATGGTGCCCATCAAGGTCACCAGCCAACTTCCGCGGGAAGTGGAAAGCACCAGCGCCGCTCCGGCCAGCAGACCCAAGGCCAGCCGCACCAAAGGTCTCTGGTGCAGCAGCATCCACTTGCCGCGATCGGCGATCGTCAGCAGGTAGCCCACCGATGCGGACAGCCCCAAAGTGATCGGGTTGCCGATGGTCACGTCTGAGACGCCGGATACCATGCCCAGACGTGCGCCGTAAGGCATCATGGCCGCTGCCATCAGAAGCCCGGAAACGGCAATGCCCACCGCCGCGGTCGCCATGCGGGAACGGTGCCCCATCAAGAGGAACACCGACGCCGAGGCCAACGCCAACTCCACCATTCGGGAGTTGGAGGTGTACTCGCCGGTGATCACAAACGAAACCAGCCAGTAAACCGTACACGTTCCCGTCAACCAGACCAGCGGCCTGTTGCGCAACAGCCGGGCGCGATCGCTCGCGGAGCCGAGCGCCATCACGAAACACCCCGCCAGAATGAACTGCAGCGAGTTATAGACGAACAGCCCGCGCAGCAACATCATTACGGGAATGAGACCCACTGCCAGGGATAGCGCGTCCAGCGCCTGGCGCATCAGTGTGTGGTAAAACAGAAGCACGACGAGCGGAACGAACAGCGCGTATGCCGACATCCGCAGCTCTCCCACCGCCAGCAAGACCATGGAAGGCACCAGGCAAACCAGTACTTCAATCAGCGTGACGTAATGCAGTTGCGCCGGGGAGCCCCACTTCCGGACGGGGGCCTTACGGAGAGAAGCCGGTGCTACACGCGCGGAAAACGGTGCTGGTAATGCGAGATTCATCGGGAAACCCACGCTCCTCCACCCATCGATTTCCAACCGGCCAGGAAGCCGCCCGCCCTCGCAAAAGCTGCCTGTGCGCGTTCCTTCGAGGGCGAGCGCAATAGCCCCAGTACATCGATGAAGAACTCCCCAACCAGGACTCGCGCGAACTCCACAAGATCGGCCGGGAGCAACGCATTCCGCCGCAGCAGCCGGCCTGTCCCAAAGCCTGCCTGGTACGTCCGCTGCACGCTGGTCTCACGCGATTCCGGCGCACTATGGTGCTCCATCAACAGGTCACCGCACAACATCAACCGCCACTCCTGCCCCACGCGATATGAGAACTCGCGGTCCTCTCCCGCATATGTGGGCAGGTCCTCGTCGAACCGCATCCCTTGGATCGCTTCGCGCCGGTAGATCATGCAGAAGCCATACAGGTAGTCCACCGGCTTGCATCCGTGGAACGGCTGCATCATGCTCACGGGGATCGACCGGCCCAACCTGTCTATCGCTCCCGGCCGAAGTTCCGGCACGATCTTCAGTTTCGACCGCAGCCGCCACCGCTGGCTCACCGGTTGTCCATAATGCAGCGTGTCGAAACCCGACATTCCTCCGACAACCTTCATTTCTGGGCTTTCCAGTAATTCTCGGATCTGCCGCAGGAACTCCTTGCCGAACGTCACATCATCGTCCAGGAACACGATCACGTCACCACGCGATTCGGCCAACCCCAGATTCCTCTGGCGCGTCAAGCCCTTCGCGGACTCGATCATACGAACATCGAGGCAACTGCTCACCTCCGCGACCAGTTCGCGCACCGCTTCCCGCTCGGGCGAATTCTCTCCGCTCCCGTCCACTACCAGGACTTCAAAGCCGCGCAGTTCCTGCGCCGTCAGGCAGTGAAATAAGGACCGCACCGCCGCCACTCTCCGGTACGTGCAGATAATGACCGAGATCAGCATGCGACCCTAGTTCGCTCGCTGCTTCTGAAATCGCTCAATGCACTGGGCGTAGAAAGCCTCATTGGCTCCCAGCACGGTGCTGATCGAAAACCGCGACTCCACCTTGGCCTTCCCGTTTCTTCCCAAACTCGCCGCCAACTCCTCACTCTCCAGGATGCGCTGGATTGCATCTGCAACTTCGACAGGCTTTGACGGGTCTACCAGCAGCCCGTCGCTCCCGTCATCGATCAGTTCAGGCCCGCTCCCCAACTTCGAGTAGATCGTCGGACAACCTTGTCCCATCGCCTCCAGCGGCGCCATCGCGAACGCTTCTGCATAGGAAGGAAACACCGCCAGATGCGCCCGTTGCAGGTGCTCCAGCACCACGCTTCTGCTCTGGTGCCCATGGAAGATCACCGAAGGCCGCGCCTCCTCCGGCAACTCAGCCACCAACGACTCCCGCATGGAATGCGCGCCGGCTCGGGTGGTGTCTTTTCCATACACGTGCAGCACTGCCTCGCCATGGCGCTGGCGCACTTGCGGCCAGGCGCGGATGAGACTCCGGATTCCCTTCTTCTCCGTCAGCGTTCCGGAGAAGACCACTTCTCCGCGCTGTCTCATTGCGTGTCTGCCCGCCTCGGCCGTTTCCACTCCGTTGTAGATCACCGTGCAGTCCTCGCCGCCCGGCGCGAACAACTCGATGGTCCGCTCCTTTGTGTACCGGCTCACTGAGCACCAGAAGGAGGCCCGCCGCAACGATGCGCCTTCCAGCCAGCGTGCGCTCTTTTCGCACTTCTGTCGCAGTTCCGACGCGAAGTACGCCTGACTCCCATGCAGTCTCGCCACCACCGGCACACTCAAGCTGGGCCACCCCGCCGCCCAGCCTTCCCAATCCGGGCACTCTACCAGGTCAATCAACCCTTGTCTGGCCCAGGCGGCCACCTGCCGGAATACCTGGTACCGGTCCGAAATCCAGCCCAACGGCGCACTTCGCCGCCCCAGTCGCCATACCCGCACGCCTTCATCGCAATCCTGCGTCGTCGCCTGAGCATCGGAATAACTGCCAATCACTTTCACATCATGCCCGCGCGCGACCAGGCCGCGGCCCAGCACCTGCGTCACGCTCCCGATGCCGCCGTGCGGCGCCGGTGGATATTCCGAGCAGATGTAGCAGACTCTCATCGCCGTTGCTAGGCCGTCTTCGGATACGGCTGCCTCACCAGATACCGCGCCGCCGCCAACATGGTCGATGCCGGGGACTTGCGCAGGTTTGCGCGCAAAAACTTCCTGTTCCGCAGCCTCGTCAGCGCTTCCAGCTCATCGCGATCCTGCGGGGTTAAGCTCTTGTCTGCCCGCCAAAGCCGGGTCCATGTCTCCAGCGCGTCCAGCCCGCTGCCGACCTCCGACGGCAGGCTGTAGCCCATTGCCCACAACGCCTCCAATAGTTCCGGCGGGCATGGCTCGCCGGTCAGCGCCAGCCAGTGGTCGCGCAGTACATCCAGTGCCAGGTCCCTCTGCAGCGAGCCACGAACCGTGGTCGACCTGGCCTCGTGATACCTCACATAGGACAGAACTTCCTTGATGACTCCCAGCCATCCGCGTCTCGTCAGCTCACACCACAAACGATAATCCTGCGACAACGGCAGTTCCCGGTAGGAGCCCACATCCAGCAATGCCTGCCGCCGGATGCACAGCGAACTGTGTACGCTGGCTCCGCGCAACAGCAGATACCAGCGGAACGCGCCTGGACTCGGTACCGTCGCCACGCTGTTTGCAATCAGACCGTCTTTGTCGAACGCCTGCCAGTAGCTCACGCACGCCTGGTATTGCTGGTTTTCTCGCAGGAATCGCAGTTGGCGCTCGAACCGCTCAGGCGGTTGAAGATCATCGCCATCCGTCCGGAAAAGGAACTCGCCGCGCGCCTGCTGCACCGCCTCGTTGGCCGCTGCATAGGGGCCGCCGCACACGCTCCTCCGCAATAGAATCAGACGCCGGTCCCGTTGCCGCATTCGCTCCACCACCTCGCAGGTGTCGTCGTCGGAGGCGTCGTCGACGATCAAATACTCCCAGTCCTGAAAGCTCTGCGCCTGCACGCTGGCGATGGTTTCCGCCAGATACCGTGCTCCGTTGCGCACAGCCGTGATCACGCTCGCTACCGGATGCATACTGACTCCTCGAGCAACTCCGCCAGCGTCTCCGTCGGTGCATTCCTGCGCGCATGCACCCGCAGCCACACGTCAAGCACCAGCAGGTTCCATACCCGCCGTGCCGCCCTGTGCGCCGCTTCGGGGGTTCTCGTGAGTGTCCGCACTCCCTTGGCCCGCAGCAATCCACGTCTCACCGCCTCGCCGGCATCCAGGCTCTGAATCCACGGGAACAACTCGGGCCGCGTCACCCAGCGCGCCAGCGGCGTGTCGAATCCCCACTTCCGCCGCGTCAGAATCTCCGGCGGGCACTTGTCACCCAACGCCGCCTTCAGAAAGATCTTGAACTCGTGTGGAGTCTGTTTTGCCAGCGAGGTCAACCCCTGGCTGAATCGCACCAGCCGGTAGTCCATGAACGGGACTCGTACCTCCAGCGCGTTGGCCATCGACATCCTGTCTGTCAGCGCCAGGATCTGGTCCGGCAGATATGTATGCTGATCGACAAACTGCCGCCGCGACACTGCGTCAGTGCCCGGATACTCGTTCCACAACTGTTCGATCAGACCCTCGGTCCTGCCTTGGGCAGGGAAGCCGACATCGCTCAAGGCCTTGCTGTGGAACACCTGCAGACGGTGCAGGTAGCCGCGCCAGTCATGGCGCGGCCCCGAGGCCAACCGCAGCTCTTCGCTCCACGAATAGCTGAACCGGCTCATCAGTGGCGATAGCGCTCCGGCCGTGCTCGGCAGCGGCGCAAACAGCTTCCTGATGCGTCCGATGCCCGGGTCCAGATACCGGGAATAGCCGCCGAACAACTCGTCTCCGCCCAGGCCGGAGAGACATACCTTCACGTGCTGGCTGGCGAACCGCGTGATGAGGTAGTTCGGGATGATCGACGAGTCGCCCATCGGCTCGTCCATGTGCCACAACATCAGCGGCAAACTCTCCAGCGCGTGCATCGGCCTCGATAGCGATTCCCGGTGCCTCGTGTTCGCATGCTCCGCTACCGCCCGCGCGTACGGCGTCTCGTCGAACTCAGTGTGCTCGAACCCGAGCGTGAACGTGTTCAGCGGAATCGACGAATGTTCCTGCGCAACGATCGTCACCAGGCTCGAATCCAATCCTCCACTCAGAAACGACGCCACCGGCACGTCGCTTCTCATGCGCAGCCTTACTGCGTCGGTGAACAACTCCGCCAGTTGTTCCCGGCGGGACTGGTGGCTGCCCGAAACTGGCTCCTGTTCCTCCGCCAGATTCCACCATTGCCGGTTCACGGAATGGTCTGGCTCCAGCATGAGGCTGTGTCCCGGCAGCAGCTTAAACACTCCGCGATAGGGCGTTCGATCGCGAGGGATGTAAGAGAGCCGCAGGAAATCGGCCAGCGAATCCTCATCCAGTTCCAGGCTGTTCCGCAGCTCAGATTGTGTGAGGAGGCACTTCAACTCCGAGGCGAAATACCAGCGCGACCCGCGCTGTGCGTAGTACATCGGCTTCACGCCCATGCGGTCACGCGCAAGAAAAACACGCCGTTTCACCGAGTCCCAGATTGCGAAGCCAAACATCCCATTCAACCGGGGAAGCATCGCCTCCCCCATCTCCTCGTAGAGGTGCACCAGGACTTCGGTGTCGCTCTGTGTCTGGAAGACGTGGCCGCTCCGGGCCAGCTCCCGGCGGAGTTCGACGTAATTGTAGATCTCTCCGTTGAATACAACGGCCACCGTCCGGTCTTCATTGAAGATCGGTTGATCCCCGCCTGCCAGGTCGATGATGGCCAGTCGCCTCATGCCCAGAGCCACTGGGCCGTTCAGCCACTCGCCGCTGCCATCCGGGCCACGGTGCTGTTGGATTGAGACCATGCAGTGCAACTGCTCGGGCCTGGGAGGTCTCAGGGGATCGTAGATGCCGGCAATTCCGCACATGGTCAGTGATTCCTCGCCCGATAAACCTTTTCCGAAAACTCGCTGCGCAGGCTCCATCGGCACGGTAGCGATATCCTGCCGCTCCAAACAACAACCTGCGCCGGGTGTTCCACGCCGTACTCCGGAGTGAAGTGCGCGTCCTCCACGGATACTGTCAGTCCCCGCGGCAATGTCAGTGCCAGGCGCGTCGCGGGACCGTGCTCCGCCTGCCGCGTCAGCAGCCAGCCGTGCCCCGCCGCATCCTCTTCCGCTTTCCAGTGGCCTTCTCCCAGAAAGAGCCTCGACCGCAGCCCGATCGCACCCCGGCCGGACAGCGCCTCTTCGAAGAGAAGCTCCCCCGCTTCGCCCAGCGTCCAGCGCCGCGCCAGCTTCATTCCGTGCTGCAGGCGGGAAAAGGCATTTGATTCGAACAGCAGCGTGTCCGGGCTCGGGCACTGCCATCGCCCTGCTTCACCCCAGTACCACTCGGGCATCCGGCGCTGGTCCTCCAGCAGAACCGCCGGCCCCAGATCCTCCACGCTCGTCACATTCTGAGCCTCGGCGCTACGGAACCACGCTGCTCGGGAGCACGAGGGGCCCAGATAGCAGCCTGGCTCGCGGATGATCACCTGCCCCTGACGCCATACTTCGAAACTGCCGATGCCGCTGTCGCCGTGCGCCCCGGCCGCCGGCTGTGGGTTCGCATGGATCGCCACTTCTGTCGCCCCGTCCGCTGAGCGCAGGAAACCAAACCCGCCGTCTTCATAGAGCCTCGTCCCGCCGCTCTCGGCCACGCGCGCTTGCTCCGGCGCGGAGCCTTCGTAATAGCGGGCGTAATAACGGGTCAACATCGTGACCTTGGAATGCCTGGGCGTCTCTTCGAGCAGGCCGTGGGAGTGCGCCGCCGCCATCAGGCCCCACAACTCCTCTCCCATGTGATCCGGCGAATTGTCGCCGAACCGGGGTAGCGTGCCGTCCGGCCGTACCAGATCGTTGGCCAGCCGGAACATGCCGGTGAACTTCTCCTTCATTCCATCCGGCAGCGCCCGCCCCGCCGACCGGGCCGCCAGCACGTACTCCAGTGCCGTGCGGCAAAGCAGCAGGTGATAGTGGCTTGACTGCTCCGCCAGAGTGCCATCCGGCAACAGCAGCAAGGGGAAGAAATGTTCCCACAGGCCGAACGCCGCCCTCCGCCACTCCGTGCTTTCCTCGCACTCCGGCAGCATCTCCGCTGCGGCGTACAGCCCGCGCGCGTCGTTCAGGAGATGATTGTGGACCCCCAGATGGTATTCCAGCCGCCTGGTCAACAGGCGCGCATCTCGACGGCTCTGGCTCTTTAGCTGGAGCGTGAGAGCTTCCGGCAGGCCTCGCTCGCCAGCCGCCGTCCAGAACAGCACTTCCGCGATGGAGCAGATGCGCTCGGCAAGGGTGTAGGCGGCCTGCGATTCACGGCAATGCTTCTGCGGCCCATCCAACCACGCGGTCAACTGCACGATCAGAGCATCCAGCGCTTTCTCGTGCCCCGCCGCCGCGGCGCGTGCGAAACGGCCCGCCCAGTAGAGCCGGTGCCAGCAGTGCACGTCTTCGCTGTCCAGCAATCCCTGCAGACTCACTTCGGTGGCCCCCGGCGGCACCAGTGGCCGGTAGGCGCCTCCTGCCAGGCGATATACGCCCCGCAGTTGAGCGTCCACGTCCATCGCCAGAAGCCCATCCTCCAGTACCTTCTCACCCTTGACGCACAGCGGCGCAAACACCCCATGTACGCGGCCGTCCAGTCCAGCCGCGTCGTCGGCGGTGGTCGCCGTCGCCTCCGCAATTGCCGCCTTCGATGCGGCCCGCCGGCGCAGCCTGTACAGCGACACTCGCAACGGTCGGGTCAGGAACTTCGCTCCGTCGCCGAAACGCCGCCGCTTGCAGCATTGCAGCAGGAAATTGGTATGTTCTCGCGTGAACACGAAAACCAGCCCTTTGGGAGAATCTCACTCGGAAGCGATCGTCATGGCGCTCAGCGGCGCCACTTGCGGCCGCCGGCGGCCCAGGAACTCCAGCACTACCTCCGCCACCCGGTTCGTACACCGGCCATCATCGAAGGTGCAGATCTCGTGCACAATCCGCTTGCGGCCTTCCTGTTGAGCCGAAGGGTTGAGCAGCGCCGACCGCAATGCCGCGATCAGCTCCGCCTGGCTGCGCGCCAGCGACACGCCGCCCGAATTCAGGATCGGCAGGAAATGCTCCTGCTGGTAGCACTCATACGCCGAACGATGGTACTTCCCTCCCGGACTCTCATCGTAGGCCGGACCGATTTGCGGCCTGTCCAGAATCGCCCCATCCACCGTCATCGTCGACGCCACGTTCACATGCGCCACCGTGTGCTCGAGTGTCGATCTCAGCTTTGCAATATCCTCGTGGCTCACGTTCGTATGGCCCAGAATCGTTGAGCGGAACTCCCACGGATCGTCATGCACCACATTCTTCGCGCCTCTCAGGATGCTCTCCCACCGTCCGATTGGATCTACCGGATGACGCCGGAACAGAATCATGGGATCCCCTGGAATTTCGCCCCGGGAGATCGCCTCATCCAGATGCTGCAGGAACTGCGGTTCGTGGGGTGCGCATGAATAATACCCGCCCCCGAACAGCACCACCGGCCGGCCGGCCGGCAACCCCAGCGTGCGGCGCCATTTCGCGTCGTCCCATGAGTACTTGGAGTCCCAATAGAAATCGAACTGGGGCGAGCCGACAATGTGCACCGGTTTGTCTCGCGACTCCGGGTAGCCGCGTTTCAATTGCTCGGCATTATGCCGATTCCACACGCAATATGTGTCAAAAGCGACCGGAATCCAGCTTCGTGTGGTCAGGTTGTCGAATGACAGAATCGAGGTGCAGGAGGGCAATCCTTCCAGCGTGCACACCCGCGCCGTCAACTCCTCATCCGGGATGAATGGCGTCAGGCAGAACAGGGCATCCCCCCGCAGCCGGTGGATTTGCCGCTGCACTTCACGCGCGTTGGTATCGGTCCATAGCAGTTCCAGTTCCCGCTTCCGCAGGGACTCCACCATGCCTGGCATGCTGGCCACCAGCCATCGCAACGTCAGCCGCGCCTTGCGCTGCAGCCGCTCCATGGTTCCACGATCCAGGTTCGATCGCCTCTCCCGGATCGGCGTGGAGGGGCTGGCCATCCGCATCTGGAAATCGGAGTTTAATGGCGCGCGCACCCGTTCGTAGTCGCCGCCCCATTGCGACTTCACCAGGCTGTGCACCTCGGCCAGGTCGCTCAGTTCGCGCTCAAGACCTTCGTCTTTCCAAGCCAGTAGGATTACCGGCTCGCACCTCTGCTGTAGCTCCTCCAGCAGGCCGGACCTCAGCAGGTAACGGACCGAAAACTGCAGGCTGACGGGGATGATTAGGCGTGGTTTCGACACGGGAAAGAAATGGGGCGCGCCTGTTGGCGCGCCCGTTCGGTTTGTGGAGTGGTTTTCTGGCCTGCCTGGCAGGCGGAAAGGCGGATCTAGGAAACTCTGCGCTTCCAGTACGCTGCGCACAGCAGCCCGGCTGCCGCCAGCAACATTGTCGATGGCTCCGGCACTTCCTGGACGAGCGTCTCAAAGATGAATGTTCCGGCCCCGTAGCGGTTCGCCGGTCCGCTATCGATCGTCGACGGAAAAGCTCCCTGCACCAGGCCGTATCGCGACGTGCCGACAAACGAGATGGCCCCGCCGCCAGTATTCAGGGTGGACAATGATCCCAACACGTTGTTGAGGTTGGGTTCCAGGTCGCCGTAGTTCTCTGCAACGATGGAGCCCTGGAAGCCAGCACTCAAATTCAGAGCCACCGCCAGCGGCAGGAAGCGTGCGCCATTAATGAGCGTTCCCGTTGCCCCAGTGTTGAATACGAGACTGGCCAACGCGACGCCTGTATTGCGGTCGTAGATGTAAGCGGTGATCTGACGGCCCAGCCCGTCCGCGCCGCTGTCATATACACCCAGGCTCGTGATGGAGATGGACGAATTCACATCGAAGTCCATGCCCAGGGGGCCGCCAAAAGTCTGATTCCCGATGGAAGTGGGGTAATCATAGGCAATGATTGCGCCACTGCAAGTGAAACCCCACAGAAGAAGGAAGGCCAAGTTCCGTGCAAGCATCTATTTTCCTCTTGCGCGATACTAGCACAACCTGTGGGAGATGGAAGATCTATATTACTCGTAGTAGTAATGGTACCCATGGTCGGTTACCCCGCATGCGTCGGGGCGGGCGGCCGCTTCGAAACTGCCGTTCGCTGGCTCTTCTCAGCCGCCCAATCTGTCGCCGGCGTCAGAACTCCCGGCGACATATCGGAGACGTAATTGCCGCCGAATGTCACCACTGCTTTGTCGGAAACGTAGCGGCCCTTCACATTCAGGCCGTTCCAGATGAACTTCACGTAATAGCTGTAGGCGCCGGACGTCAGGCACAGCGCTGGAGTGGTGAGGGTGAGCCGGTAGTTGCCCGCTCGCCGGATCTCAGGCAGGTCGCGGTCAGTTCTCACCGCATGCAGGATGGTAGTGCCCGCCTCGTTTTCCATCACCAGGATCATTCGGTATCCGGCCACATCCCGGCGCAACCCGAGATCGAACTCGAAGCGGAGCGGCTGCTCCGCATGTACTTCCGGCACCATGCTGCCGTTGACGCGCAGGTTTTGCACCACCACTTCGCCCGGTTCAGAATCCAGATCCACGGGCTGGTTGCCAGCCAGGTAAAGCCCGACTGCCTCCTGCACGCTCCCCGCCAGTTGCAGACGTCCACCCTGCAGAAGCAGACAGCGGCTGCACAATGCCTGAACCGCCGGCATGTTGTGGCTGACAAATAGCACGGTGCGGCCCTGTTTGGCCACGCCGCTCATCTTGCCCAGGCACTTCTTCTGGAACTCGGCGTCGCCTACCGCCAGAACCTCATCCACCAGTAGAATCTCCGGGTCGAGATGGGCCGCCACGGCGAACGCCAGCCGCATGAACATCCCCGTTGAGTAGTGCTTCACTACTGTGTCCAGGAATCTCTCAATCTCGGCGAAACTCACAATCTCATCGAACTTACGATCGATCTCCGCCCGCCTCATGCCGAGAATCGCGCCGTTTAGATAGATGTTCTCCCGGCCAGTGAGTTCCGGATGAAAACCTGTGCCCACCTCCAGGAGGGAGCCCACGCGGCCTCGAATCTCAGCGAAACCCTGAGTCGGCTCAGTAATCCGGGAGAGGATCTTCAATAGCGTGCTCTTACCCGCGCCGTTGCGTCCGATCACGCCGGTCACCTCACCCTGCCGGATCTCAAATGAGATGTCCTTCAGCGCCCAAAGGCAGTCATCCGTGGCGCCCGTCCCGTTGCGGCGGAATAGTCTCTGCGGCGCCCGCGCCAATTGCGCAAGACTGTCGCGCAGTGTCGGGAAACGCTTTTCGCGCACCCCGATCTGGTACCGCTTCGATAGGTTGTCCACCAGAATCGCCGACATGCTTATCCTCTTCTGGCTCTCATCTCAGGCAAGTTCATCCCAGCGAATCAGGTGGTCCTGCGGGATGTCCCGCGCCGCGATCCGCTCCACCACGTTCTCCAGATCCCGCGCCGGAATGCCCGTGCCCGGCCGCTTGGTCCACACCATCGCCGAGGAGATCTTCGTCCCTTTCGGAATTGGACACAACGAAACCACGCTGCGGTGCGCCCATTCCCGGATGGGGCGTTCCATTTCGTGGACTGACTTCTCAGCCCCGCACGCCTCCTCCACTCGCCGCGTGGCCTTCACCAGTTCGGCCAGTTCGTACGGTTCAATCGACACCGCCTGGTCCGGCCCCGGTTGCCGGCGGTCCAGGATGATGTGTTTTTCCAGCAGCTTCGCGCCTCTCGCCACCGCCGCGATGGAGGTGTAGATGTCCGGAGTGTGATCTGAATGCCCCACGATCAGGTCGTAGCGCTGCTCAAGTTGCGCGATCACGCCCAGGTTCACGTCACAGTGCTTGGCTGGATACTCCGAAACGCAATTCATCAGGATCAGTTGATCGTTGATTGGGCGCAGCGTTTCCACCGTTTCATCGATCTCTTCCCACTCCGCCATGCCCGTGCTCAGGATCATCGGCTTGCCGAAACGAGCGATCACCTTCAAGGTCGGCAGATCCGTCAGTTCGCCGGAGCCGATCTTGAAAGCCGCCACACCCATCTCCTCAAGTTCCTCAGCCGCCTTGCGGCTGAACGGCGTACACAGATACAGGATGCCCAGCTCATTGCAGTACCGCAGCAGCTCCCGGTGCTGATCCAGTGTGAGTGCGTAGCGCTGCAGGAACTCATACAGAGGCATGTTGAAGTTCGCCGACATCGGCACGCCTTCCCGCAGCATCTCTTCATCCGGCAGGTGGTGCTGGAACTTAATGGCGTCCGCGCCGGCAGCCTTCGCCTGGCGCACCATCTCCTTGGCCGCGTCCATGTTTCCAAGATGGTTGTCGCAGGCCTCCGCAATCACGAAGCACCTCGCGTCGGGCCCGATGCGCCGTCCCGCAATGATGATCTGTTTGGGCATTCTCTACTCCTTTCCCACCATCTCGCGGCGTTGCATCCGCAACTCCGCCATCTTCAGGTCGTCGGCCGTGTCGATGTCCAGGAACTCGCTCCACGGCGTGATGTAGGGCAGCGTCTTGGCGCCATACAGGCTGTGCGTGGCGAGCACTGCCTCAATTCGCAGCGCGTAGACCAAGCCGTTCGGAATGTATACGCTCGATTGATCGCCGCGCAGATGACGCGTCTCCATCGTCCTGTACGGCAGGTATGGACACAACTGCCCGTCCGTCACCACCAACAGCTCCTCGGGATGGAATACGTGCGGCGCCTCAGAGACCGACATGACGCAATCGGCGTCGGATGCCGCCAGCATCTCCAGTGCCACATCGATGTGCCGGCCCTCCCTCAGCGGAGCCGTCGGTTCCAGCAACACCGCGAATACCGGCGCCGGCTCGATGTTCTCCAGCGCCCATCGCAGGGCATGTTCCACCGCCGCAATCGTGGGCGAATCGTCGTGCGCCAACTGCGGGGGCCGCAGCCAGGGCACTTCCGCCCCGTGCCGGCGGCACTCGGCGGCGATCTCGTCGTCGTCCGTGGAAACCAGGATGTGGGCGACCTCCGTGGACTCGCGAGCCGCTTGAATCGCCCAGCCCACCAGGGAACAGCCGCTGATCATGGCCAGGTTCTTACGCGGAATGCGCTTGGAGCCGCCGCGCGCCGGAATCAGGGCGACGGCACAGAGCCCTTTTTCCGCATTGGTCTGCGTCGGCAGCGTGCGCAACGAAATGACGCCGTCGCGGTCTTCGATGGCGGCTTCCCGGATGCGGCCTTCGTCGTCGATGACCGGCACGGCGACGATGGCGAGGCGTTTCACCAGGTCCTTGGCATCGGCGATGGTGGAGGCCGTAACCGGGTCTGTATTCATGATCTTGGAGACGGGCGAGACGAGCTGCGTGTTGTCCAGCAAGCTGCGCCGAACGTCACCGTCGCTCAAAACCCCGACCAGATGGGCGTCGGTATCGCAGACGAACAGAACGCCGCGGCGGTTGTCGGTCATGCGCTGCAGAGCGGCCTTGAGGGGAAGGTTGGCGCGGATGAGGAAGTCCTCTAATGTGAGCACGATAGACCTGCTAGTAGGTGAGTTCCTTGAGAAGGAGCCGGGAGTTGATTTCGATGTTTTTGAGGACATCGACGATGTGTTGGGAGGCGTTGCCGTCGCCGTAAGGATTGCGCGCAGTGCTCGCTTGAGCGACGAAATCGGGGCTGGTTGCGCGTTGTAAAGCGCTTACAATGTCACTTTTCGCATATCCAACGTTGATTACATTGCAGGCTTGAGGACGGCCGGCCTGGCGGCGGCCGATGTTGACGGTGGGTCTTCCGAACGACGGCGCCTCCATGATTCCGCTGCTGGAGTTGCCGACGACGACGGAGGCCATGCGCATCAGTCCGAGGTAGTCCTGCCGGGGGAGGTTGCGGAACATGCGCACGTTGGGGCGCTTGAAGGCCGCGAGCTGGGAGCGGATGGACTCGCTGCCGGCGTCGCCGTTCGGGTAGATGAAGATGGTGGGCCAGTTGAGTTCCATCAGGGCATGGATTGTCTCCGAAATCTGTTCACCGGCGGCGCCTTCTTCCTCGGTGACGGGATGCTGGACGGTAAGCACGAGCTTCTGCTGCTCGGGCAGGCGGTAGCGCAAACGCAACTCGGCTTCGGGGGTAATTGGGCCCTCGACAAGCTCATCCACCAGCGGGGCGCCGGTGACGAAGATGCGGAAGTCCTGCTCGCCCATGCGGCGCACGCGATCGGCAAACTCTTCGTTTGCGGCGAAGTGGATGTGGGCGAGCTTGGTGATAGCGTGACGGACGATGCCATCGACATTGCCCGACAACTCGCCTGCCTGGATGTGCGCGACGGGGATGCCGAGGTGAAGACCGGCGACCGCGCCCATCAACTGTTCTCCGCGGTCGCCGGCGAGCAGGATGATATCAGGGCGAAGCCGGGAGAGAACGGTGGGCAACTCCAGGAGCAGGACGCCGAGTGACTTGGCCATGGTGCTGGCGTTGTAGCCGTCGAAAGTCATGTAGACGCGCTCATCCACATGAAAGCCGTCGCGCTCGATCTCCTTCACGGTGTTGCCGAAGGTAGGGAGCAGATGCATATGAGTAGCGATGATCCGATAGTCGAGATCGGGATCGCGATCAATCGATTTGAGAATGGGGCGGATGTAGCCCCATTCTCCGCGGGAGCCGGTAAGGGCAGCGATTGTTCTCATGAGTTCACTGAATGGGAGCGCGAGAGCGACTGCCCTCGTCTGGACTGCAGTTTGAGGTACCAGGCTTGCAGTGGCACGCTGGTGACGGCAAAGGCAAGCAGGAGGTCCTGAACCATGCCACGCAACGCGCGGCGGGGCAGGGTGTAGAAGAGATCGACCCAGAGATCGCGGGTGGTGGGATGGCCGGCAAAGCTCCTTCCGGTGTGCTGGTAGAAGCAGAGGCGATCCTTATTGAGCTTGCGGATGTAGCCCAGGAAGCTAAACTCCTGCATATAGAGATAGATCGCAGGCGAGCTGGTGATGAGATAGCCGAGCTTTAGCGCTTCGGCGGCCCAGAACTTGTCTTCGACCGCTTTGATATCTTCGTTGAACGGCAATTGGGCCCAAACCGAACGGCGAATGGCGCAACCGCAGGCGACGGGTCCGCGGGCAACGACGTCGGTGAGTTCCGCGGGCCAGGTAAGAGTGGACTGGTTCGCCCACTGTTCCACCTCCTGCCTGTTGGAGATATGCACGCAGCGGACAGCGGCGATGGCGGGATTCTCAAAGGGTTTCACGGCGAGGCGAATGAAGTTGGGGCCGACCGGCAGAGAGTGAGCGCTCAGCAGCACGACGAAATCAGAGGTGGCGGCGCTGATGCCGACGTTCAGGGCTTTTCCGTAGGTGAATTCGGACCGAGGCAGCGTCAGCACGATGGCCCCGGCCTCGCGGGCGACCTCGGAGGAGTCGTCCGTGGATTCGTTATCCACCACAATCACTTCGAGTGGCGGCCCATCCTGAGCATTCAACGCCGCGAGCGTCTTGCGCAGGAGCCGGCCTTCATTGCGGACACGAATGACAATTGAAACTGGGGCGTTTGCGTCTGCCATTACGCCACCTTTGCACCGGCGGAAGGATGATGGGCCAGACGGCGGATGTAGCGCGAGAGAGCGCCGGGCAGGGCGCCGAGCAGCTTGCGGAGCGGTACCTGCTCCAGGTCGGCGCGAGCGCGGGCGGCGTGGTACTTGCCGACGATCTTGAGGTACATATCCTTGTGGACGATGCTGAGCTGAGTGGCAACGGGATCGCCGGCCGGCTGCAGCCCGAACCGGGTCAGCGCCTCCTGGCTGGCGTAGATCAGAGTGTTTTGCGCGTACCACCACTCCACGGCAGGTTGAGACCAGAGGCGCGGCCGAATGCAGTCCACGGGGACGAAACCGAAGCCGGCAAAGAGCGCGGCCCAATACTCGGGCCATTGTTCATTGAGGTGACAGACGCCGCCCTGCTCCGGGATGGCGGCGGAAAACACGACGACCGGGCCCAGGCGGGTGAGGGAGTGCACGAAGCCGCGGGCAGCCTCGGGCGGAAGATGTTCGGCCACTTCCAGGCTGAGGACGAGATCAAACTGACGCGGCAGGGTGAGTTCCCGATCGAGGTTGTGCGTGAAGAAGTGATCGGGCGGAATGACCAGAGTGCTGGGCTCGACCCAGGATGAATCGACGCCGAGATAGTCTTCGATGCCGTGCTGGTGGAAGACGGAGAGCCAGGCGCCGGCCCCGCAGCCGATGTCGACGACGCTGCGCGGATGGAGGAGATCCATCAACAGGGGAACGAGGACCTGCGCGGAACGGTAGGCGATCTGGCCCACTTCCTGGTAGAACGCCTCATCGTAAGCCGCAGGCAGGGATAGGGCGGTGGGTGTGGTAGCTGGCATAGGTGTCCTGGGAGCGAGCCTCAAGCGACAGCGGACTGAACGAGCAGGCGTTGGACGGCGCCGTTGCAGTCAGTGCGGAAGAGTTCGAAGGAAGATACGCCCGGCACATTGCGCCCGGATTCGGTGGTGAGCGCGCAATCGTAGCCGGTGGAGCGCAGCAGTTCGATCGCATCAGGAGAGTAAGAGTTACGTTTGCCGTAGGGGTAGCTGAATGGCCACAGCGCCTGGTGAGAGGTGCGGTTCAGCAGCAGGTGATGGCTGGTTTCGAGGTCGTGCCGAAGTTCGGTCAGGGAGAGGGCCGATAGCGGGCGGTGGCGGTGGGTGTGACCGGCCAGCAACATGCCGGCGGACTGCAGTTGGCGGATTTCATCCCAGCTCATGTAGAGTTCGCGCGCGAAGGCGCATTCCTCGCCGAAATAGCGGGCGAAAAGGAAGCGGATGATCTCATCGCGCTGCCGTTCGGGGAGTTGGAAATTGATGAGCCACTTGAAAACCGCTTCGGATGCGGTATCGAGAGGGTAAGACCGGCGCGCGTTCTCGACGTCTACGGGGATCGAGCTCAGGAGTTCGCCGTACGCCAATCTCCAGGCAGCGGCGAAGATACGGCTGTAGCGGTGGAAAGCGAGATCGGCGGCGAGGAAGTGGTTCATGTGGACTGGAGCCACGGCGTGCTCCTCGACGCATCCGGTGATGATGCCGAAGATGCCCTGAATGCGGCGCTCGGCGAGGATGGGCATGACGCCCGTGAAGTGTTCCCGCAAGGCGTCGTCGAAGGTCAGCAGGCACAGGTTCCGCCGGGGATGATACTTTCCGGCGAGGAAGCTGAGCGCGGATTCGAGGGTAGCCATCTCGAATGAGCTTTGGAGGACATCCACCTGGGCGCGGAAGTCGTCAGTGAGCATCCCGCGGATACGCGGAAAGCGTGTTCGCGGAAGATCGCGAACGTAGTGGTACATGACGATGTTGAGTTGGCGCATGAGGGAAGTTCAGTTGGGGCGGTCCTGGTCTGAGTCGGACTTGGTCCAGTACCACGGACAAGTCGGGCTGAGATCGCAACTTGGCAGATCCGGGTCGGCGAAGATGGCATTCAACATGCCGCTGCCGGGATCGATGGGTTGGAGGCGGGTGGGCACGTCGTGGCCGTCGGGATGTTGTGAGGTGCAGCGGAAAAGGACGTCGTTGAATGCCTGGCGGCAGGCGCCGTCATAGTTATAGAAGTCCGCGCCGAGGGCCCCGGCTTGCTCGAGGTCTGCCTGGAGAGCAGCGAGCAGGTGCGTGGCGTTGGCGGGGCTGGCGGGGAGAAATTCGACGATGCGTCCGATGGTGTCCACGTCGACCCGTTGTCCATTCACAATGCGCGACGCGGTTTCGAGCCGCCAGATGAGCAGCCCGGTGTGAGGGCCTTCCGGGACGGTGAGGATGCGGTAAGAGAAGCAGGGGTGCCGGAGGTAGCGCCAGGTGAGGTAGTCGAGATCGCGGCAGGCGCCGACGGTATGCGCGGCGATGCGAGGCCAGTCCACCTCATCCCAGGCAGGCGGGAGTTGCCGGCCAGGGAGAGTGGGCGGTGGGGGGAGCGCCGGCCATTCGAAGAAGCAGGCGAGCGCGTCGGCGCGCGAGGCGTGCCAATCCGGATGGGCGTAAGAAATGAGGGCGGCCAGGCGGTCAACCGCGGGAGGAAGTACGGCGACGTGCCGTGGGGGCTCTGGCAATACCTGGCCGCGCAAGACTTTGTAGATCGCCACGGTGGCTTCGTTCAGGCCGGAGGCGATGACAACGGGAAATGAAGGATTCCGGAATGTGCTGAGGAGGCGCAGGGCGGCGGCGCCTTTTCGATAGTCAGGCCGCACGGCGAAGTTGACGATCCAAACGCCGCGCCGGCGCGAGCCCTGGAAGTTCAGATCATAGGGAATTCCGCCGAGAATGCCAACGAGTTCTCCGTTGTCTTCAGCGAGGGAGAAACTGTACTGGCCGGGATCCCAGTAGCCGGGGCGGCGGAAGGTCCACTCAAATAGCTCAGGTTTGCGGACATAGATGTGGTTCTTGGCCCAGAACTCATCGAGGAAGGCGCTGATGCGCGGGTATTCGTTCGTGGCGGCGAAACGGAACTCGATGCTCATTGGGTGACTCCTGAACTGCTGAGCTTTTCTTCCACGAGGCTGCCGATGAGCCAGACGGAGAGCAATTGTTCGATCTCCTCCGGGGTGAACTGAATCCCGAACTCCTGCTCCAGAGCGAGGACAAGGTTGAGGTGGCGAAGCGAATCCCAGGACTCGATGGAATCCGGAGACGAGTCCGGAGTGACCGAGGCGAGGGGGACTTCGAAGATGTCGGCGACTAGCCGGGAGATGCGATCAACGAGTGGCATAGGTGGAGAGGACCTGTTCCGTAGCGACGCGGAGTTGGATCCACTCGGGAGACTTCACGTCGGCCTTGCGGAGATCGAGAGCCCACCAGGAACCTTTGGCTTCGCCGTTGCCGTTGCCGCCCGCCAGGGGCGGGATGGCGACGAAACCATGGGAAGAGTAAAGAGAGGCGGCGGGCGCGTTCTTCTTGGTGGGGATGAACTGGCCGCGGATCTCCTGCAGTCCTTCGCGGGCGCATTCGGCCACGATGTAGGAGAGTACGGCCGATTCGACGGTGCGGCCGATGACGCGGCAACTCAGGACAAATGTGTCGACGCAGCAAACGTAGTCGGCAGTGTGCGTGATGACGACGCCGACGATGCCGTTGTCGCCGAAGCGGTCTTCCACCTGGATGGTTGAGAGGTTCCAGCCTGGCGTGGCCATGAGTTCGGAGATCTGGGTTTCGCTGTACCGGCGCGTGGTGAGGTTGAACTGGTTGGTTTTCTGCGTGAGCTGCGCGGCGCGCGACACGGACGCGGCGGTAACCGGCGCGATGGTGACCACCTGTTTCAATGAGGCGTAGAACTCTTCGAGCGATCCGGCTGCCTGGGCCAGCTCAATGCGCTCCTTCTGCTGCCGGTAGAGCTCCGTGCGCAGACGGTCTTCCGCGGTGACGGAGAGACGCTCAAAGACGACACTGTCGCGCAATGCCTGCGCGTAAAGCAATGGCGAGGAGGGCAGTTCGATCACCTCCACCTCGGGCATCTCCGCGCGAATGCGCTGGCGCTCGACGGGATTGTCGTCGAGAAAGACGAGGGCATCGTTGCCAAGGTTGAGTTCGGCGGCGATCTCTTTGAGGTTCGCGGCCTTGTCGTTCCAGTTGATGCGCATGGCCGCGAAGTGGTCGGGTTTGAGCAGCATATCGGGATGTTGCTCAAGGATGCGCATGGCGTCAGCCTCGTTATTCTTGCTGCAAACGGCGAGCAGAATGCCGCGGTGGTGCAGGTCGAGCAACGCGCGCTGGAGCTTGCGATAGCCGAGGCCCGCATGATCGGTACCCAGTTGAATGCCGGAAAGCCCTTCCTCTCCCGCGAGACCGCCCCAGAGAGTGTTGTCGAGGTCCGTGACGAGGACCTTGCGCGTCTGCCCGACGAAGGCGTGGATGTGGCGGAGCCATTCGTGAGCGAGGCAGCGGAGGTACTTGGAGGAAATGGGAAGGCGGATGGCCGCGCTGCGGACCTCATCGTTCCAGGGCTCGCGGCCATAGCGGGAGATGAGGGCGTCGTAGTCCAGGACACTGACATTGGTGAACTCCGCCGCGAGAGTCTTGAGTCCGCGGTTGAATTCGAGAATGGCTTCGGTTTGGCCGGAGAGGTTGGCGTGATCGAGGAGCCCCTGTGCGGGAGAGACCGGCAGTTCGAGGGAGTGAACGATCAGCCGGGCGCCGCAGGATTGGCGGAAGGACTGGAGCCAGGTGCGCATCTGCTGGAGGGCGTTGGAAATGAGCGCTGGCACGTCTTCCGGAGCGAGGTCAGGGAACTGCTCCCAGATGAGCGGAAGAAGGTCGGGTGTGCGGACGGCGAGAATCACAATGGCGGGATCGAACGAGCGCAGCGCGGACGGTGGCTGCAGCATCTCCTGGGCGTAGGCGTTGAAGTCACCGAAATAGATGTCAAGGTCGAGGCCATGAAGAACGGCGGAGGCCTGGAGGAGTGTTGCGATGGGCTCCACCGTGAAGGAGCGCAGGATCGCAACGCGAAATTGGCGAAGGCTGAATTGTTTTGCGAGGACGGGCCTCAGATTAAGGATGAGAGCCGCGGTGGAGGAAGAGGGCTGCGATGACCAGAGTTCGCCCAATGTCTGCCGTGCTTCCGCGAGGGAATTGGCGCGCAACTCCTGATCGAGCCTGTTGCGGAGCGTCTGGTAGTCAACCACGGGAGTAGTTCCTCCTACATCACCTGTCCGCCGCAGACGGGGATGTCCGCGCCGGTGATGAAATCCGAGTGATCCGAGCAAAGAAACGCCACGGCCGAGGCGACGTCGTCGACAGAGGCGAGACGGCGCAGCGGAGACTGCATGGCCTGGAGCTTGCGGAAGCGCTCGGTGACGTCCTCGGAGAGGCCGAGTTCCGGAAGTCCGGGTGAAACGAGGTTGACGCGAATGCCCTTGGGCCCGAGTTCGACAGCGAGACTGTGGGTGAGGGCTTTGAGGGCGGATTTGGCGACGCAGAAGGCGGTCCAGTGGAGTGGCGGGACGCTCCAGGTGAAGGTGGAGCCGATGTGAACGATGGAGCCCGAGCCTCGTTGCAGCATGCCGGGCAGGACAGCCTGGCTGTATTCGAATGCGGCGCGGAGGTTCAGATCCAGTTGATTCTGAATCGTGGACCAGGAGAGGGTCTGGAAGGCTTCAGGGCTGAAGGTGAGAGGCGCCTGATGAACAAGAATGTCTACTGAAGCACCGAAGAGGTCTTCCACGCGACGGAGGGCGTCGTGGGCGAGGGTGTCGTGGGGCAGGGCAATGGCCTGCGCGCCGGTAGCGCAAATCGCCTCGCAGGTCTTCTGGGCCTCGGAGGTAGCGTCATGGAGGAGGAGCGCGACCTTGGCGCCCTGGGCGGCCAGCCGGTCGGCGATGGCCGGAGCCGCATCATTGACTCCTCCGGTGATGAGAGCGCAATGTTCCCCGCGCGGTCTCGCGCGACGCGAATCGCGAGGCTCCAGCACCTTTACTACCCCGTCTCCTTCCATGACAGTCCTCCCGTTTTGATTAACGACGCGGGCAGAGAGCGTGACAGTGCCCGTGCCAGGTGAAACCGCCGATACCTGCAAAGTGAACTCGATTCGATCTCCGACAAAGACCGGTGCGAGCCAGCGAAAGTCCTGGCTGGCCCAGAGAGCGCCGGGGCCGGGCAGGCGCATCCCAATGAGTTGGGAGAGGCAACTGCAGGCGATCATGCCGTGGGCGACGCGTCCGCGAAAGCCGGCGCGCTGGGCGTACTGGTCGTCCATGTGCAGCGGGTTGAAGTCGCCCGAGAATGCCGCGTAGGCATCCAGCATCTGCTCGGTGATGGTCTGGGCGAAAGTGACGGTTTGGCCGGGAGCGAACTCGTGCTCGGCGGGCCTATCGATGCTTGGGTTGACGTTGGTCATGGCGGAGTTCACACGTAATCGGCGAAGGATTTTTCAACGCTTCGGAAGTAATATGCGCCGCTGACGAACAGGACGACGGCCGCGACGCAGGAGAGGGCGAAGAGCGTGCCGGGATGGCTGGTGCCGCCGAGCATAGCCCAGCGCAGGCCTTCCACCACGCCGGCCATCGGATTCAGCCCGTAAACGCTGTGCCAGGGCTCGGGCAAGAGACTGCTCGGGTAGGCGACCGGCGTGGCGAACATCCAGAACTGAACGAGGAAGGGAACCGTGTGGCGGACATCGCGGTATTTCACGTTGAGTGCTGAAAGCCAGAAGCCGATGCCGAGCGCGGTGATGAGAGCCAGGAGTACAAAAAGCGGGATGTACCAGACGGCGGCGGTGGGGACGACGCGATACTTGGCCATCATGACGAGCAGAACGACAAAGGAGAGAGCGAAATCGACAAGGCCGGTGACCACTGAGCCGACCGGGATGAGCAGGCGCGGGAAGTAAACCTTCGTGAGCAGGTTGGCGCTGCCCACCAGGCTATTGGAGGATTGCGTGAGCGCGTTGGCGAAGAACATCCACGGCACGAGGGCGGTGAAGGAGAAGAGCGGATAAGGAATGCCGTCCGAGGGCACTTTGGCGAGGCGTCCGAAGAAGATGCTGAAAACGAGCGCGGTGAGCAAGGGTTGGAGGACGGCCCAGGCGACGCCGAGGGCGGTCTGCTTATAGCGGACCTTGAGGTCGCGCCAGACGAGGAAGTAGAGGAGCTCGCGGTAGTGCCAAAGCTCAGAGAGAAGCAGCCGCACACGGGGCCCGGAAGGCTCGATGCGGATTATCGGGATTGGTGGAGTGAGGTTGTTGGTGAGGACGCCCATGCTGACAGGCTCCTGTTCAATCGCCAACCGACGCAGAGAAGTACATGGTGGGGGCGGGCTCTCTGAAGTCGGCGGATGGTTTGTATTCCGGGACGAGGTCGTGGATGTGATCCACGAGGGCGCAGTCATCACGTTGTGCGACGAGAGTTTCCAGAGACTCGATCCACGTCTCGACCTGCTTGGCTCTGAGCCGGGTACCGGAGAAGATTTTGATCTTCTTGTGGTACGTCGATTGGATGTTCTCTCCCTGAATGGCGAGTTCTTCGAAGAGTTTCTCGCCGGGACGGAGGCCCGTGAAGCGGATCTCGATGTCCACGTCGGGCTCATGGCCGGAGAGCTTAATCATGTTGCGGGCGAGGTCGACGATCTTCACGGGTTCGCCCATGTCGAGGACAAAGATCTCGGATCCTTTGCCCATCGTGGATGCCTGGAGGACGAGTTGAACGGCTTCCGGAATGGTCATGAAATAGCGGCGCATGTCTGGGTGCGTGACGGTGACCGGGCCGCCGCTGAGAATCTGATCGCGGAAGAGAGGCACGACACTGCCATTGCTGCCGAGGACGTTGCCGAAGCGGACGGAGACGCAGCGGGTGGGACAACCGGGGCCGGACGGCATGGAGGAGACAATCAATTCGGCGACGCGCTTGGTGGCGCCCATGACGTTGGTGGGATTCACCGCCTTGTCGGAGGAGATCATGAGGAAGTTGGCGACGCGATTCGCTTCGGCCGCCTTGACGACGTTGCGGGTGCCGAGGATGTTATTGCGAACGGCTTCAACGACGTGGTTCTCCATCAACGGCACATGCTTGTAAGCGGCGGCATGGAAGATGGACTCGACGCCGCCTTTGCGGATGACCTCTTCCACGCGCTCATAGTCGCGGATGTCGCCGATGGCGGCCACGACGGGGAGCGTGGGATACATGGCGCGAATCTGGTTGTCGATGTGGAAGAGCGCGCTTTCGGCCATGTCGAAGAGGAAGAGACGGCGCGGTTGAAAGCGAGCGACCTGGCGGCAGATCTCGGAGCCGATGGAGCCGGCAGCGCCAGTGACGAGAACGGAACGGCCCTCAATGGACCGGCGGATGACGGTTTCATCGAGGTTGACGGGCGCGCGGCCCAGGAGGTCCAGGACGGAGATCTCTCGGATCTGGCTGGCAGTGACTTTGCCGCTGAGCAACTCACCGACGCTGGGGACGGTCTTGCAAGGGACACCCGCGGAACGGCAATTGGCCAGGGCTTCGTTCATCTGCGGCCCGGTCGCGGAAGGCATGGCGATGACGATCTCTTCCACGCGGGTGCGTCTGCGGAGGAACTTGGCGCAGATCAGAGCCGCGCTCCGGCCCGGGCCGAGCACGGTGACGCCCAGGATGATGGTTCGCCATTTGGACTGGTCGTCGTCGAGGAAGCCGACGACACGGAGCCCAAGCCTGGGATTGTTCTGGATCTCCTGCAGGAGGGCCACGCCGGCGTCACCGGCGCCATAGATGAGGATTCGCTTCCCGCCGGCTGTGCGAGCGCCGCCATCGACAAACTCGCGGTAGATCCGCACGGAGCAGCGCGTGGCGGCGGTGACGAGGAAGCAGACGAGGAAATCGATGATGTAAACCGAGCGCGGGAACGCCGAACCGACCACGGCGAGAGTGGCTGCGATGAACATGGTGCTGCCAAAGACGTTGGCCAGAAAAACGTCGTGGAGGTCGCGCATTCCCACGAAGCGTGACCAGCCGCGATCGAGACGGCTGATGCGAAAGGCGATCAGCTTGACGATCAGGGCGATGATCAGGCCCACGCGAAAACCGGGCAACTCGGTGACCGGGATCAGCGCATCGAACCTGAGCAGGAAGGCCAACGTCAGGGAGACGAGGATGATCCAGGACTGAATCAGCAGCGCGAACACTCGATGGAACTTAAGGAGGGTGGCGAGCATTTGAGGCAACTCACAGCAAACAGATGCGTTCGTTCTTGTCTAGGAGGCGGCGCGAGCAGCACGCTCCAGGAGAACTCCATGTACTGAGTGGCGGCGATGGGCAGCGACGACGCTCTTGATGCTGTTCACAACGTGGTGGACTTCTTCGACGGTCAGTTGAGGAAACAGGGGCAGGGAGATGATGCGGTGATAGAGAGACATGGCGACGGGGCAGTGATGATGATGGCTACCGTTGGTCCAAGGCTGAAAGAACGGATGAAGCGGGATGGGAATGAAGTGGACGCTCACGCCGATGCCGCGAAGACGCAGCTCTTCGATGAAGGCGTCGCGATCGATGGAGAGTTCGTTCAGATGCAGCCGCAGGACGTAGAGGTGCCAGGCGTTGCGGCCGCAGAGCGTGTCCGGGGAGGGGCTGACCTCTTCAATGTCGCCGAGAAGCTCGGTATAGAGAGCGGCGAGGCGGGCGCGGGCGGCCGTGAAAGACTCGAGCTTGCGCAACTGGTGGATGCCGACGGCGGACTGCAGATCGCTGAGGTTGTATTTGAAGCCGGGCTCCTGGACGGTGTAGTGCCATTTTCCGTTGGCGGCGTAACGGTTCCAGGCATCTTTGCTGATGCCGTGCAGGGCGAGGCGGCGCATGACTTCATGCAATGCCGGGTCGTTCGTAGTGACCATGCCGCCTTCGGCCGTGGTGAGGTTCTTGGTGGCGTAAAAGCTAAAGGCGACAGCGTCGCTCCTGGACGCGTGCTCAGCGCCGAGGTGGGCGTCACGATAGTGAGTTCCGGCGGCATGGGCGGCATCTTCGACGACACGCAGGTTGTGCTGCTCCGCGAGGCGGTAAATGGCGTCCATGTCGCAGGGCAGCCCGCCGTAGTGGACGGGGATGATGGCCCGCGTGCGGCTGGTGATGCGGGTTTCTATGGAGTGTGGATCGATGTTGCCGTCGGGGCCGACATCGGCCAGAACGGGGGTGGCGCCGACATGAATGATCGTGTTGACGGTGGCGCAGAAGGTGAGCGGCGTGGTGATGACTTCATCGCCCGGGCCGATGCCGAGTCCGGCAAGCGCGATATGCAGAGCGGCTGTGCAGGAGTTGACGGCCAGGGCGTGCCGCGCACCGGAGTACGCCTGGAAGTCCGCCTCGAACTGATGCGTGCGAGGACCCGTGGTCAACCAGCCGGAACGGAGGGTGGCCACTACTTCCTGGATCTCCTCTTCGCCGATGGAAGGGCGATGGAAGGGTACGTAGGGATGGTTGGTCATGGCGGGGCTATTTGGTGAGGACGGCTCTTCGAATGAAGGCGGCATCCGGCAGGGCTCGGGTGAAGCTGTAGACGGCGGTCAGGACAATCAATTTGAGGTCGGACAGGAGCGAACGATGCAACTGATACTCGAGGTTGAGTTCGAGCTTGGCCGGCAGCACCTGTTCGCGGTAGGCGCGCTCCGGATCCGCCTCAGCGGCAAGCAGCGCTTCCTCGTCGCGGAACAGGAGCGTGGCCAGGTCTGTGATGCCCGGCCGGTGGGCGAGCACGAAGTGCCACACAGGGCTGGACTCATCGACATACGGCGGCACTTCGGGGCGCGGTCCTACGAGGCTCATGTCGCCCTTGAGGACATTCCAGAATTGGGGCAGTTCATCGAGTTTGAAGCGGCGGAGTGTCGCGCCGACTCTCGTGATGCGGGCATCGTTGCCCGCGGTGACGGCGAGGCCTGATGATCTGTGGCGCATGGTGCGCAGTTTCCAGAGCAGGAAGCGGCGGGCGCGCAATCCAACGCGCTCCTGCCGGAAGAAGACCGGCAGGCCGTCGTCGAGGACGATGGCCAGCGCAGCGAGGCCGACGACGGGCGCCGAGAGGATCAGGCCGGCCAAGGCGAACGCGATGTCGAAGAGCCTGCGGAGTGCGTTTTGCGTCGGCATCAGAAACCTAGGCGGGCGGGCTGTAGTAGTAGCCATGGTGGATGTACCGGGTCTTCGACTTGAGATCCCAGCCGTTGAGGATGGTGCCGAGCACGGGGATGCCGTCTTCGTCGAGGCGGTCCTTGGCGCTCAAAGCGGCGTCTCGCGTGGTCTGTCCGGCGCGAACGACGAGGATGGCGCCATCAGCGAGGCGGCCGAGGATGCGCGCGTCGGAGATGGTGAGCATGGGCGGAGTGTCGATGATGACGGTGTGGAACTCCGTTACGAAACGCTGCAGAAGTTCCGCCATGCGTTCGGAGTACAGCAGGTTGGAGATGCTGAGCGTTCCGGGGCCGCTGGGCAGAACCCAAAGATTTGTGATTTGCGTCGGCCGGGCCAGGGCTTCGATGGGACTGTTGCGGAGATCCGTCTTTTCGCGGAGCAGATCGCTCAGGCCCCAGGTGTTGCTGAGGTCGAAGAGGTAGTGGAGGCGAGGCTTGCGCATGTCGGCATCGATGAGCAGGACCTTGTGATCGATCTCCGCCAAAGAGATGCCGAGGTTGCTGGCTGTCGTGCTCTTGCCTTCGCCGCGGGAGGCACTGGTGACCAGGAGGACTTTGGGCCGGTTGCCGTTGGAAGAGAGGAGGATGGAGGCCAGAGTGCTGCGGAAAGACTCGGCCAGGATGGAATTGCTGTCCTGCCAGGTGATGAGTTCGACGCCCTCGTCGGCATGTGCGTCCAGTTCCGCTTCCGGCAGCAGAATGCTGCTCTGCTTCTGTTTGGGCGGCCGCGTGGTGGTGGTAAGGGCCATGGAGTTGCTGGCGGGAATCACGCCGAGTTCCGGCACCTTGAGGTGGAAAGGAGTCTCGCCCGGGGCGCGCAGGCTGCGATTGATGTGATCGGTGGCGACCACCAGGAACATACCCAGCAGAAGCCCGGCGCTGAGGCCCTTCGCGATGTTTGCCGGCAGGCTGGGCTTGAAGGGTAGGTTGGGCGGCTCGGCCGGGTCGAGAATGCGCATGTTGGTAGCCAGGAAGGCCGAGGCCACGCTGGCTTCTTTCACCTTCTGCAGCAGGGCGCCGTAGAGCTGCCGGTTGGTGTCTACGTCCCGCTTGAGGACGTCGTAGTGAATGGCTTTAGATGCCTGCACGGAGACGGTCTGGGCCTGGCGGTAGTAGTCCGCAAGCAGCAGTTTCTCGCGGCGTTGAGCCGCCTGGTATTCATTGCGGATGCGGACGATGATGGCATCGCGCTCTCTCTGAAAAGCGGATTCCACTTCAGAGATCTGGGCCTTCACCCGGATGACCTTGTAATAGTCGGAAGTATAGAGGGAGCTGAGTTCGGCGAGTTCCCGCCGGAGTTCGGTGATCTTGATCTGGTAGCCGCTGAGGCGTTCATTGTCGATGACCATGGGCACGGCATCGGCGGAACTGGCCAGGGCGACTTCCAGCACTGCCTGTTTGGCGACGCGGTCCGCCTGGGCCTTGGACAATTCCTCCTGAAGCTGCTTCAGCTTGCCGAACTGAACAGAATCCCTGTCGTCCGTGAAGAGCAGGCCGGAGGAATCGCTGTAGGACTGCAGATCGCGCTCTGAAGTTTCGAGTTTGCCCTTGAGGTCGCCCAGTTGCCTGCTGAGCCATTCGGTGCTGCGCTGGTAACTGGTCCAGCGAGTGTCGAGATTCATCTGGATGAACTCATCGGCCAGCGTGTTGGCGTAATCGGCGGAGAAGGCGGGATCGGGAGAATCGATCTGGATCTCGACGATCTGCGTGTTGTCGTATGCCGTCAGTTTGCTTTCGAAGGTGGGCACGCGTGGCGGCAGTGCGGAGGAATCCACCGATGCCGTGGGCAGGCCCAGGGCCCGCTTCCAGGCGGCGAGGCGGTCCGGCGGGCGATAGGTGCTCAGTTTCTTCGCGTTCTTGAGCGAGTCGATGACGCGCTTCTGCAGGGTGCGGCTCTCCATTGTCTTGACTTGGGTCTGCAGGAAGGAAGCGGGCTGGATGCTCGAACCGGTCGGGCTACCCTGCATGCCGAAGACGCTCTCCTGGGGCGCCTGGATCTCCAGCGTGGCGCGTGCGCGGTAGATAGGATCCTGCACGAACGTCAGCCCCGCACCGATCGCTGAGGCCAACACCGCGACGAGAGCAATGATCCAGGCGCGGGACCACAGCAGTCGGAGGATATCGACGAAGGGACTCTCCTGATTGGGTGGGGCAGGAGATTCTTCCAGCGGTTCAAAGTAAAACAAGCGTCCCTGGTTGTCTTTTGGGAGATAGTGACCATTTCTGGGCTCGGCCAACGATCTGCCCGGAATGGCCGTTAGCTGACGATCGCGTTCCACTGATTTCTCCTAAGTTCTTTTCAGCCCTTCGCGAGGCGGCGGCAGAGGGCGCTAGTAGTGGATCAATGAATAGATGGCCGCGGTCAAACCAGCGGTAATGGCTGTGGCCGTGAGCATCGTGGTCACGGTCTTGGTTTTGCTGGTCGGGACCATGACGACGTCGCCAGCGGTCAGGTCGAGATCCTTCGACTTGCCGTCCATAATCTTTTTGACGTCGACGACGGAGGTTGAGGTCTGCACCCCATCGTCAGTGACGTGGATGATCATTGTCTTGCTCGCGGACGCGGTACGGGTGAGCCCGCCCGCCATGGCAATGAGCTTCATGAGAGAGACTGACTCCTGAGTCACCAGTTCCACGTGGCTGGGGCGCGTAACTTCTCCCGTGATGTGGACGAAGCGGCCGGCGGCGGCAGGTGCGACCGTGACGATGTCGAAGGGTTCCAGCTTGAAATTGCCGTTGGAACCAGGCCCTTCCGGGCCGTCCAGCACCGTCTTCATGTCGAATTCGGCCAGCGCGAACTCACCGCCGCCGTCGATTCTGACGTTGGGGCCGGTCAGGTTTCCGCGGGCGAGGCTGCGTTTCACCGTGACCGTGGAGCCGGAGTTCTTGGGGCCGCCCGCCTGAATGAGCACGGCAAAGAGAGTGGAGCCGCTGGAGATCTGGTAACGGCCCGGCTTATCCACCGCACCGGCGACCGTGACGGGAGAACTGCGGACTTCCCCGGCGTAGACGGTGACTTGAGGGTCTTTGAGGTATCGCTTGAGTTGCTTCGAGATGACCTGCTCAGCTTCTTCCAGAGTCAGGCCCGCCAACCGAATCCGTCCGATGAGCGGGAAGTTGACGTCACCGGTCTGGCCGATGCGCCACTCCTTGCTGATCTCCTCACAGTTCAATGCAAGGACATGGATGGAATCGTCAGGACCAAGGACGATGGGAGCGCGTTCGGCGGTTTTGGCTGGTTCCTTCTGCGCAGAAAGGGGCACGGGGGAAAGCAGCGCCGCGACGCAGCAGAGCACGAGCAGGCGCAGGCAGGTGATTGGTTTTCTGTTCATGACGTCTTCACTGGAGCGGCACAGTATTGGAGACACTGGATGATCCTCTAGCATTGACTGCCGTTGCGGAAACCGACTGGATGGCGGACAAGCTGCCGTTGACAAGGATGGTGATGGACGCCGTGAACTGGCTGCCCACCGCCTGAGAAGGCGAGGTCTGATACCACGAGTTGAAGGCGGACTCCGTGTTCAGCGAGAGCGATGTAGTCTGCAGATTCGCGCCCGCCGCGGGGGTGAACTGAAGGTTGATCTGAGTGAGCGATCGTGCCGTGCTGTAGCCGCTGAGAAGGAGTTCGATGCTGTTGGCGGTGCGCGTACCGATCTGGAGATTCCTGATCACGGGCGCCGCGGCGGCAATCTGTACCGTCTTGACCGGCGGGGAGTTGGGAGTGATGCTGACTTCACCGGTTAAGAACGATGGTGTGAAAGTGATGGTCCCAGCCACTGTGCCGGTCTGGAACTGGATGCTGGTGGCCGAGGTGCTGAAGACAGCCGCTTTGGTTTTAGCCGGAATCCGGAAGTTCACGGAGGTGCCTCCGCTGGAGAACTGAATGGCCGGGTCTGAGGCGAAGGATTCCGGGGTGAAGGTCAGCCTGAGAGTGCCGGTGATTTCGGTGTCGTAGGGCTGGTCGAGAGTGAGTCCGATTGCAGGCTGATCCGCCGGTTGAGCCGTGGCGCCGACGCCTGTGAATGAGTAGGCGGGCAGATTCGGCGGCGCAGTGCCGATCCCGCGCAGGGTGATGGCCATGGTGTCGATGCCCAATGTGGCAGTGAGTACGCCGAGCGCAGTGGGTTCAAACGAAACCGGAATCGAAAGCTCCGCGCCAGGGTCGATGCGGGCCGGTAGGGACGGTGCGGTGAGTCCGAAGTAGCGCCCGGAGAGGCTGACGTTGTTGATAGTGGCGGCGGAGTTGCCGGTGTTGCCGATGACGATGGCGGCGTCCACTTTGGTGCCCGCAACGGCATTGGGGAAGTTGGCTGTGCCGCCATTGGTCAAGGTCGTAGTGGAGTCGCCCACCGTGAATCTCATCGCCAATTGCGCTCCAGTGCCCGTGCCGGTCAGGTCGAACGTCACCCCATCAATCACCAGACGGCCAGTAAGCGGGCCCGGCACGGTAGGGTTGAGAGTCACGGTGAAGACGAGAGTGGAGCCAGGCGTGAGCGAGGCCGGCAGCGGAACCAGGTTGCTGAGCGCAAATCCACTTCCGACGATCGTGACTGCACTGATGGTCCCTGTGGCGTTGCCGGTATTCTGCACCTGCATTGTGGCGGAGACCGGAGTGTTGAGTGGAGTCTGCCCAAATGCGATGGTTCCGTTCGGCGCAATGGGAGATGTGGAGGAGCCCAGGGTGAACTGATAGGAGAAGGACGAGGAGGAACCTTGCCCCGTCAGCCGCATGGTAACTGTGGTGCCTCCCGCCGTAATCTGGAGCGACCCCTCATAAGGAATGTTCTGGAGCGGGGAGAAGACGACGTTGAATTGCATGGTGGTGCCGGCGCTCACGGTGGCCGGCAGCAGCGGGAGTCCGGTGAGACGGAAGCCAGTGCCGGAGATGGAGACAGCGGTGATGCTGCCGGCGCCAGTGCCCTGGTTGGAAACAATGAAGCTAGCCGTGGCTGATTGCGACACCGGCGTCTGGCGGAAGACGATCTCGCCGCCCTCGGAGATGGGCGTCTGGTTTCCGTCGGGTAGTAGGAGGTAGCTGAGTACGAATTGCGGCGCGATTCCCGTGCCGGTGAGGGTGAAAGTGTATGCCGTGCTATCCCCCACCTGGAATCTCATCGTGGACGTAACCACTCCGGCTGACTTCGGCTGGAACGAGATGCTGAGTACTCCGGTCTGATTGGCGCCGATGTTGAGGGTGCTGGGAAAGACGCTGATGATCGGGTTTGACGACGAGGCTCCGGAGACGTTCACAGCGGATGTTCCGGCGTTGTTGATGTAGAACTGCACCAGTGTTGTCGCGCCGGCCTGAGTGGCAGGCAGTGTCAGTGTGCCGTTGGCTCCGATGGCGAGGATGGTGGCATCGCCCGGTCCGCGGTAGCCGAAAGTGAGGTTTGGCGCCTGGGCGGAGCACAGCGACGCCAACGAGAAGAGGAGCACGCAGGGATTTACAAAACCTGGACGCATGATTGGTTCACCGCACGATGGACGGGACAAAGGCAACCGATGAGTCGGCTGATGAGAGCAGGTAGACCGGCCCGTTCTGGAGGGCGTTGAGCGCGAACACGCCGGGGCTGCCCAGAGTCTGGAGCCGGTCTGGCACAATGCTGAGATCTTTTTCGGAGGTCACCTGGGCGCTCTCGAGATCGAGAACGATGAGGTGTCCGGTGGAGATGGAATCCTGAATTCGGGTGTCGGCCAGCCAGAGCCTGGAGCCCGAAACCGAAATTGAGGAGGGCGCCTGGAGCCCCTGTTCCGAAGAGAGCAGAACCTGTTGTTCGCGGCTGCCGCCGGCATTCCGGAGCAAAACCAGTCGTGAAGCGCCGGCATCCAGGTAGATGAGGTCTCGATCCTGGTTGACGTAGAACACGTTGACCGGATGCTGCGGCGTCGCCACGCTGCGCAGCGCCGAGCCCGGCACCGCATCCACCTGATAGATGGCGCCGGTTTGGTCGAGGGTGGCGGCCAGCGCGGCCTGATGGCCGCTGGAGGAAACCGCGAGGGCCGTGATCCTGCCGGAGAGGTCCGTCAGTGCGATCGGGGCTTGCGGCGAAGGCTGGTCGGGCAGGCCGGTCAGGAATTGGAGGCATGGCGTACGGCGCGACAGCAATACCGCGGTCGAACCATCCGAACTGATGGCAATCAGTTCGACTCCAGCGATTACGCCATCGACCGGCGCCGCCCGCGGAACTCCTCCACGCAAGCCCCGAATCAGTAGCAGGCCCTCGGCATCGCCGCCGGTGGTGGCGAGTGCGAAGGCCCCGGATTCAGCAACGGTCACCGCGGAGATGGGCGCGGGCAAATCCAGCGGCTCGCCAAAGACGGCCGAACCGGGGAAGCCCTGAATGGGGCGGATCGCCTGGATTTGGGCATCGAGGATGTAACCGCTGACGGGGGCGCGGAATGCGGACTGCGCATCGAGGGGCAGGCACAGGCCTGCCAGCATGGCTGTGGCGAACACGAGCATCGGAACTCTCATCTCGGTCCTCCTACTGTGATGGCGCCGGCGCTCAAGGTAGTGGGCGGTACGGTGGGGGAAGAGGAAGAGGAAGAGCCGGTGGTGGCGACGACGATCCCGGCTGCGGCGCCCCCGGCAACGAGAGCCCAGATCCAATACTTCTTACTAGACTTCTGTTCACCAGCCGGCGTCGAACCGGCGCGAGTGTTGCTCTGGTTGATCACGAAGGTGCCCGTCTTTCCCTGATAGTTGGCCGTCACCTTGATGCGGAAGCGGCCTTCCTCCGTGTTCGGCTTGTAAGTGGGGCAGCGTGCCAGGCCCGCGGCATCGGTTTCGGCTTTCAAGCTCTGGCCGCCGCCCGGCAGAATGGCGCCGGCGCCCACCGCTGGAAACGAGAAGATCACTTCAGCGCCGACCACGGCTTTGCCGGTCTCGTCGGTGACGCGGACCACGGGCGGGTGCACGTAGCCCGTACGCATTGCGTTGAAGGCCCCTTCTCCTTCGGTCGGGACTACATGGAGAAATCCGGCTGTCTGACTCAAAACGGGGGAGTGAACCAGACAGAAGGTGAGGATGAGTGAACAGACAGGGTAAGCCTGTCGATGGATTTGCAGACTCGTCAACATAGGCGGGCTATCCTTCCGCACACCAGCGTGCATTCCCAGGCAGCCGGTCCGCGTCAAGCACTACGAAATCTACGAATTCCTGCCCAGCACCCGTTCGATACAACCGCTCAGGCTCTTAATGGCGTCGTCAACCTGCTCCAACCGGGCGCCCAGCACATTTAAGTCACCGGCGAGCGAGGCTTGCGGCGTCCTGCTGGCGTTGATTTTCTGCAGGATCGCCTCGCGCGCGAAATCAGATAAACTGCGCGCTTCTTCCTGGGCGGAGAGACTCTTAAGGCGCTCGTATTCGTCGGATGAGAGGCGGACGGTGAGCAATCGGGATCTGCGTCTGAGCATTGCCATACTACGTGTTGCTCCGTGGGAGTCATTAGGACGACGGGATCACGAGCGTCGCCCGACCGTCGATAAGGAATCCGATCTGGCGCCCGCGGGATGACTGCCGGCAGGGCGAGTAGTTTTCCAGGGAACGAGTTCCGCCCGCAGTTCCTCCAGCACCTTGGGCAGGTGCCGCAGTGGCGGGTGGGGCTGCGCCAGGAGACCGTAACGCAAAGCGAGGTTGATGTCTGCGACGAATCCGGTGACTTCCTGAGGACGCGGCGGCATCTGGATCATTCGCACGCCGCCGGAGATCTGCCCGTGGATAATTTCAGCCAGCTGGCGCACCGTGACGCCGCAACCGCTGCCAATGTTCACCGGTCCGGCCGGCGCATCAGGGCGCGCGGCGCGCAGGAGAGCGTCCACCGCATCATCGATCCAGAGGAAGTCGATCACTTGCCGCCCGCCGTAGAGAATCAGCGGTTCCCCCCGGAGTGCGGCGGACAGGAACAGCGGGATCACCCGATCCCGATCGCCGGGTCCATAGACGTTGGCCAGCCGCAGAATGGTGACCGGCAGACCATCGACGGAGAAGACGCGGCAGTAGGCTTCCGCCGCCAGTTTGCTGGCGCCGTAATAGTTCTTGGCGCAGGTTGGGGCACATTCGGCCACCGGCAGGTCTTCCTGCTCCCCGTACACCTCCCGCGAGGAGGCGAAGACGAACCGCGACACTCCGGCGGACTTGGCTGCTTCCAGCAGTCGAAAAGTCCCTATCACGTTGGTTGAGAAGGAGTAATCGCGATCTGCTTCCGCGCCCATCACATTCGATTGCGCCGCAAGATGCACCACCACGTCCACGCCGCTCATGGCGCCGGCAACTGTGTCACGGTCGCGGATGTCGCCTTCAATGAACAAGGAAGGGATCTCCGGCAAGCAACAGGGCCGCCGCAGATTGTCCAGGACAAACACCTCTGCCGTGGGATCCAATCGGAGCCTCCGCACCAGGTGCGTTCCGATAAAGCCCGCTCCGCCAGTGATTAGATACCGCATTATTATTTCAGTTCAGTGACCAGATATAGATGGCACAAAGTGCCGTGCGGCGGAGCTCGGGAGCCCCGCCGTATTCCACCAGAAAACAGGCGGAGGAGGAGCCCGTTCCAGTGGAAAACCGGACACAGAACCAGCCTGCACGGTGCCCTCAGCGTCGGGTGGTATTTTGAACTGCCATTGACCTTTTATCGGCGCGGTGGAATTGTCAGGAGCGCGTGGATACGGCTCCGCCTCACACGGCAACACACCGCAGACCAGATCGCGTAGTCCATTTGCCCCAGTTGCAAAACGGACACCAGGCTGCTACCCGCACTTCCTGATTGTTCTCAGGCGATTCGGGAGTTCTGTATGACAGATTCGGGCCGGCAATCGAGGCGGCGAACGGGCGCACGCGGTGCCACCCACTCACGGTCGATCTCGACCAACACGGAGCGATTCAGTAGTTCTACCGAGAGAACCAGGCGCAGGTTCTTGCGGACTTCAACAAGGTGTCCAGTGAGTCCAGCCAGCGGGCCCCCAGTGACCAGGACACCCTGTCCTTTGATCAAGCCAGCGTAAGGTTCAGTAAACAGGGGAGAATTCACCGCTATCCGGATCGCTTCAATCTCCGAGTCATCGACCGGAACAGGCTGAGATCCAGCCCGTACCACGTCAATTACCCCGGAAGTTGTCAGCACCGATGTGCGGAGTGCAGCGTCAAAACGGCAGAAAACATACCCCGGAAAGAGGGGCAGGGCGATCGTCTTCCAACGGTCAGCCCACTTGTGCCGGGCGTTGTACGACGGTAGGAATACTTCGTGTTGTTTGGCGACCAACTGAGTACGCACTGTGTTCTCATGCCGAGATCGTACACGCAGTGCGTACCAAGCCTGGTATTGAGGATTGGGCATTATGTCGCCTCCGATTCTTGAGGTTCTGAACGAACCTCCGGCATGCCCCTTACAGATGCCATCCACTGTTTGATTCGCTATGAGGGATACTACCCACGTAGCTCAGTGTTGGTGAAAACACCTACATACTGCGTTGAACCATGATCCACCAACTCAGGTCGCAAGTCAATAGGATTTTCGATGCTGCCTGGAATTTGTGGCCAGGGACCTTTTACTCATGCCATTAGTACTATTGGTTCCATGAAAATGCCGTGAATCCCCCTCCCCTTCGCTATGTTTTTGCGGTAGAAGATGGAGTCTCTATATTACATTCTTCTGAAAGCATTTCAGTAGGTTGCATTAGGTGCAGGGGTCGCCTGTGAGAGGGTGTGGGGCGATGGTCAGGTTGGGGCGGGAATCATGCCCCGCCACGCTAGGGCTGAGGGGTGTTCGGTCGATCATTGGCCGCCAAAACGGTGGCCATCACGGGCGCAAGTTCCGACGCGCCAAAGTAAACGATGTCGCCCTGCAAGGTCTCTACCCTCTGCAGCGGGCCTACACCTGCGCGAAGCCGGATCGCCTCATCGAGATCCTCCCCGTACAGCGAGATAGGGATCTGGATGACCCAGCGTGCATTCGGCAACTCGGAAGCCAAAGCGCGTAACTCTTGGGGAGCTCTCTCAAACTGCCAAATACGGATAATGACATCAGACATGAAATACCGAGGAGGGTGCCAGGGCCGCACCCATTCCTCATCACCACGATAGCTGCCGGTTCGGTGCGACGCAACATCTCCCTATCTTTGGGCGAACCCGTGGCGCCGGCGGGCCTCTGCGGAACCCGCTCAACGGCGACGAATCGAGGATGCGGGCCGCGCGCTGTGCCGTCTAGGGCCTTATCCGGAGTTGCCGCGGTAGGTACACCAGACAGGAGTGGATGATTCACACCGTGGTGATCCCCTTCCTGCGGCCTGACCCGTCCACGCCCCTTCTCAGCCAGCGCGCGCAGGCTCAGAATCGCACTGCAGCGGGCTGGACGAGCTGGCTGCCGTCTACTTCTTCTTCTTGAAAAGGTCCTTCAACTGCTGAATCGACTCCGCCGGCGTCGCCTGCTGTTGTGCCGGCGAACCCGCCGCCGTCGGCGGACGCACGCCCAGGCCCGGATAGTTCAGGCTGTATTGCCGCCCGGGCTGGATCTGTCCTGAAGGCAGGATCTCCAGTTGCTGCACCGCGAAGTCCCAGGTGAAGCTGGTGCCCAACTGCTTCCGGGCCGTCGCGTAGCGCCTGAGTTCAAACATTGCAGTCCGCTGTTGTCCGGGCTGCAGCACGAAATCCGCGCCCGCCGTGCGCGCTTCCACCGTGCCCATGCCGGTGACGCTCCGGTCGTACGTGCCCGCTCGCCCCCAGTAATACTCGTTCCCCAGATCGTCGATCATCTTGGAACTCTTGGCCGTATAACCCAGGATCAGCGGCTGGTTCGTGACGTTCCGGAACTGCACGTTGATGCGCAGCACATGGTCCGAATACGTGCCCGCCAGCGCCGAGGTGATGTTCTGAATCTCGGCGATGAACGGACCCGGGTGGGCACACCGCGCCTTGCCCGCGCACAGGTCCTCTTGCGGCGCGGGTGGCGCCGCCGCCGCTGCTGCTGCCGCTGTCGACCCTGTCGGCGTGGACGCCGCCGCCGCCGGCCGGGCCGCCGGGGCCTCCGCCGCCTGTGGTGCATCGCTCAGCCGCTTGAATTGGATGATATGCTCCAGCCCCAGGCGCCACTGCCTGCCTTGGATCGGCGTCAACTCCCGGATTGCCAGTTCGAGATTGAATGACAGCCCGTAGATCTCCCGCCCCGACGGGTTCCACATCAGTTCGAATCGCGCGTCGCTCCACTGGCCTGGTTCCAGCACGAACTTCGGGTCCAAGCCCTGCCGAGACACGATCCCGATGGCGCGCACCGCGTTCTCACCGTACAACACATACCGGTTGCCCTGATCGTCGGTGGCCACCCCGGATCCGTCCACATAGCCCAGCACCAGAGGCCGGTTCAGCCGGTTCTGGAAGCGCACCGTCGCCGTGATGATCTTCGTTCTTCCGTTGTTGCTCGTCCGGAAGTCTGTCACCGTTGCCGTAAAACTCGCCACCTCCGTGCAACGCGGTTGCGTGCCGCAGGCCGGCGTCTGCGCCAGCGCCGGCGTCACCAGTAGCAATACAGGCGCGAACAGCGCCGTCATCTGGACTCTTCCCATGTTCCCTCCTCGCTTGAATGCCGTTAGCCCCGGGTGTTAGCCTTCTGTCATTGGTCCTGCCGGAACCCTGGGTTGTTTGTTCTTCTCCATCGCATTACGTATTCGGCGGCCGAAAACTGTCATGTCCGAACAGGAATTTGCCGCTTCTTCTTCCCCCGCCGCGCGCGCGACGCTCGATCACCTGTTCAGCGTCACCTATGAGGAACTCCGCCGCCTGGCCGCCACGGTCCGGCGCGGCAACGCCAACCCCTCGCTCAGCCCCACCGCGCTCGTCAACGAAGCCTGGCTCCGTCTGGCTCGCGCACCCGAACTCCACGCCGGCTCTCGCCTTCATTTCAAACGCATCGCCGCCCGCGCCATGCGACAACTCCTCATCGAAGCCGCGCGCCGCCGCAACGCCGGCAAACGCGGCGGCGGCGCCCTTCTGATCTCTTTCGACGATGCCCTCGGTCACTCGCCGTCCACTTCGCAGGAACTCCTCGCGCTCGACGAGTGCCTGAATGAACTCGCGCGCCTCCATCCCCGCCAGGCCGAGATCGTCGAAAGCCGCTTCTTCGGCGGCTTTGATGTCGCCGAAACCGCCCAACTCCTCGACGTCTCCGAGGCCACCATCCACCGCGAATGGCGTGCCGCCCGCGCCTGGCTTGCCCTTCAGTTGCGCCGCTCCCTCTGACTCCCCATGGATCCCGCCCGCTTCCAACGCGTTCAGGAACTCTTTCTCACTCTCGCCGACCTCCCCGCGCAGGAGAGGCGCCGCAAGCTGGACCTGGAATGCGCCGCCGACTCCGAACTGCGTGCCGCCGTCCAGGCGCTGCTCGATGCCGACAACGCGCACTCCCCCCTCCTCGACCAGCCCCTCGCCTCTGTTGCCGCTTCCGTCCTCACCTCGCCCGACCTCCCGCGCCGCATCGGTCCGTACGAAATCCATGAACCCGTCGGCGAAGGCGGCATGGGCGTCGTCTATCGCGCCACCCACACGGGTCTGGGCACCCAGGCCGCCATCAAGATCCTCCGCGACGCCTGGCTCTCGCCGGCCCGCCGCGAGCGCTTCGCACGCGAACAGCACACCCTGGCGCAATTGGACCATCCCGCCATCGCCCGCATCTTCGACGCCGATACACTGCCCGATGGCACCCCGTGGTTCGCGATGGAGCTTGTCCATGGCCTGCCTTTGACCGAATACTGCCAACGCCACGCCACCAACCTGCACCACCGCCTCAGCCTCCTGCGCAGCGTCGCCGAGGCCGTCCAGTTTGCTCACGCCCACGCCATCATCCATCGCGACCTGAAGCCCTCCAATATCCTCGTCCGTCCGGGCGGGCAGGTCTGCCTGCTCGACTTCGGCATCGCCGCCCACATCGACGAATCCGGCCTCTCCATCGACCACACCCGCACCGGACTTCGTCTCATGACGCCCGCCTACGCCGCGCCTGAACAGGTGCGGGGCCTCCGCACCGGCGCCTACACCGACGTCTACGCCCTCGGCGCCCTGCTCCACGAACTGCTCACCGGCCAGCCACCCTTCGATCTCGCCAGCCGCACGCCCGGCGAAGCTTCCGATCTCATCGCTCAATCCGAACCCCCGCGCCCCTCCCGCCGCGCCCGCGACCTGGGCCTTGCCTCCGCCGCAAGCGCCGCCGCCTGGCGCGACCTCGACCTCCTCACCCTCAAGGCCATGCACAAAGACCCGGCGCGCCGCTATAGCACCGCCGAGGCCTTCGCCCGCGACCTGGACCGCTTCCTGCGCCTCCAACCCCTGGAGGCCAGCCCCGATCGCTGGTCTTACCGCGCCGGCATGTTCGCCCGCCGCCACGCCCGAGCCCTCTCCGCCGCCGCGCTCATCTCCGTTGCCGCCATCGCCTTCGCCGGCTTCTTTACTTTCCGCCTCGCCGCTGCCCGCAGCCAGGCCCGGGAAGAGGCCGCCCGCACCGAACGCATCCAGCGATTCATGCTGGATCTCTTCCACGGCGGCGACCCCGACTCTGGTCCGCCCGGCGCCCTTCGTGTCGTCCAGCTCCTCGACCGCGGCGCGCGCCAGGCCCGCTCCCTCGACGCCGAACCGCGCATCCAGGCTGAACTCTTCCTCACCCTCGGCAGCCTCTACCTCAAGCAAGGCGGCCTGGACCAGGCCTCCGAACTGCTCAACCTGGCACGCACCCGGCGCGAAGCCCTCGATGGACCCTCACATCCCGAAACCGCCCGCGTGCTCCTCGCCCTGGCGGAACTTCTCGCCGCACAGGCTCGCTTCGACGCCGCCGAGTCCCTCATTCGCCAGGCGCGGAGCATCCAGACTCTCGCTCTGCCGCCCTCCCACCCTGCTCACGCCCGCGCTCTCTCAGCGCTCGGCAAGGTGCTCTCCGATCGCGGCCGCTACGCCGAGGCCATCCGGGTCCTGGAAAGTGCCTCGCGCGCCGCTGCGCCGGCCGACGCCCCCGGCATTCTCTTTGAACTCGCCAACGCGGAGTTCTACGCCGGCCACTACCCCCGGGCCGAGGAGCTCAACCGCCGCGCGCTCCCGCTCTTCCGCCAGTCGCTCGGCGAGGGCCACCCTACCGTCGCCGACGTCCTCATCAACCTCGGCGCCGTGCGCGCCGAACAAGGCGACCCCGCCGGAGCCGCACAACGCTATCGCGAGGCCCTCCGCATCACCGAAGCCTGGTTCGGCCCCGACCATCCGAAGACCGCCTCTCAACTCACCATGCTCGGCCGCGTCCTCGTGCGGCTGCAGCAGTCCGCCGAAGCCATGGCTCTGCTCCGCCGCGCCATCGCCATCCAGGAGCGCCACTTCGGAATCAACCACCCCCGCGTCGCCTCCGCCCTCAATGAGATCGGCACTCTCTCTCGCTCCCTGGGCCGCATTGACGACGCCGACGCCGCCTACCGCCGCGCTGCCCGCATCTGGCGCGAAGCCCACGGGCCCGAGCACTACCTCAACGGCATCGCTTCCTCCAACCTCGCCAGCATCGCCCTCGACCGTGGCCGCCTCGCCGACGCCGAATCCCACATGCGCGCCGCGCTCGCCGTCTTCATCGCCGCCACCGGCCCCACTCACTCCAACTCCGGCATCGCCCGCCTCAAACTCGGCCGCGTCCTCCTCCGCGCCGGCAAATTCGCCGACGCCGAACGCGAGCTCCGTGCCGGCCTGGCGATCCTCGAGCCTCAAATGCAGCCCGATTCCCCCTGGCTCGAAGCCGCCCGCAAGGACCTCGCCGCGCTTCCCGCCGCCCGCCGCTGACCTGCAGCCATCGCGTCCCCAGGATGCTCTGCGCGGTTCCCCGCGGCGAGTGCGGGCACGCAGCCGGAACGCGCCGCCGATTCAGATACCGGGGGGGAGCGGGGTTCAATCCCCTGACGCACCGCGGTTCACGGACGGGAGTTCGAAGTTGTGCAGTCAGAGCGGCTTTGACGGCTGGCTGCCGGTCTGTTTCTGTCTCTCAATCGCACAGTGCGGGCAAGCGCGGCTGCCCCGCGTACGGAAACAGGGCGTCGAGTTGCGAGAGCGTGACGCGATCCACTGAGAGTTCAAGGCGTGGCAACTCATCCTGCCGGAACCAACCCACCCCAGCGGTCTCGGCCGTTTCCTGCATCAGTTCGCCCCCCATCACCTCGCACTGGATGAACGCCTTGTAGACATACCAGGGCTGGGGCGGATGCGGGTGCTTTCGCTTGTCAAAGAGTGCGAGCAAGCGCACCGGCTTCACCTGCAAACCGGTCTCTTCCTGCGCCTCCTTGGCGGCGGCTTCGAATGGTGTGCAACCCACGTCGGCCCAGCCGCCCGGAAGGGTCCAGCGGCCCTGATCGATCTTCTCTTTCACGAGCAGGACTTCATCAGTCCCACGAAACAACACCGCTCGCACATCTACCTTGGGCGTCTGGTATCCGGTTTCTTCCGCAAAGACGCGGATGATCTTCTCCAGCGGCTCTTCCGTGATTTCCTTCAGAAGGTGGGCGCTCAGCAAACGGATCTCTTGATAGCGCTCGACATCAAACCGGGAGGTAGGATACGCCAATCCCGCCTGGGCAATGGCCTGCAACCTCTGTGCATAGCGGAGGAGTTGCATTGGTTCCATGAAGTTTTGTGTTCCGCCAGCATAGCAAAGGCCGTGGCCACGACCCACAACGGTTTCCGCTCGGCAGCCCAGCGGGAACCCTCGCCGCGCTGGCTCCGGATGAAGGCCTCGGCCGCATCCCGCTGGGCGTCGAACGTGTTGAACTCCTGCTCCAGTCCTGCTTCTGGAGACTTGCGCGTGTAGATGGCGCACCGGATGGTCGAGCGCCGGGGAGCCGCGAGCAGACCGTTACCGCCGGCCATTCTTCTTCTCCGTCAGCCCAAAAAAGAGAGCAGGCCGTTCCACTTGGTACCGGTGATGGCCTGGGCGATCGCGCTCAGCGATTTGTATTTCTGGTCGGCGTACTCGAAGCGGCCATCATCGAGGACCTTCACGACGTGGGTCTCGCCCTTGTGGTGCTTCACGATCTGGCCGCCGGGCATCGGCAGCCGGGAGTCGTGCCCGGGCTGGATGGTGGTGACCGCCGTCCGATCGTCTGGGAGGCCGGTGCGCCGTTTGGCGGCGTTGGTGATCACGCGATTCCGTAGCGGCGTGTCGCGCGCGATCCCGCGGGCGAGTTCCCGCGCCGCCTCGGACAGCCCGCCTTCCTCATCAGCCTGCAGCCGCCAGGCGATCTTGCGGAAGAGGAACTGGCGGTGGGTACTCGCAGGTTCCTCGCCGAACAACTTGCGGTGTTCCTCCCGCAGCGCGGGGCCACTCATCGCGGCGAGCGCGTCGATCCGGTCCCGGATGGTCTTCTTCATGCGTCAACCTCATTGACATGAGGGCTCTCCGGGCACGGGTTATCAAGTTCTCCGTTGACGGATTCCGGCGCGTCCGGGCCATCCATTTCAATGCGCCGCGCGCGCCGATAGCGCTGGTAGGCGACGGCCAGCAGTCCTGCGATGTCGGCGACGGCGTCGCGCGTCGGGCGGTCTCGGAATTCCATGTGTTGCCGGTCCCCCTTGGAATTAGAGGAAGGTGTGTCCGGCCCACAACGGTTTCCGCTTTGCGGCCTGCCCGCTGTCTGGCTCTGTCAATAGATACTCACGGGAGTTCGAAACTGTCCAATCGGCCACCTCTCTCAACCCGAACACGGTACCGTCGCACCGGAAGCCGCATTGGGTACGATTCGTAGGTGATGCCTCCAGAAGAAGCTTTCCATCGGTTCTTTCTTCGGCCGGAACGAACCCAAGAAGAAAAGCAACGCTATTGCGGCCGCGATGAGCTCTGGGGAGTGCCCGATGACCAGCGCGCCATCCTGACTCTGATCAGAGACGACATTAACTCAAAGTGGGCAGCGCAGCGCACCTCATTGCTGAGACAAGACGAGCATCCGTTGCTCCATTTCGACTACATCGACACCCGTCACCCACCTGTAGGCACAAACCCGGATGGACGCTTTGCGACAGCCATCGCGTTCGAGAACGAGGGAGTCTCGTGCGTCGGCGTTACCCGCGATCAAATGGATGAGATTTCGTGGCTGAGTTGGCGGCTCGCGCACACTCAGCGCATTCTGGACGGCTTCCACATTCAACCGGATCAGCAGGATTCTGCGAACCACCTTGGCGCCTCCCTATTCAGCGCACAGTGCCTGTTTTTGACTAGCCATGAACTCGGGCACCACGTTCACGGGCACATTCTTGCCGACCACTCCGGCGGCGCGTATAGCGAATTTGAACCTTCGGATCAGCTGACGCCCGAGGAATCGCTCATCGCCCAGCGGAAGGAAATTGACGCGGACGGCTACGCGGTGACAATGTGCTTAGACAACTTCCACCTGCTCGAAGGTCCACGCGCCGAATTCCATCGCGGACTTGGCAAGCCCTCCCAACACCCTCGATCAGACAGGTGGCTGCTGCGCCTAACCTGTCTTGCGGCGGGTGCCTTCTTCTTTTCGCGGAGGGGTGAGCGAAAGCTTCGTCGGCACCCGCCGCCTCTGGTGCGCATGCACTTCGTCATGAACCAAATACACGCGTGGGCAGGAAGGAACAGCAAGCCGAACCTAGCGAAATGGGCGACTGTCTCACGATTCCAACGGCTCATGGCAGCTGTCGAAGGAGCGATTGGAATGGAGCATCAGGAAATCGACTGGCATGATCAGAGCAAGTTTCTACTCTCGCCGGGAGGTAAAGAATACCGGGAGATCCTGGAGGAAGCTGAAGCACCGGTTAGGGATCTGTATGCCCCGCGGCGTTGGAAGGTATTGCCTCGCGCCGGTTCGAGAGGCGGAAGCGAAATCGTGCGATAGCCACGAAAGCCCGCTGCGTCCGTAGGCGGTTCGAAATTCAGAGAATCGCCCACCTTTCTCAACCGGGCTGTCAACGAAACCGGAGTTGTCAACGGAGAAACCCGAGAGTTCGGGGGGTTCAGAGAGGCCAACGCTCCGAACCATCATGGTTGAGAGCGCTGCCCAGTCGGAGGCATTTCCAACTGGAGAACCACGCCGAAACGCAAATTCCCGCGAATGTACGGGATACGGGCGCACTGCCAGACGCCGATGGCGTCAACGAAATCGGGCGGTGGGAAGTTACCTTTTGGGACGGTGGCTCCCCGGCATGGATTCGAACCACGATTCACGGCTCCAAAGGCCGCTGTCCTACCATTAGACGACCGGGGATCAATAGGCGAGAACGAACTCCTTCCATCATACCTTGCCAGGGATCGAAATGGGGCTTTGTCGTGAGGCGGCTGCCGTTGGGCGACAATAAGGCAATGCGCTTCCTCGCTTTCCTGCTCGTCTGGCTCCTGCCGCTGTACGGGGATGTGGTGGCGATCACCGGAGCACGGGTGATCGACGGCACTGGCGCCGCGCCGCGGGCCGCCACTGTGCTCATCGACAATGGCCGCATCTCCGCCGTGGGCGAAGAGGTGAGGATCCCGGCCGGCGCCGCCGTGGTGGACGCCCGCGGGAAGACGCTGCTTCCGGGTCTCTTCGATGTCCACACGCACCTGCTGGCCAGCGGCGGCGCCAAGGATCTGGACTGGGGCAAGATCCTCAAGCTGTACCTCGCCAACGGCATCACCACCGTCGCCGACATGAGCACCTATCCGGAGCAGTTTGAGCCGATGCGCGCGCTGATCGCCCAGGGCCTGCCCGCGCCGCGGGTGCTGATGGCCGGGCGCTTCTCCACGCCCGGCGGCCACGGCGCCGAGGGCGGGCGCGGCGATTTCCACACGCAGATCGTCCAGACGCCGCGCGAGGCCCGTGAGGCCGTGCGGCGCTTCGCCGCCTACCAACCGGACCTGCTGAAGGTCTTCACGGACGGCTGGCGCTACGGCACCGATACGGACATGACCTCCATGGATGAGGAGACCTTGACGGCCTTGGTGGACGAAGCGCACAAGTTCGGTCTGAAAGTCGTCTCGCACACCGTCTCCAAGGAAAAAGCCAAGCTGGCGGCGCGCGCCGGTGTGGACATCGTCAACCACGGGATCGGTGATGCCGACCTGGACGCCGAAGCCGTGCGCCTGATGGCGGGGCACCACACCGGTTACGTGCAAACCCTGGCCGTCTATGAGCCCAAGACCGCCAAGGTCGTGGAAGCCCGCAAACGGCGCTGGGCGCACCTGCTGGCCAACGGGCCGCTGGCGCGCAACGGCGGCGTCCTGCTGGGCGCCGGCACGGACGCCGGCATGCCCGGCACGCCGCACGGCTCGAGTTCACTGCATGAACTGGAGCTGATGGTACAGGGCGGGCTCAATCCGCTGGAGGCGATCTCGGCCGCCACTCTAAACAGCGCGCGCCTGCTGGGCGTGGACAGCGAGCGCGGTTCCATCACGGAGGGCAAACTCGCCGATCTCGTGCTCATCTCTGGGGATCCAGCGGCCGACATCACAGACATCCGCAAGGTCGAACGCGTCTGGCTGGGGGGCAGGGAAGTGGACCGCGCCGCCCTGTTGGCCGCCGTGTCCCGGCCCGGCCCCACGCCGCTGGCCGCCGTTCCGGCGCAGGCCCTGCTGGACGATTTCGAATCTTCCGACGGACGCTCGCGCCTGGGTACGCTCTGGATCAACAACACCGACTCCGGCCACGACCACGCCCTCATGAGCTACCAGGTGACGCTGCGCACGGCCACCAACCACGCGCTCAGCGTGCTGGCCGAGATGACACCCAAAGACCGGCCCTTCGCCTCGATGATCTTGCCCCTGAGCAAAGGCGCCGTGCGGCCGGTGGACGCCTCAGCCTTTGCCGGCGTCGAATTCGACGCGCGCGGCGATGGCGAGGTCACGCTCCTGCTGCGCGGCCGTGAAGCGGCTGCCCCCGCCAGGTTCCGCGCCGGAGCGGAGTGGCACACCGTGCGGCTGCCCTTCAGCGCCTTCCTGAACGCCGAAACCTCAGCCCTGACTTCGCTGGAATTCAGGCTCTCGCGAGCCGCCGGGCAGAAGGCCTTCCTTGAACTCGACAATTTGAGGTTCTACGCCCAATGAACTCGCGCACAGATCTGCTGCGGGCACTGCGCGCCCATCGCCCATTCGACACCCAAGAGGCTGCGATGCTCGCCCGCCTCCTCGCATTCGTCGATACGCACGAAGAGTGCTTTGAACGCTCGCTGCTGTGCGGTCATGTCACCGGCTCCGCCTGGGTGGTGAATCGCCAGCGGACGCACACGCTGCTGGTCCACCACGCCAAGCTCGGCAAGTGGCTGCAGCCCGGCGGGCACTGTGACGGCAACGCCGATGTGCTCGCGGTAGCGCTGCGAGAGGCACTGGAGGAGACCGGCCTCACGGCATCGCCGGTCACTCCGCGGGTTTTCGACGTGGACACGCACGAGATCCCCGCGCGCAAAGAGGAACCCGCGCACATCCACTACGATGTCCGCTTCCTGCTGGAGGCCGACGGCGCGCTGGCTCCGGTGGTCTCCGAGGAGTCCCACGAAGTGCGCTGGGTGGCGCTGGATGAGGTGGCGAACCTGAACACCGATCAGTCCGTCTTGCGCCTGGTAGCCAAGACGCTGGCCCGAAACACAGAAGATGGAACTTGTTGAGCCGCCGCGGATCTGGCAGAATGGATAAACAGGACCGAAATGTCGCCTTTCATTCCGCGCCCTGACCTCGACGTGATCGACCTGCTGCTCGGTGAGCACGGGTGCATGTTGTCCCTCTTTCGCCACATTGAGATGCGGCTGCCCAATATGTCGCTGGATGAGATCCATGCGGCCGGGGAGGCTCTTGAATCCCTGCTGATGGCCCACGCCTTGGAAGAGGATCAGCTGGTGTTCCACGCGCTGCGAGTGGAGCAGAACGGCGTCAAAGAGACGCTGGCGGCGATGGCGGGCGAGCACAACGAGCAGCGGCGGATGCTGGAAGAGCTGCGCGAGCAGACCGAGGTGGTGCGGGCGCGGGGCCAGTTGGGCCGATTGATGGAGCTGACGCGGGAGCACTTTGCGGTGGAAGAGCGCATCCTGTTCGGGTTGGCGAAGGTGGTTCTGGATGAGGATCGGCGGTCGGAACTGGGCCAGGAATACGCGCGCCGGCGGGGCCTGAGCAGGGCGCACTAGGAAAGCACGAACACCAAAGCCAGGGCGTGGAAGATGGAGAGGGTCATGGCTCGCAGGCCGACCGTCTTCAGGGGCGTCGACACATCCATCCAACGCAGTTCGGCCGCTTGCGCGGCGGCGGCGAGAGCCGGGGCGAGGGCGAGCCAGGGTTGATAGAAGGCAACCGCCAGAGAAGCCGCGGCGGCGCAGGCGATGGCGGTGGCGGCGGCGCGGCGGGTGGAGGGGGCGCGGCGGGTGGAGGGGGCGGGTGCGGCGGAGCGTTTATTGGCAATGATGGCGTCGAGCCGCGCGTGGACCAGCAGGATGCCGGCGGCGCCGTGGATGACGCAAAATCCCCACAGCAGCCAAGCCCAAAAGGGGAATCCGCCGGTGGCGGCCCGCGCGGCGGCGACGGCGGAGAAGGTGAGTCCGGCGCAACTGACCACTTGAAACCAGGGCGAGCGCTGCCGGTTGGAGATGGTCATCCAAACCGCCGCCACGCTGAGAAGAACGGCGATGGCGCCCATGCCGGCGGCCACGGCGAATCCCCAGCGGCCCAGAAGCCAGGCTCCGGATGCGGCCAGCAGCGGCAGCAGCCACAGCAGCCAGCGGCGCGCCTGCGCCGCCTCCGGCCGCGGCTCTTTCCAGGTCCATCTCTGGCGCGCCAGTGCGATCAGCGGCGCGCGCAGCAGAAACAGGGCCGCCACGGCGCACAGCACGGCCAGAATGTCGCCATCCCAACGCCTGGCAATCAGCAGGCTGGCGGCGAAAGGTGTCAGCAGCAGGCTCCAGGCCCCATGTTCCCGCGGTAGCATTCCCAAACCAGTGTCGCACTCGTGTATTTTGGAGTGCATGCCGCAAGTGCCGGACTGGGACCGCTACTACCTCGAGATCTGCCGCGTCGTGTCCAAACGCAGCAAGGATCCGTCCACCAAGGTGGGCTGCGTCATCGTTGGTCCGGCCAAGGAGATCCGCTCCACCGGCTATAACAGCCTCCCCCGCCACGTGCGCGACAACGTGCCGGAGCGGCTCGAGCGCCCCGAGAAGTACCTCTGGATCGAGCACGCCGAGCGCAACGCCATCTACAACGCCGCCCGCGCCGGCACGCCCCTGGAGGGCTGCACCATCTACACGGATCTGATGCCCTGTATGGACTGCGCCCGCGCCATCGTCCAGGCGGGCATCGTGGCGGTGGTGACGGACGAGACGCGCTTCCAGCAGTACTCCAGCGACCAGTACAACGAGCACTTCCGCCGCACCATGGACCTGTTTTCGGAGGCTGGCGTCACCATCCGCACCGTCCCGTTCGACATGGCGGCTGACCAGTAGTCCAAACCATCCAATCCAATTTGCATTGGCTGGCCTGCTTGGCTATATTAGGTCTATTCCATGCTGCCGCTGCCTCAATTTGATGAGTCATCGCATGAGCCAATCTACAGGCAGCTTTACGCTTACATCCGGGGCCGCATTCTAGCGGGAGACTTGGCGACGGGCCAGCGCATCCCGCCAACCCGCGAATTGGCTGGGCAACTTGGCCTGAATCGGGCGACGGTCGCCTCGGCCTACGAGATGTTGGAGAGCGAGGGGCTGATCCGCGGCCATGTCGGCCGGGGCAGCTTCGTGGCGCCAGTGGCAACCCACTCGGGCATCGAGTGGGAGGAACGCTTCACCGCCGCCGCCGCGCCGCCCCGGGCCAGCGTGCCGGTGGAGGCGGAGATCAGTTTCACCTCCGCGCGCCCCGCGGAAGATCTATTTCCTATCAATGAGTTCCGGAGAAGCTGTCAGGAAGTAATTGAAGGCGAAGGCGCCTCGAAAATCCTACAGCTCGGCTCGCCGTATGGCTACGCGCCGCTGCGCGAGTGGCTGCTGGAGCAGGGCCGCCGCCAGGGCCTGGTGCGCGACACCGACGATCTGCTGATCACCAGCGGATGCCAGCAGGCGCTGGACCTGCTGCAGCGTCTGCTCACGCAGCCGGGCGACAGTGTGTTGATTGAGGACCCCATCTACCCCGGCCTCCGGAACGTCTTCACGCGCAGCGACGTGCGCGCCGTGGGGGTGCCCGTGGAGGCCGAGGGGATCGACGTGGAGACGCTGGCGCGCCGCGTGGAGCGCGAGCGGCCGCGGCTGCTGGTGGTGACGCCGAACTTTCAGAATCCCACCGGCGCGACGATGCCGGCGCCGGCGCGCGCGGCGCTGCTCAAGGTGGCGCGCGAAGCGGGGCTGATCGTGGTCGAAAACGACATCTATGGAGACCTGCGCTACGAAGGCGCGGCCGTGGCGCCCCTGAAAGCGCTGGATGAAGCGGGCGACGTCATTCAGATCAAGAGTTTCTCGAAGCTCGCGTTTCCAGGGCTGCGCGTCGGCTGGGTGACGGGCCCGCGGGCGGTGATCGCGCGTCTGGCGGAGTGGAAGCAGCTATCGGATCTGCACTCTGACCAGTTGTCGCAGGCCGTGCTGCTGCGCTTTGCCGAATCGGGCCGGCTGGAGCAGCACCGCCGGCGCATTCTGGAGACGGGCGCGGAGCGCCTGCGTGCCGTGATCGCGGCCTGCGCCCGGCATCTCCCCGCGGGTGCGCGTTTCACGCGACCGCAGGGGGGGATGAATCTGTGGGTGCGCTTGCCGGATCCCCTGGACGCTTCGGAACTGTTGGGCAAGGCCCGTGCGGCCGGAGTCGCGTATCTGCCCGGGCGGCACTTTGCGGTTTCGCGCACGGATCCGGGGAGCCTTCGATTGAGTTTTGCCGGGCTGCCGCCGGACCGCATTGAAGCGGGCCTCGCGGCGCTTGGGCGCGTGTTTCAGGAAGAACTGGAAGGGGCGCTGGCGGCCGGCCATGCCGGACCCGCGCCCGCCATCGTATAAGGAGACGGAAGATGATTTACCTCGATGACGATTTCCGCGTCAAGGTCGGCCTGGCTGAAATGCTCAAGGGCGGCGTGATCATGGACGTGACCGACGACAAGCAGGCTGTGATCGCGGAAAAGGCCGGCGCCTGCGCGGTGATGGCCCTGGAGCGCGTGCCCTCCGACATCCGCAAGGAAGGCGGCGTGGCCCGCATGTCGCTGGTGAGCAAGATCCGCGAGATCATGGCCGCCACCACCATCCCGGTGATGGCCAAGGTCCGCATCGGCCACTTCGCCGAAGCGCGCGTGCTGGAAGCCCTCGAGGTGGACTACATCGACGAGAGCGAGGTGCTGACGCCGGCCGATGAAGAGCACCACGTGTGGAAGCGCGATTTTAAGGTGCCCTTCGTCTGCGGCTGCCGCAACCTGGGCGAGGCGCTGCGGCGCATCGCCGAAGGCGCCGCCATGATCCGCACCAAGGGCGAAGCCGGTTCCGGCAACATCGTGGAAGCCGTGCGCCACATCCGCACCATCGTCAAGGAGATGAAGCAGATCACGGTGCTGTCGCAGGACGAGCTGATGGCCGAAGCCAAGCGCCACCAGGCGCCGCTCGAGCTGATCCAGTACGTCCACAAGCACGGCAAGCTCCCCGTGCCGAACTTCTCCGCCGGCGGCATCGCCACGCCGGCCGACGCCGCGCTGGTGCGCCACCTCGGCGCCGAGGCCGTCTTTGTCGGCAGCGGCATCTTCAAGTCCACCGATCCGGAAAAGCGCGCCCGCGCCATCGTGAAGGCCAACACTCACTACCAGGACGCCAAAGCCGTGCTCGAAGCCAGCGAAGAGTTGGGCGAAGCCATGCCCGGCCTGGATGTCCGCCAGATGGACGAATCCGAGAAGCTGGCCTCGCGGGGCTGGTAGCCGCGACATGGCGACAGTTGGCGTACTGGCCCTGCAGGGCGACTACGAAGCCCACGCCGCGGCGCTGGCCCGGGCCGGCGCCGCGGCCGTGGAAGTCCGCACGGTGGCGGAACTCGCCGCCGTGGATGGCCTGGTGATTCCGGGCGGCGAGAGCACCTCGATGCTCAAGCTCATGGAATACTACGGGCTGTTTGCTCCGCTGCGCGAGTTCGGATCGGTCAAGCCGGTGTTCGGCACCTGCGCCGGAGCCATCCTGCTGGCCACCGAGGTGCTGAATCCTCCGCAGCCTTCTCTCGAACTGCTGGATATGGCGGTGGAGCGCAACGCCTACGGGCGGCAGCTCGATTCGCGCGTCGTGAAGCTGACCGGCCACGCCCTGGGCGGCGAGCCGGAGTTGGAGGCCGTATTCATCCGCGCGCCCATCCTGCGGCGCGTGGGCCAGGGCGGGGCAGTGCTGGCATCTTATCTTGGCGATCCCGTGTTGGTGGAGTTCGGCCGCCACATGGTGGCGACGTTTCACCCCGAGTTGAGCGGCGACCCGCGCATTCACGCGCGGTTTGTTCGTAAGCTGGAGGAAGTGTGAGCCGGCGCAAAATCGTGTTTGTGTGTGTGGGCAACGCCTGCCGCAGCCAGATGGCGGAGGCGTTCGCCCGCGCCTACGGCGCCGATGTGATGGAGCCTTCCAGCGCCGGCTTGGCGCCCGCCGCGATGATCCCCGGCATCACGCTGAGAGTGATGGAAGCCAAGGGCCTGAAGCTCGACGGGCAGTTCCCCACGGCCCTGGACGAGACGCCCCTGAAGGGCGTGGACGTGGTCGTAAACCTCAGCGGCGTGAAGCTGCGTGGACTGCCGGTGCCGGACGTGCGCGATTGGAAAGTGGAGGATCCGATCGGCAAAAAAGACGAGGTGCACGAGCGCGTCCGCGACCAGATCGAAGGCCTGGTCATGGGGCTGATTCTGGAGCTGCGGCAGACCGCAAATCCCGCCGGCCGCCAGATTTGACATCCGCCTTCCAGTTGATGACAATGGAGTTGTCACACCGAGTGTGCGGATGTGGCGGAACTGGCAGACGCGCTCGCTTCAGGTTCTAGTTCTCGCAAGGGAGTGGAGGTTCAAGTCCTCTCATCCGCACCAAAAAACAATCGAGATTTTCAGAGCGGCCCGCGTGGCCGCTTTTTGATTTCATAACCGCCCTTACAACCACACTGGTGCGAATCCGACTGGACTCACTGCACTGCACGCGTGCTTGATCTCTCACGTATCGCTTTCTCCACAGCGCCCTGAACGTGCATCGGAAGGGACCAGCCGCACAGTGTCGCAGCCGTTCCAGAGAAGCGCCATTGGTCGTAAGCGTCCGGAGTTGGCCGTCCCATCTGCTCAGGGAGCAAACGAAAGAACCGTGTCCACGAATGCGATTTGTGGACACAGTCCTAATGGGTCAATTCAGCGGGGATGGCTCGTTTTGCTGCATGAGGTTCACCCGCC
>JARKQJ010000224.1 GCA_029973955.1 Paludibaculum sp. | reverse complement strand
CTTCACCATCTTCTCGGTCAACTTGGCCTGCGGGTGCCTTTCTCCGGGCGGGGCACCGCGAACGCGTCCGTGACGCCTCTTGTCGTCCTCGTTCTCTTTCGAGCTTGCCCAACGCAGGTTTGAAACGTGGTTGTTCAGCTGTAAACGCCGGTGAGAAAACGTAGCGCGGGGCGGCGCCTGCGTAACGGTCGAAAAGCGTGGCGCTCTTCAACCCGCTCGCGAAGGGTGAGCAAGACTTGTGGCGGTACAACCGTTACAAGCCAACCCGCCGCGAGGTCGTCGAGAGTGTACACGAACATGGAACAATGGAGCGAAGTGCGCCGCGAGGTGCTCACCGGCAAGCTGTCGAAGCGGGCTGCGTGCAAGAAGTACGGATTGCATTGGGACACGCTCAAGAAGATTCTTGAGCACGCGGAGCCGCCCGGCTACCGGCGGCAGGAGTCCCGCAAGAAGCCGGTCCTGGGGCCGTTCGTGGCGTTGATCCACGAGCTCCTGGAAGCGGACAAGCGGGCCCCGCCCAAGCAGCGGCACACGGCCAAGCGGATCTTCGAGCGATTGCGGGCCGAGCACGGCTACACGGGCGGCCGAACGGTGGTGCAGGAGGAGGTTCGTCGCTGGCACAGGCGGCAGGCCGAAGTCTTCATGCCGCTGGTCCATCGGCCGGGCGAAGCCCAGGCCGATTTCGGCGAGGCGGTGGTCGTCTACCGGGGCCAGGAGCGAAAGGCGGCGATGTTCGTCCTGTCGCTCCCCTATAGCGATGCCCTCTTCTGTCAGATTTTCCCGCGGGAGTGCACGGAGACGTTTCAGGAGGGGCACCGCCGGGCCTTCGAGTTCTTCGGCGGCGTGCCCACGCGGATCACCTACGACAACAGTCGCATCGCCGTGACCAAGGTGATCCAGAAGCGGGGCGGGGCGTTTACGCGGGAGTTCTTGCGGCTGGAGAGCCATTACCTCTTCGCGCATCACTTCTGCTTGGTCCGGCGGCCGATGGAAAAAGGCCATACGGAGAATCTCGTCGGCTACGGGCGGCGGAATTACCTCGTGCCCGTGCCGCGGATCGACGACTTCGAGCGGTTCAACGAAGGCCTGGTCGAGGCGTGCCGGCAAGATCTCGCGCGGCAACTGCGCGGCAAGGAGGGCACGAAGGCGGAACTCTTGGAGGACCGCCGGGCGATGTTGCCCTTGCCGCCACGGCCCTTCGAGGCCCGGCGGGTCGAGCCCGGCCAGGCCAACTCGCTGTCGCTGGTCCGTTTCGACTGTAACGACTACTCCGTGCCGACGCAGCATGCCCATCACGACGTGACGGCGGTCGGCGGCATCGAGACGGTCCGCCTGGTGGTGGACGGCCGTCTGGTGGCCGAGCACGTGCGGGACTGGGACCGGGAGAACGTGCATTACGATCCGGTGCATTACCTGGCCCTTTTGGAACGAAAGCCGGGGGCCTTGGATTTCGGCAAGCCGTTCGACGACTGGGACCTGCCGGAACCGATGATCGTCTTGCGGCGAC
>JARKQJ010000150.1 GCA_029973955.1 Paludibaculum sp. | reverse complement strand
GGCGCCCTCGACACCGAGCTGAAGAAGATCCGCCGCTACAAGCTGATCATCATCGACGAGGTCGGCTACATCCCCTTCGACACCGACGCCGCGAACCTGTTCTTCCAACTCGTCGCGTCCCGCTACGAACAAGGCTCGATCATGGTCACCTCAAACCTGCCCTTCGGCCGTTGGGGCGAAGTCTTCGGCGACGAAGTCGTCGCCGCCGCCATGATCGACCGCCTCGTCCACCACGCCGAAGTCCTCACCCTCGCCGGCGACTCCTACCGCACCCGCGCCCGCCGCGAACTCCTCGCCAAAGAACGCAACAACTACCCAGCCAGCCCTGCGGGGGGTCAACTTACAGAAACCCACAGGGGGTCAATCTTCGGAGAGCGTTGACATCTTCTGTCTGCGGGGGGGGCGGGAGGATTGGTCCATGGCAACACTTGCGGACCGGATTCTGGAAGCGATTCGGTACTCGCCGCTGGACGATGACGTGCTCGCGGCGCGCCTGGGTGTCAGCAGCCGACAGGCGGTCAATCAGACCGCCCGTCGGCTGGAGCGGGAAGGGCTGTTGCGCCGGCGGACCGGCCCCGGCGGGAAGATCGTCAACGAACGGCTCGTACCTGATGCCGGCGGGCATGGCGGGGCCTCGGCAGTGCCACCCCCAGAGCCTGTGCGTCCGTTCCTGTCCGAGGACGAGGTGAAGGAGGCCGCGCGACGCTGGTTGATCAGCCAAGGATTCACGGTCACCGTGGCGCTAGGACACGAGCACGGCATCGACATCGACGCGCGGCACCCTGATGGGCGCAGGTGGATCATCGAAGCCAAGGGCGAGGTTGCCTCCGATCAGCAGCAGGGCAATTACTTCCTCGGTGCGCTAGATGAACTGCTCCAGCGGATGGATGACCTCAACGCCACTTATGCGCTGGCACTGCCGAGTAACCGGCGACACCGGAGTCTGGTCCGCCGCCTACCGGCTCTCGCGAAGCGACGGCTCGGTCTGGTGCTGATCTGGGTAGGCGCCGGTGCTG
>JARKQJ010000120.1 GCA_029973955.1 Paludibaculum sp. | reverse complement strand
CTGCGGAACTGCACCTTCGGATTGTGCTTCGCCAGCGTCTTCGTGATGGCCGCCGTCAGCGTCGTCTTGCCGTGGTCAATGTGCCCGATCGTGCCGATGTTGACGTGCGGTTTGCTGCGATCAAATTTCTCTTTCGCCATGCTTGCGGCTCCTTAGCTCACTTCGATGCTGCTGACTTCGCTGCCTTCGCTCCGCCTGTCAGCACTCAACTCTCCAGAACCGGACTCTTTCCGTCGCCTTTTCGGCGCCTGCCGGAACTGTCGGCTGGGGAGGGTGCCGGCCTCTGCTGCTACCGCGGCCGGGCTCTGGAAGGATCCAGCTCGTCTGGCTGCGACCCGCGGCTTCCGCCTCAGGGTCCTTCTCTACTTCTGCGTAAACAAAATTCTGGAGCCGATGACCAGGATTGAACTGGTGACCTCGTCCTTACCAAGGACGCGCTCTACCAACTGAGCTACATCGGCCCGTCAAATCTACTCTAGCGCACTCCAGATCTCTCTGGTACTCGCGCGTCGCCATCCCGCATCTCCCGGCCCCGCCAACCCTCACCCCACGCCGCTGGGGGATGGTGGACAGGGGAGGATTCGAACCTCCGTAGCTCGCAAGGAGCGGCAGATTTACAGTCTGCTGCCATTAACCACTCGGCCACCTGTCCACAATTATGGCGATGGAACCGGGTTCCATGCTGCCGGATGGCAACCTTTTCACTATACCGCATCTCTTTTCCGTTTGCATCAAACAATTTGCCCCCAAAATGTTTCCTTTCTCAAAGCCTTGCTTCCCGCCACGCAAGATGGTACCTACAATGAGTTAAGGCCGCTTCCGCAGTTCCACACGGCCCCGGTCTCACCCTCATCCTATGAAAACCCTTCTGCAAACCGACATCCCCGGCCTCCCGCTGCTGGCTCGCGGCAAAGTCCGCGACGTCTACGCCGTCGGCTCCGACAAACTCCTGATGGTCGCCACCGACCGCATCTCCGCCTTCGACTGCGTCCTCGGCTCCCCCATCCCCGACAAAGGCCGCGTCCTCACTCAACTCTCCCTTTTCTGGTTCGACTTCCTCAAAGACGTCGTCCCCAACCACCTCATCTCCGCCAACGTCGCCGACTACCCCGCCGGCCTCCATCCCTACGCCGATCAGCTCGAAGGCCGCTCCATGCTCGTCCGCCGCGCCGAGATGGTCCAGATCGAGTGCGTCGCCCGCGGCTACATCGTCGGCTCCGGCTGGAAGGAGTACAAGGCGGGCGGAACCGTCTGCGGCATCCCCCTCCCTGCCGGCCTCCAGGAGTGCGACCGGCTCCCGGAAGCCATCTATACCCCCGCCTTCAAGGCCCAGTCCGGACACGACGAAAACATCACCTTCGAAGCAGCCGCCAATATCGCCGGCGCCGATGTCGTCACTCGCCTCCGCGACCTCACCCTCGGCATCTACTCCAAAGCCGCCGCTTACGCCCAGACCCGCGGCATCATCCTCGCCGACACCAAATTCGAGTTCGGCTTCATCGGCGATACCCTCACCCTCGGCGATGAGGTCCTCACCCCGGACTCCTCCCGCTTCTGGCCCGCCGACCAATACAAACCCGGCGGCGCTCAACCTTCCTTCGATAAGCAATACGTCCGCGACTACCTTGAAACCCTCACCTGGAACAAGCAGCCGCCCGCCCCGGCCCTGCCCGAGGAAGTCGTCGAAAAGACCTCCGAAAAGTATCGCGACGCTTACTTCCGCCTCACGGGCAAGCAACTGTGAACTGGTTCGACATCCTCCTCCTCATCCTGCTGGGCGCCTTCGTCTTTGAAGGCGTCCGGCAGGGCTTCGCACGCATCGTCATCGGCATGGCCGCTACCCTGCTGGGCCTCCTCCTGGCCGCCTGGTTCTATGGCTCCGCCGCCGCCATGCTCTCGCCCTACCTCAGTTCCAAATCCCTCGCCCGGCTCATCGGCTTCCTCCTCATCTTCACCACCGTACAGCTCGCCGGCGCACTGCTCGGCTGGCTGCTCGCCTCCATCTTCAAGTGGACCGGCCTCTCCTGGCTCGACCGCGGCCTCGGCGCTCTCTTCGGCGCCGTCAAAGCCGCCCTCATCGGCATCGTTCTCGTCATGATCCTTACGGCTTTCCCCCTGAAGCCCATCCCCGATACCATCGCCAATTCTCAGGCCGCCCCTTACCTGATCGGCGCGTCCCATCTCCTCGCCTATCTCTGCCCCAAGGAACTCCGCGACAGCTTCCTTACTACCTACGACAAACTCCGCGAGATCTGGTCCGAGATCGAATTCCCTAAACACCGCCAAACCCAGGGTCCGCCCAAAGGCTCCGCCTGAGCCTGCACGCCTTCGCACTTCCCCCACTCTTCTTTTGTAAATTAGTTGATGCGTCATCTATCGTTTTGACATCTACTAAGCATGACGCGCTCCGATAGCCGCCTGCGGCAGGAAATCCGGCAATCGCGCCCCTTCCGGTCTGTCTACCAGGAAGCCACGCTCTCCCTGCTCAAAACGGCCGACCTGCTCCGTCGCAGCCTCGCCGCCCGCTTGGAGCCCTACGGCCTCACCGCTCAGCAGTACAACGTCCTCCGCATCCTCCGCGGCGCCGGCCCCGAGGGCATCCCCACTCTCGCCATCGGCGAACGCCTCATCGAAGCAGCCCCCGGCCTCACCCGGCTCCTCGACCGCCTGGAGGACAAGGGCTTCGCCTTCCGCCGCCGCTGCGAGCAGGACCGCCGCCAGGTGCTCTGCTTCCTCGCTCCCGAGGGCGCCCGCCTGCTCGAGATCCTCCAACCCTCCGTCGACTCGCTCGAACACCTCATCGCGGAGGCCATCTCAACCCCCGAGGCCGAAATCCTCGTCCAACTCCTCGAAAGAATCAGAGAAAGGCAACACAACCAATGACGATCCTCAAAACCACCCTGCTCGCGGCTCTGCTCGCCGCCACCCCCGCGTTGCGCGCGGCCGAATATTCCATCGATACCTACCACTCCAAGGCCCAGTTCTCCGTCCGCCACATGATGATCAGCAACGTGCGCGGCGAGTTCAGCAAGGTCAAGGGCTCCATCTCTTACGATGAGTCCAATCCGCGGGCCATCCGCATCGACGCCACCATCGACACCACGACCGTCAACACCAGCGAACCCAAGCGCGACGAGCACCTCCGCAGCGCGGACTTCCTCGATACCGCCAGGTTCCCCACGATGACCTTCAAGTCCAAGTCCGCCCGCCTCTCCGGCGGCAACATCCTGGTCACCGGCGACCTCACTCTCCACGGCGTCACCCGCGAAGTCGTCCTGACCCTCGAAATGCCCTCCGCCGAACTCAAAGACCCCAAGGGCGGCGCCCGCCGCGGCGCTTCCGCTACCGCCAAAATCAGCCGCAAGGACTTTGGCCTTACCTGGAACATGGCCGTGGAAGCCGGCGGCGTCGCCGTCGGTGACGAAGTCTCCATCCAGATCGACATCGAAGCCACTCGCCCCGGCCCGCAATCCTAACTGGAGAGGGTTAGAATCTTAGGAAGGCTCCGCTTGCCCGCGGGGCCTCCTGTCTTCATGCGCACTCCACTGTCGACCCTCCTCACCGCCGCCTGCCTCCTTCTCGCGGCCTGCTCCCACAAAGACCCGGCCACCCAACCTCCGCCCCTCACCTTTGAGACCCGCAAGTTCGAAAAATCCCTCCCCGGCTGCGGCGACACCGAAAAGCGAGCCGAACCCTGTGTCACCTTCCGCGTCGAGTGGCCCGAGGTCGTTCAATCCACCTCTCCCGAAGCCAAGTCCCGTATCAATGCCGCAATCCTCGCCGCCCTCCAGCCCCACGAGGCGCCCCGCGGCTTCGAAGCCGAGGCCGCTCAGGCCATCGAAGACTACCAACACCTCCGCAAAGAGTTCCCCAGTTCAGCCATCGCCTACTTCGACCGCCGGACCGCCGAAATCCTACTTTCCAACTCCGCCTTCCTCACCATCGAGATCCAATCCGAAACCTTCCACGGCGGCGCCCACCCCAACGGCCATCGCGAATACCTCAATTTCCGGCCCGCCTCCGGCGAACGCATCGAACTCGCCTCCCTCCTCCTCCCCGGCGCCCTCCCCAAACTTCTCCTCATCCTCGAAAAGCGCTTCCGTACCGAGCGCGGCCTTGAGGAGCAGCAGAACCTCACCGAAGCCGGCTTCACCTTCGAGAACGGCAAGTTCCGCCTGCCTATTCAGTGGGGCGCCGATGCACGCGGCCTCCTCTTCTTCTACAACGCTTACGAAATCGCCCCTTACGCCATGGGACCCACTCGCGTCCACCTGCCTTATTCCGAATTGAAGTCCGTCTTGCGCCCCGATTCCGGACTCCCCCTGCCCAAATAACATCCCCTGAAGATGTGATTCCCCTCACGCCGGCTTCCCTGTAAAATCGGATTCTGCAGCCATGCAACCATCAGAATCCCCCACCACCCTCTCCGAAGCCGGCCGCCTCAGCGGCGCCTGCTTCTCCCCCGCCGCCGCGTTCCCGGACATCGCCCGCAATGGACGATGGTTCATCCCGGTTCTGATTCTCATCCTCATCAGTTCCTTCTCCGTTCAGCTCATGATCAGCCACGTCGGCGTCGAGCAGATGCTGCAAAACGTCATGAACAGCAACGAGCGCGTCCAGCAGCTCTCCGCCGAGCAGAAGGCCGCCGCCATGGATCAGCAGCGCAAGTTCATGCCCATCATGATGCGCACCATGCCTGTCATCGGCGTCCTTCTTGGCCTGCTCGTCGTCGCCGGCGCCCTGCTGTTCACCTTCCGCCTCCTGCTCGACGCGGAAATGACCTACAAACAGGTGCTCAACATCACCTGCTACGCTTCCCTGCCCCCCAGCCTCGTCGGCACTCTCACCTTCGTCGCCTTCCTATTCATGAAGGCGCCTGAGGACTTTGACCCCCAGAGCGCCTCCGGCCTCAACGCCGCCTCTTTCATCCCGCACGGCTCCGCCGCCTGGCTGAAGAGCCTCGCCGGTTCTCTCGACATCTTCACCCTCTGGACCATCGCCCTCATGGCCATCGGCTTCTCCGCCTTCCTCGGCGAACGGAAGATGCCCTTCAGCCGCGCGCTCATCGGGATCGCCGCGCCCTGGCTCCTCTGGGTGGTCGTCAAGGCCGGCTTCTCCTCCATCTTTGGGTGAACTTGCTTTGGGTGAGCTTGCTTTGGGTGAACTTGCTTTGGCCCAGCTTGCTTCGCACGGGAGCCGCTAAACTGGTAGCAGGCTCCCATGCAACTGGTGATTTTTGATCTCGACGGCACGCTGGTGGACTCTGTCCGCGACCTCTGCGAAGCCGTCAACGCCACCCGCGTCAACCTCGGCCTCGATCCTCTCCCCTACGACACCGTCGCCTCTTACGTCGGCAACGGCGCCCCTGTCCTCATCCGCCGGGCCATGGGCCCCGATGCCAGCGACCAGACCGTCGCCGAGGCCCTCGCCTACTTCCTCTCCTACTACCGCGAGCACATGCTCGATCACACCCGCCCCTATCCCGGCGTCGTCGACGCCCTCGAACAACTCCACCGGCAGGGCGCCAAAATGGCCGTCCTCACCAACAAGCCCGAACGCTTCTCCCGCGATATGTGCGCCGGCCTCGGCATCGGCAAATACTTCTTCCAGATCTATGGCGGCAATAGCTTCGAGCAGAAGAAGCCCGATCCCATCGGCATCCACACCCTCATGCGGGAGTGCGGCGCCCAGCCCGGCCAGACCGTCATGGTCGGCGACTCCCACACCGATGTCCTCACCGCCCGCAACGCCGGCGTCCGCTCCATCGGCGTCACCTACGGCATCAGCCCCGAAACCCTCAAGGACACGCCCCCCGACATCCTCATCGATTCCATGCTTCAGTTGCCGTTGTTCACCGCCACCACCACCCCCTGAAACGATTTCCCGTACACCGCCCCCAGCGAACACAACCCCGACGGCAGCGCCTCCGGCATCTTCAATCGCACCCAGCGCCACGCCGGGTTCTCCGGGTGCACGGTCTCCTGCTCGAACACCGGATAGACAAACGAATCCACATCGATCCGGTTGAGCAGCCACTCTACCGCCGCGCCCTGCCCGTTCAACCCGGTCATCAGCACCTCGATGCTCTCCCCAGACCGCGCCGGATTCATCCACGTCACCGGCGAGCCGTCTTCCACATGCCGCACGATCGGCATGTTCTCCAGCGTCCCCGGGCTCTGCCCCAGGTCCGCATTCACCAGGAACGTCGGCGCCGCCAATTGCACTTCCACCTCCTCCCGGTATGGCGCAAACGGCGACCCCGGCTGCCCCACCTCCCACACTGCCGCACCCAGCGCCGTCTCCTCCGGCACTACCCATTGCAACTCCCCGTGCGCCCGCTGCAGCGGCTCTACCTTGCGTCCGCTCCAGGTCATCTCCGCCGCCACCGTCCCCCAACCCGTCCGCCGCAACCACTGCCCCGGCGCCGCCACTTCCACCGGTGCCACGAAACCCGTCGCCCCCACAATCACCAGGCGGCCCGCGCCGCCGTCCACCGCGTACCGCGCCACTCCATCCAGCGTCTTCGCCATCACCTCCGCCCCATCCCCCAATAGCGCCGCCCCTTCAATCTGCTGCCCCTCCTCGCCCAGCCGCACCGGCGCCACACCCGCTTCGCGCACCGTGTAGAACACGCCCCACTGGCTGAACAACACCACTCCGCCTCGCGGCCCTACGTCCTCAATCATCACGTTGTCCCAGACGGCCAGAACCTCCACCACGCCACTGTCGAGATCCACTCGCGCAAGTGTGTTTTCTCCAAAGACCGCCGCCATTGTCCCAGTCCGGTCGATCGACGCATCCCGAGGCGTGAACGGCAGCGCCACTCGCCGCGGCTCCCGCCCCGGCCCGTACACCACCACCTCATTCTCGCCCGGAGCCGCAATGCTGCCGTCATCCGCCACACTCCCCACCCCGAGTTCCCGCTCACTTAACACCGTCGACTCCCCCGTCCACAGATCCACCCACACCGTCCCGAAATTCGCTCCCGCAAATACCGCCCACCGTCCCTCCCGGCTCAATCCCAACCGCCCCTCGTGCCGCACCTCCCACCCGTCCCGCGCATGCCGTACCACGCCCTCAAAGGTCGTCCTGCTACAGCCTCCGATCGGGAAACACATCCCGTGCCGGTAGAACGTGTAGCCTCGCAGGTCCCCGTTGTCATTCGTCTTCGGCCCGATCACGCCGCCGCTCCCCCCCGTGGCGTTCGTCGCCGCCTCCGTCCGTCCCAGCCCATCTTCAAACGACAGAATCCTCTCCAACCCACCCGTGTCGCCCTGCAGCGGGTCCATCGACTCCACCACAATCACACGACCCGTCCAATCCGTTGCCAAGCGCCCGCTCTGCGTCTGGCCCACCGCCATCGTCGCGATCATCAGGAATGCAAAGATCCGCATATAAACACAAAGGGTGCTCGCCTTATCGGCGGGCACCCTTTCCTTTCCAACACTCGGACTCGAAACGGGCGCCGCGCCCTACTTCTTGCCCCTGGCCGGCGCGCACTTCACCCAGCCCTTCTTCTTGTTCGACTCGATCACCGCTTCCAGCAGTTGCATCCCGCGCAGCCCGTCGGCAAACGTCGGATACTCCACCGGCAGGCTCCGGTCCACCACGCGCGACCAGAACCGCTTGTAGAGCTGCTTGTGCGTGTCGTCGTAGCCTTCGCTGTGCCCGCCCGGATAGTCGGCGTAGCTGGCCGCCTTCGGATAGAAGATGCTCCCGTCTTTCAACAGCAGCTTGCTCGGCTCGTTCCGCAGCCCGTGCCACAGCTCGTCCGGCTTCTCCTGGTTCCAGCTCAGGCTGCCCTTCGTCCCGGCGATCAGCCACTCGAAGCGATTCTTGCAGCCCGCCGATACCTGGCTCACCGTGTAGGCGCCGCGCGTCGTGTCTCCCAGGTGCAGCATCGCCATCCCGAAGTCTTCGGTGTCGATTTTTACTTCGTCGTAGTCCTCGGGTTTCAACGTCTTACCAGCGAATGTCTCAATTGCCACTTTAGGCTGCTTGCGCGTCTTGTGGAAGATCTTCAGATCCGCGCACAGCGCTGTAATCGACTGCCCCGTCACGTGCTGGATCATGTCCATCCAGTGCGACCCAATGTCGCCCATCACGCGCAGCGGCCCGTTGTGCTTCCGCAGAATGCGCCAGTTGAAGTCCGTGTCGTACAGCAGCCAGTCCTGCGAATACGTCCCTTGCACTACCAGGATCTCGCCCAGGTCGCCATTGGCGATCATCGCCCGCGCCTGCTGCACCGCCGGGTAGTAGCGCAGATTGTGATTCGTCGCGTGGCAGAGCTTCTTCTTCTCCGCCAGATCCAGCATCTCCTTGGCTTCCTTCGCCGACATCGCCAGCGGCTTCTCGCACAGCACGTGCTTGCCCGCCTGCAGCGCCGCCTTGGCCACCGGAGCATGCAGCGCGTTCGGGGTGCACACATGAACCCCAACGATCTCCGGATCCGCTAGGATCTCCTTGAAGTTGCCCGTCGCCTTCTCTATGCAGTTGGCCTTCGCGAAGCGGTCCGCTTCATCCTGGCTGATGCCGGCCACCGCCGCCACATCCACAAATCCCAGCCGCCGCAGGTTCTCGACATGGGTCTTGCCCATGAATCCGCAGCCGATCACACCGACTTTGATTTTGCTCATAAAGATTCCTCAAACACTGGCCGATATCGGCTTATGGGTGTAGTCCTTCTACACTCTATAACAACTCTGAGGCACGTGAAAATGATTGTCCGGCTGCGGTACCAGCGCCCCCCGAAAAAGGCTCCCTCAAGGCCCGTCACGCCGCTCCTGCCCAGGCAACCCGAGGTTGTCACACCTCAGGAAATGGCTACCGGCCTCGCCAGTCTCCTCGCCCCCATCGCCGCGCTCGTCTTCGCCCTCGCCCTTTGGCGCCTCGGCCAGGACTTGGGCATCACCAAGACATTCTTCATCACGGAAGGTACCTTCTCCCACTGGCAAGTCTGGCTTGCCTTGGCCATCACCATCGGCGGCGCCTGCCTCTGGCTCAACCGCGTCGGCGAAGACGGCGGAAGCAGCAACTCCCCCACCGCCGGCTAGCCTCATCCTCTACCGCCACTCGCACTCGTCCAGAACATCCAAGCCGATCGGCATTCCGGGCGGCGCCTCCTGCGCCTTCGGCAGCTTCATCTGCCCCGGATCTTTCTCAAACAGCCCAATCTGCGCCAGCGCAAACCCCTTCTGCGCCGACGCCGGCTGCGTCCCCAACCAGGCCTTCAACTCCCCCACTTTCTGCAGCGCCACCGCCCGCGCCGACCCCGCTGCCCGCTCGTTCGCCGCCAATCCCATCACCTGCCGCAGCGCCGTCAACTGCACCGCCCGCTGCACCTCCCCACTCAGTCCCCCGGCCGCCGCAGCCTTCCACGTCGCCGCCCATACCCTGTCGATCACCCCACCCAGCGTAGGCTGCTTCGCATCCCGCGCCGAGTGCTCCACCAGCCGCGCCGCCCGCTCTTCATCCAGCACCAGTTCCAACACCATTCCAGCCGCTGTCTCCGCCGCTCCTACCGGATCGAACGTCAACCCAGTCCTCCCCGCAAACAACTCGCGCGTCTGCCGGATCCCTGCCGGCCGCGGCGGAATCATCTTCACGATCCGCTCCGGCAGCGTCAGCGCCTCCGGTTTCACTGTCCCCAGCACCGCGTCCAACGCCCGCCACTGCTCCGCCGCCGGCACCAGCGCGGTCGGCGTCTGCCCGTCTCCCCGCACCGCATACCTGTAATCCAATCCGCCCACCGTCTTCACCGCCGCTTCCACCTGATACCGGTGGCTCAGGTACAGCGGCACCAGCACGTCCTCCAACTGCGCCATCGCCGTCCCCGGCCGGATGTTCCCTTCCCCAAACCGCTCCAGCGCCTTCGCCCGCACACCCATCATCCGATTCAACTCATCCACCGCGTTCGCCCCGTTGTCCCACAGGTGCGTCTGCGGATGCGCGCTCCCCGCCGGACGCGCGTCCTGGTCCGTCAAAAAGTACAGCCCCGTCTTCTCCGCCTCCATCAGCCAGCCCGCCCGCTCCGCCTCCGTCCCCGCCGCATACCCCCAGCGAATCGCCAACTTGTCCCACGCCGCAATCCCTTCGTCATACGCCTTGCTCAGATCCGGCACACCCTGGGCATCCAGCCTCACCATTGGATGCGGGTAGTCCATCACCGAAGCATTGCCCTGCGCCGAAGCGATATAGTTGTGCCCCAACCCCAGCGTGTGCCCCACCTCGTGCGCCGCCAGTTGCCGCAGCCGCGCCAGCGGCATCTCCATCATCTGCGCATCCTCGGCGCCACCCCCATACGGCGCCCGGAACGCCTCCGCTATCAGGTAATCCTGCCGCACCCGCAGCGACCCCAACGTCACATGACCCTTCAGAATCTCACCCGTCCGCGGGTCCGTCACGCTCGCCCCATATGACCACCCCCGCGTCGACCGGTGCACCCACTGGATCACGTTGTACCTCAGATCCATCGGATCCGCCCCCTCCGGCATCAACTCCACCCGGAACCCGTTCGGAAAGCCCGCCGCCGCAAACGCATCCGACCACCATCGCGCCCCCTCCAGCAGCGCCGTCCGCACCGGCTCCGGAGCCCCCCGGTCCAGGTAATACACAATCGGCTTCTCCGCCGTTAGCCTGTGCCGCCGGATCACCCGCCGCACCACCGGCTCGCTGATCGGCGTCGCGTAGTCGTAGTACGACAACGGGAAATACCCGCCCCGCGGATCGAACGCCCGCGCCTCAAACCCCTGCCCCGGCAGTTCCACAAAACTGTGATGCATCCGCACCGTCACCGCATCCGCGGCCGGCGTCACCGAACTCAACCACTGCCCCGCCGGCCCGCCCGTCAACGTGATCACCGCCTCAATCTCCGTATTCTTCGGAAACGCCTTCGTCCGCGCCAGATAAAACGCGCTCCGCGACGCCTCCACGCGATACGTCCCCTGCCGCGCCCGCTGCAGCGCCTCCGCCACCCCGTGCGCGTCTCTCAACAGAAACTGCGTTGCATCCACATAGAACTTCCCCTCCCCCTGCACCGCCTCAAAGCCCCACAACACGCTCTCCGCAAAGCTCTCCTGTACCGCCCGCCGCTCGTCTGCCCCGCCCCCCACTGCCCGGTAATCGAGATTCGATGCCACCAGCATCACCTTGTTCCCGCTGCGTTCCCACCGGACCACCAGCGTCCGCCCCAACTGCCCCCGGTCCAGCCCAATGTCGTTCGACCCGATCCCCGCCGGCAGCGACGTCACATACAGAAACTCCTGCCCCCACCGCCCCGCCTCCAGCCAGATCCTGCCCGTCGCCTCGTCCCAGTAATACGGCACGAAACCCTCATTCCGCTGCCCCTTCGGCTCCGCCGCCAGGCCCAGAGACACTAAGACCGCCATCGCAATCAGTCGTGACATCTCTCCACTGTACACTGGGGACATGCGGATGCTTATCGCCGTCGCGCTGGTCCTCACCCTGCGCCTCAGCGGCCAGACCCCCTGCGGCAACACCCCCGTCTACTCCCCCTGCGACATCACTCTCGATCTCGATCCCACCGTCGCCGCACAACACCCCAACCCCCACCTCACCGCCGATCTCTGGGTCGAAATCCGCTCCCCCGAGTACAAAACCTACCGCCTCCCCGCCTTCTGGGACGGCGGCCGCCGCATGGCCTTCCGTTTCACCCCCACCCTCATCGGCGAGTACACCTACCGCATCACCGGCAACATCCCCTCCCTCGACGGCAAGATCGACAAATTCATGGCGATCGCCGACGCCGCCTCCACTACTACCGCCTTTATCCGCCGCGCCAACGTCCACCACTGGCAATACACCGAAGCCCGCAAGCCACACCTCTACATGGGCGCCGACGACGATGGCGCCTCCCCGCCCGAAGCCTACGCCGCCGCCAAATTCTCCCACGTCGCCGTTCGCCTCTTCGCACCCAACGCCTGGTCCAACCCCGACACCCCAGACCCCGCTTTCTACAAAAAGCTCGACGCCCGCCTCCTCGCCTTCCACTCGCTCGGCATCACCGTCGATCTCGTCCTCGCCCCCACTCCCAACCACCTCACCAAAGCCTTCCCCTCCTGGCAGCAGCGCCAGCGCTTCCTCCGCTTCCTCGCCGCCCGCTATACCGCCCTCAACGCCACCTGGCAGCTCGTCGACGTCTGGGAAACCTCCCCCAACGCCAAAACTCTCCTCAAGGAAATCGGCCTCGAAATCAAGAAGCTCGATCCCTGCGAACACCCCCGCTCCACCCGCGCCCGAGACTCCTCCGCCCCCCTCGGTCCCGACGGCTGGATGGACTTCGTCGTCTACGGCTCCGGCCGCGATCCCCTCATCGCCGTCGAACACCAGTCCAACACCGTCCCCCAGGTCGCCCTGCTCGACGCCTCGCTCCCCCCCGACGACTTCCGCAAACTTCTCTGGAACGCGACCATGAGCGGCGCCTACCCCGCCCTCTCCGGCCCCGTCCCCCCCACCTCCCCGAACGCCAAAACCATGACCGGCTGGTTCACCTTCATGCACGCCCGCGTCCGCCACTGGGACATCGAGCCCTACTTCGATCTCGACGGCGGCCGCGCCATCGCCATCCCCGGCGTCCTCAACGACGACTACGATATCGGCGCCGCCGAGTTCCTCGTCTACGTCGAGCACCCCCAGAAGGTCAGCGTCACCGTTCGCAAACACACCTACGACGTCTACTGGGTCAACCCCTCCACCGGCGAATTCACCAAGGAAAAGAAGGACTGGAAAGGCGACCTCTTCGAAGGCACGCCCCCCGACGCCACCCGCGATTGGATCCTCCACCTCTCCCGCGACGGCTACAAGGAAGCCATGCTCAAAGGCAGCACGTTCGTCTCCGTCGTCAAATTCGACTCCTGGCCCATCCCCATCCAGGAGCCCGAACGCAACGCCGCCAAAGCCCCCTTCGAACTCATCGCCCCCACCATCAACGACACCCTCACCGCCGGCCAGCCCGCTAAGTTCGAGATCAAGCTGAAGCGCCAGACCGGCGGTACCCGCCGCATGACCTACGTCCTCACCGGAGAAAACGTCCGCGACGGCCAGGGCACCCGCTTCCTCGCCTCCGGCTCCTCCGGCACCTTCACCATCGATCCCCTCACCGTCACCTCCGGCCCCGGCGTCGTCAACCTCCGCCTCGCCGTCCTCAACGCACCCGGCAAGCTCTACATCCTCGACTACGTCATCCCAGTCAAACCCGCACGCTAAACCCCAAAATGACGCGCATCATCGCCATCGACACTACCGGCCAGTTCGGCTCCATCGCCCTGCTCGAAGACCACGCCACCGTCGAGGAACTCCTCCTCGAATCGCCCGACGGCTTCGCCCACGTCCTCTTCCCCCAACTCGAACGCCTCATGCAGCGCCACGCCTGGCGCCACGAATCCGTCACCGGCTACGTCGCCGCCGCCGGCCCCGGCTCCTTCACTGGCGTCCGTGTCGGCTTGGCGGCCGTGAAAGGCCTCGCCGAAGCCGCCGGAGCCAGGGCCGCCGCCGTCTCCAACCTCGAAGCCATGGCCTCCTTCGGCACTGCCCCTCTCCGCGCCCCCTTCTACGACGCCCGCCGAGGCGAGATCTACGGCGCCCTCTACGACTCCTCCCTCACCCTCCACGGCCACGAATCCGTAGCCAAATTCCCCGCCTGGCACGCCCATCTCCCCACAGGCGCCGAACTCCTCACACCCGACCCCTCCGTCTTCCAGGTCGATGCCACCGTCACCCCCAGAGCCCTCGCCGCCGCCCTCGGCCGCCTGGGCGCCACTCGCCTCGCCGACCCCGTCCAACTCGACGCCAACTACGTCCGCCGCTCCGACGCCGAACTCAACTGGATTGACCGTTAATCCCCGCGTCACCGCCCCCCGGCCCACCCTCCATCATCTTCTCCATCAACTCCAACAAAATCGCCCGCTCTCCCACCGTCAATCGCCCCAGCATCTCCCGGGCCATCTCATACCGGTTCCGGTAAATCGTCTCCCGTATCCCCATCGTCATCTCCGTCGCACGCACCACCACCATCCGCCGGTCCGCCTCGGACCGCACTCTCCCCACCAGCCCCTTCCTCACCAGCCGGTCCACCATCCGCGTCGACGTGCTCAACGGCGCCCGCACCTCCCCCGCCAGCTCCGTCATCGTCAACTCCCCCTTCTCTCCCAATGCAATCAACGCCCGGATCTCCCGGTGCGACAACTCCACATCCGACAGCGGACTCTCCTCCGGAGGCCGAGCCAATGTCACCAGGATCGACTGCATCCGCCGGGCCTGCTCCACTAATCTGCCGTCCTGAACTGGAGTATCCATATCCCTATGTTTCATTCAAGATTGCAATAGTTTACAACTATTGTCAATCGAAAGAAATCCGTCGTTCGATAGACATAAACTACCTAATATCAATTGCATACGAAAACTACTCCCGCCCACGCCCCCCTACCGCATCCCCTTGTAACTTGCTTGACAATCTGCAATACTTCCACTGTGGAAACCATTCCATCGCAGAAATTGGATCGCCCCCCTGACCCCAGCCCTCCTCCTGAAGAACCCCTCGATAGCCAGGTCGTCACCGCCCTCGACCGCATCTTCGACTCTCTCTCCATCGTCATCCCTAAGGAATGCGCCGCTGTTGAGATCCCCCTCACCTACTCTGAAGTCCGCGCTATCCGCCGCCTGCCTCTCTCCGGCGCCATCTCCATGCGTACCCTCGCCATCTCCCTTGGCGTCTCCCTCCCCGCAGCCACCCATCTAGCCGATCGTCTGGTCGAAAAAGGGATCGTCGTCCGGACCCGCGCCGACCACGACCGCCGCGTCGTCCTCGTCGAACTGAGCGATCGTTCCAAAGCCTGGCGCCACGACATCAACCACCGCCGCGCCCGCCTCATCCACCACATCCTCGAGCCCCTGGCCCCCGCCGCCCGCCAGCAGTTCGTCCAACTCCTCAGCGAGATCGCTGATTCCGCCGAAGCCCACGAGGCCTCGCTCCGCGGCCGTCCGGAACCCTGCTCTTCCTCTTCTTCCAAGGAGTAACAATCATGAATCCCC
>JARKQJ010000064.1 GCA_029973955.1 Paludibaculum sp. | reverse complement strand
CCGCGTCCGAGATGGCAGTGGTGATGGCGTTCCAGGTGGCCGTCGCCGTATCGCGGATGCCCGACCAGATACCGGTCACGGCGTCAGAGAAGGCCGTCCAGGCCGTGGAAGCGGTTGCTGAAATGGAATCCCACAGCCCGGCGAAGAACTCCGCGACGGCGTTCCAAGTAGCCGTCGCCGTATCGCGGATGTCCGACCAGATACCGGTCACGGTGCCGGAGAAAGCAGCCCAGGCAGTGGAAGCAGTTTCCGAAATGGAACCCCACAGCCCGGAGAGGAAGCCCGCGATGGCGTTCCAAGTCGTGGCCGCCGCGCTGCTGATCGCCATCCAGATTCCGGTCACGGTGTCCGAAAAGGCCGTCCACGCCGCGGAAGCGGTCGCGGAGATGGACTCCCAGAGCCCGGAAAAGAAATCCCGGACGCCGTTCCAGATGGTTGAGATCGTGCCCGCGATGTCGATGCCGAAGGATTCCGCGATGGACAGGATGGCTTCCCAGAATCCTTCGAAAAACGTCTTGATCGTGTTCCAGATGCTGACCCAAAAGTCGCCCACGGACGTGAGCGCCGCCTTCAAATGTGTAAGCGCGCCGTCGAAGTCACCGGTGAGCAGGGAGATGATCGCGCCGACGATGTTCATCACCACGTTCACCGCCGAGACGACCGCCTCAACGAGCGGCCCGAGGGCGTTCAGAAGCCCGTTCCCGATGGCGATAACGTTGGCAACCGCCGCGCCGATGAGCACCCCAATGGCCGTCACCACCGGCTCGATGGCGTTCCAAATGTTCTGAAAGACTTCAACGATTGTATTCCAGAGATTGGTCAGCGCCTCTTTCACCGGCTCCATGGCCGCCTTGATGTTCTCGAACGCGGCAAGGAACATCTCCTTCACCGGCTGGAGCGCCGCGACGATGGACGCCCAGATCTCGTTGACCTTGCTGCGGAACGCCTCGTTCTTGTTGTAGAGGAGGACGAACCCGGCGGTCAGCGCCGCGACGGCGGCGATTACGAGGCCAATGGGGCTGGTCAGCGCGCCGAGGATCGTGCCGAGCACCTTGGTCGATCCGCCCACGCCGCTGATGAGCTTCGCCACCGGTGAAAGCGCCTTGGTCACCTTGCCGACGGCGGTCACGACTTTCCCGACCACGATGAGCGCCGGCCCGATGGCCGCGACGATCGCCGCGATCCTGACGACGGTCTCCTGCATCCTGGGGCTGAGGGTCGAAAACCAATTGCCCACCGCCTCGATCTTCTCCGCGACAGTCTCCAGCGCCGGCACCAGCGCGTCCAGGATCTTTTCGCCCAGCACGCGCCCGGCGTTCCTGATCTTGTTCATCGCCACCGTCGCGTCGTCCGAGGAATCCAGAATGGTGTCGTAGGTGGTCTCCACCACGTCGCCGTAGTTCGCCATGGAGTCGGCGAGATCGTCCACCGAGAAGCGGCCCTCCCGGATGGCGGTGGTCATCTCCGCCGCGCCCCGGGTGCCGAACACCTCCTGCGCGATGGAGAGCGCCTTCGTCTCAGACGAGGCATTCTTGATGCTGTCAATGACGCTGTTCAG
>JARKQJ010000062.1 GCA_029973955.1 Paludibaculum sp. | reverse complement strand
GCGGCGCGGAGGTCACCGTCACCGACCTGCGGGCCGGCGCGGCGCTGTGCATTGCCGGGCTGTTGGCCGAGGGCGAGACTGTACTGAATGACATCCACCATCTCGACCGCGGATACGAGGACCTGGAGGGCCAGCTGCGCCGCCTGGGCGCGCATATCCGCCGTGAGACATAAACAGCCTGTCTCATTAATAGACTGGAGCATGGGGGTGTTGCCATGAGAAGAATGAGACGTTTGAGTCCGGAAGGGATGGCGCTGCTCGGCGTCGTCCTGTTCGTGTTATTAGCTGTGCTCTATCCCGCCATTACAGTGCTCACCACCCGCGGGCCATCGCCGTCCGTATCCACAGCGCCCGGCACACCCGGCTCGCCCGACTTCGAGGTCGTCGGGCAGAAGACGGAAGTCAATCCCACCATCACGGTGTGGCTGGACGGCACGCTGACCGACATGGATCTGGAGGACTATCTCATCGGCGTCGTTGCGGCCGAGATGCCCGCCTCTTTCGAACCGGAGGCGCTTAAAGCCCAGGCTGTCGCCGCGCGCACCTACACGCTCTACAAACGGGATCACGGCGGCTGCTCCGCCCACGCCGGCGCGGACATCTGCACCGACAGCAACCATTGCCAGGCCTATGTGACGGACGCGGAGATGACCAAGAACTGGGGCGGCAAGAAGGCGGAGTATCTCGCCAAGATCACTGAGGCCGTCACCTCCACCGCCGGAGAGGCCATTTACTACGAGGGCGAAGAGATTCAGGTGTTCTATTTCGCGTCGGCGGGCGGCCGCACGGAAGACAGCGAGAACGTCTATTCCAAGGCCTTGCCATACCTTCGAGGCGTGTCCAGCGAGGGCGAGGAGGATTCCTCTCACTATTACGGAGAAGTCACGGTCAGCATCAGTGATTTTAAAAAGAAGATGGAGAAGTTCTCAGCTGGCATCAGCTTCGACGGCGTCCCGCTGATCGGCGACATCACCCGCTTTGAAAGCGGACGCGTGGAGAGCGTCCGGATCGGCAACCAGAGCTTCACC
>JARKQJ010000048.1 GCA_029973955.1 Paludibaculum sp. | reverse complement strand
TTGGCGGCGGCTTCCTGGCGGGCGGCGTGCCAGCGGCCGTGGCAGAAGTTGCACTTTTCGACGGTGCCGCGCTGGCGGACGCCGACTTCGGGGTTGAGGGTCTGTTCGAGACCGGCGGGCCACTGGGGATCCCACCAATTGAAGGCGCGGGCCTGGTAGGGGCAGGCGGCCATGCAGTAGCGGCAGCCGAGGCAGCGTTCGGGGATCTGGCCGACGATGCCGGTGGCCGGATCGATGGCGACGGCGTTCTGGGGGCAGACGCTCTGGCAGGGGGTTTCCTCGCCGCACTGCATGCAGGAGATTGGGATGAAGGCGTCGCGGCCGTCGTGTTCGACGCGGAAGACGCGGAGCCAGTTGAGGCCAGTGCGCGCGGTGGCCTTGGGGTGAGGCGGAGGCACGTTGTTCTCGACGGCGCAGGCGACGGTGCAATTGCCGCAGCCGTTGCAGCGGTCGATGTCGATGATCATGCCGTAGAGGGCGGTGGGAGCGGGCTTGCGAGTGTCGATCATGCGGGGACCACCTTAGAGCCGGGGACGATCCAAGAACCGCTGGCGTCGACGCGGCAGAGTTGGGAGAAAGCGGGGCCGGCGGAGAGAGAGACGAGGCCGGGGGGGAGAGTGGGATCAGCGGAGACCTTGATGGGGAGGCGGCCCTGGGGAGATTCGAGGAGAGCGGGGCGGCCTTCGGCGAGGTTGAGGGCGTGCAGGGTTTCGGGGTGGAGAGCGGCGCTGCGGGGCGCGGGGCGGAGATCGGACTCCTGCCAGAGCTTGCCGAGCATGGGGGAGACGGCGGCGGCGCGCCAGCCGTAGGCGGCGAGTTGGAGGGAGTAGTTGGGGCGGTTGGCGGCGGCGATGAGGCGCTCCGGGGTGAGAGTGGGCGGCAAGAGGCGGGCGGGCGGACCGGCGGCTGGGGGCGTGGCGGAGGCGGTCCAGGCGGCGCCGTTTTCGAGGATGGCTTTCTCGTCGGCGTTGAGGGCGTGGATGCGCTCCTTGATGCGATCGGCGAAGGGGGTTTCGTCGCCGGCGAGGTGGGCGAGGAAGTCGGCGGCGTGGATGGCGCCCTTGGGGGGAGTGAGGAGGGCGGGCGAGACAGCGAAGCGCGGGGTGGGATCGTCGTAGGCCGGGGGGGCGTCGGCTTGGGCTTCGAGGAAAGTGGGGACGGGGAGAATCCACTGGGCGTGCTGGGTCCAGGGGCCCTGGCTCCAGGCGAGGGCGATGATGGCGGCCTGGGGGGCGAGTTTGGGTTCGATGAGGGACCAGGGGATGGAGCAGCCGGGCTGGGGATCGTCGATGACGAGGAGGGCGATGGAGTCGTCGGGGATGTCGGAGAGAGAGGATTCGGGGACGCCGGCCCAGGCGGCGGGAGCGGCGGGGGCTGGGGATTGACGGAAGGCGTCGAGGCCGAGGAGGGCGTTGAGGGCAGCGGCGGCGGCGCGAGTTTCGTGGGGGAGGGGGCCGCCGGAGGGATCGCCGTCGGCGATGACGAGGGCAGGGGATTGGGATAGGAGCGTATTGGCGAGGGCTTCGATGTGGGCGGCGGGGAGGCCGGTGAGGCGGGCGGCGTCGGCGAGGGGGAGCGCGGCGGTGGCGCGGGTATCCTTCTTCTGCTGGAGGACGAGGTGGGTGAGGCCGAGGAGGAGGGCGGTTTCGGAGCCGGGCTGGATGGCGAGCCACTCGTCGGCGAGGCCGGCGGTGCGGGAGCGGCGGGGCTCGGCCTGGATGAGGCGGTAAGTGCGATTGACGGAGTGGGCGGGGGAGGCCCAGCCGTCGAGGATGGGCGTGGAGAGGGAGAGGACGGTTTTGGCGGCGGGGAGGTTGGCGGCGAGCGGCTGGGGCCTATCGAAGAGTTGGGAGACGGCCTGGGCGGTGGCGCCTTCGATGGCGGGCGGGGCGAGGTAGCGGCCCTTGAGGGCGGCGAGGTGATAGCGATGGAGGAGAGAAGCGGTGCGGCCGGGGAGGAGATCGAGAACGGCGACGGTGCCGCCGGAGGCGGCGTTGCGGGCGGCGGCAAGGGCGCCTTCGGGCTGGGTGGGCTGGCCGTTGTGGAGGGCCTGCTTCAGGCGGAGGGGGTGATAGGGGAGGTGATGGGCGACGAAGCCGGCGGGGCACATGGCGGCGTGGTCGCGGGGGGCCGCGGCGATGGGGGTGGGTCCGGTGCAACGGACGCTGGTGGCGCAGGCGGCGGGGCAGAGGGTGCAGCGGGCGGATTTGGTGGAAGGCTCACCGCGCGGGGGGCGAGGCATCCAGGCCCAGTTCTGGGTCCAGATGGCGGAGTCGCCGAGGAGGCGGTAAGGGAAGGGGGAGCAGGCGATGCCAGCGGCGGCACCGGCGGAGAGAGTGAGGAGGTCGCGGCGGATCATGGGTAGGCTCCTGTTACTTATGGCAGTCGAGGCAGGAATGGTCGAGGCGATGCTGGCGATGGCAGGAGACGCAATCGTCCATTCGCATCCCGGGGGTGTGGGTGTTCCGGGTGCGGGCGGAGGGTCCCATGACATTGAGGGAGTAGCCGGTGATGCGATTGACCTGGTAGAGGGGGAGGGTTTCGGATTTGCCGTGATCGCCGTGGCAGGATTCGCACTTGAGGGCGGCGCGCTTGACGTGGGCGGCGTGGGGGAAGAAGGCGTTTTCGGGCTGGCGGGAGTAGACGTGCCACTGGGGTTCGCGATTGGGTTTGATGAAGTTGGCGACGAACTCCTTTTCGGCCTTGGTGTCGCCCTGGGGTTCGGAGTGGCAGCCGGCGCAGGATTCGAGTTTGGGGATGCCGGCGAAGGTGCCGTTTTCGCGGATGGCGTGGCAGTCGTTGCAGGCCATGCCGCCCTTTTCGCCGGTGTGCACCTTATGGTTGAACTGGAAGGGCTGGGCGGCGGAGCGATAGAGGGTGGCTGGGAGGACGAGCCAACCGGCGGAGGCGGCGAGGAGGAAGCCGCCGGCGAAGAGGGCTGCGGAGCGGATCATGAACGGGACCTTTCTTGCCGCCCGGCGGGCAGGCAGAATTCATTGAAAACGACGAGAGATTCTTCGCGAGGGAGGAGCGAGAGGAGGCCTGGAGCAAAGAGGCCGCCGTCGGCGGCGAGGGGTGCGCCGTCGAGAGAGAGATGCGACTGGATGCGCTGGTTGAGGAGGGTGGACTGGTGCTCCATGCGCTGGGCGGCGGAGGAGGAGTCGAGGAGAGATTCGCGGAGGCGGCGGCGCTGCTCGGCGGTGATCATGCCTTCGTAGAGCCAGCCGAGAGAGTAGGGGTCTTCGGTGAGGCGGGCGGGATGGTTGCGAAGGCGGAGGTTGGGCTGGTCGATGGGGATGAGTTCGGAGAAGGTGGCGGTGTAGTCGGTGCCGCGGACGGTGAAGATGGCGGTGGGGCGGGCGATGCCGTGGGGGGTGGCGAAGGTGATGTGGTCGATGGGGCCGAGGAGGCGGGCGAGGAAGGCGTCGATGCCGAGGTGGCAGGGGCCGTCGCCGGTGGCATCGAGCCACCAGTGGTTGGAGGTGAAGAGGAGGTCGTGAGGGGCGTGGAGGGCGCCGGAGTGGTTGAGGGCGGGGCGGGAGGCGGAGACGACGTCGAGGTAGAGATCGCAGTAGCGATAGGCGTCGCTGCCGCAGCGGGAGAGCAGGGGTTCGGAGTAGGGGATGAAGCGGGTGACGGGTGCGGCGGAGCAGAACTGGACGAGGGACTCCTCCATGAAGGGGCAGGAGGGCGCGGCGTGGTCCGGAGCCGAATTGCTGTAGGGGCAATCGGACCAATCCGGAGAGGAGCAACGGCCCGCGGACGCGAGCGCCTGCCCTGGGATGAGCTTGCGGATGCCGGCAGCGCGGCAGGAAAGGGCGCTCGTTTCACGGATAAAAGGGCACGGCATGGGGAGACCCTCGAGGAGCTACTTCTTGTTGGGCTGCCGGGGTTTTTCGGGCTCGCCGCCGTCAGCCATGGTCATGCCGAGTTCCGGGGAGTGGAAGGCGTGCGGGCTCATGTCGGCCATGAGCTTGCGGACGTGAGAGTCTACGTCGCCGGCGGCCTTGGCTTGGAGGCGGGCAGCGAATTCAGCCCAGAAAGCGTAGGCGGCGACGCCGATGCAGGCGAGGACGACAAGGCCCAGGCCGAGATTGGTGTAGTTGAGCCAGAGAGTTTGGGGGTCGTTCCAATTGACACCGAACATGAGAACCTCTTTGAACGGCGGGTCCGTTCAAAAGAGAGGGAGCAATTGGGAGGCCATTGTGGTGTTTGTTGAGAGGAAAGGGGTTAGGTGGGGGAGGGCAGGGAGGCGTGTTGGATTTTCGGACAGCGGAATCTGGGAATCCGACACTAGTTGCTATCGGATGGAGGCGAATAAATGGTGTATTTCGGGGACGGTGCACTAAATCCCCAAATTATGGGGTGGTTCAGTGGCGAAGTAGTTGATTTCAGGGGCTCGAATTTAGGGATTTAGTGCACCGTCCCCGAAATAGGGCTAAATGGGGGAGGTGGGGGTAGAGGGGGTAGGCCGTTTGGGCTAGGGGAGCCAAGCTGGGGGCTGGCCGGTGACGGCAAGGACGGATTTCCAGAGATCGCTATCGAGGGCGATTTTCTTACGGCCGTCGGTGGCCATGGCGGTCGGAACGTGGATGAAGCGGTTGTGGATATAACCGATGACGAGGCCGGTGCGGCCGGACATTGCGGCGTGGACGGCGTTGCGGGCGAGAGAGTCGCAGAGGATGGCGTCCTCGGTATTGGCTGCGAGGCCGCGGATGAGGTAGCTGGGATCAATGTAGCGGACGTTGACGGGGCGGTTGAGGGCTTTGAAGCGATCGATGATGCCGGAGCGGAGGAAGAGGCCGATGTCGGCGTGGATGATGTTTCCGGATGCGTCGCGCTGGAGTGCGTCATTGGGGATGAGGTCCTGGCCGGCACCTTCGGCGACGACGATGACGGCATGGGCTTTGTGGGCGAGGCGCTTTTCGAGGGCAGAAAGGAGACCGTGTTCGCCATCGAGGGTGAAGGGGAGTTCGGGGATGAGGCAGTAGTTGACCTCACCGCTGGCGAGGGTGGAGGCGGCGGCGATGAAGCCGGAGTCGCGACCCATGAGTTTGACGAGGCCGACGCCGTTGAGGACGGCGCGGGCTTCGGTGTGGGCGACGTCGATGACGTTGCGGGCAGCATTGACGGCGGTACCGAAGCCGAAGGTGCGGGTGACGTACTGGATGTCGTTGTCGAGGGTCTTGGGAACGCCGATGACGGAGAGCGGATAGCCCGGGCGCTGGGCCTCCTCATAGATTTTGTAGGAGCCGTGCTGGGTGCCGTCGCCGCCGATGGTGAAGAGGATGTTGATACCGAGGTCCTTGAGGGTTTGGAGCATGACGGCGGGGGACTGGGGACCGCGGGAGGTGCCGATGATGGTGCCGCCGATTTCGTGGATATCGCTGACGATATCGTCGGTCAATTCGACGGGAGGATGGCCGCTGGCGGGGTTGAGGCCATAGTAGCCGTAGCGGATGCCGTAGACCGAGGAGACGCCGTAGTGGTGGTGGAGGCAGAGGACGAGGGAGCGGATGACATTGTTGAGGCCGGGGCAGAGGCCGCCGCAGGTGACGATGGCGGCGCGGGTGGAGGTGGGGTCGAAGAAGACTTTTTCGCGGGGGCCGGCTTTTTCAAAGTAGACGTTGCCGGGGCGGGGGTTGGAGGCGGAGTGGGTGATGTGGAGGGGGATATAGTCGTCGTCGGAGACGAAGGGATTGGGGTGGTGGGGATCGGTGTCGAGGGAGGGGACGGGGGAGTTAAAGAGGGAGGGGCCGAGCCGTTCGATGGGGGCGAAGGAGGCGTTCATGGATGATAGCTAGTCTAGCGGAAGCCAAAAAGAAACCGAAGGGGATGACGCAGGCAGTTTCCAAAGGAGGGGAATCAGCGATATTCTACAGAAGCGCTTGTCACAACCGGGACGTGCGGCGCGGAGACAGTCCGTTCTGGAGGATCGCGATGCGGTCATTGAGGAGACGCACGGGCATTTTACTCTTCGCGAGTTTGAACCTGGTGCTATCGGGATGTGGCAATAAGGAAGCGGCCAAGAAGGCCGAAGGCGCGGGCGGGCCGGCAGTGCCCGTCGTGGTGGGGACTGTCGAACAGAAGACAGTACCGGTCTACAGCGAGTTGACAGCTCGGACCGATGCGAATGATTCAGTGGAGATCCGCGCGCGGGTGAAGGCGTACCTGCAGGCGCAGCATTTCCAGGAAGGCACGATGGTGAAGAAGGGCCAGCCGCTGTTCACGCTCGATAAGCGTGAGTATGAGGCCCAGATGATGCAGGCCAAGGCGCAGTTGGCGAAGGCGGAAGCCGACCTGATCCAGGCAAAAGAGCGGACGGTGGTGGATGTGGCGGCGGCGAACCTGGAAGTCGCCAACGCACAGTTGAACAAGACGGACCAGGACGTGAACCGGTTGAAGCCGCTGGCGGAAGCGCAGGCGGTGCCGCAACAGGATTACGACAACGCCCTGGCATCGCAGCGCGCGGCGCGGGCGGACGTCCAGGCGCGGACGGCTTCGCTGAACACGGCGAAGGTAAACCAGGCGGCTGCGATCCAGCAGGCGACGGCGGCGGTGGAGTCGGCGAAGGCGGCGGTAATGCAGGCCGGGCTGAACATCGAGTACTGCAACCTGGTATCGCCGATTGATGGGATCGTCGGGACGCGGCAGGTAGCGCCGGGCAACCTGGTAGGCCAGGGCGAGGCGACGCTGCTGACGACGGTATCGAACGTGAACCCGATGAGGGTATATGTGGCGATCAGCGAGCGGGAGTATCTGCAGTATTTCAAGGAGCGGGCGCAGGGCAAGAGGCCGGGATCGGCTGAGCTCGAGCTGATCCTTGCAGATGGCAGTGTATTTCCGCACAAAGGCCGGGTGACCATCGCGGACCGGGCGGTGGACGCGAAGACCGGCACATTGAGCATCGTGGCGGAGTTTCCGAATCCGACCCAACTGCTGAGGCCGGGCCAGTTCGGGCGCGTGCGCCTGGCGGCCACGGTGGTGGAGAATGCGTTGCTGGTGCCTCAGAAGGCGGTGACGGAGATCCAGAGCGCGAAGGTGGTCTACGTTGTAAGCCCGGAAAACAAGGTCCAATTGCGGACCGTGATGCTGGGCGACCGCGTGGATGCGAACTACATTGTGACGGAAGGCTTGAAGGCGGGTGAGAAGATCATCGTCGAAGGCGTGCAGAAGGTAAGGCCGGGGTCGACGGTGGTTCCGACGGCGGCGCCGGTAACCAGCGAGAAGGCCGAAGCGAAGAAGGGAGAGTAGCCAATGGCGAAATTCTTTATTCACAGGCCAGTCTTTGCGATTGTCATCTCGTTGATCATCCTGCTGGCCGGCGGCATCAGCATCGGCACGTTGCCGGTGGCACAGTATCCCCAGATTTCACCGCCGACGGTGGAAGTGGAAATCAACTATCCGGGCGCGAACGCGGAGACTGTGGAGCAGTCGATCGCGACCAACGTGGAAGCGGAGGTGAACGGCGCCGAGAACATGATCTACATGTCGTCGAAGTCATCGAGCGACGGCCGGTACGTGCTGACATGCACATTCAAGGTGGGCTCGAACCTGGACCTGGCGAACGTAGACATCAACAACCGCGTGAACAAGGCCCAGGCGAAGCTGCCGAAGGAAGCGGTGGCGGCGGGCATTTCGGTGAAGAAGAAGTCGCCTGACATGCTGCTGGTGATCTCGGTGTATTCGCCGGACAACACTTTTGACGAGACGTTCCTTTCGAATTTTGCGTCCATCAACCTGGTGGATGCGATCGCGCGCACCTCGGGCGTCGGGTCGACGATGATTGTCGGCCAGCGCGACTATGCGATGCGATTCTGGGTGCGGCCGGACAAGCTGGCGAAGTTGGGCTTGACGGGCACGGACCTATCGAACGTGATCGGCGAGCAGAACCTGGTGGCGGCCGCCGGGCAGGTGGGCCAGCCGCCGGCGAAGGCGGGGACGCAGTTCCAGTATTCGGTGAACGTGAAGGGCCGCCTGACGGAGCCGTCCGAGTTCGAGAACATGATCGTGCGGACGCTGCCGGACGGTTCGATCCTGCGCATGAAGGACGTATCGCGGACTGAGCTTTCGGGCAAGACCTACACGAGCTTCGGGCGCAAGGATGGCATTCCTTCGACGCTGCTGATCGTTTACCAGTTGCCTGGCGCGAATGCGATCGAGACGGCGGGAAATGTGAAGAAGCTGTTGGAAGAGTCCAGCAAGAACTTTCCGCCGGGCCTAAAGTACCGGATTTCGCTGGACACGACGGTGTTCGTGGAAGTGGCGATTCACGAAGTGTTCCTGGCGTTGAGGGACGCGATCGTGCTGGTGCTGATCGTGGTGTTCATCTTCCTGGGCAACTTCCGGGCGACGTTCATCCCGATGCTGGCGGTGCCGGTCTCATTGGTTGGCACATTCGCGGCGTTTGTTGCGTTGGGGTTTTCGATCAACACGCTGACGATGCTGGCCGTGGTGTTGGCGGTGGGCATCGTGGTTGATGATGCGATTGTCGTGGTGGAGGCGGTGGAGCACCACATCGAGCATGGGCTGAGTCCGCTCGAAGCGACCGAGAAGGCGATGGACGAAGTGAGCGGCCCGGTGGTGGCGATCGGCCTGGTGCTGTGCGCGGTGTTCGTGCCCGTATCGTTCATGGGCGGCATCGTAGGCCAGATGTACAAGCAGTTCGCGATCACGATTTCGGTGTCGGTGATTCTGTCGGTGATCGTGGCCTTGACGCTGACGCCGGCGCTATGCCGGATGCTGTTGAAGCCGAGGAAGGAGATCCGGGGCCCGGTGGGAGCGTTCCTGCGCGGGTTCAACAAGGTCTTCGACAAGACGACGGGCGGGTATCTGTCGGGCGTGCAGTTCTTTCTGCGCCGGATGGTGATCGGCCTGGCGTGCCTGGCCGGGCTGTGGTTCGGCGCGGGCAGTCTGCTGATGAAGGTGCCGACCGGATTCGTGCCGAACGAAGACATGGGGTACTTTTTCGCGGTGTTCACGCTGCCTGATGGGTCGTCCATGGAACGAACCGACGCCCTGATGAAGAGGGCGGAGGCGGACCTGAAGGGCGTGCCGGGCGTGCAGGAGGTATTGACGCTGGGCGGGTTGAACCTGTTGAACAACGCCTATACCTCGAACAACGCTTCGATCATTGCGATGTTGAAGCCATGGGAGGACCGGAAGGCCAAGGAAGAGGGGCTGCGGGCGATCCTGACGCAGGTGACCCAGAAGTTCAGGTCCTATCCGGAGGCGGTTTCGCTGGTATTCCCACCTCCTCCGATCAATGGACTGGGCAATGCGAGCGGCTTTGTATACGAGTTGCAGGACCGCACGGGACGAACGCCACAGGAACTGGATCAGATGAAAGAGAAGGTGATGCAGGCGATGGCGCAGCGGTCCGAGATCACCGGGCCGTTCTCCGGTTATCGTACGAGCATCCCGCAGATCAAACTGGACATCGACCGCGACAAGGCGCGGACCCTGGACATCCCGATCAATACGGTGTTTCAGGGTTTGCAGATCTACCTGGGCGGGTTGCAGGTGAACGACTTCAACCTGTTTGGGCGCACTTACAAGGTGATGTTGCAAGCCGAGCAGGAGTTCCGCAAGACGCCGGAGAACATCGGCGACATCTACCTGAGAGCGAACAGCGGCGTGATGGTGCCGCTGTCGACGATCAGCAAGGTGAGCATGATGAACGGGCCGGACGTGCTGCAGCGGTACAACATGTTCCGCACGGCGGAGATCAACGGCGTCAACTCGCCGGGGATCTCGACGGGCCAGGCGCTGGAGGTGATGGAAGATCTCTCAGCGAAGGAATTGCCGCAGGGCTACGGCTTCGAATGGACGGGCATTGCGTTCCAGGAGAAGGAAGCGGGGGGCAGCCAGGGGCCGATTTTCGGCATGGCGATGATCTTCGTCTTCCTGGTACTGGCGGCGCAATATGAGAGTTGGGCGGTGCCCTTCTCAGTGCTGCTGGGCTTGCCGATCGGGGTGTTCGGGGCATTCGTGGGGATTTCCATGGCTGGCCTGGAGAACAACATCTACGTGCAGATCGGCATTGTGGCGCTGATGGGCCTGGCGGCGAAGAACGCGATTCTGATCGTTGAGTTCGCCAAAGAGGCGCATGAGCGGCAAGGAATGGGCCTATACGAAGCGGCGGTGACCGGCGCAAAGCTGAGGTTCCGGCCGATTATGATGACGGCGTTCGCCTTCATTCTGGGCGTGCTGCCCCTGGTGATGGCGAGCGGAGCAGGCGCGGCGGCGCGCGTGAGCATCGGCCTGGCGGTGTTTGGCGGCATGCTGTGCGCGTCGACGGTGGGGTTGTTCTTCATCCCGTTGTTGTATGTGGTGATCCAGGGAGGCGTCTATAAGCTGACCGGCAAGTCGGCGGCGATCGACGGCAACCCTGGCGCCGCGCCGGCTTTGGAAGGAGGGCATCACTAATGCGCAAAGGACTCATCATGCTGGGCGCGGTGGCGATGCTCACCGGCTGCAAGGTTGGACCGAATTACAAGAGGCCGGAGGTTGCCGCGCCGCCGCAGTTTCGCGGCGCGGAGGGCCAGCCGGCGCCGGCGTCGATGGCGGACTCGAAGTGGTTTGAAGTATTCCGCGACGAGACGCTGCAAGGGCTGGTGAAAGAAGCGCTGGCTGCGAACTACGACATCCGGATTGCGGCGCAGCGCGTGATCGAAGCCGAAGGCCAGGTGACGGCGACGCGGGCGGCATTGTTCCCGCAGTTGGGAATTCAGGGCACGGCGAGCAGATCGGGGACGAAGTCTCCGGTGTTCTCCTCCGCGGGAGGATTCCTGGCGGCGTCGTGGGAGCTGGACCTGTTCGGCAGGATCCGGCGCGCGACGGAAGCGGCGCAGGCGCAGATGCTGGCGACGCAGGAGAACCAGAAAGCGGTGCGGCAGGCGTTGGTCTCGGAAGTGGCGTTGTCGTATTTCAGCCTGCGTGAGTATGACGCGGAGCTGGCGTACGTGATGGAGTCACTGAAAACGCGCACGGAATCCTTGAATCTGGTGACGGCGCGGCAAAAGGGCGGCGTGAGCACGCTGCTGGATGTGGACCAGGCGCAGACGCTGCTCTCGGCGGCGCAGGTGCAGAAGGCGAAACTCGAGAAAGCGGTGGAGCAGACGGAGAACCTGATCAATTTCCTGCTTGGCAAGCCGCCGGGGCCGGTGGCGCGCGGGTTGGCGCTGTCGGCGCAGTATCAGCCGCCGGCGATACCGGCAGGGATTCCGTCGGCGCTGTTGGACCGGCGGCCAGACCTGCGGTATGCCGAGCAGCAACTGGTGGCGGCGAACGCGAGGGTAGGCGTGGCGAAGGCCGCGTTTTTCCCGACGATCACGCTGACCGCGGCGGGCGGCTACCAGACGGTCGATCTGGTGAACATCGTCGACCGGTCGAGCGCGTCGTACAACATGGGCGGGATGCTGGACCTGCCGATTTTCGACGCGGGGAGACGTTCGGGCAACTACAAGTCAGCGAAGGCGCAGAAGGAGCAGTTGGTGGTCAACTACCAGAAGGCGATCAACAATGCGTTCCGGGACGTGTCGGATGCGCTGGTAGGGTACGCGAAGGCCAAGGAATCGCGGACCAGCCAGGAGGTGCTGACGAAGACGCTGCGCCATCAGAGCGATCTCGCGAACCTGCGGTACCGCGGCGGCGTTTCGAGCTACCTCGAGGTGCTGGATACGGAGCGGCAGCGGCTGGGCGAGGAACAGAGCCTGGCTCAGGCGCAGCGGGACGAGCTTTCCGCGATGGTGCAGTTGTATAAGGCACTGGGCGGAGGGTGGCAGGAGTAAGCCGGACCTGTGTAGTGAACCGAGGCGCCTTCGGGGCAGAGCCCCCGGAGGCGCCTCAGCGTGTCAGGGCTCTGGAGGTGCGGGTGCACACATGGAGGTCTGGACTGGGGAGGTGATTCCGGGCCGTGGGATGGCGGCGTCTGATGCCGGCCGGCCGAGAGCAGGGCCTGGCGGACTGCCCTACTGAGGCGTGGCGGGTTGGTAGAGGGCGGCAGGGGCGCCGGCGGGATCTTCGATGACGGCGTAGCGGGGGTTAGGCGATTCGCCCTTGGGGCCGGCGATGATTTTGCCTCCGAGTTGCTGGCATTGGGCGAGGCTGGCGTCGAGGTCTTCGACGACGATGTAGACCAGCCAGCGGGGTGGGAGGCCGACGTTGGGGCCGCGGGCATGGCAGATGCCGGCGACGGGGGTGCCGCCGGGGGCTTTCATGACGTAATCGGAATAGTCGCCCATGCTGAGGGCTTCGGCCTGCCAGCCGGCGACGGCGGAGTAGAAATCGCGGAGGGTATCGGCGTTGGGGACGGTGAGGTCGGTCCAGCCGATGGTGCCGGGCTTCTGCTCTTGCGGCATTCGGAATTACTCCACTCGGTAGTTTGGCGCTTCCTTGGTGATGATGACGTCGTGGACGTGGCTCTCTTTGAGGCCGGCGATGGAGACGCGGAGGAACTCGGAGCGCTGCTGGAGTTCGGGGATGGTGGCGCAGCCGCAATAGCCCATGCCGGAGCGGAGGCCGCCGACGAGCTGGAAGACGAGTTCGGCGAGGGGGCCTTTGGCGGGGACCCGGCCCTCGATGCCTTCAGGGACCAGTTTGCCGCCGCCTTCCTGGGAGTAACGGTCAGAGGAGCCCTGGTTCATGGCGCCGATGGAGCCCATGCCGCGGTAGGACTTGAAGGTGCGGCCCTGATAGAGGATCATCTCGCCGGGGCTTTCGTCGGTACCGGCGAAGAGGGAGCCGATCATGACGGAGTCCGCGCCGGCGGCGATGGCCTTGGTGACATCGCCGGAGTATTTGACGCCGCCGTCGGCGATGAGAGGGACGCCGGTGCCGCGGCAGGCGCGGGCACATTCGGCGATGGCTGTGATCTGGGGCACGCCGGCGCCGGAGACGACGCGTGTGGTGCAGATGGAGCCGGGGCCGATGCCGACCTTGATGCCATCGACGCCGAGGGCGATGAGATCGCGGGCGGCTTCGTAAGAGGCGACGTTGCCGGCGACGAGATCGACGTTGGGGAGGGCGCGTTTGATGGCGACCACGGCGTTGAGGACGCGCTCGGAGTGGCCGTGAGCGGTGTCGATGATGAGGACGTCCACCTTCCTGCTGACGAGTTCCTGGGCGCGTTCGAGGAAGTCGCCGGTGGCGCCGATGGCGGCGCCGGCGCGGAGGCGGCCCTGGGCGTCCTTGGCGGCGTTGGGATATTTGCGCTTCTTCTGGATGTCCTTGACGGTGATGAGGCCTTTGAGGGCGAAGTTTTCGTCGACGACGAGGAGCTTTTCGACGCGGTGCTTGTGGAGTTCTTCCTGGGCCTGTTCGAGCGTGGTGCCGACGGAGACCGTATAGAGCGGGTTCTTCGTCATGACGTCGCTGATGGGCTGATCGAAGCGGGTTTCGAAGCGGAGGTCGCGATTGGTGAGAATGCCGACGAGGCGGTTGTCCTTGACGACGGGGACACCGGAGATGCGGAAGCGGCGCATGATGTCCTGCGCCTCGTAGATTTTCTGATCGGGATCGACGGTGACCGGGTCGACGATCATGCCGCTTTCCGAGCGCTTCACACGATCGACTTCCTCGGCCTGTTTGTCGATCGGCATGTTCTTGTGGATGATGCCGATGCCGCCCTGGCGGGCGAGTTCGATGGCGAGGTGACTTTCGGTCACCGTGTCCATGGCGGAGCTCAGGATGGGGATGTTAAGGGGGACGTTCCTGGTGACCAGTGTGCGGGTGTCGGCCTCGGAGGGCAACACGCCGCTACGGGCGGGTTTCAGGAGGACGTCGTCAAACGTGAGGCCTTCGACGAGAGACTCTGGCAGCATGATTTCCTCTTATGGTAGCAGAGGAGGTGTTGGCGGCCGGGGCGTTGGGGGGGGCCGGGACAGTCACGCTGTGTCCACAAGGGACACAGATGACTTTCCCGGGGGGGCGGGGGGTGGTAGCCGGACTTGGCGGTGCGGGGAGCGCGGTCCCCCCGCGATTGCGGGTGTATGCAGTTGAGAAGGTGGAGAGCTGCATCAGTGTCGCGATTGAAGGTGCGGTGTCGTACGGCAACCGCAAGCGCGCAGTGCGCTGGCAGAGAACTGGACGGCCAGGAAGCCGGCGAATGCACCACGCACACAAGCGAACGCCGCCAGAGGGCCCGAGGACCCGGAGCGCTCCCCAACACCCTGCCGGGGAGCGCTCGGATTTCGGGTGCGAACGAGGCACATCCAATGAGGCACATCCAACAATGATGAAAACACGAAGTTGTCAAAGATCCGTGAGCCCGGCAAGCGCAATCGCAGGCTGGCGGCAAACGCGAGCGGGTTCGGCCTCCGAATGACCATTTTCGAGTCAAATAGCGGCGGATGGTCAGGATGAGGCGTGGGACTCAGGCGGCGGCGAGGGCCTTGAGGGGGGTGGGATAGCAGTCGCGGACGGCCTGGAGTTCCTCAGGCGTGGGGGGAACGGCTTTGTTTCGCCTCTCACGGATGAGCTGGGCGGCTTCAATGGCTTCGTTCCGGGAATCGTAGAAAGTGGCGTGTGGGGCTCCGAAGTGGTGGGCGGAGACGAGGAAGGGGGCCTTATCGGGGGCGATGGCGCCGAGGCAGGCGAGGGGGGTGAAGCGGGCGACGGCGTCGATGATTTCGGCGGGGCGCTGGAGGAGGATGGCGCGTTGGGTTTGGAGGACTTGGAGTTGATTGAGGGCGCGGTCGTAGGTGCGTTCGAGTTCACGGCGGTAACGGGCGATGCGGTGGAGGCGGGCGGCGTCCTGGTCGCGTTCATTTGGGTTCGTTCCGGCGAGGAGATCGGAGTCGAGAAGCCGGGCGCGGCGGAGGTTCCAGCCGGCGGTGAGGAGGCGGTGGAAGTACTCGTGTTCGATGGGGCCTTCGGGGTGGGTGTCGAGTTCGAGGGCCTGGCGGTAGGAGGCGAACTCTTCGGATTGATGAGAGTCGACGATAGGGTTGGCGGAGGTGAGGCCGTCTTTGGTGGAGTTGGCGGCGGAGCGGGCTTTGCCTTCGGGGGATTTGGGTCCGGTGGAGAGTTGGGCGTTGGCCTGATTGGCGGCGATTTGGGCGGGAGAAGCCATGATTTTGGGTCCTTTCGGTGGTGGAAATAAAAAGAGCAGGCACAGAGGCCTGCTCACGAATACAAGGATCGCATGGGGGTTGGGAGGTTTGAGGAGGCGAGGTGGGTGGATGCTTATGAAAACAATGGAAATCTTTTATTTTCGAGAGCCGTCACCGTTCGTTCGATTCGTTGGTCGAAACTCGGATGACTGGAAGCGTCATGCCGTTCCGGGTCAAACTGGGACAGCCGTGACGCAGCAGTATCGAGTCGAAGGTCCGATGATGATGTTCCTCACGAACACGGCCGTCGACAGCGCAGTGGGGGGATGGGCCTGGCGGAGGCGTGGAGCTTCAATGCTCGGCTGCAGCCGTGCCAGATCCAGGCGACGGACCGGCAGAGCCAGGCGGTGCTGGCGGGTCTTGAGTTGTACTATGGGAACGAAGCGGCAGCTTGTGGGACCACGACGGTGATGCCGAACAACGGGAACGTGCGGAAGCAGAAGATCCTGCCCTTGGGGGTGGCGCGGAGCTTCGAGTACACGGGCGGTGGGCGGCTGCTGAGCAAGGCGGTGGCGCGGACGGCGGAGCAGGTGTTGACAGTGTGCCAGGGGGACTGGAGCGGGAGCGCGTGCACGGGGCGGTTCGATGGAGCGGGGCGGCCGTTGAAGAAGAGCTATTCGGACGGGACGGAAGGGTTGACCTATGAGTACGATGCCAACGGCAACATGACGCAGTGGCAACTGGGCGGGAACACAATCACCGGGAGCTACGACGTCGAGAACCGGCTGGTGAGCGCGGCGAGTGACGTGTACAAGTACAACGCGGCCAATCAGCGAGTGGTGGTGGGCGAGGAGTACGCCGACCCACGCTATTCGGTATTTGGCTTGAACGGAGAACTGCTGGGCGAGTACCGGAAGTGCGGGCTCGGGGGCGGCTACTACGTGCCGTGCAACCGCAGCGAGCGGGTGTACTTCGCGGGGCGGTACATGCAGAAGGACGGCAACTCGGTGATGACGGACCGGCTGGGATCGGCGGGTGCCGTGACGGCCTATCCCTACGGCGAGGCAAACGAAGAGTTCGCGACGTACCGCAAGGATAGCCAGACAGGGCTCCACTACGCCTGGAACCGCAACTACAGCGCGACCTGGGGGCGGTTTGCGAGCGTGGACCCGTTTCAGCAGAGTGCCGGACCGACCAATCCGCAGAGCTGGAATCGCTACAGATACGTTTTGGGAGACCCGGTCAATTCCAACGATCCTTCAGGCCTGATGGCCTCCGAGCCTGAGTATTACTGCGATCCGGACTACGGGGGCGAGTGTGTATTGAGGATGCGCCTACCCTTTGGCCCGGGTGGTGGCGGACAAGACCAAAATCCTCCATCACCGCCGCCGCCGGAAGGTCCCTGCGATAAGATCGGCAAGCAGATTCTCGACACCATCAACGGCAAGGGTATGCCTGGAGGTAAGAGCTTACTAGCAAGGGTTATAGAGAATATTGTAGGGAGCTCCGAGAAGTTCGATGGCCACATGGAAGAGATTCAGAACTACAGAAATCGACTAATTGAGCTAAGGCAAGATTGGAACGACAATGATTGTGACGGTAAACCACCTCACGGTGTCGACGGTTGGCTGAATGAAACCACTAGAAGCAAGATCAAGGAACGGCATGACAGATACCAGGACATTGTTCAAGAGATGAAAATGCTCGGTGTCGGCTATCTGGCCTATAAAGCACTTCGCCTAGTGCCGTCGTTGCTATTTCCTCCCAGTCTTGTTCTTAACTTAGCGATACCATGAAGAATAGTTGGCTTGTCCAATCTGAGTGGTTCTCTGGTGCTAGGTTGCTCAGCATGGACTTGCTCGACTTAGCATATGGTCCCGCTGGCCTAGTGCTTCCGAGACTGTCCGAAGTTCGTTCGATTCTTCGGAGTTGCCTGAAGTCCTATCTTGAAAGTCAGCCCGGCGGCGTGGCTGATGGGTGGATCCATCTTCGTACTTCAGAATTGTATTCAGGGCACATCGATCTTGGGTTAGCGTTGCTGGACCAAAGAACTAGAAATGAACATGAGAAATGGCTGACGTATATTCATTCACGTGATCCAAAATTAAACCCTTGGGTGCAGTATGAGGATGTTGTCTCGGGATGGGCGCATTCGTTTTTCACTACAGGACTTGATGACTGGAGCCTAGGTACTGATGCTCAAGCTGTATTCACCAAGGTTCGAAATGACATAAGTTCGAATGATATTATGAGATCTTGTCCCACCGTAGATCTGCTGAGGTTAGAGGCATGGGATGACCTCATGCTTAGAATATGGCACTCTGATGATGCAAGAATTGAAATTGCATATGAAGACTTTGTAGTCGCAGTAAAATTAGATATCAGGATGTGGCGTTTTCAGCACTTCGTACAATGGGCGATGCGAGCTCTGTCTCAGCACTGCCTTGCGAGACTTCAGGAAGATGTCAGGAAACGGGCAGCCTTTGGCGGGTGCGCCTACGTGCCGGTCGAACAGTTGGATTTTTTCATCGAATCGAATACGTGAGGCTGAGCTGAGCGATGCGGCCTCGCGGAGTGGGCGGCGCCGCCGAGACGCCTGACAGAAGAGGCAAACGCTTCGTTGGAGCCGGCTGCGGCAAGGCCGCTTAGGAGCAATACTGTTCACTTAGAAATATTTCTGTGCTATTGCGGATTCTCTTCCAAATCGATCACCGTTCTCCTCTGAATCCGATCACCTGATCGCTTAGGAAACCGATTGGGGTTCTCCTGCGAAAGCGATCAGCCATTCCCTTCGCAAAGCGATCACTTTGTAGGGCGCAAGGCCAGCGGTGATCGGAATGAGAGAACGGTGATCGGTTTGGGAGGAGAACGGGGCGGCGGCGCTGGACTTCGACCGCGGGCAACGATTGGAGCGCGCCCGGGGAGGGATGGATGTCTTGATCGCTGCCGTCTCGGGGCTGCTTATTGAGCCCGGACTGGTCGCTTGGGCATTTGCCTCATCTCAGAAGTTGGGGGAGAGAAGCCCCTGGTTTGATGTAACTCAACTCCCGGGAGGAAGGAGTACCAGAGCGACGGGCAGTTGTGGAAGAAGACGGACCAGAAGGGGAATGCGGAGACCTATTTGAGAGACGGCCACGGGCGGATGTCGGCGATATACCGGACGCCGGCGGGTTGGGGGAACGCGGACGGGAGCCAGACGACGACGATGGTTTGGGACACGGCGGTGAACGGGTGGGGGCGCTTGGCGTCGGTGACGCATGGGGAGATGACGGAGTCGTTTGAGTACACGGTGGGCGGGTTGGTAACGAGGAAGCGGGCGGCGTTCAGCGGGGTTTTGACGCCGCTGGAGGCGGTGTATAGTTGGAATGCAGCGGGGCAGATGACTTCGATGAAGTATCCGGATGTTTACAACCCGGACGGGTCGGTCGCGGCGGCGGGGCGGACCTTGCAATTTGCGTACAACTATTTGGGGTTGCCTTCG
>JARKQJ010000009.1 GCA_029973955.1 Paludibaculum sp. | reverse complement strand
TCCTGAAGCAAAGGCCACATCCGTTATCGGCTTTGTGTCGCATGTCGAGGCGGAATTGAAGCAACGCGCTCAGGAAGCGGGCGCCAACATGGTGCTGGCGCGGTCAGCGTTCTCGACCAACCTGCCTCAAATCCTCAAGCGTCACGCCGGCTCGATGTAGAAACCGGTCTACTTGATGCGGCCAGCGATGGCGGCGGCAAGTTTCGCCGCATCATCGCCTTCCGCCAGCCCAGTCCACCCGGCCACGCGGCTGCCTACCCTGAACATGCACAGCTTGCCCAGGTAGCGGTCCGTCGCCGTGAATCCGTCCGCCCCGACGGCAAGCACGCCTGACGCCTGGAAGCGCTCCTTGAGCCTCCCCATCAGCTCCTTGGCCGAGGCCTCCGACGCCTCTTCCACCACGAACGCCCGCCCGCTCTCGTACTGCGCCAAATACCCTCGCCTCAACATCCTGAGTCCAAGCACGCTTTGCGGCACCAGGCGCGGGAATCCCGGCTTGATCCCTTCCGTCGGAAACCAGTTGATCTGCGGCGGAGGCGTCACTTCGCCCTGGATCGTCTTCTCGAAAGCCCTAATGGCCTCCGTCAGCAAAGCGCGGTGTTCGCCCTCGGGCTCAGCCGCGATCTCCACGAAATAAACACCCTTGGTGAAAACCGCCTTGCGCGGCGTCACCTGGCCGCCGCCGCCGATCTTCAGCACCGGCTCACGCGTGTCAAGGTTGCCCGTGAACATTCCGTACGCCGATTCGTGATCCTTGAAAGTGCTCACATCGAAGATCAGCTTCGTTTCGCCCTTCGAGCAAGTGATGCCCTTCATCGACTGAAACCCGTACAGGAAGTACCCCTCCGAGTTCCCGTCCATATATTCGAAAAGCGTTTCGGTGACGTAGCTTCTTCCCGGACCTTCCTGCTTGAAACCTGGAGCGACCGAGCAGTCCGGAGTCTGGGCCATGCAGGCCGCTCCCAGCACGAGAGCGGCCCACATCATTTTTCTCATGCAAACCACTCCTGGGCCAGCGACACGCGCTCGGCGACATGCACGCCATGCGGGCACTTCACGCTGCACGCTGTGCAGTCCGAGCAGCGGATTGACCGCACATCTTCCGGCAGTTCCTGCCACCGCTCGCGCGCAAGCGCGAACTGGCCATAGCCGTCGGCGTAGCTCACGATGCGGATGATGTCGGAATGCGGCAGACCCTTCTCACACTGGTAGCCGCACTTGCCGCATACCGTGCAATAGAGCGGCGAAATCGCCTTCAATTGCGCCGCCAGCACAGGAGCGTCGGACGCCTGCCAGCCCGTCGCAACGGCTTTGAAGTTCTCATCCAGCATGTCCAGATCCTGGATGCCTGGGATCGACGTGTGAACATAGGGATTGCGAACCGCCCATTTCAGCGCCGCCGCCATCGCCCCTTTGCGGCTCAACTTCTCGTGCGTCGGC
>JARKQJ010000007.1 GCA_029973955.1 Paludibaculum sp. | reverse complement strand
TTGGCGTCGTGGGCGGACCGGTCGGCGTGTGCGGAAGAGGTGTTGTTCTGGGCGCGGCTGGGTTTGGGTGTGGTGCTGGGCCTGGCGCTGGCGTGGGGCGGGGCGATGCGGGTGTTGAGGGTGACCCGGCTGCGGGCGGCGCGGCTGGCGGAGCGGCAGAGTGCGGAGTTCGCGCACAGAGCGGTGACGCTGTCGGGGATGGACGAGGGGACGGCGTTCGCGGAGCTGGTGGCGCGGCAGGCGATGGAGTCGGCGCAGGCGGCGCCGCCGGAGTCTGTCGTGCGGCCTGTGGTCTTGGTGGGGTTGAGCGTGGCTTCGATCGTGGGATTTGGCGTGCTGGCGTGGTTGACGCTGGCGGGGCCGGGGAATCTGGGCTTTGGGGCGAGGCTGCTGTGGGCGGGTGCGCCGCCGGCGGGACAGGGGCCGATCTATGGATTGCAGGTGAAGCCGGGCGATGCGCGGATCCGACGGGGCGGGGACCAGATTGTGGAAGCGCTGCTGACGGGATTCGATTCGCCGGTGGTGAGCCTGCGAGCGCGGAAGAAGGGCGATGCGGCGTGGGAGAGCTTGCGCATGGAGCCGCGGCCGGGCGGAGGTGGGTATGCGTTCCTGTTCGCGGCGTTGGCGGACGATGTGGAGTACCAGGTGGAGGCGGGACGGCTGAAGTCGGCCGTGCATCGATTGACGGTGGTGGACTTGCCGGGGGTGAAGAAGATCCGTGTGACGTATCACTACCCGTCGTATTTGGGATTGAAGGAAGTGACGGAGGATCCGGGCGGGGACGTGCGGGCGGTGGAGGGCACGGAGGCGGAGGTTCTGGTGCAGACAGACCGGCCGCTGGGGGCAGGGGCGCTAATTCTGGACGACGGGACGCGAGTTGCGCTGGAGCCTTGGGATGGGCTGTGGCTGCGCGGGCGGCTGACGGTGAATAGAGACGGGGCGTATCATGTGGCGGCGATCGACGAGGGGTCGCCGGTGCGATTGACGGAGGATTACTTTATTGAAGCGCGGCAGGAGAAGCCGCCGGTGATCCGGATCTCGCGGCCGGGCCGCGATGCGAAGGTGAGTCCGATTGAAGAGGTGACGATCGACGTGGAGGCGTCGGACGATTACGGGTTGCAGCAGGTGGAGCTGAGGTATTCGGTGAACGGCGGGGAGGAGAAGAGTTTGACTCTGGGTGGGAAGGGGTCGAAGGAGGCGCGGCAGTCGGCGACGATCGCGCTGGAGGATTTCAAGCTGGTGCCTGGGGATGTGGTGGCGGTGTCGGCGGCGGCGCGGGATGCGCGGGTGACGTCGCAGACGGACATCTACTTCCTGGAGGCGCAGCCGTTCGAGAAGGAGTATCAGCAGTCGCAGGAGTCGGGCGGCGGAGGCGGCGGAGGGGAAGGCGATCAACAGACGGAGATCGCGCAGCGGCAGAAGGAGATCATCGCGGCGACGTGGAATCAGATCAAAGCGCCGAAGCCGCGCGGGCAGGCGGAGGAGGACGCGAAGTTTCTGGAGGGCGTGCAGCAGAAGCTGTCGGCGCAGGCGAAGTCGCTGGCGGAGAGGATGCGGAGCAGGCAGTTGGCGGCGGCGAACGAGGAGTTCAAGAAGTTCTCGGCGGAGATGGACCAGGCGGCGCTGGAGATGAACGGTGCGGCGGGGCGTCTGAAGTCGCAGCAATGGAAAGATGCGCTGGGGCCGGAGCAGAGGGCGCTGCAGCACCTGTTGAGGGCGGAGAGCATGTTCCGGCAGATTCAAGTCGCGTTCGGGCAGCGAGGCGGCGGCGGAGGTGGCGGCGGTGGACAGATGCGGGATCTGGAGAGCCTGTTCGATCTGGAGCTGGATCGGGAGAAGAACCAGTATGAGACGGCGCAGTCGGGCGGAAGTTCGGCGGCGGACCGGGAGCGGCAGGTGGATGAGGCGCTGAAGAAGCTGGAGGATCTGGCGCGGCGGCAACAGCAGGCGGCGCAGCAGAGGCAGAACCAGCAGCAGAGCTTCCAGCAGAAGTGGGCGCAGGAGATGTTGCGCAGGGAAGCGGAGGAGTTGCGGCGGCGGTTGGAGGAGTTGCAGAACGGGCAGCAGCAGTCGGGGCAGCAGGCCGGACAGCAGCAGTCCGGGCAGCAAGGTTCGGGGCAGCAGTCGTCTTCGAGCCGGCAGCAGGCTGGTGATTCGCGGATGACGCGGGCGCAGCAGCAGTTGGAGCGGGCGATCGACGATATGCGGAAGGCGCAGGCCGAGCAGGGGCAGTCGAGTGCGGATAGCGCGCGGCGTGCGGCGGAGCGGATGGCGGAGGCGCGGGATTCGATGACGGGGATGCGGCGGCAGCAGGCCGGGGATCGGATGGAGGATCTGTCGAAACAGGCGTCGGATCTGGCGGGGCGGCAGAAGCAGTACGAGGAGCAGATCCGCAAGGCGTTCCCTGGGGAGCAGCCGGGGACGGCGGGTCAAAGACAGGGACAGGGCCAGGGCCAGTCTCAGGCGAACACGGAGCAGATGGCGCGGGAGAAGGAGGCGATGGAGCGCGACTACCGCAAGCTGGAGCAGGGCATGAGAGAGGCGACGCGGGCGCTTTCGGGTTCACAGAAAGGCGCGGCGAACCGGTTGCGGGAGGCACTGGGCGAGGCGCAGCAGAATGAGTTGGGGATCCGGCTGAAGTTTGGATCAGATTGGATCCGGCGGGGGCTGGGTCCGTATCTGGCGCCGCGGGAGAGGGTGGTGTCGGAGATGCTGGAGAAGTTGAGCCAGCAGGTGTCGGAGGCGAAGCAGATGGCGGGGAAGGAGGGCTCGTCGCCGGAGAAAGACAATACGGAACGCGCGCTGAACCAGATTGAGAGTCTGCGGAGCCAGGTGGCGCGGGAGGTGCAGCGGCAACAGGGGCAACGGGGGCAGCAGGGTCAACAGGGCCAGCAGGGGCAGCAGGGGCAACAAGGTCAGCAAGGGCAGATGGGCCGGCAGGGACAGTCGCAGAATCCGGGCGGACAGCAGGGCGGGTTTGGCAATTCGTTCCAGCGTGGGGAGTACAGCGCGATGAACGACGGGACGCGGCGGGATCTGGACAATCCCGGGCGCGGGCTGGAGCAGAGCTACGACAATGCGCTGCGGCAGTTGCAGCAGTTGCGATCGGAGGCGGCGAGCGATGAGTCGCAAGCTGAGCTGGAGCGGATCATCCGGCAGATGCAGAGATTGGATCCGCGGCAGTTTCCGGGGAATCCGGCGCTGCTCGCGAGGATCGAGACGGAGATTCTGCCGCAACTGGAGCAGTTGGAGCTGAGGTTGCGGAAGCAATTGGACAACGCTGCCGGAGCGCCGGCGCGCGCCACGAATCCGGCCAAAGCTCCGCCTGGGTATTCGGAGGCAGTGGCTGAGTATTACCGCCGATTGAGCCGTTCAAGATAAGCAGAGATCCGCAGCATGCGCAGACTGGGGCAGCGCCGCCTGTGGTTGGCCGGTGTACTCGGCGTGCTTATGGTGTGGGCGGCGGCGGGGCAGTACCGGCAACGCATATGGGCGAAGTATGAAGCGGAGATGCAGGACCCGGTGGAGGATCCGCCGGATGCTCAGGAGCCGGCGGAGTTTGCGCTGGGGCGGTTGCGCTACCGCTCGCCGATGGACCGGCCGTATCGCTATTCGAGGTGGGGGATTGACGTGAACAAGGGGGACCGCACGTTCATCTCGCTGTTGCGGAGATTGACGCGGGTGCATGCGAGGCCGATCGAGACGATTGTGGATGCGTCGAGCGATGAGATGTACGGTCATCCGTGGATGATGGCGGGGTCAGTGGGCGATTGGAAGCTGTCGCCGGACGAGGCGCGGCGGATGCGCGAGTATTTCCTGCGCGGGGGCTTTCTGCTGGTGGACGATTTTCACAACGAGCGCGAGTGGGCTAATTTCATGGCGGGCGTGCGGATGATATTTCCGGGCGCGCAGGCGGAGGAGTTGGAAGACGGAGATGCGATCTTTCACACGGTGTACGACATGAAGGAGCGAGTACGGGTGCCGGGCGCGAACGTGGTGCATGGATCGCAGATCGAGCGAGGCGGCGTGGTGCCGCACTGGCGGGCGATCCGTGACGGTCAGGGGCGGATCGTGATCGCCATCTGCTTCAACATGGACGTGGGCGACGGTTGGGAGTTCGCCGACGATCCGCAGTATCCGGAGCGGTATGCGTCAGAGGCGATCCGGCTGGGCGTGAACTACGTGTTGTACGCGATGACTCACTGAGCCGCGGCGGTCTTGCGGTAACGGAGAACGATGGCGGCGGGCGCCTGTCCGATTTTCACGTCGAGGCCTTCGTCCATGAGCTGCGCGCCAGTGGCGGTGGTGACGGCGCTGGTGTCGATGTCGGTGAACTGGTAGCGGGCGCTGCGCTCGAGGCCGCGGAGGCGGAAGCGGCTGGAGGTGTAGGGGCTGTCCTGGCGGCGGAAGGCCTGTACGATCCCTTCGTTGCGATCGGGCGAGTGGAACTGCCAGGCCATCCACTCGGATTGCTCGATGCGGTAGGGCGTGAGGGGATAGAAGTCGCCGTAGTAGAGAGGAGCGAATTCGCGCCACTGGGCGACGAGTTTCAGGAAGCGCGGGTAGCCGTTTGCGAGGCGGCCGGGTTCGAGGCCGATGCCGATGGCGGGGGTCATCTGACTGCGGAAGAGGTAGGGCTCGACGGAGTTGACGCCGGTGCCGAAGTAGGGGACCCAGAGGGCGAGGCCGTAGGTTTGGGCCTGCATGGAGGCGGGCTCGTAGGGGTGATCACTGCGCCAGAGGGGGACGGAGCGGCGCAGGGTTTCGAGATCGTCGCGCCGGCCGCCGGAGGCGCAGGTGTCGATGGCGAGGGCAGGGAAGCGGCGGCGGAGTTCGTCCCAGAAGGCGAGGTAGCCGGTGATGTGCTGGATTTCGGTGATGCCCTGGCGGTCTTCGGAGTCGTTGTTGCGCCACATGGAAAGGGGCTCGAAGTTGAAGTCCTGGCGGTAGAGGTCGATGCCCTGGTCGCGGATGAGGGTGCTGACGCGTTCGACGAGCCACTTGTAGGCATCGGGGTTGCCGAGGAAGAGGAGCTTGTTGCGGCCGTCCTGGCCGAGGAGCCATTCGGGGTGGTTTTCGTAGAGCCAGGAGCCGGGGGCGACGCGCTCCGGCTCAAACCAGACGATGGTTTTGACGCCGCGGGCATGGGCGGCGGCGGCGACGGGGGCGAGGCCGCGGGGGAAGCGCACGGGGTCGGGCTCCCAGGTGCCGGTTTGCGGCCAGCCTTTGGGGGAGGGATACCAGCCGGCGTCCATCCACCAGTAGTCGAGCTTCACGCCGGCGTCGAGGTCGCGGGCGAGGAAGGCCTTCTGGTTCTCCTCATTGGCGTCCTGCATTTCGACGGTGTGGCGATTGCTGCCGCCGGCGAGTTGCGGGGGCGGGAGCTGGCCGCCGGGACGGGGCAGATTGTGAGCGACCATCCAGCGGCGCCAGAGGTTCTGGCCGTCGATCCAATCGCCGTCGTAGAAGAGGAGAGCGACGAGGGGGGAGCGGACCTCTTCGCCGGCGAGAAGACGGAAGTGGGTAAGCTCCTGGCCGGCGCGGACGCGGAGGGCGCGGTCCTTATCGCGGGTGAAGCGGGCGGCCCACTGGCCGGGCCAGCCAAGAGCGGCGATGATGCCGCCTTCGGCGCGGGCGATGTTGAAGTAGCAGAAGTCAGTATCGGTGGAGCGGCCGCCGCGGGTGGAGATGCGCTTCTCCTCGCCGGGGGGGAGCGGGGATTCGAGCGGCATGAAATCCGTGGCGGAGTTCGGACTGCCCTTCGTGTGGTGGAGGAGGAACTCGGCGCCGCCGCCGCGTTCGAAGGCGGTATCGAGCGCCTGGATGTCTTCGAGGATGGCGGTGGGTACGGTACCGCGGTTCTTCAGGAAGAGAGTCCATTCGACGACAGGGAAGCGATCGTAGACGACGGCTTCGAGGCGGAGCTGAAGGGGGCCGTTGGGCTCGGAATATGTGAGGGTGTGGCGGGTGCGGGCGGCATCGAGCCGCTGCTCAGAGCGGGCGAGTTGCCAGGTGTCGAGGAACTCCGCCGAGGGGCGTCCCTGGTAGCGGAAGGAGAAAGGGGCTGAAGTGGGATAGGCGCCGGGGAGGGGGCCGTTGGGCAGATCCGCGACGTTGAGGGTGGAGCCGTCGGAGAGGGTGACGCGGGCATCGGCCCAATCCGCCTGGTCCCATTCGGATTGATAGGTGCGGGTGCGTTCGCCGGTGGCGGTGAGTTTAATGGTGAACTCACGGGCGCCGGCGAGGTCGACGGAGACGGGGACGGCGGCCATGCCTTCTTTGAGGACCGGAGAGCGGAAGCGCTCAACGCCGTTGACTTCGACGCTGGCGACGACCATGCCGCGGCCGGCGTTGGCGTAGTAGCCGAGGTCGTTACTGTCGACACCGACCAGGGCCTGAAAGCGAGCGCCGGGCGCGGGCAGGACGATGCGGGCCTGGCCGGGAGCGCGCTGGGCGATGCCGCCGGCAAACTCCCGCTCGACGATGCGGAAGGCGCGGCCGGCGATGCGATTGCGGGCCAGCGAAGCAGGCTTCGGCGAGACGACGATCTGCGCGCCGGCGGGCCGGGCAGCGGGCCGTCCGAGGAGTTTGGCGGCGATGAAATCACGGGCTTCGGTGTCGCCGGCGCGGGCGGGGAGACAGAGCGCGGCCAGAGCCGCCACAAGGATCGCGGGCTTTGAATGTGTCATCGTAGGGCTGCCTGCCAAGATGACAGCTTATCTAGAATGCGATGATCTTTTTGCGGACGGCGTAGAGGACGAGGTCGACGGAGCTGTGCAGATCGAGTTTCTGCATAATGCGTGTGCGGTGGGTTTCGACGGTGTAGGGGCTGAGGTTGAGGAGGGCGGCGATGTCCTTGGCGGTCTTGCCTTCGGCGAGGAGCTGGAAGACCTCCTTCTCGCGATCCGTGAGGAGATCGTAGGAGTCCTGCATGCCACGCTGCTTGAGGTGGAGGACGAAGTCGTCGAGGAGCATTTTGGCGACGCGCGGGCTGAAGAACGATTTCTTCTGGGCGACGGCCTGGACGGCGCGGAGGAGATCGACGTCGGCGGTCTCCTTGAGCAGGTAGGCGCGGGCTCCGGCGGTGAGGGCACGGAGGATGTACTCTTCGTCGGAGTAGACGGAGAGGATGATGACTCCGATTTCGGGGTTGTGTTTGGTGATCTTGGCGGTGGCCTCGACGCCATTGAGGTTGGGCATGCCGATGTCCATGATGACGAGGTCGGGGTTGAGTTCGGCGGCGAGCTGAACGGCCTGGCGCCCGTCGGCGGCTTCGCCCACCACTTCGAGGCCCGCATGCTGTTCGAGCTGAAGGCGCAAGCCCTTGCGCATCACGCCATGGTCATCGGCAATGAGGATTCGAGTCATTCGGCAGGCACTTCCCGGCACACTGGCAGGTCTACTTCCAGGATAGTGCCCTTCTGGGGCTGAGAGGCGATGCGGATGCGGCCGTCGAGTTCGCGCACGCGTTCCTGGATGCCGATGAGGCCGAGGCCGCGGCTGGAGGCGAGGGTAGGATCGAAGCCGATGCCGTCGTCCTGGATGGTGAGCTGCACGCGGTCCGGCCGGCCGTAGACGGAGACGCGGATGGACTGGGCCTGCGCGTGACGGGCGCAGTTGGTGAGCGCCTCCTGAACGATACGGTAGATGCAGGTGCGGTGGGATTCGGGGAGTTCTTCGAGGTCGCCGTCGAGCTGCACGGTGACGGGGACGCCGCTGCGGCGGAGGAACTCGCGGCCCTGCCAGCGGAGGGCGGGGCCGAGGCCGAGTTCGTCGAGCATGGCGGGGCGGAGTCCCGTGGCGAGGTCGCGGACGTCGCGGATGGTGTCGGCGTTGAGGCGGCGGGCCTCGTCGAGCCGTTCGCGGAGTTTGTCCGGCGAGTGGAGGGAGGCTTCGAGATTGCCGAGTTCCATGGTCATGGCGGAGAGCATCTGGCCGATGGCGTCGTGGAGTTCGCGGGAGAGCGAGCGGCGCTCTTCTTCCTGTGCTCGAACCAGTTTGCGGGAGAGCCGGCGGAGCTCCTCTTCGGCGGTTTCGGCGCGGACTCGTTGCTGTTCGCTGTGGCGTCCGAGAGACGAGACGCGGGCGATGCTGATGAGGGCGACCGCCAGGCCGAGGAGGAGGGCGACGGCGAGAGTCCGGTCGAGAAAGGCGCGGAAGGAGGACTGGCTTTCGCGCAGGCGCTGCTGTTCGCGGCGGAGGTTGGCGGCGTTGATTTCGCCGATTTCGCGCGCCAAGGCCACGGCGGCCTGGCGCCGGGGCAGCACCTGGTGGCGGAGGAAGGCACGGCTGTAGTAGGCCTTCTCTTCGGGCGACCAGGAGAGGATGGGGGTGATGGAATCCCAGTAGGCGCGCAGCTCAGTGCGCAGTTGCTGGAGGCGGGCGGGCTCGTTTTTGCCGAGGCGTTCGGAGAGTTCGTCGAGGCGATTCTGAATGACGGCGCGGCGCTGGAGGAGCTGTTCCTGATAGGCGTCGACGCGCTGATAATCGGGGTCGAGCAGGTAGTCGCGGATGAGGATGTCGCCCCAGTAGAGATCGGCTGGAATCTGGCGGAGTACGGTGTCGGCCTGAAGATATGCTTCGTGTGCCTTGCGCGTTTCCTCGTAGACGGATTGAGCCTGGTGCCGGGCGCTGAGGCCGAGCAAGACGATGAGGACCAGGAGGGTCCCGAAACCGATGGAGAGTACGAGCCAGCTTCTTGACTTCATCGAGTTGCCCTCATACAGCCATTTTGCGTGGAAAGTAGAGCCGGGCAGGGATCGAGTTCGCGGGAGGATGCGTGTAACCTAGGAGCGACAACTGATGGACCTGATCTTTACCGACCTCGACGGAACACTGCTGGACCACGACACGTACGACTGGCGCGCGGCGATTCCGGCGCTGGAGCACCTGCGGCGGAAGGGCATTCCGTGGATTCCCGTGACGAGCAAGACGCGCGCGGAGGTGGAGGTGTTGCGGCGCCGCTGGGGGCATCGACATCCGTTCATCGTGGAGAACGGCGGGGCCGCGTTCATCCCTCGCGGTTACTTCGGGGAGGCGGTGGCCGGCTCCAGGCAGAGAGACGGGTATGAGGTGCTGGAGTGGGGCACAGCCTACGGCCGGCTGGTGGCGGAGCTGGAAGTGGCGGCAGAGAAGAGCCGCTGCCGGGTGTTGGGATTTCAAGGGATGACTCCCGACGTGGTGGCATCCGAATGCGGGATGCGGCTGGAAGATGCGGAACGGGCGAAGATGCGCGAGTATGACGAACCGTTCGTCGTGCTGGATGAGGGGAAAGAGGAGGCGCTGGCGTCGGCGATCGAGAGCCGCGGTTTGTGCTGGACGCGCGGCGGGCGGTTCTGGCACATCCTGGGCGCGAATGACAAAGCCGTGGCGGCCGAAGCGCTAATGGCGCTGTTCCGTCCGCAATGGCCCGAGCTGCGCACGATCGGGCTGGGGGATGGGTTGAACGATGTCGCGTTCCTGCGGCGCATGGACCACGCGGTGCTCATTCGATCTCCGCGCGTGGAAGGGCTGAAGGGGCACGTGCCGCGCGGCATCGTGACCGCGGAGCCGGGGCCGGCGGGCTGGAACGAGGCGGTACTGGCCTTGACGGGCGGCTGACGCGAGGCCGCCGCCCGTCTGAGGGCGCAGTGCCGCAGCTCAGAGGTGGCTCCACAAGGAACGCTCGGTGGTTCCGTCCACCTGCCCGGACCGGTCATCGAGCAGGCGCGACACCCCTCGCGCGCTCAAGCCGATCGCCAGGCTGGCTGCCAACACTGCCCCACCGACTAAGATGATGAACGCCGCGAGAAACACGCTGCGGGCGAAATCGAGCTGATCGGCCGCGACAACGATGGCGACGAAGATGATCAAGACACGTACGAGCACTGCGAGCCGGCGCGGTGCGGGCAGGTTTTCATTCACTGCCCACACCAGCATGTTCCGGCCCAGATAGTGGCCGAGCCAGGCTCCGCCCAGGAGAATCAGCCCGGCCACGAGGATCTTCGGCAGGAGAAACACGAAGCTCTGCACGATTCGTGTAGTGAGGTCCGTGCCGAAGACATCCAGCCCCAAGAGGAATCCCGCGAGAAGCAGGCCCCAATACGCGCTCTCCGCGGCCAAGCGCGTGGCGCGCAGGCGGCCGGAGGGATCCACCAAAAACGCCACGCCGCTCTGTCGCAGGAATTTGTCGATCGCCAGTCCTTTGAAGATGCGATAGATCAGCCAGCGCACAGAAACGGCGGCGAGGTAGGCCATCAGGATCAGCGTGAGGGCCGCCAAGAGTGACGGCAGGTAAGTAGCGATCTGATACTGGAGGCGCCGCAGCGCGTCTTCCAGGACTTGCTTCAAGATTTCAATCATGATTCACCTCCAGTTGTGCGGCCGCCATCGGCTGAGACTGGTTGAGGCTGGCCGCCGATCTCAGGTTTCTGGGAGCCTTGCCGTCCTCATTCCACTTCGCCACCAGCCGCGGCTTGGCCTGTTCGAAGGAATGACAGAGCCGTTCGATCTTCTGTTCCACTTCCGGCGCCACCAGATGTTCGGTTTCCAGAACGAAAGAGGCGACGCGGGCCAGGTAGAGCGGAGTCATTGACCGCAGAATCAGGCCGCGGGCAATGGGGTGCTTGCGGAAGGCGCAAGCGAATTCCAGGACCACATCGGTCCAGAGCTGATCGTCGAGGTGGAATGGGGCACCGTCGCGCCCGCCGTTGGCGGCCAGGGTTCGCAGGGCCTTGAGCGTCGGCGGTTCGAGCGCGGTTTCCCAGATCTCAGCGAGATCCGCGGCGCCGCGGCGAAAAGCCGTGACCATGCGTTCGACGTTGACGGCGATGGGATCGAGGCCGACGTCGAAACGGAAGCCGAAGAGTTCGGCCGGTGACGAGCCGGAGCGCTGCTGCCAGACTCCGTCGAACTCCTGCATGAGGGTAAAGACGCTGCCGACCACCTGTTGCAGCATGGCGGAGAGGTCCGAGCCGGGATCCTTGGCGTCGTGCAGTTTGGCGCCGAGAAAGCTCTGGCAGACGCGGAAGCCCTCGGCGAGCGCGATGGTGGTCATCCAGATGTCGATGCCGAAGCGGGCGACGTCGGTCTCCCAGTCCTGGCGTTCGAGATAGCGACGGATGAGCCGCGCCGAGATGCCGAATTCACCGCCGATGGGCTGGCGGACGGAGACACCGTACAGCATGCGCGTGAGGGGGTAGACGATGCTGTTGGTGATGGTGCCGTCGTACTTGTGGCGCTGGTAGTAGGGGGCGACGAAATCGAAGCCGGCGAAGAGAATGGGGCGGATGAGGAGATCAATCCACTCGGGCGTGATGGAGCGCAAGTCTGAGTCGACGACGGCGCAGGCCTTGGCGTCGAGCTGGCGGGCGAGCTGGAAGATCATGCGGAAAGCGCTGCCTTTGCCGGGCACGCCGTGATAGGGGAACGAGAGGCGGTGCGCGGCCAGCATAGGCGTGGAGAGCAGCATGAGGTGGCTGTCCTCGACGCGCGCGGAGAGGGCGGCTTCGCGGGTGCCATCGGTGGAGCCGCCGTCGGAGTTGACGACGACGGCCGTGAGTTGCGGGAAGTACTTGGCCAGGCCGGCGTTGGCTGCACGGACGACGTGACCGATGGTCTGAGCGTTGTTGAAGCTGGGAATGCCGATGACGATATCTGCGCGGCGGATGACTTCGGCGGCTCTGAGCGCCTCCAGCGGCAAGGTGGGTTGGGCCATTGGATCTCCCTCAGGCGATGCGCGCGGCGAACTGCCGCGCGTCCTTTTCCACAGCGTCTTCGAGGAGATCGAAGAACTCGGGCATGGCCGCCCCGACGCGGTTCCAGTTCGGGATGAGCGGCAGGCCGCGGGGATCGCGGATGAACTCCGTGGCGGCGGTGCCGAGACTCTTGGCGAAGACGGAGACGGCCTGCTCTTCGGCGTGGCGGTCGAACTTGAGGCCGTTGAGCATGGCGTCGGCGTAGTACCGGGAGATGGTGTCCTGAGCCATGCGGACGTAGCGGACTTCGAGGCTGCGGAAGTGGTCGGCGGTGAAGACGAGGCCTTCGGCGGCGAGGGTGACGAAGAGGGACTTCGAGATATCCGTGGCCATGCGCGAGAGGCCCTTGGACTGGTCGTCCTCCGAGAGCACCTGATGCTTGTGCTCGTAAGTGTCCATGAGGTCCACCTGGCAGGTGCGGGCGACGGCGCAGTTGCGGAAGACTTCGGCGAGGACGCCCACTTCGAGGCCCCAATCGGCGGGGATGCGGTTGACGCGCGCGAGGTCGATGTCCATGGCGAATTCACCGGCGAGGAGATAGCGGAAGCTGTCGAGGAAGCGCAGGAAGGGATGGCCGGGGGCCATGCCTTCCAGGGCGCGGATGAGCGGTGTCATGAAGAGGCGCGTGACGCGGCCGTGCATGCGGTCAGTGACGCGCGCGTAATAGCCTTTGCAGAAATCGAAGGTGAGGTGGGGATGTGCGATGGGGTAGCAGAGCCGGGCCAGCAACTGGCGGTCGTAGTTGACGATGTCGCAATCGTGCAGGGCGATCATCTGGCAGTCGCGCTTGGCGAGGAGGTAGCCGTAGGCCATCCAGCAGGAGCGGCCCTTGCCGTCGGGTCCGGGCGGCAGGCCACGTTCTTCGAGCATCTGGAGCAGGGACTGGACGCGCTCGCTGTCCACCCAGATGATGTTGACGGGCGTGTAGAAGTCGTCGAAGAAGCTGCGCGCGCGCTCGTACTGCTCGCGGTTGGCGCGCGCCAGGACGAGAACGATGCGTTGCAGGTAGCGTACTTTCTGCAGTTCACGCACGATGCGCTGCATGGCCAGGGTTTCGAACTCGGAGTAGAGCGCGGGCAGGACCAGGCCAATGGGCTTGTTCCGGGCGAATTTCTCAAGGTCAGCTTCCAGCCGGTCGACGTGATTCGTCGTCAGGCGGTGCAGAGTGGTCACAGCTCCGGTTTGGTAAAAATCAGCCATGGGATTCTGCCTCCAAGTTCCAGGCTACCGAGCGGGCGCCGCTTCCTGAATACCCAGCGGACTGTATATGCGACGAGAAACGACAGTACAGCGGAGCTGCCCGCGCCGCCGTGCTGTTCTCTCTGAAAGAGCGGGGCCGGCCGTTACGATATGATGCACGTGTTCGCCTCTACTCGTGAGCCCGGTTATGTCTTTCACATCTCTTCCACGCCGTCATTTCTTCTTTGGATCCCTGTTGGCCGGAGCCGTGCCGCTGAGCGGCTACGGTAGTGTGCCCTCGCTGAAAGCGCTGGGATACAAGCCTTACTATGACAAGCTCAATGTCGCCGCCATCGGGGTAGGAGGGCAGGGCGGGGTAATCCTGAACCAGGCCGCCGCCACGGAGAACATCGTGGCGCTGTGCGAAGTGGACGCCAAGCGCGGCGCCGAAAACCTGGCGAAATACAAGGTCCCGCACTACAAGGACTTTCGCCAGATGCTCGACAAGGAAGGCAAGAACATCGACGCCTGCACCATCGGCATCCCGGATTTCATGCACGCCACCGTGGCGCTGGCCTGCATGCAGCACGGCAAGCACGTTTACGTGGAGAAGCCGTTGACGCGCACGCCGTGGGAGGCCAGGCTGCTGCAGCAGGCGGCGGCAAAGTACAACGTGGCCACGCAGATGGGAAACCAGGGCTTTTCGCACGAGTGCAATCGCGTGGCGGCGGAGATTATCTGGTCCGGCGAGATCGGCGATGTCACGGAGGCGCACATCGTCACCACGCCGGGTACGCATCCCACGGGGCTGGAGGCGCAGCCCGCGGAAGCAAAGGTCCCCGATACGCTCGACTGGAAACTATGGCTGGGCGGCGCGGCGGAGCGGCCGTTCAGCGAAGCGTACGTTCCGTACAATTGGCGCGGCTTCCTTGATTTCGGCACCGGCCAGGTGGGCAACTGGGCCACGCACACGGCGGGGCCGGTGCACACGGCGCTGCAGTTGGGCGCGCCGGCGAGCCTGGAGTGCATCCGGCAGGAGGGCAAATCCTCGATCACGGTGCCGCATCGCGGAGTGGTTCGGCTGGACTTCCCGGCGCGCGGCAAGATGCCGGCCGTCGCGGTGTACTATCACGACTCGGCGCGGCCCGGAGATCCGGAGGCGTTTCGCGTGCCGGGCATGGAGAACGAAGTGATTCTGCCGCCGGTGAACAACCTGGGCGAGAAGGGCCGCGGGCCGCGGCAGGAGCGCCCCACGGGAGCTCCGGCGAAGCGCCCGGCACGGCCGGCGAACGCGCCGGTAACCGGCGCGGGCGGCCCGGGGGTTGCGGTCTACCTGCCGCCTGGCGGGCGCGGCGCCGGTTCGCAGCCGGGTCTGCTGACGGGCAACGGCTCGCTCTTTATCGGGACGAAAGGGATGCTCGCGACATCATCGCGCGGCGAGGGCGTGTGGCTGCTGCCGAGCGCGCGATGGAAGGAATACCGGCTGCCGCCGCCGCTGCTCACCCGTTCGCCCGGACATATGCTGGATTGGATCCGCGCCTGCAAGGGTGGGGAGCGGTCGTGCTCTGACTTCTCGGTGACCGGGCCGTACGCCGAATGGCTCGCCCTGGCCGTGATCGCGTGGCGCGTGTCCGGCAAGCTGGAATGGGATGCGGCCAACCTGCGCTTCAAGAACAACGCCGCAGCCAACAAATTCGTCCGACCCGAATTCAAGAAGGGCTGGGAGCTCAAGCTCTAGTTCAGGAGAACAATATGGAAATCAACCGCCGCGATCTCGGACGCCTGGCCCTGGCCGGGCTCGCTGCCTCTCCGCTGCCGGCCGCACCGACGGCGCCTGCCGCCAAGCCGAATTCGCTCATCGGCGGCGTACAGGTGGGCATCAACATCCCGTACAGCTACCACGGCCTGCCGAGCAATGCCGATCAGATTCTCGGCTACATGGCCCAGACCGGCGTGAGCGCCGCCGAGCTGCGCACACAGCCGATCGAAGCGTTTCTGGGCGCGCCTGCCATCGCTTCGCGCGGCGTGGGCATGGCAGCGCGCGGGAAGGAGCAGCTCACCGCCGCCGACAAAGCCGCGCTGGAAGAGTTGCGCAAGTGGCGCCTCTCGCGCTCCATGGCGGAGTTCAAGAACTTTCGCAAGAAGTATGAAGATGCCGGCGTGAAGATCCAGGTCGTCAAGATGGACGGCATCAACACCGCGCCTGATGACGTGCTGGATTACTGCTTCCAGATGACCAGGGCGCTCGGCGCGTATGCCATCTCCTGCGAGATCCCGGTGAGCCAGACCAAGCGCATCGGGCAGTTCGCCGCCAAGCACAAGATGATGGTGGGCTACCACGGCCACGGCAATCTCACGAACCCGGAGGCTTTCGGCCGTCTGGGCGCGTGGGAGCAGGCCTTCTGGTATTCGAAGTACAACGGCGCCAACGTGGATATCGGGCACTTCTTCGCGTCCAACGGTTTCTCGCCGGCGGAGTGGATCAAGGAGAACCACACGCGCATCACGCACGTGCATCTGAAAGACCGCAAGAAAGACAACGGGCCCGGCATGCCTTGGGGCGAAGGCGACACGCCGCTCAAAGAGTTTCTGCTGCTCATGCAGCGAGAGAAGTGGAAGTTCCAGGCCACCATCGAACTGGAGTACAAGATCCCGCAGGGCTCCGACGTGCTGGCCGAAATCCGGAAGTGCGTCGACTACTGCCGCAAGGTACTGACCTAGGGATGAAGATCTACTTTGGGTTCACGGTGGCTGGAGACCGCGGCTCTCTGGCCACAGCGCGATTGCTGGTGGAACGCATGGAGGCGCTGGGCCACACTGTGCTCACGCGTCATCTGATCGATGACGACGCGCGGGAGGCCGACCGCCGTCTGGCCGCGCACGAAGTCTATGAGCGCGACATGCGTTGGTTGGAGGAGTGCGATGTCTTCCTTGGCGAAGTGAGCGGGTCGTCGTTCGGCATCGGCTATGAAGCGGGGTACCTGCTGGGCGGGACGCGGAAGCCGGTGATCCTGTTTTACCGGCGGGATCTGGCCCACGCCATCTCGCTGCTCATCACCGGCAATCGCCACACGCGCTGCACGTTGGCGCCCTATGATTCCGCCGAAGAAGCCGTCATGCAATTGGAGGCGGTCCTCCGTAGTAGCCTGTAACGATAAGGGCTGCCATGGTGAATCGTACTGCCGCGGGGTTGCTCCTCTTGCTGGCCGTGATGCCGGTGCATGGGGTGGGATTCCACCGCCATAGCACCGTGCGGCGCCACACTACCGGCGTCTCGATGCGCAAGCGGCTCCACGTCAACGACCTGATTGCCGAGCCCGGCACCGTGGAGTTGGATTTCGGCGGCCTCTATTCCTACACCACCTCCACTTTCACGCTCCCCTCGGCGCTCAAATGGACGCCCGAGGGCGATTCGCTCTTTTGGGGCCGCACGGAGTATAGCGCGTCGTTCGATTCGGTCTCCAGCGCCGTGAGCGCCGGCGGCCGCAGCACGCAGTTCAGTGACCGGCTGACCTTTGCCGCCACGTCGGTGCTCTTCGATAGCGAGCACTTCGACATCGCCGTCGCTCCGGCGGCGACGGCTGTGCTTCACGACGACTCCGGTGCGCGCCTTGGCGCCAATCTGATCGCCCGCCTCGACAGATCCGGCAACAGTCTCGCGGCACTGCTTTCCTGGAGCGCCGCCACCCGGCCATCGGACACCAACCCGGCCGGCGTGTGGGACCTGGACATCGGCTACGGCCGCCAACTCGGCGGCAGGTTCAAGCGCTTCACGCCGCATGTCACCGCGGCGCTGGAACGCTCCACGGGATTCGCGGGCACGTTCTCGCTCTTTGGCGGCATCCAATATGCGATCACAGAGCGCGCCGCCATTGACGTCGTCTGCCAGCGCTACGGACTGGCCGGCGGCGACCCGGACCGGCAGATCCTGGTCAGCTTTACGTATAACTTCGGCAAGCGGCCGTGATTCACTTCGAGGCCTGCGGCACGTACTTCTCCAGTTCAACGCCTTCCAACTCGAAGCGGACTACTTGCGATACGCGTTGTCGCACCGGTACCAAGTCGAGCTTCAGCCCCTCCAGTTTCTCCTTCGGGATCTGCCACGTGCTCGTGTACCCCGGTACCCCCGAGATTACCGGCACCAGGGCTTGCTTTCGCCTCACCGGCGAGAGCCAGCTCAACCTGGGCCATGAAATCATGTTCCATGCCCGATCCAGCCCTAATCGCAACTTCCAGTCGTCGTGTTCGCGCCAGAACCGGCCTTGAATGAACTCCGCTCCACGCCCTGCCGATTCGCAAAGGACGCTCAAGGCGTCGCCTTGCAGAGTCGCTTCCCGCATCTCCGCGGCGCAGGCTCCTACGCCATCCACTCGCGTGCGCACGAACGGATTCATCGCCGTGCCGGTGCCCTTCTTGTAGTCCACCGCCACGACATCCCCTGTGATTTTTACGGGGCCTTTGCCGATTCTCGCGGTGCCCGACCTGTCCAGAATCAGTTGGAGCCATCCTTTGCCCGCTTCTGTCGACGGGACCGCCATTGCCATCAGCGCCGGACGGCTCATGGATAGGGTCTCTCCGGGCACAGCGCTGGTGAGCGTCTCTCCCTGGCGGTTTGTGAGAGTGACACGCAACGGGTCGTACCTCAGATGTTCTTCCCGCGATGAACTGGCGGCACGATATGGGATCCAATAGCCGGCCCCCGGGCCACCCTGGATTCTCATCCGCATGTCGCTCGGGATGACTGGCGCTTCCGGCCGCAGAGCGAAGCTGACAATCCTGATCTCACTGCGTGTCAGCCAGGACAGAACCCGCAGGTTCGTCTCGCGAGTCCACATATGGAGCACGCCGCCGGCGAGGAGCAGCGCGAGGGCTCCCGCGATGCGTGCCACCGGAATCCGACGCGCACCGTAGGCCAGGGCCAGCGCCAGAAGCGCGGTCATCCCCAGCGCCAACATGATGAACTTCGCCTGCTCTGCATGCCAGCGCACGAAGAATGGAATTCCCCTCATCATGATCGGGCCCGTAAAGCCCTCCACTGCCACAACCATCAAAGCGATCACAGCGAATTGCGCTATGTTTTTCACCACAGCCGCCAGCGCCATTGCCGGAAGCGTCACCATTAGCAGCACCGCCGCCTGTTGCTCCAGCAGCGCTCCGGGATGGGCCCAGGGCGAGAAGCCGCGCGCCGCCAGCACCACCATGCATCCCAGTAGGTAAGGAACATGAATCCAGCAGACGGCGAACAGTGCCTTCGCCCCCAGGACCTCGCGTCCCGTCGCCGGCGTCGTCAGCCAGAACTGCCGGCGCCCGGTGAGCGGGTCTTCCAGAACAGCCAGCGCTACCAGCAGCGCCCAGAGCAAGGGGAGCACCAGGTTGCCCCAGCCCGTCACCGGGTCAGGCTGTGAATCGCTGCGCCAGCAGTCCGTCCAAACCAGCACCCCCCACATGGCCGCGGCCGCCAGGATGGCCCACCACAGATGGCGGCTGTCTTTTCTGAAGTAGAGAAACATGGTTCGCATGGCGGCCCTCTCAATCCTGCCCTGCGGGCTGGTGCGCCAGCGTATACCGGCTCAAGTCCAGTTCCGCCGCTCGAAATCGCACCAGTTGGCTGCGCTCGCTCCTGGACGGCCTGATTTCGAAGCTCAGGTCATCCGGTTCTCTCACAGTCAGAGTGCTTGTGCCCCAACCCGTCTCCGCCCGGTATACGGGCGACAGCCAGGTTTGGAACTCCCAATGCCCGTTCCTGCCGCTGCGATCCACCAGGTGCTTGGGGCGGGAACTCCGTCCAAGACTCCAGGAGCTTCGGACCTCGGAGAACGGTGGGATTCGCCTTGTAGAGCCGCAGGCCGCCGAGAGTTCACGAGCGAACTGCGTTCCGTTGATAACCGGGACTACGTCGAGATCGCAGACTCCCAAACCGGCGATGCGCTTTCTCACCCCTGGCTTGATTGACTGTGCTTCGCCTAATAGATTGCCGGAAACGCGGACATAGCCCTCCATGAGGACCCTCCCTTTCTGGAGTCGGCGAAAGCTGTGCTCAGGTATGTTCAGGCAGAGCAGCAATGAGCTTCCGGCTTGGCCAGTGGGTGCGAATAGCCCGAATGCTCCGGCCGAACCCGGGTCGCCGTTCACCGCCGGTGCTCCCACTTGCACTCGCTCGCCGCCATTTCCGGTGAGCGTGATGCTCAAGTTGTCCAAATCCCAGTTGACTTCCCCGGACCGCAGGCCGGTGAACGCTGCCGGCAGAAAGACATCGACGCGCCCAGGCAATCGCCACGAACCTGACTTCCACCCTTCCGGCAGCCTGGACAGATCCGGCTCCGCCGGGACAAGCAATCCTGTACGAGTCAGCGGTTCGGCAGGGAAATACTCTTCGAGGCGCAGCGAATCGAGCAGCGTCCACTTGACGGCAACAACTGCAAGCCCCGCCACTGCCGCCAAGCCCAGCACGCGCCCGGCCACAGCGCGGCGAAAACCATACACAGCCAGGATCACCAGCGCCGAGCCCAGTGCCAGGAGCAGCGACAAGACCACGGCTTCCGTCACATCCTCCTCGATGGGACTCCGCCGAGTGGCCAACAGGTTTGCGACGGCGTAGGGCACCACGCCGATGGCGGCGATTCCCAGCACCAGGAGTTGAGAGACGCTGGCCACCACCGATGCCGCGGCAATCGCCGGCAGCGTCACAACGGCCAGCACCGCCGCCTGCTTCCAGAGCAACTGCGGCACATCTTCCCAGGGAGCGAATCCGCGCGCCGCCAGGATCAGGCAACAGCCGATCAGGTAAGGAACGTGCACCCAGCAGACGGCGAACAGGGCCTTGGCCGCCAACAGTGTGTCCGGCCGGCAGGGCGTTGCCAGCCAGAACTGGCGCCGCTGAAGCGGCGGGTCTTCCAGCACCGCCAGCCCCAGCAGGAATACCCACGCCAGGGGAACAATCACATAACCCCACCCTTCAGTGAGGCCGGGAACCGAGCCGTGCCGCCGGCTATCCATCAAGACCAGGGCCGCATACAGCACCAGCGCTGGTGCAATCGCCCACCACAGCGCGCGGCTGTCCTTGCGAAAGAACACCCAAATGGTTTTCATGGGACTACTGCTCCAGGTCCTGCCTGCCCGCCGCGACTGCCAACAGGATTCCGCGTAAATCCAGCCCCCGCCAAGTGACGTCCTTGGCGCCTGGCACCAGCGCCTTGATCCGCTCGGTGGCGCCTTCTTCCTTCCACGCTGAATCCGTAAACCTCACCAGCCCCGCGCCCTGCTGCACGCGCAGCCATGTCTCCGGCCAGCGTTGGGGCGCCACGGGACCCTCCACCGTCACCTCCACCTCACGGAAGCGTGCCGAGAGCGCCGCCGTCTCCTCGCTGAACCTCAGCCGGCCCTCTTCGAGATAGGCGATGTGCGTGGCGAAGCTCTCGATCTCCGCCATGTCGTGCGAGGCCAGCACCACAGTGGCTTCCGGCGTGCGGTCCAGCACACTGCGGATCAACTGCTCGCGCACCAATACGTCGAGCCCTCCGAAGGGCTCGTCCAGCAGGATCAGCTTCGGCCGGTGGGCCAGCGCCGCCGCCAGCATCGCCTTCACGCGCATGCCGCGCGAGAGCGCGGTGAGCTTGCGGTCCAGCGGCAGGCCGAACTGCTGCACCAGGGCCGCTGCATCAGCATCGCTCCACGCGGGATACATCGGCCGGCAGAAGGCCAGAAAGCGCTCCACCGTCATGCCGCCGGGCAGTTTCTGGCCTTCTGAAACGAAGCCGATCTGTTCCAGTTCGCCTGGTCCCAGCCGTCTTGAATCCGCGCCCAGAACCACGCACCGGCCTGATGTCGGGCGCAGGATGTTCATAGCGCATTCGAGCGTCGTGGTCTTGCCCGCGCCGTTCGCGCCGGTGAGCGCGAACACCGAGCCTTCCGGCACCTCCAGGTCCACGTGGTCCACGGCAGTCAGCCGCCGGAACTTCATCGTCAGTTGTTCGGTCTTGAGAATCGAGGTCACCTCTCGGACTCCTTCCAACTCGCTGATTCCATCGCTGGCTGCAGCTTGCGCCAGCGCTCCTCCACCACCTTCTGAAACTCCTCCAGCGTCAACCCCATCTGCATCGCCTTCACCGCCACCTGGTCGATCTCCGGCCCCAGCGCGCGGCTGCGCTCGGCGCGCCGCGCCGGAGGCGGCTGGCACACCACCGTGCCGATGCCCGGGCGCACCTCCAGCAGCCCTTCCTGCGTGAGCGCGGCTACCACGCGCATGGCCGTGTTGACGTGGATCTTCAACTCCCGGCTCAGTGCCCGCACGCTGGGAAACGGGTCGCCCGGCTTCAGCCGTCCCGACATCATCGCCTTCTTGGCCTCGAAGGCCACCTGTTCGTGAATGGGAACGCCGGGCTGTAATGTGAGCCGGAATGGGATCACAAGTGTACTATGGCACTTGGGACACCAAGCGTCAAGCACCCGCGCAAGAGAAATCTCGCTGCCCCTCGAATCGCGGCCCTGGGCGACGGCGGAAGAGGTGTTGACACGAAAGTTGGGCGATTCTCCGATTCACCGCTCCCAGCGCAGGGGGATACACCATCACTGGATCAGCCATTGATGACAACGTCGCGGGTGGAAGTGGGTGATTCTTCGCGCCATCGCTGGCGGGAACGGCAACAGCACCGGGCTTGGCGCCGTCTTTCGCCGCGGCCGCTCAACGGCGCGCTGGCGCTCGCGGCGGGTGACAGGATCTAACTCATGGTCGGCGCCGGCCAGGATTATTTCTTCGCTGGCGTTGGCCTGCAATTGACGGTGACCAATGGTGTCCAGGGGGAGGTGCCCGAACCGTCCACCTGCGCCCGCGCCGCCGCCGGCCTCGCCGCCCTCTGAGCCAGGCGGCGCCTGCGGGCATAGGAACACAACCTAACTGAGGAAACCCCTCCGGTGCAGCCACGCAGATGCCGGAGGGGTTTTCCGTCTGACATCACTCGCCGGCGATCTCCACCCAATGGGCCTTGCCCGCCCTGGCGGCGCGAACGTCCACCACCACGGCGCCTTCGAGGCCTGTTTGGCATTGCCAGCAGCGGAACTTTTCTTCCTGAGCCGAGGGCTGCACGAGTTCGCCGCTCACGCGCACTTCACTGAGTTCCAGGTCTTCCAACTGCAGGCGCAATCTGGCCTTGGCCAGCCGCGGCCCCACGTGTAGGCGGAAAGCTGCCCACTCGCCGGCTTGCAGCGTTTTGGGCAACTGGGCGCCGGAGGGCTCGCCAGGCGCGGAGGTGTCGGCATAGGTCACCACGTGCCGCCGGGGTTTGCCGGCCAGCGTCTTCAGGCTGCCGCACTCGCGCAGCAGCGTGGGGTAGTTGGGCAGGTCGGGCATGGCCGTCTGCGAGTCCATGTAGTTGAACAGGTAGATGCGGTCGGCGCCGCGGCTCAGCAGCGAAGCCGCCGCGCCGCGCACCGTTTCCAGCGTGTTGTAGCCCAGCGGCCGGTAAGAGTGATACGGCCGCAGCAGCAGTTCGAGGCCCGCGCAGAGTGTCACGTCCCTGCCCGCCAGTTGCCGCCAAAGCTCCACGGGCATGTCGGTTTCGATACTCGCCCAGAACGGTGTGATGACGAGCAGCTGCACCAGCCCTTCGCGCGCCCACAACGCGCCGTCGAGGCCGAGATTCACGGCCGTCTGAGGTCTGGACGGCACGCGCGCGCCCAGGCGGATGCGATGGCCGCGGCGTTTCTCCCACTCGTTCAACAGGCGCCGCGTGGCGCGCACGAATTCGGTGATCCTGGGGCCGTCCGCCAGTTCGTAGCCCGGCCGCAGGTGGAAGCCGAAGCGCATCCAGTCCAGCTCCAGCCCGTCGAAGTCGTAGCGCTCGCAATATTCGCGCACCAGTTGAAAGTGATAGTCGCGCACCTCTTTGCGGCCGTAGTCGAAGGCCCGGTCGCGCCAGTCCACCTCGCGCCACGGCACACGGCGGAACTCGGGATGCTCCCGCCAGAAGCTGGAGTGCATGTAGCTCTGCGGATCGTCGACGTTGTGCAGGTCGTTCATGCGCATCGACACCCACGGTGACAGGCCGCGCTCGCGCGCCCGTCGAATCCACACTGCGTAGGGGTCGATGCCCTGCTGTGCGAGCGACCATGCCGTATGCACCCATTTGCGCGCTCCGGCGCGGCTCTCGGCGGCCGTCGAGCGGAACAGCGGCTGGTCGTCCGGGCCCCGCGGATCGTAGCCCTTCCAGATCGGGTCCCACACCTTGCTGTCGAAACTGGTGCGCTGCGAGTTGGCGCTCAGCAGGATCTCGCGGACTTCGGTGCCGCCGTATTGGTCGATGAACGACGCCACGGACTCCGGCGTGTGCGTCTGTCCGGCGCGGGTGAAGAACCAGTGGCTGTTGTCCTCGTTCATGCAGAGCGCCGTGCCGCCGGTGTGGGTCGTGCTGGGCGCGGCCGCGGCGGCGGGCAAAGTCAGCATCTCCCGTCGTCTCAACTTCATGTCAGCGAGTCTATCAATCCACTGCTTGGCATAGCACACTTGCGAATCACGCCGGTAGCTGATGCGCCGTGCCTGCTGCTACAAAGGTATGAATGGATTCACGCGACAAAATCCAGACCCCCGCCGCGGCCACTCCGCTGCCGCCCGGCGCTCTGGTGGTCAGCGGGAGCTTCGATCCCCTGCTGGCCGCCCACGCTGCCGCGTTGCAGCGTCTCCGCCAGGATGCTCCCGCCCTGGCCGTTGTGTTGGATGAGCCTCCGCAGCCCATCCTCCCGGCGCGCGCCCGCGCCGAACTCGTGGCCGCGCTGGCCTGCGTGGACCGCGTCTATCTCGCCGGCGCCGGAGCGCCCGTTGCGTCGATCTCTCTGGACGAGGAGCACCTCCGCCTGCGCGGCGAGTTTGTCGAACATCTGCGCTCGCGCCAGGTTTGACCCCATGGCTCCGCGGCGCATTCTCGTGGTCCGGCTCAGCGCTCTGGGCGACATCCTCCACGCCCTGCCCGCCGCCGCCGCGCTGAAGCGCACCTGGCCCGGCTGCCTCATCGCCTGGGCCGTGAAGCCGCGATTCGCGGAACTGCTCGAAGGCGGAGGAGTGGCCGACGAGATCATCCCCATCGACCGCGGTACGTATTCCGGTGTCCGGGATGCCGTCCGCCGCCTGCGCGCCGAACCCTTCGACCTCGCCATCGACTTCCAGGGCCTCATCCAATCCGCGCTGGTCGCCACCGCCGCCAAGGCCCGCCGCATCCTCGGCTTCCACTCTTCGCTGGTGCGCGAACGGCCAGCCGCTTTGCTCTACTCCGACGGCGTTCAGACCGCCGCAACCCATGTGGTCGACATGAACCTCGATCTCGCCCGTGCCGCCGGCGCGAAAACCGGTGCCGTGGAGTTCCCGCTTCCGCCGGGTCAACCGGAGGGGGAGCTGCCGGAGGAGCCCTTCGTCCTGGCCGCGCCGCTGGCCGGTTGGGCCTCCAAGCAGTGGCCGCTCGAGTTCTACGGCGAACTGGCCAGCTTGCTGCGTGAGAAGCACGGTGTTCGCCTCGTCCTGAACGGCGCCCCTTTCCAGGCCGAACAGCTCAGGCAGGTGCCCGGCGCCGTGCTGCACCTTTCCAGCATCCGCGGGCTGATCGACGCTACCCGCCGTGCCCGCGCCACAGTGGGGGTCGATAGCGGCCCCATGCATCTTGGGGCCGCGCTGGGGCGGCCCGGCGTTGCCGTCTTCGGACCGACCGATCCCGCGCGCAACGGCCCGTACTCGCCGGCCGTCCGTGTCCTTCGCGCCGCCGGCGCCGCAACCACTTACCAGCGCGGAGCGGAGATCGCCGCTTCGATGCGTGCCATCTCACCCGCCATGGTGTTCTCTGAACTGAGGGATCTTCTCTGATGTCTTTCTTTCCCAAACGTTATGCCGAAACCGTCCAGCGCCTGCGAGTGCCGTCGGGCCTCCTGCTTGCCGCCGCCTTTGTGTGGCTGGCCGACCCCGTGCTGCCCACGCTCCTCCTGGGCCTGCCTTTCGCCATCGCCGGACTCGCCATCCGCGCCTGGGCCGCCGGCCATCTTCGCAAGAATCAGCAGCTGACGGTCTCCGGCCCCTACGCGCTCGTGCGCAATCCTCTTTACATCGGTTCGCTGCTCACCGCTCTCGGCTGCACGCTCGCCGCCGCCCGCTCGGAACTCACCCTCCTTGCCGGCGCGGTCTTCCTCTTTATCTACCTGCCCGTGATGGAGCAGGAGGAGCAGCACCTGGCCAAGCTCTTTCCCGAATATCAGGACTACGCCGCGCGTGTTCCGCAGCTCGTGCCGCGCTTGCCCGAGGCCTTCCCGCCGCAGCCTTTTTCCTGGGCCGTGTACAAAGTGAATCAGGAGCAGAAGGCGCTCTACGGCTTTCTGGCCGTTTATGCCTTCCTCATTCTCAAGGCTCTTCGTCCTGCCTTTTAGCCGCACAGCACGGTTTTTTCAACTGTGAGATGCTTTCAGCATGAAACTCACCTTTCACGGTGCCGCGCAGACCGTGACCGGCTCCATGCACGAGCTGGCCGTCAATGGAAAAAGGTACCTGATGGATTGCGGGCTCTATCAGGGCCGCCGGAAAGAGGCGCATGAACGCAACGCCAACTTCCCCTTCGCGCCGAAGAACATCGATGCCGTAGTGGTGAGCCACGCCCACACAGATCACACCGGCAATCTGCCCACTCTCGTGAAAAAGGGCTTTGCGGGGCCCATCTATGCTACCCCCGCCACCATCGATCTCTGCCACAGCATGTTGCCGGACTCCGCTTTCATCCAGGAGAAGGATGCGCAGTTCGTCGCCAAGCGCCACTCCCGCCGCCGTGCCGTCGGCCAGCCCGATGAGCACGAGGCCGTCGAGCCCCTCTATAACATCGCCGACGCCGAACGCACGCTGGAACTCTTTCAGCCCGTGCTCGAAAACTCCCCTCAAGAGATCGGGCCAGGAGTCTCTTACCGCCCCACCGACGCCGGCCATATGCTCGGCTCCACTTCCGTCGTCTTCGAAGTGGTGCAGGACGGCAAGAAACGCCGCATCGCATACTCCGGCGACGTCGGCCGCCCGAACCTGCCCATCATCCGAGATCCCGACCCCATGCCGCCTGTCGACTACCTCATCATGGAGTCGACCTACGGCGATCGCTTCCACGACGACATCGGCGCCGTCAAAGACAAACTAGCCGATGCCGTCGTCCGCGCCGCCGCCCGCGGCGGCCGCATTGTCGCCCCCGCCTTTGCCGTGGGCCGCACGCAGCAGATCGTCCTGCTGCTGCACGAACTCATCCTCGAGCAGCGCATCCCCGTCATCCCGATGTTCGTCGACAGCCCACTGGCCGTCAACGTCACCGAGGTCTTTCGCCGCCACACCTACCTGTTCGATGAAGAGACCCGCCAGTTCCTGCTGCGCGGCGACGATCCATTCGGCTTCGGCCTGCTGCGCTATGTGCGGGAAGTCTCTGAATCCAAGGCTCTGAATGACCTGCGTGGGCCCTTTATGGTGCTTTCCGCCTCCGGCATGTGTGAAGCCGGGCGGGTGCTGCACCACCTGCGCAACAGCATCGAAAACCCCAGGAACATGGTCCTCATCACCGGCTTCCAGGCGGAGCACACTTTGGGCCGGAAAATCGTCGAAAAGTGGCCGGAAGTGCCCATTTTCGGCGAACCCACGCGGCTTCGCGCCGAAGTTGTGAAGATCAACGAACTCTCCGGCCACGCCGACCAGAACGAACTCCTGGCGTGGATGAAACCGATGGTTCCGACGCTGAAGCGCGTCTTCCTGGTCCACGGCGAAGCTTCGCAATCCGCCGCCCTGGCCAAGGTCATCGAGGCGAAGTACGGTCTGCCGGTGCAGATTCCGGCACGCGGGGAATCCGTGGTGCTCGACTAGCTCAAACCGTGGCTGCCTTCGCACCCTCGCCGCTGGTACTGGACCAGTACCTTGCGAAGTCGAGGTTTTGCCCATTTTTGGGGCGAACAGAAAGTATACATCGGGGCGCAGATTGACCGGAGGGCCGTTTGGTCCCATAGTCGTACCAGAACTTCTATACCCTTCAAAATAGGAAGCTTAGGCCTTTATTGGGAGCGCAAGGTGGCGTTCAATGGTAGACGACATGAATGTCACCGTCTCCATCCCCCGGCCCTTTGCAGCCGAAACCATCTCCGGCGCACGCCTTTTTGTGCATTTCAGCTATCTCCAGGTTCTGGATGTGCTGACCACCCTGGCCTTTCTGATGGCAGGGGTGCAGGAAGCCAATCCGCTGGTGCGTTGGTCGATGTTGGCGTTTGGCACTCCGTTGCAGGGGTTGGTGGCGGTGAAGGTGGGGGCGGTTGTGCTGGCGCTGCTTTGCTGGCGGACAGGGCGGAACGCTCTGCTGAGGAAGGCTAACTTTTTCTTCTCGTGCCTGGTGGCCTGGAATCTGTTCTGTCTGATTCTTGGGTTGGCGGCGCGCGTGCGGCCGTAGGTTTTGTCTAGGCTCCGGCTCCGTTGCGGATCAGGTGTTCCTGGATCTTGCTGAAAATATTGGACAAAGGTCCAGTGATGGAGTACGGGATGGTGGCGGCAACGCTGACGGCGATGAAGCCGGCCAGCAGGGCGAACTCGACCAATTCCTGCGCTTTCGTGTTCTCTGGTGAACCCTTGGTAAACAGTGCTGCCAAGAGAAGGGTGGCTGGTGCCATTCGGTCTTTCAATTTGCGCTGCATGGTAGCCCTCCCATGTCTTTAGTACTAAGTCCATGGTGCGGGAGGCGCACTTTTCGAACAACCAATGGAAATGCGTAGAACGCACTCCAAAGACCCTTAGGACTATGATTCGCGCGGGTATCCGCGGCAGGTGATCCGCTGATGCCGTGCCCGGCCATAATATACTGACAGCTTGGCACCTAAAGTCAGTATCCTCATTCCTGTCTACAACGAGCGCACCGTGGTGGAAGCCAGCTTGGGACAGGTATTGGCCGCTCCGTTGCCGGAGGGACTGGAGCGCGAACTGGTGATCGTCGACGACCGGTCCACCGACGGGACGTGGGACATCTTGCAGCGGCTGGCCGCGGAGCACCCGGTCATCCGCCTGTTCCGTCACGAGAAGAACCAAGGCAAAGGGGCCGCCGTCCGCACCGCCATTACCAAGGCTGAGGGAGACTTCTGCCTCATCCAGGACGCCGACCTGGAATACGACCCGCAGGAGTATCCCGTGCTGATGAAGCCATTGTTGACGGGGCACGCCGATGCGGTGTTCGGCTCGCGCTACCTGGCCGGCGAGTCCCGCCGCGTGCTGCCGTTCTGGCACACAGTGATCAACCAGACGCTCACGCTGATCTCAAACGTCTTTTCCAACATCCATGTGACGGACATGGAGACCTGCTACAAGGTTTTCCGCACGGACCTTTTGAAATCGATCCCGATTCGCAGTGACCGTTTCGGCTTTGAGCCGGAGATCACCATGAAATGCGCCAAGCGGAAGCTGCGCATTTACGAAGTACCGATCAGCTACCACGGACGCACGTACGAGGAAGGGAAGAAGATCGGCTGGAAGGACGGACTGCAAGCGCTGGGCGTGATCCTGAAGTTCTGGCTGATTGACGATCTCTATTCCGAGCCCAAGGGCCGTGGCGCACTGATCAATCTGACTCGCACGCCGGGCTACATTGACTGGATCAGTTCGCTGCTGCGCCCTCACCTGGGCGACACCGTGCTGGAGGTTGGCGCGGGCATCGGCACATTCTCCGCCCGCCTCATGGGCCGCCGGTTGCGCTATGTGGCCGCCGACGGCGACCCTCTCCATCTGCACGCGCTCCGCAACCGGTTTCTGCGTACCCCGAACGTTGAGGTTTGTGACTGCGCTGCCGGTGATGAGCCGGCCTTTGAACGCTGGGATGCGGAGTTCGATACGGCCCTGGCGGTGAATGTCCTGGAAGGGCTGGATGCTCCGCAGGCCGCGCTGGCCGGATTGAACCGCGCGCTGAAGCCCGGAGGCAAGCTGTTGCTGCTCGCCCCGCAGGGCAAGAGGCTGTACGGCAGCATTGATGTCGCCATGGGGCAGAAGTGCCGCTTTGACTTCCGTGGCCTGGAGGAGCTGCTCCGCTCGGCCGGGTTCGAAGTGGAGGAGGTCCGGCAGATCAACAAGGCCGGCGTCCTGGGCTGGTGGTATGGCGGCAAAGTTCTGCGCCGCTCTTACCTCTCCAAGTTCCCGTTGAAGGTCTTCGACAAGACCGTGTGGTTCTGGCGGTTCATCGACAAGTTCCTGCCGTGGCATGGTCTGTCGATGGTGGTGGTGGCCAGGAAAGCCGCCTAGGCCGCCATGCGAGCGCTCTGCCTGGATTTCGAACAACGCACGGTCCGGGAAGCGTCTATCGCCGATCCCGTCGAGCCAGACTGGGGGCAGGTGCGGCTGCGCGTGCATGAACTGGGTGTCTGCGCCACTGACAGGGAGTTGAGCCTATTCCATTTCGGCGAGCCGCCGCCCGGCGAGTCGCTGCTCGCTCTGGGCCATGAAGCGCTGGCGCAGGTGGTTGAAACCGGGCCAGGGGTGGAGGCACTGCGGCGCGGTGATTGGGTGGTGCCCATGATCCGGCGTGCGTGCGTGCCGGCCTGCGATCATTGCCTGCAGGGCAGGTTGGACCTGTGCCGGACCGATGGCTTTACGGAGCGTGGCATCTTTCGAAGCCACGGCTACTTTGCGCCTTTCGCCACCGACCCGGCCGAAGCTCTGGTCCGCGTTCCGGATGGCCTGCTGGACCTCGCAGTGCTTGCCGAGCCGCTCAGTGTGGCGGAGAAGGCGGTGGAGACGGCATTCCGATGCCACCCGCTGCAGCCGCGCACGGCCTGCATTCTTGGCGCGGGACCGCTGGGCCTGCTGAGCGCAATGATCCTGGCCGCGCGCGGCGTCGTGGTGGAGGTCGTCTCGTTGGAAGAGGAGAGCGACCGCCGCGTGGAACTGCTGCGCGCCATGGACGTCCGCTATTGCCGCGGGACGGCCTCAGGCCGGTTCGACCTGGTGCTGGAAGCCGCTGGCGCGCCGCGCGCGGCTGAGGCGGCGCTGGAGTGGCTGGCGCCCTGCGGAGTCCTGATCCTGATCGGCGCGCCGGACGCCGCAATCCCGCTTCCAGGCATCCGGACGATTGTGGACAACCTCAGCGTGGCGGGCATCGTCAACGCCGCCCGGTGCCATTTCGAACTCGCGCTGGAAGACCTGTCGCGCATCCCGCGGCCGTGGCTGGAAGCGCTCATCGAGCGCCGTCCGGCGCGCGCCTGGCGCGAGTCCTTGACCACCGTCTCCGCTTCCCCCAAGGTAGTCCACCGTCTGGACTCGCTGTGATTCAAGTACACTAGGATCAATCCATATATGGGCTCAAGTTTTCGTCATTCCATCTGCAATGAGGTTTATCAGGGGTGGGACTTCGCTGAAGCCTGCCGCCACATCAAGGCGACCGGGTATGAAGGGATCGAGATCGCACCCTTCACACTCTCCGAGGATCCCTGCAACATCTCAGCCGCGGAGCGCCAGAACTACGCCTCCATCATTCAAGCGGAAGGCCTGAAGTTCGTGGGCCTGCACTGGCTGATGGTGGCGCCCAAAGGGCTGCACGTCACCACGCCCGACGCCGACCTCCGCCAGCGGGGCTGGGCGCACATTCTCGGCCTGGTGGACCTGTGCGCGGACCTGGGCCCCGACGGCGTCATGATCTTCGGTTCCCCGCTCCAGCGCGGCACCACCGGCGGTGCAACCCGCGCAGAGGCCACCAAGCGTTTCGTGGAGGGCCTGGTCTCCGTGGCGCCGCACGCCGAGGAGCGCGGAGTGAAGATCCTGGTGGAGGCCCTGCCGGCCAACCAGACCGACGTGATCGGCTCGCTGGACGAAGCCGCATCCATCGTGGCGGAGGTGGGTAGCCCCGCCATCCAGACCATGTTCGACACGCACAACGCGGTGGATGAGACCGAGCCGCACGCCTCCCTCGTGGAAAAGCACTTCGGCATCATCCGGCATGTGCACGTGAACGAGACCGACGGCGGCCACTGCGGCACCGGCAACTACGAATTCGCTCCAGTGCTGGCCACCCTGAAAAGGCTGAACTACCAGGGGTGGATCTCGCTGGAGGCCTTCGACTTCTCGCCGGGCCCCGAACGAATTGCCACGGAAAGTCTGCGCTATCTGAATTCGATCATCGAAAAACTATGAACTATCCTGTTGTGACCGGCGGCGCCGGATTCATCGGCTCCGCCCTCGTGCGCGCCCTGCTCGCGCAGGGCGCAGAGCGTGTTTCCGTGGTGGATAACTTCCTCTCCGGCAAAGCAGAGAATCTGGCCGAGGTTGCGGACCGTGTAGAGATCCACCGTGCCGACATCCGCGAGTACAACGCCATCGCCCCGCTGCTGAAGGGCGCGCCGGTGGTCTTCCACCTGGCAGCCATCCCTTCGGTGCCTCGCTCGATTACGGAGCCCGTGCCTTCGCATGAGTCCAATATCGACGGCACCTTCAATGTGATGCGCGCCGCGCAGGAAGGCGGCGTGGGCCGCGTGGTCTATGCGGCTTCTTCCTCCGCCTACGGCGACACGGAAGTGCTGCCGAAGGTGGAGACGATGGCGCCGAATCCGAAATCGCCCTATGCGCTGCAGAAGCTGGTGGGCGAGTACTACGGTTCGGTGTTCCACTCCTGCTACGGACTGGAGACGGTGGCGCTGCGCTACTTCAACGTCTATGGACCGCGGCAGGATCCGTCCAGCCCCTACTCGGGCGTCCTCAGCATTTTCATGACGAAACTGCTGGAGCGCAGCGCGCCCATCATCTTCGGCGACGGCGAACAATCGCGCGACTTCACCTATGTGGAAGACGTGGCCGGGCTCTGCATCAAGGCCTGGAAAGCGCCGGCCGCCACCGTTTCCGGCAAGGTCTACAACGCCGGCAACGGCGGGCGCTTCACGCTCAACGAGATCTGGCGCACGCTGTGCAAGATCGAGGGCGTGCAGATCGAACCCCAGTACGGACCGGATCGCGCCGGCGACGTGAAGCATTCTCAGGCCGATACCACGGCCGCTGTCCGCGACCTGGGCCACGCGCCGCGGTTCAGTTTCGAAGACGGGCTACGCCGGACGCTGGAGTGGTACCGGGCTTCTCTCCGGTAGCCGCCCTCTATTGAAAGCGGCCTTTGTACGCCCAGAGCCCCAGCGCCGGGTTCGAGATGTAGAACACCTCTTCTCCGTTCACGGTGTTATAGCCGTCCTTGAGCTTGGCGGGGTCGTACTTCTTCATCATCTGCCCCAGGTCCGAGTACCGGAAGTTCACGCAATCCACTTCTTCGCGGGTGAGGTGTCCGGGGCAGTAGGTGATCTGGAAGCGGCCTTCCGATGAGCCGTGGATGAGGTGTGCCGCGGCGCTCAGGTTGTTGGCCAGATCCTCGTTCTTCTTCACCGCGTCCAGCACCTTGGGCGTGCCCACGTAGCCGTACTTGCGGATGAGTTTGTCGATGCCCGGGTCCTCTCCGAACTCCTTAACGCCCGGGGCCAGCACGATCAATTCCGCCTCGTCGGCCAGCGCCATGCGCGTGCGGTAGACGGCCTTGTTGCCCAGCCAGGTGCTGCGGAACTCGCTGGGATCGAGGAAGACCACGGCCTTGCGGATCTCGCGGTCCATCATGACGAAGTTGACCTTCAGGCTGAGGTCGGCGGCCTGCGTGAAGCAGCTTGCATCGTCGCCCACGTAGAGGCCGCGCGTGGCCAGTTGGCCGGCGGCGTTCTTGCTCATCACGGTGTGGATGTAGACGATGGGCAGGTGCCTGGCGAAGTGGTCGCCGGCGTAGTTCAACACGCGCCGCACGGGGTTGTCGGCGCGGCCCATGATGCGCTCCATGCCGTACACCGCGCCCAGGTAATGGCTCTTATTGATACCCTCTCGCCCGCCGGTGCCCACGAAGACGTTCTTGTTGTAGTTGGCCATGCCGATCACTTCATGCGGCACCACCTGGCCGAGAGAGAGGATCAGGTCGAAGCCTCCGTCCACCAGCAGTTTGTCCACCTGCGCGGGCCAGGTGAAATCGAGCATGCCGCCGGACTGCTCCTTCACGTACTCGGCCGGCACTTCGCCCAGCGTGGTGATGCCGTTGCGCCAGTCGTGCACGTGGAAGAGAGACTTCGGCATGTCGCCGAACATGTGTTCGATCTCGGCGCCGGTCATCGGCACGTGGGTGCCGATGGCGGGCAGCACGGCCTTCAGGCGGTCGCCGTAATATTCGTGGACGAGGCGTGTGATCTCGCCGGCGCGGGAGTGGAAGCGCGTGATGTCCGGGGGCAGCGCCAGAACCTTCTTCCGCTCGCCGAGCGCGTCGAGCGATTGAAAGACAGCCTTCTTGAGTTCCGCGGAGCTGATTTCCGTGGTGGGGGATCCGGTGGCGAAGTACAGGCTCATGCTAACTCAAGTATAGGTCAGGTGATATTCCAGTCATTGGGCGGCGCTGCGTATCATGGTGTTTGTGACGGCTCTTCTCAGTGCTGCTTTCATGGCTTCCACCTGGGCTGCGGAGTGCGTGCCGATGCGCCTGCCGAAGGCGGATGCGTTCACGCTGGAACTGTTGGCGGGCTCGGCTGTGAATTGCGTCGTGGTGCCTCCGGGCGAGTTGGCGGCGGGCTTTGTCGACGGGGCGCACAAGCAAGGCCTGCAAGTGCTGGCGGAAGCCGCGGCGGATTCTCCCGATGAGGCGCTGGCCGCGACGCTGGCCGCGGGGGTGGATGGCGTGGTGGTGGAGGGCCGCTTGGGAGCGGCCGTGCGCGCGCGGCTGCAGGGGGCGGGGAAGCGCGTGGTGGAGATCGTGCCGCGTGCGGAACTGGCCTGGCAGAACAAGCCCGACGTGCTGGCCACCGCGCAGGGGCTGTGGCCTGGCATCCGCGCGGAGAAGGACGGCGCCCTGCAGGCGCACCCCACCAGCGGACCGTGGATCGAGACCAACGGCGGCGCGCTCCGCTTTCTGCGTGCCGTGGCCGATCCCGAGACCGGGATCTGGATCACCGTCCGCGCTCCGCGCGAGCCTTTGCGCGCCGCGGCTTACATTAAGGCGGTGGGCGACGCCGCCATCAGCGGCGCCACCTGGCTGGTGGATCTCGATGCCGACTTCTGGGCCGCGCTGCGCAGGAATGATGAGCGCGTGATGAAGGACTGGCAGCGCCTGGCCGGCGTGCTGAAGTTCTATCGCGACCAGCGCGCGCTCTGCCGCTGGCGGGACTACAGCGCCCTGGCCCTCGTCGAAGAGGCGGCCGGCGGCGCACTTGTCTCCGGCGGCGTGGTGGATATGATCGCCGCCAAGCACATTCCCGTTACCGTCACCACGCCCGCCGGCCTCACCGGCCGCGGCCTGGCCGATACGCGCATGCTGCTCACGCTGGATCCGGCCGCCCTCACCGCCGAGCAGAAGGAGGCCGCGCGCAACATGGCCCGCCGCGGCGGCACGCTGGTGAACGGCCCGCCCGGCTGGAAGATGGAACTGCCGCCGCCGGATCGCGTCACCTACTCCGCCGAGCAATTGAAGCAACTCGACGAGATCTGGCGCGAGATCAACTCGCTCATCAACCGCCGCAACTTCGCCGTGCGCGTCTTCGGCGCGCCCGGGATGCTCTCCAATCTCAAGGCCGGCGACGGCCGCCTGGCGCTCCATCTGGTGAACTACACCGACTACCCGGTGGAGAACGTCACGCTGCACTTCAGCGCGAAGCTCCGGTCCGCGCGGTGGCTGACTCCGCGCGGCGAGCGGCCACTGGAGGTCTACGACACCGAGGAGGGCTCGGGCGTGGACATGCCGCTGGTGGAGGACGTCGGCATCGTGCTGCTGGAAGCGGCTCAGGAGAAGCGGTAGACGAGGTCCTTGAGCGCGCCGCCGCGCACCTCGATCTGCTTCAGGTCCGCGCTGCCGACACCCATCTGCTCGGCCAGCAGCATCATGTTGGCGCAATCCGCGAACTGCGCGCGCGGGTCCAGGCCCATCAGGGCCGTGCCCACGGCATCCGTGGAGACCGGGTTCGTGCCCAGCACCAGCAGGCCGGGCTGCACATAGCGGATGCCATCGATCCACGGCCCCTCGCCGGCGGCGATCGTCTCAACGCCGTCGATGAACGAGATGTGAATGGGCCGGGCGGCCGCGAGTTCGGCCACGATGCGCGGCACGCGCTGGCCGCCGCTTCGGCTGGACTTGGGGTCGAGTTCTGCGGGCGCGGTGGCCGATGGCTGGCGCTTGCCTTCGTGCAGGATCGTGACGCGCCCCTTGGTGGGATTCTCATTGGGCGCATCGACGCCCGCATCGTCGCCATAGATCGACGACGGCGTGATGCCGAAGATGTTCTTCATGCTGAGCGTGACCCCGGTGGTCTTGTGCTGCTTCAGTTTGGCCATGGAGACGAAGACGTCTGTTTCGTCGTAGGCGCGATGGAGGTCAAAGCCAGGAAACACGGTTCCGCCGCCGGGCACCCGGAAGCGTGCATAGTCCTTGTGCGGCCCGCGCGCATTGGTGTTGTCGAACACCACATTGGGCGCGGCGGACTTCAGCGCACGCACGTTCCAGCCCGATTCGAGCAGGTACTCTTCCAGCGGCCCGGCCGTGGCCCAGCAGCTTTCCACGAAGCGGATGCGGCGCGCGCCGGCGCGGCCCAGCAAGTGGGCGAGCGCCAGTGCCGTGCGTGGATGCGTGTAGTGCGTGTTGCCCAGCGGCCGGCCCTGGAAGCGCAGCCCAGGGCTGCCGGTGAGATTCAATTTGATGGTGACAGTCTTGTTGTTGACCAGGCCGCCGAGTCCGCCGAGTTGATCGAACATCCCGCCGAGCGTGGCGGCCAGGTCCGTGTCGTACCGCGCACAGCGGGCCACGGCCACGGGAGTGGCAGGAGGCGTTTTCTCAGCGAGGACGGGCGCCGTTCCCAGTGCGGCGAGCAGTTCTCTGCGCGTCATTACTAACCAGTGTAGCGATAGAATCCAGCTATGCGCCGATCCGCTCTTATTCTCATCGCCGCCGCAGCCTGGGGCGCCGATGCCGACCTCATCCTGCACAACGGCAAGATCATCACCGTAGACGGTAGCTTCAGCGTGCAGCAGGCCGTGGCCATTCGCGGCAACCGCATCGTCGCCGTGGGCGTCAGCAAGGACGTGCTCGCCAAGGAGCGCGGCGCCAAAACTCAGGTGATCGACCTCCAGGGCCGCAGCGTGCTGCCCGGCCTCATTGACGCGCACGTCCACGCGCTCGAGTCCGGCCTCAGCGAATTCCGCTCTCCTTTGCCGCCCTTCGACAGCATCATCGCCATTCAGGAGTTCATTCGTGCCAAGGCCAAGACCACGCCCAAGGGCGAATGGATCATCGTGCCGCGCACTCTGCCGCCGCGCCTGAAGGAAATGCGCATGCCCGTTCGGCAGGACCTCGATGTCACGCCCGATCATCCCGTGGCCTTCGACGGCAGCTACGTCTGGTCGGCCAACACGATGGCGCTCAAGATCAGCGGCATCACGAAAGACACGCCCAATCCGCCGGGTGGGGAAGTGGTGAAGGGCGCCGACGGCGAGCCCAACGGCATCCTGCGCAACGCTTCCCAACTGCTCAAGGGCATCTCCAAGGCCGAGCCCTACACCGAGGAAGAGAAACTGGCCGCTCTGGAGAAGATGCTGAAGATCTACGCCAGCACCGGTCTCACGGCTGTGGGTGACCGCGCCGTGACGCCTTCAGATGTGGCACTGTTTGAGAAACTCAAGACGCAGGGCCGGCTGCCGATTCGCGTCGTGCTCACCTGGCGCATCAACGCCGCGCGGCCCACCGGGGAAGTGGTGCGAGAGATCCAGGCCTCCAAGTGGACCACGAACCAGGGCGACGACTGGTTGAAATTCGGCGCCTTCAAAGTGACCCTCGACGGCGGCCAGTCCGTCGGCACGGCCTACCAGCGCATGCCCTACGGCCCCTTCGGCCGGCAACTCTACGGCCAGACCAACCCGGACGCGCGCGGCACGCTCTTCGTCGAGCCTGACAAGCTCTACACCATCTTCTCCGCCGCGCGCGACAAGGGATGGCAGATGACCGCCCACGTCCAGGGCGGCGGCGCCATCGACGTTCTGCTGGACACCTTCGACCGCCTCGACAAAGTGAAGCCCATCGCGCCCACACGCTCCCACGTGATGCACGGCAGCTTTCAAAGCGCCGAATCGATTGAGAAGATGAAACGCCTCGGCATCCTCGCCGACGTACAGCCTGGCTGGCTCCACTTCGATGAGCCGGCTCTGGAGCGCGTCTTCGGCCTCCAGAACATGAGCCACTTCTATCCGCTGCGCGAATACCTCGACCACGGCATCGTCGTCGCCGGCGGCAGCGATCACATGCTCGGCCACAATCCCGACAACGCCGTCAATCCCTTCAATCCCTTCTACGGCATGTGGATGTCCATCACGCGCCGCACCACGGAGGGCAAGGTGATCTATCCCGAGCAGAAGATCACGCGCGAAGAGGCCATCCGGATGCACACCACCGGCGCTGCTTACATGCACTTCAGCGAAAAGCAATCCGGCTCCATCGAACCGGGCAAGCTGGCGGATCTCATCGTGATCGATCGCGACATCCTCACTTGCCCGGAAGATGAGATCCGCATGATCCACCCCGTGCTCACCATGCTCGACGGTAAGATCACGCGCCGCGATCTCCCCGCGTTCCCCGGCGCCGAAGGCTTCGGCTCCGCCACGGCCGGCGGCCGCGGCGGCCGCGTCGATGTGGTGAAGAACCTCAACGACAGCGGCCCGGGCAGCCTGCGCGAGGCGCTGGAGGCCAAGGGGCCGCGCGTTGTCGTCTTCGGTGTCTCCGGCATCATCGACCTCAAGGACGAGATCCGCATCCGCGAACCCTTCGTCACGCTCGCCGGGCAAAGCGCGCCAGGCCAGGGCATCTGCCTGCGCGGAGCGGGCCTGGTGGTCTCCACGCATGACGTCGTCATCCGCTACCTCCGCTCGCGGCCCGGCGAAGTGCTGGGCAAGGAAGTGGATGCCATCTCCATCGGCGGCGACAGCTACAACGTGGTGGTCGACCACTGCTCCGCCTCCTGGTCCGTCGATGAATCGCTCTCGCCCAGCGGCGGAATTCGCGACGTCACCGTGCAATGGAGCCTCATTGGCGAATCGCTGCGCAAGAGCGTCCACAAGAAGGGCGAGCACGGCTACGGCTCGCTGGCCCGCGCCATCGGCGGCGTCAGTTTCCATCACAATCTCTGGGTGAAGAACATCGCCCGCAACCCGCGTCTCGGCGACAACTACGGCCGTCCGCCGTTCCCCACCTTCGACGTGCGCAACAACGTCATGGCCCTGTGGGGCGCCATTTGCAGCGGAATGACCGGCGATGTGCTCAGCGCCAACTACGTGAACAACTATCTCAAGCCCGGTCCGGAAAGCAGCCAGCGCCCGCCCATCATCCTCACCAAAACGGCGCGCGTGAAGTACTTCGTCAGCGGCAACGAGGTGGAGGGCCGCCCGCAGTTCTCGAAGAACGACGCCGCCATGTTCGAGCCGCGGCAGGAAGCGGGCCGCCCGCTCTTTGAATTGATGGACGCGCCTTTCTCTGCCATGCCCGTGAAGACGGTCACCGCGCGGGAAGCCTACAACCTGGTGTTGGCCGGCGCCGGCGCCTCGCGGCCCGTGCGAGATGCCGTCGACACCCGCATCATCGAAGAGGTACGCACGGGCAAGGGCCGCATCATCGACGCGACCAAGGAAGTGGGCGGCTGGCCTGTCTACCCCGCCGTTGCCGCACCCAAGGACACCGACGCTGACGGCATGCCCGATGAATGGGAACGCGCCAAGGGCCTGAATCCCAACGACCCGCGCGATGCCGCTCTGGACCGCGACAACGACGGCTACACCAACATCGAAGAGTATCTGAACGAGCGCGCGGCCAGTTCCCGCTAGTTCGCCAACTGCGCCTCGATCACCACGTAGGCGCGGACCTCGACCATACCCGTCTCAACCGGTGTCACCGTCGCCGCGCCCGCAGCGGTACTCCGGTCGCTATAGACCGGCGTGGCCACGCTGGCTTCCGCAATCGAGATCACCGAGCCGAGCTTCGCGCCCAGCCCCCCGGCCATGGCATCCGCGCTGGAGCGGGCCTGCTGCACGGCCAGCTTCAGGGCGATCTGCTTGGCTGGCTGCGGGTCCTTCAGCCCGAACCGGATGCTGCCCACCGAAGTCGCGCCCGCTCCCACCGCTACATCAATCAGGCGGCCGGCGATCGACAGATCCCCTGTGGTCGCTTCAAGAGTGTTGGACGCGCTGTAGCCGGAGAGCACCGGCGTCCCGCCGGACGGGTACTTGTACAACGGAGTGACGTTGTAGGCGATGGTCTGCAACTCCGCCGAGGGGCCCAGCAGCTTGCGCAGTGCGTCGATCACCTGCGTGGACCGCGCGGCATTGTCCGCGGCAGCTTGTTGCGCGGTTTCCGCCTGCGTGGTCACTCCCACCGTCAGCTTCATCTGATCCGGCTTGATCGAAGCCACTCCCTCCCCCGACGCGCGAACGTAAGGGGTGCGCTGCCCAGATGCGGAGCTCAGGGCCACGACGGCCAGAAGGGCAACGATGACCAGTTTGCGCATCGGCGTGAACCTCCCGATCTCAGTGTAAAGCCGATTCCAAAGCTTCCAACAGTTCCTCGGGGAACAGCACCAGCGGATTGGCTTTCATGCTGCTCGCCTGCGCGGCCTTGGCGGCGATCTCCATCAGGTCCTCCCGCCGCACTCCGTAAGCGCTGAGTCCGGAAATCCGCAGGCCGCGCACCAGCTCTTCGAGCCAGGCGATCAGATCTTCCAGCGTGGCCGCGGCCTGTCCCGTGAGGATACGCGCGGCTTCCCGGTAGCGCTCCAGCGCCGCGCTGCCGGCCGCGCGCGCACGCAGGGCGCCAATGTTGATCCTCGTGGCGGGTGCCAGCAGCGCCGCGCACACGTCGCCGTGCGGGGCGGGGAACATCCCGCCGATCGGAGCCGCGAATCCATGCACCGCGCCCAATCCCGCGTTGGCCAGCGCCAGTCCGCCGAACAGGCTCGCCTGCGCCAGGTCCGTGCGTGCCACCAGATCGTCGCCCTGTTCGAAGGCTCTCCGCAGTGAGCGCGCCGACAATCGCATGCCCTCGCGGCAGTAGAGGTCCGTCATCGCATTCGCGCGTGTGGATACGAACGGCTCCAGCAACTGCGTCAATGCATCCAAACCCGTCGAGGCCGTCACCGCCGGCGGTAGTTCCAGGGTCAACTCCGGGTCGATCACCGCCAGGCGCGGCAGCATCAGCGGGCTGCGCAAGCTCGCTTTCACGCCATGTTCTGTGGAGCCCAGCACCGCGTTTCGCGTCACCTCACTGCCTGTGCCGGCCGTGGTCGGAACGGCGATGAACGGCGCCGGCGCCAGCTTCAGCGCCTGTCCCGCGCCCACCACTTCGAGATAGTCCAGCGGATCGCCCGGATTCGTGAGCAGAGCCGCGATGGCCTTGCCGGCGTCGATGGCGCTGCCGCCGCCGCACGCGATCACCAGATCGCACTGCTCGCGCCGCGCCGTCTCCACGCCCGTGCGCACGCACTCCACCGTCGGCTCGCCGCTCACTGCGAACGGTGTGCAGCCGACGCCCTCCTTGTGCAGGTCCGCCAGCAACGTGGACGCGCGCCCCGGTGAACTCCCCGTCACCAGCAGCGCACGCGTCCCCATCTGCCGCGCGGCGCCGCCGGCTTCCCGCGCCGTGCCGGCGCCGAAACGGATGCGTGCGGCGGTGGCGAACTCCCAATTCATGCCGCTTACCAGCTCGATTCGCCGGGAAACACGTTCGTGAACTTCACGCTGCTGCGCGGCTCGGCCATCAGCGGCGCCACCGCGTCGCGCCACTTGGCGTAGTGCGCCGTGTTCTTGTGCGACGCCGCCGCCGCCGGGTCCGCGTATACCTCCACCAGCAGGAACTTCGTCGGATCGTCCTGCTGGGCCAGGAAATCGAAGCGCGCTATGCCCGGCTCTTCGATGCTCTTACTGGCATTCTCAATGGTCGCCTCGCGGAAGGCGTCCACGCATTCCGGCTTGACGTTGATGTGTACGTGAACGATAAGCATGGCTCTCGTCTCCATTATGGACCGCGCACGTGAGCGCCGAGTCGCGCATCATAGGAGACAGAGTGAAGACCTGGAAGCTGATTCTCGAATACGACGGTAGCCGCTATAGCGGCTGGGCCGAACAGATCAATGCCCCTCGCACCGTCATGGGCGAACTGCGCAAAGCAACGGCCGACCTCTTCAAAGGCCCCGTCGAGCTCGCCGGCTCCGGCCGCACCGATTCCGGCGTCCACGCGGCCGCCCAGGTGGCGCACCTCCGCGGCGCACCGCGCCGGCCCACCCCGCCCGCACTCCTCCTGCGCCTCATGAACGAAGCCCTGCCCGCCGACATCGCCATCCTCGACGTCCAGGAAGTGCCCGCCAGGTTCCACGCGCGCCACAGCGCCGTCTCCCGCAGCTACGTCTACCAGATCTCCACCCGCAAAACCGCCTTTTCCAAGAAGTTCGTCTGGTGGATCAAAGACCCGCTCGACCTCGCCAAAATGCAGCAGGCCGCCGCCCTCATCCCCGGCCGCCATGACTTCGTCCGCTTCTGCGCCAAAGATCCTTCCAAGCCCGGCGAATCCACCATCGTCGTCGTCAACAGCGCCACTGTCGAGCGGCAGGACGACCTCATCCTCTTCCACGTCGAAGCCTCGCACTTCCTTTGGCGCATGGTCCGCCGACTCGCCGGCTGCCTCGTCAAGGTCGGCCTCGGAGAACTCAAGGTCGAAGAATTTGCCCAACTCATCGAGGCCCGCGGCAAGCAGCACGACGTCGCCGCCTGGACTGCGCCCGCCTCCGGGCTCTTCCTGGAAAAGGTCAACTACCCGGCGCTGTGATATCGTCGGATCTCAGGCACCCTGGAGTGTATTATGCGACTGTTTCTCTGCGCCCTTTTTGCCCTTGTAACCGCTTGCCTCGCCGCCGACAAGCCAGAATGGGATAACCCCTCCATCATCACCATCGGCGTCGAAAAGCCTCACGCCACCATGATGATCTACCCCAGCGCCGCCCTTGCCAAGGCCGGCGCGCGCGAGCAATCGCCGTGGTTCCAATCCCTCAACGGCGCCTGGAAATTCCAGGGCGCGCTGCGTCCCGCCGACCGCCCGCTCGACTTCTTCCGTACCGACTACGACGACTCCGCCTGGCGCACCATGCCCGTCCCCGCCTCCTGGCAGATGCATGGCTTCGACATCCCTCTCTACACCAACATCATCTATCCCTTCCCCCAGGACCGCACCAAAATGCCCACGCCGCCCTACGACTGGAATCCCGTGGGCAGCTACCGCCGCACCTTCTCCGTCTCCCCAGCCTGGAAGGGACGCACCGTCTATCTCCACTTCGCCGGCGTCGACTCCTGCTTCTACGTCTGGGTCAACGGCGTCCGTGTCGGCTACAACGAGGACAGCCGCACACCCGCGGAGTTCAACATCACCCCCCATCTCAAGCCTGGCGTCAACACGCTCGCCGTTCAGGTCTACCGATTCGGTGACGGCGCCTACCTCGAAGACCAGGACATGTGGCGCATGAGCGGCATCTATCGCGACGTCTACCTCTGGTCCACCGCGCCCACGCACGTCCGCGACTATGAGGTGCAAACCGATCTCGATGCCGCCTACAAAGACGCCACGCTCACCCTCAAGGCCGAGGTGCTCAATCCCGGCAACTGCACGCTGAACCTCGACCTCCTCGACGCCGCGGGAGCCCCCGCCGGCAAGGCATCCGCGCCCTGCGCCGCCAACGTCACGCTGAACATCCCCGTGGCCAACGCGAAGAAGTGGACCGCCGAAACCCCCTACCTCTACCGCGCCCTGCTCAGCGTGAAAGACTCCGCCGGCGCCGTCGTCGAAGTCATCCCGCAAAACGTCGGCTTTCGCAAGGTCGAGATCAAGTCCGGCCGCGTTCTCGTCAACGGCCAGCCTATTCTCATCAAGGGCGTCAACCGCCACGAACACTCGCACGAAACCGCCAAGGTGGTGGACCGCGCCCTCATGATCAAAGACATCGAGTTGATGAAGCGCTTCAACGTCAACGCCGTCCGCACCTCTCACTATCCCAACCAGCCCGAATGGTACGAACTCTGCGATCAGTACGGTCTCTTCGTCATGGATGAGGCCAACATCGAAGTCCACCACTACGGCAACGGCAAGAGCGACAACCTCCTCACCAACTCGCCCGACTGGACCGCCGCCTATATGGACCGCGTCCAGCGCATGGTGGAGCGCGACAAGAACCACCCCTCCGTCATCTTCTGGTCCATGGGCAATGAGAGCGGCGAGGGGCTCAACGCGAAGCTCACCTACGAATGGGCCAGGCGCCGCGATCCCTCCCGCCCCTGGCACTACGAAGGCTCCACCGCCAACGGCGGCTCCAACGCCGACATCAACTCCTTCATGTATCCCACCCCGGAGCGTGTGAAGAACGAAGCCGCCAAGCGCCCCGACATGCCCCTCATCCTCTGCGAATACACTCACGCCATGGGCAACTCCAACGGCGGCCTCCAGGAGTATTGGGACATCTTCTACTCGGGCACCAACGCCCAGGGCGCCTTCGTCTGGGATTGGGTGGACCAGGGCATCAAGCTCCCCGTGCCTCCCGAATATCGCGGCAATACCAAGTCCGATACCTTCCTCGCCTACGGCGGCTGGTGGGAAGACAAGACCGGCATTCGCAACGACAACAACTTCAACAACAACGGCCTCATCTCAGCCGATCGCAAGCCCCACCCCGGCCTCTCCGCCATCAAGTACGTCTACCGCTACCTCCATGGCACGCCCGTCGATCTTGCCGCCGGCCGCATCCGTGTGAAGAACTGGTATCACTTCGTAAACCCGAAGGACTCGATCGCCGCCGCCTGGACCGTCAAGGCCGGCGGCAGCGTCCTCGCCTCCGGTCCGCTGCCCGCGCTCGACATCGAGCCCGGCGCCGAGAAGGAGTTCACTCTTCCTCTGCCGAAGATCCAGCCTCAGCCCGGCGTCGAATACTGGCTCGACCTCAGCTTCAAGCTAAAGGCCCCTGCCCTCTGGGCGCCCGCCGGCCATGAGGTCTCCTGGGAACAGTGGCAGCTCCCGGTGAGCGCGCCCGCCATTGCGGCCGACTTCACCAAGGCTCCCGCCCTCGCCGTCAGCGAAGCCAACGGCATGGTGAACATCAAGGGCGCCAGCTTCACGCTCAGCATCGGCAAGCAGGACGGCGCCATGACTTCCTACGTCTACAAGGGCACCCGGCTCATCGAGCGCGGCCCGCGCCCGGACTTCTGGCGCCCCGTCTCCGATAACGACACCGGCGCCTGGAAATCCATGCGGGACGCCGCCCAGAACAACCCAGCCATCAACATCCGCCTGTGGCGCGAAGCCGCTCCTCGCATGGATGTGAAGGACGTGAAGATCGAAAACCTCGGCGAGAAGCAGGTGAAGGTCACGGTCAGCGCGGACCTCTACGGCATGGGCGGCGCCTCTGTCACCTACTCCTACCTGGTCGAAAGCACCGGCGATGTCATCGTCGAATCGTCTTTCCAGCCCGGGAGCGAGAAGCGCGCCATGATGCCGCGGTTCGGCACGGAGCTCGTCGCCGCCCCAGGCCTCGAGAACATCACCTGGTACGGCCGGGGCCCCGTCGAAACCCACATCGATCGCCAGTTCGAACGCGTCGGCGTCTATAGGAGCACCGTCGATAAGGAGTGGGTCGACTACTCCAAGCCGCAGGAAAATGGCAATAAGACCGATGTCCGCTGGGTGGCGCTCACCAACGCCGCCGGCGTCGGCCTGCTGGCTGTCGGCGAACCCACGCTCGGCGTCAGCGCCCGCCACTATTCCAAGGACGACATCGAGCACGCCGGCTACACCTTCCAGATGAAGCCGCACCCGCAGATCTACCTCAATCTCGATTGGAAGCAGATGGGCGCCGGCGGCATCGATAGCTGGTCCCGCAACGCCTTGCCCATGGCCCCATACCGCATCCAGTCCGATCAGCCGTACTCTTACCGCTACCGCCTCGCGCCGGTGGAGGGTGACTTCACCGCCAAGACGCGCGAAAAGTTCTAGCATCAGGAGCAAGCATGCACCGCACCCTCAGCATCACCTGCCTCGCTGCCGTCATCTTCTGTGCCGCCTGCGCCAAAAGACCATCTGAACCACAGGGAGCTTCCCAAGGAGAAAAAGGATCCGTGACGAAACAGGAATTCGGCAAAACCGCCCAAGGCCAGCCGGTCGACCTCTACATCCTCAAGAACAGGAACGGCGTCGAAGCCGCCATCACCAACTACGGCGGCATCGTCGTGTCGCTCAGGACGCCCGACGCCAAGGGCCAGTTCGCCGACGTCGTGCTCGGCTTCGACAATCTCCAGGGCTATCTCGGCGAGCATCCCTACTTCGGCGCCATCGTCGGCCGCTACGGCAACCGCATCGCCAAAGGCAAGTTCTCCCTCAACGGCAAGACCTACACCCTCGCCAAAAACAACGGTGAGAACTCCCTCCACGGCGGCCTCAAGGGCTTCGACAAGCAGGTCTGGTCCGCCACCGCCGAATCCAAGCCGGAAGGCCAGGTGCTTACCCTCAAATACCGCAGCGCCGACGGCGAAGAAGGCTACCCCGGCAACCTCGACGTCACCGTCGTGTACACCCTGACCGACGACAACGACCTCAAGATCGACTACGCCGCCACCACTGACCAGGACACCGTCCTCAACATCACCAACCACACCTACTTCAACCTCACCGGGCAGGGCAAAGGCGACGTTCTTGGACAGCAGATTGCCATCAACTCCAGTCGCTTCACCCCCGTGGACGCCGGCCTCATTCCCACGGGCGAGTTGAAGCCGGTGGCCGGCACGCCGTTCGATTTCCGTAACCCCAAGGCGATCGGCAAGGACATTGCCGCCGATGACCTCCAACTCAAGCTCGGCAAGGGCTACGATCACAACTTCGTCCTCGATCGCAAGGATGAAGGACTGGCGCCCGCCGCCGAAGTGACTGACCCCGTCTCGGGCCGTGTCCTGCAGGTTTGGACTACTGAACCCGCCACGCAGTTCTACACCGGCAACTTCCTCGACGGCACCATCAAGGGCAAGGGCGGCGTCGCCTACCAGCAGCGCTTCGGCTTCTGTCTCGAAACCCAGCACTACCCCGATTCGCCCAACCACCCCGCCTTCCCCACCACCACGCTGAAGGCCGGCCAGCAATACAAGTCCACCACCGTTTGGAAGTTCCGCACGGCCGCGGCTCAATAGCTCACGATGCTCCGCCGCCACTTCCTCACCCTTCCCGCCACGTCGCCGCTCTTTGCGGCGCCTCACTCGGGTCCGCCTCTTGCGGCGCCGCGGCCGGATCAACGCGTGGCGGTCTTCCAACTCACCTCCAGCCAGCCCCTGGCCGAGGCCGAACAACTCTGGGGCCGCCACCTGTGGCCCGCGCCGCTGAAGATCGCCGCGCGTCCCCACCCCGCCTGGTGGCCCTCGGCCACGGAGTTGCCTGACCGCTGGCAGGCCTGGCTCGAAATGCCCGGCGGCTGGTCCGTTCTCCTGCTCGCCCAGTCCACGCGGACGCACACCGTTGCGCCCCCGCGGCCGGGGCGCCTCGCCCGCCGCCTCGCCGCCGCTCTTACTTCTGCAGCGCCTTCGGTTTCTTGAAGTAGTACGCCATGTAGTTCTGCGTGATCACTTTCGGCGCCGTGTCTTTGTACAGCCGCTCGTCGTTGCGAATCACCCAGGGCGTCACACTGACCAGTTCATAGCCCTGCTCGCCCATCCGCGTGACGTCATACCAATCCACCTGGCGGTACGAGCCCGGCGCCACCTCCTGCGGAACCAATGAACGGTACTCCCACGTCGCCACCTCCTGGCTCGGTGCGAAGCGTTCCCGCTGGCCCCACAGTACGGCGCCGGCCGCAAACAGGCACAGAACCCACACACGTCCGGATCTCATGTAAGTCCAGGACGAAGCCCACCCCCGAAGCGTGCAAGCCCGATTGGGTGCCGGCTTCCCGCTACGCGCTCACGCTCGCCGGCAGCGAAACCACGAAGACCGTCTCCGCACCGCGCGCGCTGGACACCTCAATTCGCCCTCCGTGCGCCTGAACAATCCACTGTGCCGTCGTCAACCCCAGTCCCACCCCGCTGGCCCGGCAATGTTCGCCCTCTCGCACTCGGTAGAACCGTTCAAAAATGTGCTGGAGATGTTCTTCCCCAATGCCGGCTCCATTGTTGCTCACGCGCAGGTCCACCTCACCGCCCGCCCGTCGCAGCCCCACGCTGATCCGCCCGCCCGCCGGCGTGAACTTCATCGCGTTGGAAAACAACTCCTGCGTCATCCGCTCCATCAATTGGCGGTCCGCGAACACAGGACACTGCGGCTCGATTTCGCACGCGCACTCCACACCCTTCGCCCGTGCTTCCGCCTGTAGTCGCTGCAAGCGCTCAACCAGCAACGTCGAAAGCTCCAGCGGCTCCTTCTGCAGCCGGATCTGCCCGGATTCGGCCTCCGCCAGATACAGCAGCCCATTCACGATCACCACCAGTTGCTCCACGTCTTCCAGCGCCGTTTCAATCGCCTGGCGGTACTGTTCTTTCGTCTCCGCCGTCATCATGGCTACTTCCAACTGGCCGCGGATCACCGTCAGCGGCGTCCGCAGCTCGTGCGACGCGTCCACTGAGAATCTCAACGCCCGGCCGAAGTTCTGCTCCAGCCGCTCCATCATCCCGTTGAATGTCGTGATCAGGGTGTCCAGTTCATCGCCCGTTCCGCGCGGCGACAGCCGCAGGCTCAGGTCTCCGCCGGACACGCGTTCCGCGCCCGTGGTCAACTCTTCCAGCGGACGGAGTCCCCGGTCCGCCGCAAACCACCCCAGTACTCCAATCGCCAGCAGCATCAAGGGCATCATCAGGAAGTAGACCCGCATCAGCCGGTCCGGCACCTGCATCGTCTCCTCAATCGGCAGGCCCAGCGCCACGAAATACTCCTTGCCCTCGTCCCGCATCACCCCCATTCGCACCAGGTGCGCATTGCCATCGCGGTCGAGCCGCTTCACGTCCACCGGGTCCTTCAGTTTCAGGACCTTCGCAATCTGTTCCTTCGATTCCTGGCCCAGCGCAGCGTAGCCGTACGACATCTCCAGCACGCGCCCATCCGGCTCCGACAGCAGGAGCACCTGCCGCAGCCGGTCCACGTCATACTCCTCCTGGGTCGCGCCCGGCTTGTACAGCCACACCAGTTCGCCGTCCTGGATTCGCAGGTAGCCGTGCAACGTGGACCATTGCTCGGCCAGCACCCGCTCGTTCTGCATGTGAAAGGCCGTCGCCAGCGCCTGGCGGAAGATCAGGCCGACGCTCGTCAAAACCAGGGCAAGCAGCACCACATAGCTCGCCGTCAGGCGGAAGCGCAGCCCCGGCGCCGCGCTGAGCGTCAACTTCGCTCGAATGGAATTCAGTCCCACTCTCAAATCACCCCAGCCCTGGATCGAGAATGGACCTACTCAACGTCCGGCATTTGAACCTGTTCTTCGGTCACCTTGGTGCCCGGGTCTACCATGTAGCCCACGCCCCGCACCGTGTGGATCAGCTTCGCCGGATACGGATCGTCCACCTTGCTCCGCAGGTGGCGGATGTAGACGTCCACGATGTTCGTCAACCCGTCGTACTCCATGTCCCAGACGTGCTCCACGATCATGGTCCGGCTCAACGCCTTGCCCTGGTTCCGCATCAGGTACTCCAGGATGCTGAACTCCTTCGGCGCCAGGTCGATCGCCTTGCCCCCCCGGTTGGCCCGCCGCCTGACGCAATCCAGCGTCAGGTCTCCGCACGAGAGTTTCTCCATCATCGGTTGACCCCGCCGGATCAGCGCCCGCACCCTGGCCAGCAGCTCTACAAACGCGAACGGCTTCACCAGGTAGTCGTCGGCCCCCAGTTCCAGCCCTTTCACCCGGTCCTCCACGCCGCCCCGCGCGCTGAGGATCAGCACCGCCGGGCTCACCTTCCGGACGCGCAGCTTTTCGAGTACCGTCAGCCCGTCTATATCCGGCAGCATCAGGTCGAGGATCACCAAATCGAAATCCGATTGATGGATCTGATCCAGGGCCGTCTGCCCGTCCGGCGCCACCTGCACTTCGTAACCGGCGCTGGTTAAACCCCGATTTACGAAATCGGCAATGCGCTCTTCATCTTCAACCACTAGAATTCGCATGCGTCCTCGAGTCTCTATTGCCTAGCTTACTATCCTCAGGGCGGCTTTCTCGACTCCCCGGCCTCAACGCACCAGCACCGTCTCCGCAATCTGCTCTCCGGCATGAACGTGAAAACCGCCCGGCACCGGGTGAATCCACAGGCCCGCATCCTCCGGGGCGGGGAACTGCTCCACCGTCCTCACAAACCTGTACTGCGCGCTCTCCGCCGCCCGAATGAACCGGCCTACGTGGATATGCGCATGGCACTGTGTCCGAACCTTCCATCCGTTGTAAGCCACACCCCACTCTTCGCCGAACTTCTCTTTCCCCAGGTTGATCGCCGTGCGCCAGAACTCGACCCGTTCCGCCGTTGACATCTCGTGCATGTGGTGCGGTCCCTCGCCGTGCTCCACCGGCAACACCAGCCAGCGGTTCGGCTTGCGCGGGTTGTTGTCTTTTAATACGAAGAACTTCCCCTCGCCTTTGTGTTGGCTCGCCACGTTGCACAGCGAGCACTCCCGCGCCTTCATCGTCTCCGGCTTGGAGGGGTCACAGGCACACTGCGAAACGTCCGCCGCCAGCGGCAAGCCACAACACAGGGCGGCGATGATGCAAATCCACTTCATTGCCGCCATTATACTGGTGAGTGTCCCTGGCTGGCCTCCGCACCCGAAATAACCTCCTGATCGCGTTGGCCTTGGCCACCCTGGCGCTGCTCCTCTTTGACGGCCTCTCCAGCGTCGGACTGCTGGGCCCGGACGAACCCCGCTACGCCTCCATCGGCCGCGCCATGGCCGACTCCGGCGACTGGATTACCCCCCGCCTCTGGGGTGAGCCCTGGTTCGAAAAGCCGCCCCTGCTCTACTGGCTCGTCGCCATCGCCCACAAGGCCGGACTCAGCGACGGCCTCGCCCCCAGGGTCCCCCTCGCCATCCTCTCCCTTGCCTTTCTCGCCTTCCAGTTCGCCGCTCTCCGCCGTCTCATCGACGATCAGGCCGCCATCGCCGCCACTCTGATCCTCGCCACCACCGCCGGGTGGACCGCCTACACCCAGGTCGCCGTCACCGACGCGCCCCTCGCCGTCACCTTCAATGGGGCACTGCTCTGCGGCATGCTTTGGATGCGCACCGCCTCCCGGCGCCTGCTCTACCTGGCGGCTTTTCTATTCGCACTCTCCATCCTCGCCAAAGGGCTGGTCCCTGGCGTGCTCGCGCTCCCATTCCTCTGGCTCAACCGCAGGCAATGGCGGCAGTTCCTGCTGCCCGGCGCCCTCGCGTTCCTCCTCGCCGCACCCTGGTTCCTTGCAATGCTCCTGCTTCATGGCCGGCCCTTCTTCGAAGAGTTCTTCATCCGCCACCACCTTGCCCGATTCGCCAGCGGCGGACTGCTGCACGTTCAGCCCGCCTGGTTCTATCTCCCTGTCCTCATCGGCGGTCTCTTTCCCTGGCCTGTCCTGCTCTCGCTTCTCGGACCCTTCTCCTGGCGCGACGAACGCCTCCGCGTTCCGGCCGCCACCTTCGCTTTTGGCTTCCTGTTCTTCTCGCTCTCTTCGAACAAACTCCCCGGCTACATCCTGCCGCTCGTGCCCCCGCTGGCCACCCTGCTGGCCGTCGGGTGTCAGCAAGCGAAGAATCTGCGCCGCAGCCTGGTGCTCTCCGCGCTGCTGGTGGGCCTCTGTCCCGTCGTGGTCTCCATCCTGCCGGAATCGCTCCTCTACGGCATCCGCCGCGCTGAGTGGGGCGAACTGCACTGGGAGTACTTCGCGTTCATCGCGCCCTTTGCCGCCGCCGCCTGGTGGCTCGAGTCCCGTGGCCGGCGCACCCCGGCCATCGTGCTCGTCGCCGCCTTGTCTGCCGGCGGCCTCTGGTACGTCAAACGGAGCACGGCCCCCGTGCTCGATGAACTCGTCTCCGCCCGCGGCCTGTGGCGCAAGGTCAAGCCGCACGCCGCTCAAACTTGCGTCGATAATCTCCACCGCGCCTGGCGGTACGGACTGAACTACTACTCCGTTCAACCCCTGCCCGAGTGCGAATCCGAGCCCCGCCCCCTCTCGCTTACCCAGCAAGGCGGCAGCATCCCGGTCTTAGCCCCGCGCGCACCTGTCGAATCCCCGCCGCTTCAGCCCTGATTGCGGCAAACGTCCGGATGCCGTCCTACCCCCGTCGCGATCCACGCGCCGCGGGAATCCTTTGCACTTCAGGCGGCGGCGCCGAGGCGGCTCTCATCCAACGCCTCGCCGGTACTTCTGCCATCTCCGCCATCGCCTGAGTGGGCAGCCCTTCCGCCGCCCGGGAAAAACGGAGCCACCCACCCTCCGCTTCCGCGTCCACCTTGATCAGATCCCCACCGCGCACCTGCTCCGTCGCAATGAGGTTCGACATCGGCTGCACCAACAGCCGCTCGATCGCCCGTTTCAGATGCCGCGCGCCATACTTCACGTCCGTGCCTTCCCGGAGCAGTAACTCCTTGGCCTCCTGCGTCAGCGAGAAGACGAAACTGCGGTCCGGCGAAGCGTAAAACACCCGCTCCTGCACCATCGAAAGTTCGATGTCTAGGATCTTCCGCAATTGCTCTTCGCCCAGCGGTTTGAAGACAACCACTTTGTCCAGCCGGTTCATGAACTCCGGCGTGAACTTGCGGCGCGCCGCCTCCAGGCTCGTCCGGCCCAGCTTCTCACCGGTCTTCGCGTCCAGTGCCTCCGGCCCTTTGCGCATCGCCCCAAATCCGAGCTTCGGCGCCATGATCGCGCTCATCTCCGCCGCTCCGAGGTTCGATGTCATGAAGATCATCGCCCGCGAGAAATCCACCTTGCGGTTGTCGCCCAGCGTCAGCGTCGCCTTGTCCAGAATCCCCAACAGCAGATTCCACAGCGCATCCGATGCCTTCTCGATCTCGTCGAACAGCACGAAGCTCAGCTTCATCCGCTCCGTGTGATATTGGTTCAGCACTTCCTGGCTCAGCAGCGGATGCGTCTCCCGGTGTCCCAGGTAGCCCGGAGGCGAGCCGATCAGCTTCGCGATCTCGTGGCTGTGCTGAAACTCCGCGCAGTCGATCTTGATCACCGCCCGCGCCGAACCCAGCAGCGTCTCCGCGGTCGCTTCCACAATTCTCGTCTTGCCCGACCCCGTCGGCCCCAGAAAGAGGAAATTGCCCACCGGACGATGCGGTGCGTTCAGCCCCGTCGCATGCATCTGGTAGATGTTCACGATCTGCGAGATCGCTTCGTCCTGGCCCACCACCAGTTGCTTCAACCCGCTCTCCAGCGTCGTCGCCTCGCGCCCCGTCCTCGACGGGTCCAGGACCAGAGCCGGAGCCGTGTGCCCCTCGACGGCATCGTCGCGCAGAAAAGCATCCAAGCCCATTCCGCCCTGGCGGCGCGTGAACGGGAGCCGCCGGGCCTCTCTCGGCATCGGCGGGATGGCGCCTGCAGTGCCGTCGCCAGGTTTGGTGTCGATTGTCATCCCTTGGCCCAAAATGGGCTCCTTTCCTGATCCACTCACCGGCGGGCACATCGCCCTCCCGGCGGCAACAAATCCCAATCTCCTGCTCCCGCTTACCGCTTCGGCGGGCGCGACGGCCGGACTTCCACGTGGCTGATCAACGTCCTCTCCGGCATCGCCAGGATCATCGCCACCGTCTCCGCGACATCCTCCGGAGCAATCTTCCAGTCCGCCTTGCCCGCGCGCCCGAAATCCGTGCTCACGCTGCCAGGCAGCACCGTCGTCACCTTCACACCTTCATATCGGTGATCCAGCATCACTGCTTCACTCATTCCGCACAGCCCGAACTTCGACGCGTTATACGCCGCTCCTCCGGCAAAGGCGTTCTTCCCTGCCAGGCTCGCCACGTTCACAATCCACCCGCCACCTCTCTGCCGCATCCGCGGCAGCGCTTCGTGGCAACAGTGGTAAACGCCGCTCAAGTTCGTCCCGATCACTAGATTCCATTCTCCCGGCGTCAACTCTGCCAGATCCTTGAAGATCCCCACCCCGGCGTTGTTCACCAGGATGTCCGGACCGCCGATCCCGCCGTCTAGCCATCCGAACAACTCTCGTACGGCTGCCTCACTCCCAACATCGGCGGCTTTGCCTTCGAGTTTTAGGGTTTCGCGCGAAAACCGTGCCCGCATCTCCTCCACCGCCCTCTCTACCCCTTCCGCGCTCCGCCCGCAGATCGCCACGCTGGCCCCCGCTTCCAGCAGCCTCTCCGCCACTGCCCGCCCAATGCCTCGCGTTCCACCTGTCACCAGTGCCGTTTTGCCCTTCAGATTCAGCGTCATGCTGCCATCTTCGCACCATGGGGGGAATCTTCCGCGCGGGGTATACTCAAAGCGTGCCGGGTTTTTTCTGCCGCCGGGTGGTCCCATGCTGGAAATGAGCCTCGTCTGGCTTCGTCTGGCCACCGCCCTCTACATGCTCGCGCTGCTCCAGGCAGTTCTCTCCCTGCTCCGGCAGGGCGACCGCCTCTTCCCCCTGGCCCTCCGCGCCTTCCAACTCGCCGTCGTCTTCCACTTCGTCTCCATCGTCGAGCACAGCATCGCCCTCCATACTGTCGCCGCCAACAACTTCTTCGAAACCGCCTCCCTCGCCGCCTTCCTCTTCGCCGTCGCCTATCTCTTCCTCGAATGGCGCTACCACTTCGCCGTCCTCAGCGTCTTCGTCTTCCCTCTGGTCGCCGTCCTCACCCTCATCGGCGCCACCGCCGGACCCTCCACCTCCTGGTCCGACACTCGCCTTCGCGGCGCGCTGCTCGTTACCCACATCCTGCTCGTCCTCATCGGTATCTCCGGCCTCATGTTCAGCGCCGCCGCCTCGGTCTTCTATCTCCTCCAGGAACGCCGCCTCAAGCGCCGCCACGCCCAGCCCGGTTGGCTCTTCCGCACCGCTTCTGACCGTCTCCCCCCTCTCGAGGTCCTCGACAATCTCATCACCCGCTCCATGAACTTCGGCTTCGTCGCCATCACCCTCGCCGTCGCCGCCGCCTCCAGTTGGGCCTCCATCGAATACGGCACCCGCTGGATTACTCAGCCCGCCATCGTCGTCTCCCTCATCACCTGGGCTTTCTATCTCGTCATGGTCTTCCTCCGTCTCTCCGCCGGATGGCGCGGAAGACGAGCCGCTCTCCTCTCCCTGACCGTGCTCTGTTTCTCCGTTCTCACCTGGGCCGCTCACGTCGGGCTGCGCCCCCTCCTGGAAAAATGAGGCTCGCCTGCCAATGAAGGTCTTTCTCACAGGTCTGAGCTACAAAACCGCGCCGGTCGAGATCCGCGAGCGCTTCGCCTTCCCCGAAGCCGCCCTCCCTGAGTCCCTCCAATCTCTCCAGGATTGCCCGGGCGTGGAAGAAGCTCTGATCCTCTCCACCTGCAATCGCGTCGAGGTCGCCATCCACGCCAAGTCGGAGGACGCGCTTCCCGCCGTCCTCGCCCGGCTCGCCGGCGGCCGCTCCCTCGATCAGTCTTTCCTCCAGCCCTACCTCTACACCTTCGACGACCGCGAGGCCGTCCGCCACCTCTTCCGCGTCGCCGCTTCCCTCGACTCCATGGTCCTCGGCGAACCCCAGATCCTCGGCCAGCTCAAAGCCGCCTACTCCGCCGCCCGCGCCCAAGGTGCCGTCCACGGCTTCCTCGACACCGTCCTCACCCGCGCCTTCTTCGTCGCCAAACGCGTCCGCTCCGAAACCGACATCGGCCGCAGCGCCGTCTCCATCTCCTACGCCGCCATTGAGCTCGCCCGCCAGATCTTCGGCGATCTCAAATCCAAATCCGTCCTCCTCGTCGGCGCCGGCAAAATGTCCGAACTCGCCGCCCGCCACCTCCACCGCGCCGGCTGCAACCGCATCCTGGTCACCAACCGCACCCGCGCCCGCGCCGAAGAGATGGCCGCTCTCTTCGAAGGCTCCGTCATCGACTACGACACCTTCCACCAGCGCCTCCACGAGATGGACATCGTTATCACCTCCTCCGGCGCGCCCGACTATATCCTCCGCAAAGACGAGATGAAGCAGGTCCTCCGCCGCCGCCAGAACCGCCCCATCTTCATCATCGACATCGCCGTCCCCCGCAACGTCGAACCCGCCGTCGACGACCTCGAAAATATCTACCTCTACGACATCGACGACCTCGGCCGCGAGGTCGCACAGAACCGCCTCGCCCGCCAACGCGAAGCCGATCAGGCCGAGCGGATCATCGAGGAGGAGATCCAGCGCCTCTTCGACAAAATACGCGCCCGCGAGGTTGCCCCCATCATCGTCGGCCTCCAGCAGCAACTCGACGATCTCTCCCGCGCTGAACTCGACCGCGTCCGCTCCCGCTTCGGCGCACTCTCGCCGCAGCAGGAAGAGGCCCTGCAGGCTTACACCCGCGGCCTCATCAATAAATTCGCTCACGGCCCGATGACCGAAATCCGCCGCGCCGCCTCCCAGCCGGAAGGCGACCGCATTCTCTCCGTCATCCGCCGCATGTTCCGCCTGGAGGATGAATGAAACTGATCATCGGCAGCCGCGGCTCCCAACTCGCCCTCTGGCAGGCCAACTGGGTCGCCGCCCGCCTGGCTGAACTCGGCGTCGAAACCCATCTCGAGATCATCAAAACCACCGGCGACAAGATCACCGACGTCCCGCTCGCCAAGGTCGGCTCCAAGGGCCTCTTCACCAAGGAGATCGAAGAAGCCCTCCTCGACCGCCGCATCGATCTCGCTGTCCACTCTCTCAAGGACCTCCCCACCATCCTCCCCGACGGCCTCACCGTCGCCGCCATCCCCGAGCGCGAAATCCCCTTCGACGCCCTCATCGGCTCCACCCTCGAAGCCCTCCCCCACGGCGCCCGCGTCGGCACCTCCTCTCTCCGCCGCTCCGCCCAGTTGAAGCGCCTCCGCCCCGATCTCATCATCGAACCCATCCGCGGCAATCTCGACACCCGCCTCCGCAAGCTCGACGAAGGCCAGTTCCAGGCCATCCTTCTCGCCGGCGCCGGCCTGCGCCGCCTCGGTTGGGGCCATCGCATCACTGAACTCCTGCCCGCCGATCTCATGTGCCCCGCCGTCGGCCAGGGCGCTCTCGCTATCGAAACCCGCGACGACCAGGGCGACGCTTTCCTCATCTGCTCAAAGCTCGACCACGCCCCCACCCGCGCCGCCGTCACCGCCGAACGCGCCGTCCTCGCCGCTCTCGGCGGCGGCTGTCAGGTTCCCATCGGCGCTCACGCCACTGTCGAAAACGATCAGCTCACCCTCCGCGCCGTCGTCATCCATCCCGAAGGCGAGCCCTTCTTCGACGACCGTTGCAGCGCCCCCGCCGCCAGCGCCGCCACTCTCGGCGCCGCCGCCGCCCACCGTCTCCTCAGTCTCGGCGCCCGCGCCATCCTCGCCTCCGTCTATGGCGGCGACCTCCCCCTCGCCGGCCGCCGCATCCTCGTCACGCGCGCCCAGTCCCAGGCCGGCACTTTCTCTTCGAAGCTCCGCGCTCTCGGCGCCGAAGTCGTCGAACTCCCCGTCATCGAAATCCACCCCATCCCCTTCGAACGCCCCGATTGGACCTCCTACCACTGGGCCATCTTCACCTCCGCCAACGCCGTCGAAGCCTTCTTTTCCTCCACTGCTGCTACCCCCGGCCCCAAACTCTGCGCCATCGGTCCCGCCACCGCCGAAGCCCTCCGCGCCATCGGCCTCCAGCCCGATCTCCTCCCCGAAGACTTCGTCGCCGAGAGTCTCGCCGAAACCCTCTCCTCCGAATCCCTGCAAGGCAAGCGCATCCTGCTGCCTCGCGCCGCCTCCGCCCGCGAGATCATCCCCGAGCAACTCCGCGCCCTCGGCGCCCACGTCGACGTCCTTCCCGTCTACGAAAACCGCGTCCCCGCCGGCCTCGCCGAGCGCACTCGCGACCTCCTCTCTTCCTGGAAGCCCGACTGGATCACCCTCACCAGTTCTTCCACTGCCAAGAACCTCCTCGCCGCCGCCGGCCCGGACCTCCTCGCCGGCTGCTCCATCGCCTCCATCGGACCCATTACCTCCGATACCGCCCGCCGCCTCGGTCTCCCCGTCGCCCTCGAAGCGCCCCAATCCACCACGGACTCGCTCGTCGAAACCATCGTGGCTCAGGTCGAACGCCATGCTGCTCCGCCAGAACATTCAGCCCGCTGACGGCCGCCCCACCATCCTCCTCATCGTGCGTGCCGCCGACCTGCCGCGCGTCTCCGGCAAGTTCATCCTCGGCCGCGATCTCTCCGATCCCCGCCGCCTCGTCGCCGTCTTTGACGACTCCGCCGAATTCCATCTCCACCTCGCCCAGCAGTACGGCCTACGCCCCCTCGGCGGTGGCTGGTGCGAAATCGATCACGGCGCCGGCCACATCGTCCTCTCCGACCGCAGCACCCAGTTCGGCCGCGAACCCGACCGCGACCTCACTGTCAGCCTCTTCTCCGCCGCCTTCCCCGGCTACCAGTGCTGGCACGAAGATTGACCCGCCGCACTCAAGTACAATTGAACCTTAAATGGCCTCTTCCTCCTCGCCTACCCTCCTCCGCCGGCTGGGCCTTTACTCCGCCACTGCGCTCGTTATCTCCAACATGGTGGGCACCGGCATCTTCACCTCCACCGGCTTCCTCGCCGGCGATCTCGGCGATCCCTCCTACGTCCTCGTCATCTGGTTGATCGGCGCGGTCGTCGCCCTCGCCGGCGCCTTCTCCTACTCCGAACTCGGCATCAACTTCCCCGCTTCCGGCGGCGAATACGTCTACCTCACCCGCGCCTACGGCCCCACGCTCGGCTTCATGAGCGGCTGGGTCAGCTTCTTCGCCGGCTTCTCCGCGCCCATCGCCACCGCCGCCCTCGCCTTCTCCAACTACCTCGGCTACTTCAGCCCCGCGCTGCGCCAGGAAAACGTCTGGTATCGCTGGAACTTCGGCGAGATGGGACTCCAGTTCGGCGGCGCCCAGGTGGCCGCCGCCCTGCTCGTCCTCGGCTTCACCGTCCTCAACCTGTTCGGCGTCGAGTTCATCGCCCGCATCCAGAACGCCCTCACCTCCATCAAGGTGCTCGTCATGGTCGCCTTCATCGGACTCGGCCTCTCCATCGGTCACGGCGACTGGTCCCACCTGAGCCAGGTTACCGAACGCACCTCTTCCACCCCCATCCCCGCCCAGTTCGCCATCAGCCTCTTCTGGATCTATGTCGGCTACAGCGGCTGGAACGCCGCCACCTACATCGCCGAAGAACTCAAACGTCCCGAACGAACCCTGCCCCTCGCCCTCGCCCTCGGCACGGGTCTCGTCGCCGTCCTCTACCTCCTCTTCAACGTGGTCTTCATCTACGCCACGCCGCTCTCGGAAATGAAGGGCGTCCTCGCCGTCGGCAGCCTCACCGCCAAAGCCCTCTTCGGACCCGAGATCGCCGGCGTCTTCAGCCTTCTCCTCGCCGTCTCCCTCATGTCCACCGTCAACGCCATGGTCACCATCGGACCCCGCCTCTACTACGCCATGGCCAAGAACGGCGCCTTCCTCCCCGTCGCCGCCAAAATCCACCCCGAGTGGCGCACTCCCGTGCCCGCCATCCTCTGCCAGGGCGCCTGCGCCATGCTCATGACCATGGTCAACTTCGGCAACCTCATGACCTACATCGGCTATCTGCTGAACCTCTTCGCCATGCTCGCCGTCGCCAGCCTCTTCTGGCTCCGCCGCCGGCCGGATTGGCAGAAGCTCTCCGTCGTCAGCTTCGGCTTCCCCCTCATCCCGCTCCTCTTTGTTGTGCCTGGCGTCTGGCTCGTCATCGCCGGCCTCCGTTTCGCCCCGATGATCTCTCTTGCCGCCGCCGTCACCCTCATCTCCGGCGCGCTCGTCTACCGCTTCCGCCTCGCCGGCAAAACGCTATAGCACCGCCGGCGCCTCCGCCTGCCCCGACGCTTCCTTCCACTGCTCCCACCGCTGCTGCGCCTTCAGCCGCGCCGGACTCGCCTGCTTCGCCGCATACATCAGCCGGTCTGCCGTCGTCAGCAGATCCTCCGCGTCCGCGCCGTCTTTCGGGAAAGTCGCCGTGCCGATCGACACCGTCAGGTCCAGCCCCGTCTGCAGCCGCGTCTCTTCGAGCACTGCCCGCCGCATCTGCTCGATTCGCGTCGCCGCATCGTTCGCGTCCATCCGTCCCATCACCACCACGAATTCGTCGCCCCCCATGCGCCCCACGTAGTCGTACTCGCGGCAGTTGTTGCGCAGCGTCAACGCCACAATCCGCAATACCCGGTTGCCTTCCAGGTGGCCGTACTGGTCGTTGATCTGCTTGAAGTTGTCCAGGTCGCACACAGCCACCGTCAACTCGCCCTGCTCGCGCCGCGCCCGCGCCAGTTCCGCGTCCAGATGCAGGAACAGCGATCGCGCGTTCGGCAGTTGCGTCAGATAATCCGTCGTCGCCGAAGACTCCGCCTGCCGGTACTTCAGCGCGTTCTCGATCGCCAGCGACAGCTTCGAGCTCACCACCTGCAGCACCCTCAGATGATCCTTCGTATACGCATCCCGCTCCGTGTGATACAGCGCGATCACCCCCACCACGCCGTTCATCCCGTGCAGCGGCACCGCCAGCGCCGACCTCAACGTCGAAAACTTCGTCGTGTCGTTCAGATACCCCGGCTCCACCGTCGGATTCCCATTTACAATCGGCTTCGCGTTCTCCGCCACCCAGCCCGACAGCCCCTCCCCCATCGGGATCTGCAGCGATGCGAACAGCCGGAAATTCTCCCCGCTCACAAACTCCGGCATCAACACCTGTTCCCGCCTCACGTACACCGCCATCGAATCGAACGGAACAATCCGCTTCAGCCGCACGCTCAGCACGGACAGCGTCTCATCCAGGCTCAGCGAGCTGCCCAGATCCTGCGCCAATTCGAACAGCCCATGCGCCTCCTGCCGCGCCGCCGCGATCAATGCCAGGAAGTCCGGCTGATTGAAGCCCTCTTCCGCCCGCGTCTTGCTCTCCGATTTTTCAAACCCGGCCGCCGGCGCGCTGCCTCCGTGGATCACCACGTCCTTGGTCAGCTTCAGCGGCTCCGTGCTATTCGTTCTCGCCTTCGATTCCAACTCCACATAGCGCCGCGCCAGAATCTCCACCACTCTCGGATCGAACGCCGTCCCGGCGTCCCGCACCAGCACTCCGATCGCCTGGTCCAGCGGCATAGCCTTGCGGTACTGCCGGTCGCTCGCCAGCGCATCCAGGCAATCCACCGCCGCCAGAATCCGCGAACCGATCGGGATCTCCTCCCCCTTCAGTCGATCCGGATACCCGTTGCCGTCCCAGCGCTCATGATGCGAACGCACAATCGGCACCACCGGATATGGAAATCTCACCCTCTCCAGAATCTCCGCCCCCACTACCGGATGGATCTTCATCTTCTCGAACTCTTCCGGCGTCAGCTTGCCCGGCTTCGAGATGATGTGCTCCGGCACCGCCAGCTTGCCGATGTCGTGCAGCAGCGACGCCGCCCGCAACGCCTCCAGCTGTTCCCGGTTCAGCCCCAGTTCCTTGCCCAATTCCATCGCGTACACCTGCACCCTCTGCAGGTGCTCGTGCGTCGTCTCGTCCTTCGCGTCGATCGCCAGCGCCAGCGCCTCGATCGTCCGCAGGTGCAGCGACGCCATCTCCTCGGCATGCACCAGGCTGCCTTCGATCCGCTCCATGTACAGCCGGTAGGCCCGGTATGGCAGGAATACCACCGGCAGCACCAGCACCGGAATCTGCCAGCCCACGCTCATCCTGGCTACATCGAACAGGCTTGCCACCAAAGCCGCCGCCACGTAGTAGGGCACCGCCCAGAACTGCTTATGCTTCCAGACGTGCGCCATCTTCTCGCCCGTCTCCAGCGCTTCTTTCATCGCCTGCGGGAACGAGATCCCCACGAAAAACGTCATCCCCACCAACGCCGCCTGCAGCGCCGAGTTCAACTGGCTCAGGTGCATCGGCAGATAGATCCCCCGCATTGCGAAATCCGAGAGCCCCACCGCGATCGACACAGACGCCACCGCGAACGAAATGTCCGTCATCGACCTCCGGTGCTCCGACTGCCGGTTCACCGCCTCCGCCGCCGTGCTGATCGCCGCCAGCAGAAACGCCTCCGGCGTCGACAGCGTCTTCATCGTGATCATCACGAACAGCGTGCTCAGCGGAAACCGCCCCTGCTCCGTCCGGTACTCCACCTGAAAGCACCCCGCCAGCACCGCCAGCAGCATGTAAGAGAGGTACTGTAGCCCATCCGTGGACTTCCACTGCGCCAACTGCGGCAGCAGCACGGCCGCACCCATCAGGATGACCAGCCGCACATAGGCATTGCTGACAACGGACTTCTCCATTTTCCCCCTCCATCGTCGTTTTTCCTCCAGAACATTACTCCTTTCCCCCTAAGGTGAATTCCTGGGTGTGTCTAGGGGCGCATCACGCCCCTCCTCGGCCCGCTGCCTCTATCGCAACTCTCCTTTTTTCCTCAATGATGGAGAGTGACAGATCCGGTTATGGCCGCGCCCGCTCCACAGCACCGCGAGTTCCTCGGGATGCCCGCCGTCTATGCCAGCCGCCAGATGAACGACCTGCTGGACCTCGCCGGACGCGTCGCCCGCTCCGGCGCCAGCGTCCTCATTCAAGGGGAAAGCGGCTGCGGCAAGGAACTGGTCGCCCGCGCCATCCACCATCTCTCGCTCCGCTGCCACAAACCATGGGTCGATATCAGTTGCGGAGCCCTGCCCGAGCACCTCATGGAGAGCGAGCTGTTCGGTTACGAAAAGGGCGCCTTCAGCGGGGCGGACTCCGCCAAACCCGGCCTCTTTGAGTTGGCCCACGGCGGCACCCTGTTCCTCGACGAAATCGGCGAACTCGATCCCCGCATGCAGGTGAAACTCCTCCGCGTCCTCGACGGCGCCCCTTACTACCGCCTCGGCGGCACCCGCAAGGTCCAGGTCGATGTCCGCATCGTCGCCGCCACCAATGCCGAACTCGAAATCGCCGCCTCCCAGGGCCGCTTCCGCAAGGACCTCTACCACCGCCTCTCGCAGATCACCCTCCGCGTCCCGCCCCTCCGCGAACGCCTCGACGACATCCCAGCCCTGGCCGGCTACTTCCTCCACTGCCAGGACCCTTCCGCCTCCCTCTCCGGCGATACCATCCTCTCCCTCTGCCGCTACCCCTGGCCCGGCAACGTCCGCGAACTGAGAAACGTCGTCACTCGCGCTGCCATCTTCGCCGGCGGCGGCGTCATCACGTCCAAATGCCTCAATCTCCCGCCCTCTCCGGTGGATTCCATCTCCACCCCCCGCTCCGACAGCCTCGACGGCATCGAACGCCACACCATCCTCCGTGTCCTGGAACAGTCCAACGGCCACCGCCAGCGCGCCGCCGATACCTTGGGGATCTCCCGGCGAACCCTCAGCCGGAAACTGAAGCTCTACCGCATCGACCAGGACGCTAACCCTCCCGGCGCCCACTCTCTGGAGACCTGCACGCATGGCAGCCAAGCAACCGGAAAGACGGCGTGAGCCTCGCATGCCCGCCGCGGGCCTCGTTCGCTTCCGCGGCACCGATAGCTCCGCCGCTCCCCTCATCGAGGCCCGCCTCCTGGACGTCTCCCTCCACGGCTTCCGCGCCGCTCATTCCTTCACCACCCTTGCCAGCGGACAGGAGGTCCAGTTCCAGCACGCCCACGCTCAGGGCCGCGCCCGCGTCGCCTGGAACCGCATCACCTCCACCTCGGTCGAAACCGGCTTTTTCATCCTCGAAAGCTGATTCCCGCCTGTACCCGGAACTCCTTCCGGACCCGTATAATAGTTTGTTTGGGGCTGACTGCCCCTACTGAGCCCATTCATGCGCAATCTGCCGTCTTTTCTTGCGGTCCTGGCTTTGTCTGCCGCTTCGGTCTTCGCTGGCCGCCCCGATCCTCGCCAGGCTCTCGCCCAGATTCCCGCTTGGTTTGAGCCCGCTCCCGGCGGCGCCGGCTTCCTCTCCCGGAGTGCAGCCCTGTCCCTCGCCGTCGATCCTCGCGGCGCCACCTTCGCTACCTCCTCCGCGAATGTTCGCCTGACGTTTCCCGGCTCCCAGCCCGCCGCCTCCCTCCTCGGTCAGCAGCCCCAGCTTGCTGTGACCGACTACTTCACCGGCCGCGGCCAGGCCGCCTGGCGCCGCAACGTCCCCCACTTCCAGCAGGTCGCCGCCGCCTCCGTCTACCCTGGCATTGATGTCGTCTACTACTCCGCCGGCAAACTCCTCGAATTCGACTTCGTCGTTCAGCCCGGTGCCGATCCCTCCCTCATCCGCATGAGCTTCTCCGGCCCCGCCCCCTCCCTCCAGCCTGACGGCTCCCTCCTCCTCGCCGGCGGCCTTCGCCAGCATGCCCCCCTCGCCTATCAGACCCGTGGCTCCGAACGCCTCCAGGTCCCCAGCCGCTACATCCTCGATAACGGTCAGGTCCGCCTCTCCCTCGGCCAGTACGACTCCTCCCTCCCCCTCGTCATCGACCCCGTCGTCTCCTGGGCCGGCTACTTCGGCGGCGATCAGTTCGAATCCATCATGGGCGCCGTCGCCGCTCCCGATGGCAGCTACTGGATCACCGGCGGCTCCCGCTCCGTGATCCCCCTGGTCCCCGGAACTGACCCCTATATCTGGGAACGCAACGGCACCACCGTCACCACCAGCATCACCGAAGCCATCAGCGCCTCCGACACCACCATCACCGTCGCCTCCTACACCAGCTTCCCCACCGAAGTCCCCTTCAACATCCGCATCGAGGACGAAACCCTCAAGGTCGTGGATGGCGCCGGCACCACCTCCTGGACCGTCGTCCGCGCCCAGGATAACTCCGTCGCCAAGGCTCACGCCAAATCTTCCATCGTCTACAACTACCAGGTCAGCACCACCATCAAGGACGCCTACATCGCCCAGATCTCGCCCGATGGTGCCAATTGGAAGCTCTCCTACTTCACCTATGTCGGCGGCTCGGCCGACGACGAAGCTACCGCCATCACCCTCATGGGCAAGTACGTCGCCATCACCGGCACCACCCAGTCCACTGACTTTCCTCTCAGCTCCAACGCCTTCCAATCTGAGAAGGACGCAGGCATCGACGCCTTCCTCTTCGTCTTGGACCCCTCCGTTCTCGGCAAAGGCAGCCTCGTCTTCTCCACCTACTTCGGCGGCGAACTCGGAGACTACCCGCAGGCCATCGCCGCCGGCCCTCGGAACCGCATCGCCGTCACCGGCTACACCACCTCCGGCTTCCTCCGGAACGTCATCTCCGGCCTCTCCCTCCAGCCTTCCAACCGCGGCGGCACGGAGGCCTTCCTCTTCGTCGCCCAGCCCCTCAGCGCCTACCCCGAGTCCCTCGTTTACACCACTTACTTCGGCGGCGCCTCCACCGACATCGCCAACGCCGTCGCCTTCAACTCGAACGGCTATGTCGCCTTTGCCGGAACCACAATGTCGGAAGACATCCCCACCTCCGACAACGCGCGCCAGAGTTGGCCCAGTTCCGTCGGCGACGGCTTCCTCGTCCTCATCGATCCCGATAAGACCGTCTTCGATTCTTTCCTCTACGGCGGCTACTTCGGTGGCTCCGACCTCGACGCCATCCAGGCCATCGCCTTCGATGCGCAGGACCGCCTCTGGGTCACCGGCTACACTTTCTCCGACGACCTCCCCATCAGCCCTGGCGCTTACGGCCTCTCCCGCCGCGGCAGCACCGACGCCTTCGTCGCCCGCTTCGATTTCACCAGGCCCGGCCTCAACTACGTCGACTACCTCACCTACCTCGGTGGCAAGGGCGGCGACGTCCCCTACGCCATCGCCTGCCACCCCGCCTCCGGTACCGTCACCGTCGCCGGCTATACCGCTTCTTCCGACTTCCCCTTCGTGAACATGCAGGGCATCTCCGCCCCGCCCATCCGCCTCAACGAGTTCTTCATCTCCCGGCTCGACCCCTCCAAAGCCGGCCTCGATCAACTCGTCTGGTCCGCCGTCCTCGGCGGCTCCGGCAACGACGTCGCCACCACCCTCGCCCTCGACGCCGCCGGCAACCCCTTCGTCGCCGGCTACTCCAACTCCCCCAACCTCAACATCGGCAACGCCCCCGCCAAGCCCAGCAAAGCCGGCGGAGTCAGCGGCCTCTTCTACCGCATCACCCAATAATCCCGAACGAAGTGGGGGGCTCTGCCATGTCCCCCTCTCCCCCGGCGCAAGCCTCGGGGCCACAGTGTTAGCCCGTTTTCCCCCGAGGCCCCAGCCTCGGCGCCCCACTGTTGGCCCGGCTTCCCCCGAGGCCTCAGCCTCGGGGCCACAGTAGAAGCCCTGCGGCGCTCCACCCCAACCCCCTAAAACCCACCCGGGACTGCCACCTGTGTCCCCCCGTGGACACAGCGTGGCTGTCCCGCCTCGGCATCCACCCCAACCACCTCCCAGCACCCCCCCCTTGCCCTCCCGCCCCCACGTAACATAGAATGTCTATGTAATGCGAGCCGGTCACCGCGCCACCATCCCCCAGGGCACCCTCGACATGCTCATCCTCCAGACCCTCGCCGCCCACGGCACCCTCCACGGTTTCGAAATCGCCGAATCCATCCTCCGCGTCTCCGACGACGTCCTCCAGGTCGAGGAAGGTTCCCTCTATCCCGCCCTCCAGCGCCTTCTCGTCAAGGGCTTCATCCTCGGCGAATGGGGACGCACCAACGACAACCGCCGCGCCCGCTACTATCAGCTCACCCCCGAAGGCCGCCAGTACCTCGGCCTCGAAGTCCAGGAGTACCTGCGCGTCACCCGCGCCATCGGCAGAATCGTCCGACCCTTGGAGGCCTGATCCATGCGAGAACTCATCCGGCGGATCCGCTACTGGCTGCACGCCCGCACCGAACGCGCCGCCCTCGAAGAGGAGATGCGCCTCCACGTCGCCCTCCGCGCCGAACGGCTCCAGGACCAGGGCCTCACGCCCCAGGAGGCCGCCCGCGCCGCCCGCCGCACCTTCGGCAACGAACTCCAACTCGAAGAGCGCAGCCGCGAAATGTGGATCGCCCGCTGGCTCGACGAACTCCTCCGCGACCTCCGCCTCGGCGCCCGCGGCTTTGCCCGCAACCCCGGCTTCACCGCCGTCGCCGTTCTCACCCTCGCTCTCGGCATCGGCGCCACCACCGGCATCTTCAGCGTCGTCAAATCCGTCCTCCTCGAACCCCTCGCCTACCGCGACTCTGCCCGCATCGTCGCCGTCCAGACCCTCTGGACCAACACCCACCGCCCCGGCAACGTCTCCGGCGGCGATTACCCCGACCTCATCGCCGAACCCTCCCCCTTCTCCGCCGCCACTCGTTACTCCGGCGGTGAGCTCGCCATCGAAATCGCCGGCCGCGCCGAATTCATCCCTACCTTCGGCGTCGACGCCGGTTTCAACGACGTCTTCCAACTCAACCCCATCGCCGGCCGCCTCATCTCCCGCGCCGAATTCACCACCAAGGCCCCTGTCATTCTCGTCAGCCATGGCTTGGCCGCCAGCCGCTTCGGCGGAGCCCAACAGGCCATCGGCCAAACCGTCAAGTTCGACGACCGCGTCCTCACCGTCGTCGGCGTTCTGCCCGCCGGCTTCCACTTCCCCCTCAAGGCCGAACTCTGGCTGCCCATCTTCTGGGAGAATCAGAACCGCACCGCCGGCAACTACAAAGCTGTCGCCATCCTCAAGCCCGGCGTCTCCCTCGAGGCCGCCCGCGCCCACCTCTCCACTGTCGGCGCACGACTCCAGCAGGCCTTCCCCTCCACTCACAGGAACAAATCCTTCACCGCCACTCCCCTCAAAGACCTCTTTGTCGAACGCAGCCGCAATACCCTCTGGCTCCTCATGGCGGCCGTCGGACTCGTCCTCCTCGTCGCCTGCGCCAACGTCGCCAATCTTCTCCTCGCCCGCGCCACCGCCCGCTCCCGCGAAATGGCCCTCCGCGTCGCCCTCGGCGCCGGCCGCCCTCGCCTCCTCCGCCAGTTGCTCGTCGAAAGCGCCCTGCTCGGCCTCGCCGGCGGCACCGCCGGACTGCTCCTCGCCTACGCCGGCCTCGGCGCCCTCCTCCGCTTCGCTCCGCCCAACCTCCCTCGCCTCGACGAAATCCGTGTCGATCCCGGCGCCCTCCTCTTCAACCTCGCCGTCTCTCTCGCCGCCGCTCTCCTCTTCGGACTCTGGCCCGCCTGGCGCGCCGCCCGCGCCGGTGTTCATGAATCCCTCAAGCAGGGCGGCGCCCGCAGCGTCATCGGCGGCGGCCGCGCCGAATGGGCCCGCGGAGCCCTCGTCTGCGCCGAAATCGCGCTCGCCCTCGTCCTCACTCTCGGCGCTGGCCTCCTATTCCGTAGCTTCCTCGCCCTCAACTCCGTCGAACTCGGCTATCAGACCACCGGCCGCCTCGTCCTCACCGCCAGCATCCCCGCCCGCACCGAGGCCCAATACCTCCAGGCTGGCGCCACCTTTGCTCGAATCTTAGACTCGCTCCGCCAGATCCCCGGCGTCTTCGGCGCCGCCGGCGTCATGGGCCTCCCCACCGGCCCCTACGGCTCCAACGGACTCTACGCCGTCGAAGGTCTCCACCACTCCAATACCCCCTCCGACAAGCTCCCCCAGGCCGGCTTCCGGCTCACCAGCCCCGGCTACTTCGCCGTCATGGGCGTCCCTCTCCTCTCCGGCCGCGACTTCAACGAACGTGACCTCTTCGAATCCGAGCCCGTCGCCATCGTCTCCGCAGCCCTCGCCCGCCAGGTCTTCCCCGGCCAAAGCCCCCTCGGCCGCCGCATCAAATGCGGCCTCGAACGCGATGTCTGGATGAAAATCGTCGGAGTCGTCGGCGACATGCGCAACGACAGCCCCGCCGCCGCCCCCGGGCCCGAACTCTACATGCCTTACCGCCAGCAGCCCTACCACGCCAACGATCTCCACCTCGTCCTCCGCGCCCAGGGCGATGTCGCCCACGCCGCCTCCGCCGCCATCACCTCCATCGATCCCTCCATTCCCATCAAAATCGCCACCCTCGAACAGTTCCACTCCGACGCCGTCGCCCTCCCCCGCTTCCGCTCTCTCCTCCTGATCGTCTTCGCCACCCTTGCCGCCGTTCTCTCCACCGCCGGCGTCTACGGCGTCATGTCCTACGCCGCCGCTCAGCGCCACTCCGAAATGGGCCTCCGCCTCGCCCTCGGCGCCACCGGCTCCAACGTCGTCTCTCTCCTCCTCGCCAGCGGAGCCAAACTCGCCGCCATCGGCCTCGCCATCGGCCTGGTCCTCGCCCTCGCCGCCGGCCGCTTCCTCGAATCCATGCTCTTCGGCGTCAAATCCCGCGATCCCCTGGCCATCCTCGCCGCCGCCGCCCTCCTAGGTGCCGCCGCCCTCCTGGCCGCCCTAATCCCAGCCCTCCGAGCCGCCCGCCTCGACCCCGCCACCGCCCTCCGCGACGAGTAGCCCCCATCTCCCCCAGACGCCAAGGCGAAACCCTAGTCCCCCGAGACGAAGTCGCGAGGCCACTGTGGAGCCATGTTCCCCCGAGACGAAGTCGCGAGGCCACCGTAAAGCAATATTCCCCCGAGACGAAGTCGCGAGGCCACCGTAAAGCAATATTCCCCCGAGACGAAGTC
>JARKQJ010000279.1 GCA_029973955.1 Paludibaculum sp. | reverse complement strand
GTCTCCTCATAGCAGGGGCTCGCAACCTGTCCGCGCCGCCCGGCGTGGAGTTGCCCTTCCAAATCCCGTACGCACGACACAAAGCAAACGGCCGACGGGAACGCTCTACGCGTCCATCCGTCGGCCGTCAGATTTTGATCGTGCGGGTTGCCTAGCGGCGGCCCGGAGGCTCCGGCTGCGGGTTGAACCCCGCTCTCACCTGGCTGCGGACCTTCAGAATGCACTGGATGTTCGTGTTCATGTTCGTTTCTCCTTCGTAATGTCTGTTTTCTTCGGACACTGATTAGGGCGCAAGCGGCCGTCCGAAACGATCACAGCTCCACAAAGTTTCCGGAAACGTGGCCGTGATTCATTGCAGCGACTCAGGCCATCGCATCAGCACGCCGCAAATCGACTTCATTCTCTGAACCCAACCCGAATCTCCCGCTACTACACCGCCCACGACGTTGACGGCCACCTCCAATCGATTGAATTCCATCGATTCCGCCCGCCATCTTCTGCGTGAAGGAATACGCTCAACCATGCTCCCGGATCAACGGTCAATCGCGGAACTGCGTTTCCTGGCGGAATGGCGATGCGCATAGCGTCGAGATCCTCGACTGCCACTAGGACGCAAGAAACCTGCGAAAATGCCTGAATGTCCCGTCTGGCGTTCCTCTCTCTCCTCCTCTCCCTCTGCGCCCCCGCCGCCGACAAGCGCCTCATCACCGCCGAAGACCTCTACTCCTTCACCTGGGTCGCCGACCCCCAGATTTCCCCCGACGGCTCCCAGGTCGCCTACACCCAGGTCCGCGTTAACGCCAAGAAGGACGGCTACGACACCTCGCTCTTCCTCGTCTCCTCCGCCGGCGGCCCTCCCCGTCCCCTCACCAACGGCCCCCAGGATTCCGCGCCTCGCTGGTCCCCCGACGGCAAACGCCTCGCCTTCCTCCGCGCCTCCACCGGCACTCCGACCCAGCCTCCGCAAATCTTCATCCTCCCCATAAACGGCGGTGAAGCCGTCCAACTCACCAACCTCCCCAAAGGCGCCGCCGCCCCCGTCTGGTCTCCTGACGGCAAGCAAATCGCCTTCACCTCCACCACCCTTCCTGAGGACCTCGGCATGAAAGACGACGAAAAGTCCGACGTCCGCGTCATCAACCGCGCCGTCTACCGCTTCAACGGCGCTGGCTACACAGACTTCGACCGCCCCGCCCACATCTGGACCGTCCCCGTTCCCGTCCCCCTCGACGCCCCCCAGAAAGCCGCCCAGCTCACCTCCGGCCGTTTCCCCGAATCCGACCTCCAGTGGGCCCCCAACGCCGCCCGTATCTACTTCACCTCCAACCGCGACCTCGAGCCCTACTACCAGCCCGACGGCGCCGCCCTCTACTCCGTCGACCTCGCCACCCGCGCCATCGCCCCCGTCGCCCAACTCGAAGGCGCCATCTCCAACATCGCCATCGATCCCTCCGGCGCCCGCGCCGCCTTCGTCGCCGCCCTCCGCGGCAAACCCATCCGCTCCCACTCGCAATCCGATCTCTGGGTCGCCCCCCTCGCCGGTGGCCCACCCCGCAATCTCACCGCCGCCTTCGACAACGACATCAACTCCACCCCCGGGGGCGACCAGGCCCCGCCCCGCGCCGCCTCATCCTCCAAACCCATCTGGACCCCCGACTCCCGCTTCCTCTTCCTCAACGCCGCCGAACAGGGCCGCTCCAACCTCAAGCGCTTCGACACCCAATCCGGCGTCATCGACCACCTCACCTCCGGCAACCACTCCGTCTTCGCCTGGTCCGCCTCCGCCAACGCCAGCACCCTCGCCCTCGCCATCTCCACCCCCACCAACATCGGCGATATCTACCTGCTCGATGTCTCCTCCCGCAAGCTCACGCGCCTCACCCACTCCAACGCCGCCCTCTCCGAGAACGTCAAACTCTCCGAGCCCGAGATGATCTGGTACCCCTCCTTCGACGGCCGCAAAATCCAGGCCTGGGTCCAGTTCCCCCCTGACCGCGATCCCTCGAAGAAATACCCCCTCATCCTCAACATCCACGGCGGCCCCCACGCCGCCTACGGCTATACCTTCGATCACGAGTTCCAGTGGATGGCCGCCAAAGGCTACGCCGTCCTCTATCCCAATCCCCGCGGCTCCACCTCCTACGGCCAGGACTTCGCCAACATCATCCAGTACCGCTACCCCGGCGACGACTACCTCGACCTCATGGCCGGCGTCGACGAACTCATCCGCCGCGGCTGGGCCGACCCCGCCCGTCTCGCCATCACCGGCGGTTCCGGTGGCGGCGTCTTGACGAACTGGGCCATCGGCCACACCACCCGCTTTCAAGCCGCCGTCTCCCAGCGCTCCATCGCCGACTGGCGCGACTTCTGGTACACCGCCGACTTCGCCCTCTTCCAGCCCACCTGGTTCCGCGCCGCCCCCTGGCAGGACGAAGCCGACTTCAAAGCGCGATCCCCCATCACCTACATCGACAAAGTCAAAACCCCGTCGATGTTCATCGAAGGCGAAGCCGACCTCCGCACGCCTCCCGCCGCCGGCGGCGAACAGATGTTCCGCGCCCTCAAGTTCCTCAAGGTCCCCACCGTCCTCGTCCGCTTCCCCGGCGAATCCCACGAACTCTCCCGCAGCGGCAAACCCACCCACCGCGTCGAACGCCTCCAGCACATCCTCCGCTGGTTCGACCTCTACGTCCTGGGGCAGGGAACTGACCTCTACGACGTGCGCTGACCCTACTCCAGCGTCAGCCGCCGGATCCAGATGTTGCGGTACCGCACCGGCTGGCTGTGGTCCTGCAGCGTCAACGACTGCTCCGCCGGATGCGCCTTGTACGTCCCCACCTTCCGCCAGATCGTCGTCCCCAGAAACTCCTTGTGGTTCTGCACCAACACCCCGTTGAAAAACACCGTGATCGTCGCCGGTTTCACCACTTTCTCCCCGTCAAACTTCGGCGCCTCAAACGTAATGTCGTATGTGTTCCACTCCCCCTGCGGACGCGCCGGATTCACCAGCGGCGGCCACACCCCATAGATCGCCCCAGCCCCGCCATCGGCGTACGTCAAATGCTCCGCAGATTCCAGCACCTGGATCTCATAACGCCCCATGAACTCGATCCCGCTATTCCCGATGCTCTGCCCGTTCCCCTTCGCTTCCTTCGGAATCTGCCACTCCACGTGCAACTGCACGTCGCCAAACTTCTCCTTCGTCTTCAGCCGCCCCGTGCGCGGGACAATCTCGATCACTCCGTTCTCCACCTTCCACTTCGGCTCGCCCGTCACTCCATCCCGGCCCACCTGCTCCCACTTCGATAGATCCTTCCCGTCGAACAGCACAATCGCATCCGACGGCGCGCCCTGCGTCCCCATCGGGCCCGGCGTCACCTTCTCAGGCCGCGGCCGCTCCATGTCGTGCACTTTCCACTTCTGCCCCGGAATCTGTGGCGTGTCGCTATAGCCCCGCACGTCGTCCCCGGCATACTCATGCCCCTGCTTCGGCGCCGCCGCCGGCGGCTGCTGGCCAAACAAAGTCGTGGCCGCAACAATTGTGATTAGAACTCTCATGGCGTCTCCTGAACCCTATCATCCTATCCGACTCCGCACCCTCATCCCTCCAGCCGCCCCTCATAAACCCGCCCCTCGTCGTCCGATGCCAGCACGATCCACGGCGCCTGTCGCGGTAGCCGAGCCTTCGAGCCCGTCACATTGTTCACCGCCGCTCCCGCGTCGATCAGCGTCTTCCTCCCGCCGTCCAGCGAAAGCTCCGCCGCGCGCGTGCTTTGGCAAACGATCACGCTCCGCGCCGGCCGCTGCCCCCTCAGCCCGATCGTGTGCAGCAGAAACAGCCGCCCCCCATCCTGCGCCAACTGCACGATCGGCCGCGTCGGCTGCTCCCTTTCCGTCATCACCGCATACGGCCTGTTCGTCCAGCGCCCCTTCGCATCGCGCACCCGCAACACCTGCTGCGGAGCCCCCACCCGGTCCACCGAGTTCTTCGTCGCCACAAACAGCTCGCCGTTGCCCAGCGCCGCGATGTTGATGTGATCGTCCGCCGTCTTCCCGCCCTGTTCGATCACTTCGATCTCTTCCCACTGCTCCGGCCGTGCCCCGTCCCTGTGCCGGCGGAAATACACCGCATCGTGCGCCTGGTCTGACCAGATCACGCCAATCCCGCCCGGCAGCGCCGTCACCGCGCAGATGTCGTCCTCCGACGCCTCCTCCCGGCTCACCTCGATCGGTCCCGTCCAACTCTTCCCACTCGCCCTCACCCACATCCTCCGCCCCGCGTTGTAGGCGATCCAATCCCGCCCCGCGCCGTCGCGAGCGATGGTCGCCGTCTCCGTCTCGCCGCCAGGATCGAACTCGGCCGCCCCCGCCGCCATGTATCGCGAAGCCCCCGCATCCCACCGCAGCCCCGCCACCGCCAGCCGCTTCGGCTCCACCAGCACAGCCCGCACGGAGTCCCCGCCGGCCCAAACGTCCGCCTGGCCCGGCAACCCCCGCAGCGCGCCATCCGGATCCTCCTGCCGCCGCCACCCCGCCTCCGTCCGCCGCCACACACTGCTCCCGCCCCGCACCGGCAGCCACGCCCACCAGTTCCCGTGGGCGAACCACAGCTTCGATTGCGGCTTGTCCTTCGTCGGCGCCGGCACATCCACCCGCATCACCGGTTCGGCCAGAGTCTGCGCCTCCATCCGCCCCGCCTCCAGCGCCCCCATCAGAGGCCCCAGCACATGCCGCCGCATCAACAACGAACCCTTTGACATGCCCACCAGCCTACCGCGCCAGTCCAATCAACCCCATCCCCCCCACAAACACAAACAGCACTGCTCCCTCACCCTTCTTCTCGCTGAATCCGCGTTCATCCGCGGCTCAACCCGGTCCTCCCCCTCACCCCAGCCCGTAGAACTCCATCGCGTTCTCCCGGAACAGCCGCGCCAGTTCCCCCCGGCTCGCGTTCGGCACCAGCGCCTCCAAAGTCTCCACGCACACCGGATAGCTCGCCGCTTGCGACGACACCGGCCAATCCCCCGCAAACATCGTCCGCTCATACCCGAAACACGCGAAAATATGATCCACGTACGGCCGCAGATCGTCCACCGTCCAGTTCGCGTGATCCGCTTCCGTCGCCAGGCTGGAAACCTTGCAGTGTACGTTCTCAAACGCCGCCAGCCTCTCCATCTCCCCCCGCCAGGGCTCCAACCGCCGCCCTCGGATGTCCGGCTTTCCAATATGATCCACCACGAACCGCACCCCCGGGCACTGCTCCACCAGCCGGATCGTGTTCGCCGTGTGCCGCCAGTCGATGCACAAGTCGAACGCCCATCCAAACCCCTCCACCATCTGCACGCCCCGCACGAACTCCGGCCGCAGGCAAAACTCCAGATCCGGCTCGAACTGGATAATCCGCCGGATTCCCTTCACCAGCGGGTTCCGCGCCAGCAGCCGGAGCTCATCCCGCGCCGCCTCGCCCTTCTCCAGCGGCGCCCAGGCCACGATCCCCCCAATTCGGCCATCTAGCTCCGCCAGTTCCGTCACCCACTGAACCTCTTCCTGATACTGCGCCGGATCGCACTCGCACTGCACGAAAACCGCACGCTCCACCCGCACCGGCCCCAGCGCCTCGTCATAGTCCGCCAGCGTGAAGCTTCGATTCAGTGCCGGCACCGCCTCCAGCCACGGATAGCGCAACCGCCCCGGGTCCCATACGTGCAAGTGTGGATCCGCAATCGCGAAATCAGGCATCTTCTCCTCCCCGCATCACTTCGAGCCCGCAAACGAACTCGTCTTCCCGATCCCCTCGCTCCCCAGCGACCGGTACCCGCCGTCCACCGCCAGGTCTGCCCCAGTGATGAACGACGCGTCCTCGCTCAGCAGAAACAGGATCGCCGCCGCCACCTCCACCGGCTCGCCGCACCGCTCCAGCATGTGATACTGCCCCCACACCGGCTCCCACCGCGTCCGGTCCCCGCCCGCCGCCTTGTCCACCTCCTGCGTCCAGATCCACCCCGGGCTCACGCTGTTCACCCGGATGCCGTACGGCGCCAGGTCCAGCGCCATGCACTTCGTCAATGTGTTCACCGCCCCCTTGGCCGCGTTGTACGTCCACCGGTTCGGCTGCGCGATGAACGCCGAAATGCTCGACACGTTCACGATCCCTCCACCCCCCTGCGCCCGCATCGCCGGCGCCACCAACTGCGCGAGCAGCGCAAACGCCTCCGGGCCCGCCTGAAACACGCGCTCCCAGTCTGCGTGCGTTACGTCCAGCCCCTTCGACGTGAACGAAAACGCATTGTTCACCAGAAAATCGATCCGCCCGAACCGCCCCAGCACCTCCTCCACCGCCGCTGCGCAGAACGCCCGGTCCCGCACATCCCCTCGCAAAAACGCCACCCTGTGTCCCGCCGCCCCCAACTCCTCCGCCACCGCCGTTCCCGCCTCGCTGACGTCCAGAAACCCCACCGCCGCCCCCTCCCGGCACAACTCCTCCACCACCGCCCGCCCAATCCCCGCCGCCCCCCCGCTCACCACCGCCACCCGCTGCCGGAACCGTCCCTCAATCGCGTGTCTGCTCTTCATGGAGTCCACATTATCCCTCATCCCGCCGTCGCAGCCGCTCTGGGCCCGGCATCTGTCGGGTGTGTCCTCCGGCGTTGAGGATGTGGGCCTGGTTGGCTCTCCCAATCCCCGCGGAGGGGAGCATGGTGATTGGACCTCCAGCGCTGTGCGATGGAACGTATCCCTCGCCGGAATCCGGCCACAGCGCAGCTTGGAACGTGGGCGAGGCCCCGCATTGGGCCTACTTCGTCGGCCCAACGCCGGCCTAAGGAAGTGGCGGGAGTCCGGCGGGTCGGGTGGCCTGGGGATCGCTCTGCGCGCGCGGAGACACCCCGCGCTGCACGCCACCGATGGCCAACTTATGAGTTCGTTTCTCCATCAGGGCTTCCATCCGCTGCGGGAGGCCAGCGCCGGCCTCGATGCGGTCACCGTTCCCCGCCGGCACAGGACAGGAATGGATCGTGCGCTGGCGGAGGCTCAGCTTCCGCCTAGTGCGTCTGGCTGGGTATGTACTCGAGCACCGCCTTGACGGGGCGGTGATCGGAGGCGTCCGGAGCTTCCACCACCGAGGCTTCGATGACCTTCCACGTCTGCGCGGGGCGGAGCAGAACGTAGTCGATCAGGAATCGCGGCGCGTTCGCGGGGAAGGTGAGCATGGCTTTCTCCGCGCCCGCGAAGGTCCACTCCTCTTTCAGGATCTCAAGCGGCCGGCTCCCCGGCTGCGCGTTGAGGTCCCCCGCGAGGATGGTGGGGATGTCGCCGCCGGCAACGGCCAGTCGATTGACGAGCTGGGCCGAGGCGATCCGGTCCGGCTCGCTTCCGTTGTCGAAATGCGTGCTGAAGAAGCGAACGGGGATCCGCTTGCCTGACTTCAGAGGCCAGTCGAACTCCACTTCCAGCGCCGTGCGCAGCTCGAATCCGCGGGTGAATGGCAGCCGGTGGTTCAGTGAGCGGCGGATGGGGAAGCGGCTCAGGATGGCGACCCCATAGTCGCCGCCATCCTCGTCGATCCCTTCGCGGACCGACGCCTTGCCAAACACCATCTGCATGCCCGTCGCCTTGGCCAGTTCGATGGCCTGATCGAATCCGCCGGACCTGCGAGCCTTCCGGTCCACCTCCTGCAAGGCCACGATGTCCGGGTTCACTGATTTGATGACGGCCGCGGTCCGTTCGAGGTCGGTCTTTTTGTCCATGCCGATCCCGATCTGAATGTTGTATGTGAGCACCGTGAGACGGTCCGGCTGTTGGGCCCGCACCGGCGGCAGGCCCAGCAGCGTCACGGCAAATAACGGAAGTAGTCTCTTCGTCGAGATCATGTCCGGCTCCTGTGTCTACCAGAGCAGCTTCAGGCCGAACTGGACCTGGCGGGGGGCATTGGCCTGCGTTGCGACTACGCCAAAGCTGGTCGATGTGACGTTGGTGTTCGGGCTGCCGAACCGGGGCGTGTTGAAGGCGTTCAGCATTTCGCCGCGGATCTGCACCCGGAGAAACTCAGCGGGCTTGAACTGCTTGAAGACCGAGAGGTCGAAGTTGCGCGTGCCATCGGTCCGGACATCGGACAAGGCCGCGCCCAGGTTGCCGAACGTGAACGCCGCCGGCTGGCTGAAAACGCTCGTATCGAAGTACCGGTCGAGCCGCTGATCGACCGGGCCGCTCAACTTCGCGCTCCTGCCGTTGTTGTTGGGCCGCGTGACGATATTGAAGATTCCGGCCGTATTGCTGGCCGTGATCGCCAGCGGAGTCCCCGTGCCGAACATGGTGATGCCGTTGAACTGCCAGCCGCCCAGCAGCGCATCGGCCAGCTTGTTGGCGTTCGAGCCGAACTGCCTCCCGCGTCCAAACGGAATCTCGTAGATGTAGCTCATCACCAACTGTTGTGCGATGTCGAGGTTGGAAAGCGCCCGGTCGGCACGGATGTTGTAGCTGTCCTGATGCGTCATCCCGTCGTCGATGTTCTTCGCCCAGGTGTAGAAGCCTTCGAACATCAGGCCGTGAGAGAAGCGCTTCTTGATGCTCGTCTGGAGACTGTGGTAGCTGGACGAGGCGCCCAGAGGATACAGCGGATTGAAGTTCGTGAACTGCGGATAGGGCCGCAGCAGTTGCGCCCGGCTCACCTTTTGGGCCGAGAAGATCCCGCTATTCACATACCCGTAAAACGGGTTGTCCACCAGTTGATTCAGCGCTGGGCCCAGGGACATGTACTTGGGATCCAACTGGTTCAGATTGCAGCCGGTGAAGGAGCACTTGTCCAATTGGAACCCGCGCGTGCCCACATAGGCCACTTCTAGCATGGTCTGCCAGGGGAACTCGTGTTGAACCGTCAAATTCCATTGTTGCGTCCACGGCGTGGGTGACTCCCTCAACGGCGTCAGCAACGTACCGCCGACCTGCGTCAGCAATCCCTTGGAGGAGCCCGGGAGCGGCGCCAGCCCACCCGGATACGGATTCCGCAGCAGGTTGTAGGGCGTCATGCCATCCAGCGAAGAGAGCCAGGTCTGGTCCAGGCGGAATCCGTCCCGGCCGACAGAACTCTGCGCTACCTGGCGCGAACTGGCGTAGACGTTGGCGTAGCCGGCGCGGATGGCCGTATGCGGGCCGGCCTGATAGGCCAGGCCGATGCGGGGGCCGAAGTTGTTGCGGTCGCGGATGAACTGAGTGCGCGGCACGCCATTGACGCCCACGAACATCAGCCCGCCTTTTAAGCTGCCGTATCCGGGAACGACGCTCGCCAGCGGGGACTGCACATCCGGATCCCAGTAGGTCATCCGGTCGTAGCGTTCGGTTCGCGGTGTTTCGTAGTCGTAACGGACGCCGAGATTCAGCGTGAGCCTCGACGTGACTCGCCAGTCGTCCTGGAAGTACCCCGCGTAGTAGAAGCTCTGTGCAGCGGAGTTCTGCCATCCGCCGGTGGTGAGGTAGTCGCCCGTATTGCCCGTTCCGAGCAGGAACGAGGCGAGGCCGTTTCCGGCTGCCGCGCTGGCCTGGGTCGGATTCGGCCCTTGGGTGAAGGTCGGCGAGAAGTTGAAGTATCCCGTGTTGTGTGACGCTTCCAGGTTGTTGACGCGGAACATACGACCCTCAAACCCGTACTTCAGCACATGCGAGCCGCGTGTGTTCACCAGCGAGGCTGAAGTCGTGTAGGTCATGAAGGCGTTGCCGCGGTGGTCGCCGCCGCCCAGAGTGGCGTAGCCGCTCACGCCGATGCTGGGAAAGGTCAGGGCGTCGACGCCGGAGTCCATGTAGTTGGGGAACCCGAGGGAGGAGGGCAGGAAGCCCAGCGACTGGTTATCCAGAGCATAGAACGCGCGGGCGAACCCGGCGCGCAGAGTCAGAATGGTGGCCGGCGATAGCGTGTTCGAGTACTCCGTCACCGCGTTGTGCGCGCGGTTTTCGGTGTTCGAGCGGCCCTGCGCGATGGCCATCGAGTCCGGGAAAAAGAGCGGCGGAATGTCGCGCACCAGCCGGTAGGAGTACCGCCCGAAGATCCGCTGCGTGTTGGTGATGTTGTGATCGACGCGGCCGTCGTAGTTGTCCGTGTTGAGTTGCGGCGCTCCGCTCTTGTAGAAGTTGTTCTTGTTGGTGTAGGGCAACCCGGGCGTGTTGGGCTCCGGGTAGTACTTCATGGCGTTCATGGCCACCGGATCGAACATGGACGCGGGCACGGTGTTGTTCGGGAACGCGTCGCGCACGTAGCCGGAGCCGGAGGGATTGGGGCGCGTGGAGAAAGGATCGAAGATCCTGACCTGTCCCCCCGTGGCGGTCAGTGTCCCGGAGAAGTCGCCCTTGCGCTCTAGCGCCGTGGGCACCGACAACAGGGTGGAAGAGAAGCTGCGCTGGCGCAGCCCTTCATACGACCCCATGAAGAAAGTCCTGTTCTTGACGATCGGCCCGCTCAACATCCCGCCGAACTGGCTGCGCTTGAAGCTGAGCAGGTCGACGCCCCTGCGGTTATCGAAGAAATTGTTGGCGTCCAGTACGGAGTTCCTCAGAAATTCGTAGGCGCTCCCGTGCAGGTCGTTCGAGCCTGACTTGTAGACCACGTTCAGAACGCTGCCGGCGCTCCGACCAAACTCGGCGGAGTAGTTGCCGGCCTGTACTTTGAATTCCGCTATCGCGTCCACCGAGGGGAACACGGAGATGCCGGAGTAGCCACTGACCGTGGGCGCCGATGCGCTCACACCGTCGATGAGGGTGTCCATCATCGTCTGCCGGGCCCCATTCACCGAGTACGACACGCTGTTATAGGTGGTGCCGATGCTGCCGGTCACGCCAGGCGTGAGATAGATGAGCGAATATACGTTGCGCGTGTTGAGAGGCAACTCCATGATGCGGCGGTTATCCACCACCTTGCCCACGGAGGAGGTGGTGGTTTCGAGTAGATCCGCATCCGCCGACACCAGAACCGACTCGGTGACTGAGCCGACTTCGAGGCGGATATCCACTCTCGCCTGTTGCTGGACCTGGAGAGTGATCCCCTCCCGGACGAACTTCTTGAAGCCGGGCAGTTCCACTTGTACGGAGTACTGGCCGGGAGGCAGGAGCGGCGCGGCGTAGTAGCCGCTCGCATCGGTGCGCGCGGTGATCACGGCGTTGGTGCCGGTGTTGGTGATCACCACCGCGGCTCCTGGCGTCACTGCGCCGGAGGAGTCCTGCACGGAGCCGAGGATGCTACCCGTGAACGACTGCGCTCCCGCCGTGATTGCGGCCAGGAGACAGATCGCTAGAATCGTGACGGAACTGCGGAAGTTAAGTGCGCGGAATTCACTGATCATACGAGATTCCTCTTCAATGGTCTTGCCTGAGTGTATTGGATGAAGCGATAGAAGTCAATACTAAAAGAGTAGATGTCTAGACATGAAATACGGTCAATGTTTGCGCGTCCAGAAGCGGATCGCGGCACCCTGTCCTACTTTTCGTTCTCCAACGCCAGCGCCGCCGCTCCCAGCACGCCGCCGTGGTAGCCGAGCGTGGACACCCTGACCTCAACCGAGCGCCGGCCCCAGTTCATTACTTTGCGCGCAAGCGCTTCCTCCAGCTGCCGCGGGAGCAACTGGTTGGCCTGCGTCAGGCCGCCGGAGAGGACGATCATGCGCGGGTCCAGCAGGTGGATGACGTTGACGCAGCCATCCGCCAATGCCTCTGCGCACGCCTGCATCGCCGCGCAGGCTCCCGGATGGCCGGCGTTGGCGGCCCCGATCACCTCTTCAGCGCTTTGAAGCGCGGGATCCCCGGTCATTCGGACCAGCGCGGCGGCGTTCGCGTACGCTTCCAGACAGCCGGAGCGGCCGCAGGTGCACGCCAACCCGCCGGGACGGATACAAAGGTGGCCGATGGCGTTGGCGAAGCTATTGGCGCCTCGAATCAGCGCGCCGTTCGCATAGCATCCGCCGCCCACGCCGGTGCCCAGCGTGATGCAAACGAAATCGTTCAGCTCGCGGGCGGCGCCGAAGCGCTTTTCCGCGTGCGCCAGAACGTTGGCGTCGTTCTCCACGAAGGTGGGGAGCCCGAATTCCGCTTCCAAAGAACTCTTCACCTGAGTTCCTGTCCAGCCGGGCAGGTTTTCGGTGGCGTAGGCGATGCTCCCGGTTTCGAAATCGACCCATCCCGCTGTCGCAATTCCGATGGCGCCTGCCGTGAGACCCGATCTGGCCGCATGGTCCACGCAGCGCTGGATCGTGGCTTTCAGGTGGCCCAGCAGCGCCGTACGGCCGCCGCCGGGCGTGGGCGCGACAATCTGGAAGGCGAACTCGCCCGAGGCGGAGACGATCCCCGCCTTCGTGTTGGTGCCGCCCATGTCTACGGCGACAACATGGCTGGATCCGGCTGCGGCCTCGCGCTTGCGTAAGGCCGATGCGAACCATTCGGTGATGTTCGCCGGGCGCGTGATGGCGGTGCCGACAATGACAGCCACCGCGCCCGCGTCCAGCGCGGCACACGCTTCCGCCGGGCTGTGGATGCGCCCTTCCGCAATCACCGGCACATCGACGGCCCTCCGCAGGGAAGCGATAAAGGCCGGGTCGAACTCCTGCAGGCTGGCCGTCTCGTCCGTGTAGCCACGCATCGTGCTTAGGACACAGTGCACACCTGCCTCGACCGCTGCGGCCGCTTCCTCTTCAGTGGCAATGTCTGCCACGATGAGCGTGTCCAGTTCCCGCCGCATCCGCCGTACGCGCTCCAGGGCGCCGTAGCGTTGTCCCCTCCGTGTGCAGTCGATGGCGATCGCGTCTGCGCCCGCCGCGGCCAGCGCCTGCGCGCCCTCGAAGTCCGGCGTGATGAGGATGCGCCCGTCCGAAGCCATCCGCTTGTCGATGCCGATGATCGGCGCGGCAACTACCTTGCGGATCGAGCCGACGTCGCCCGCGCCATTCGCGCGAATGCCGGCCGCGCCGCCTAGAATGGCGGCGGCGGCGAAGCGCGCCATCGCGCCCGGATGGTCGAAGGGATCTCCGCTCACGGCCTGGCACGAGACCAACAGCCTGCCGCGAATCGCCTGCAGGAAGGATTCAAGAGAACAGTATCGAGACATTATGATGACACCTGGCCAATTACACCTGACCCACTACACTTGCGATGACCCTGCGCAGAGCAGGATCGCGACGATCAGCACAACCACGCCCCACCGCATCGGGCCCACCGCGTGCGCGGCGGCCCCCTTCCACTCGCCCAGCATCAATCCCATCGCGTTCGCGACGAGCAGAGCGACCGCCAGGCTCAGCGGCCATCCGATGGCCGGCCCCAAATTGCCCAGCATGGGCGTCGCGGCCCCATACAGAAAGATGCTCCCGCCCCACAGCACGCCCATCAGCACGCTCAAGCCCCAGGGCTTCAGAACCGCCGGGTGACCGAAGTTCCCAAGGCTCCGGTTCTTGGCGAGTAGAGAGGCACAGAAGGCGATATTCGGAAGGGAACCCGCCCCCAGCATCAGCAGCCAGATGAGGGCGGTGGCTTCAAAATTGGAATAGCCCAGCGCTTCTCCCGTCCGCGCGATGGGCGTGGCGAGCGTGTAACCGATGTTGAAGACGGCCGACATTACACCCGCTCCCACCGCAAACAGGTACCCGGACATCGAGGCGGGCCGCGGGGCGCCCGCGCCTCCCGCGTCCCCGTCCCGGCGCCGTCCGGCCACTCCGCACAGCCCAACGCCAGTCAGGAAGCACGCCACTCCGGCCATCAGGACGCCTTGCTGCGCGCCCAACTGCAGGCCGCCGCGGAGGATCATCGGCACCAGAGCGCCTAGCGCCGAACTGAGGCCAATCACTAAGGTGTTCGAAAGTGAGACGCCGAGACGGTCCACGCTGAGCCCGAATAGGATCGATCCAAAGCCCCATGCAAAGCCGAATGCCAAGGCGCTGGCGATCGCTGCCGGCGGCGAAAGCCGTACCACGGCCGCCGCGTCCACGCCCAGGGCGCTGACGACGCTGAATGGCACAGCCAGGCAGGCCGTGACAATGAATACCAGCCAGATGTTCTCCCACTTCCATCGTGGGATCATCTTCATAGGCGCCGTGAAAAGACCATTGCAGATGCCTGACAGGGCGGCCAGGAGAATACCGGTGGTCACCATATCGACGAGGACCTCACCGGAGATAGATTGACATCCATGCTTTACTATAGTAAAGATATCTATACGATTTGTCTAGACCTTTTGGAAATCTGATGATCACCCTCGATGAATCTCTCAAGCGGTTGCTCACCTCCACGGTGGACCGCTCGTCGCCGCTGCCGATATACGTCCAGATCGCGGCTTCCCTCCGGTCTCTGATCCAGGCCGGAGTGTTGGCGCCCGGAGCGCTGTTGCCCCCCGAGAAGCAGCTCTGCGACATGTTCGGCGTCAGTCGAATGACGTTGCGGCAGGCCTACGACCTGCTGGACCGGGAACAACTCCTGCACAGCCAGCGAGGACGCGGCACACAGGTGCTGCCCTCCCGGATGCGCAAGGAACAGCAGGTGATGCGCAGCTTCACTGAGGAGATTCGCTCGCGCGGCGGCAATCCCCGGTCGAAGATTCTTCGGTTTGAAATGGTGGCGCTCTCGCCGGAGTCCAAGCTGAGCCTCCAGCTTCCGGACGGGCAGAAGGTCTACCGGATCGAGCGGATTCGACTCAACGACACGACGCCCCTGGCCATCGAGCGGGTGGAAATCCCGTGCTTTTTGTGCCCCGGACTGGATAAGTTCGATTTGCTTTGCCATTCGCTCTACGACATTCTGGAGGGCGAATTCAAGCTCCAATTGGATCACTGCATCGAGACAATCTCCGCTTCCACCCCGAACCGGACGGAACGGGCCTTGCTGGATCTGCCGAAGGGGGTCGCTATACTCCGGATCGAACGCAAGACACTCACCGTGAATGGTACGCCCGCCGAAATCGCCGTCACCACCTATCGGGGCGATATGTACCAGGCGGTTGTCCGCTCCATCCGCCCAACTCCGCACGGCGGTCACCTGATGGCCGACCACTGAGCGATACTCCTACTTTGGCTAGGCCCGGGGATGGCGCCTAGGTTCTCCAGGGCCGGGCGATCCATCGCTCTTCAAGCAAAACGACCAATACAAGATCGATCGTCTATCGCGCTTGTCCCAGCGCTCGGCTGTGCTCAGTCCCATAGTCATCCACGCGTAACGCCTGCGAACCAACCCAGACTTTTCCCGCACTTCCCGGATTTATTCCATCACCGCTAACCAAAACAGACCTAAGCTCCTCGTTCCCAGGTTCCCGCCCTCCTCGGAGCCGCCTCGCACTCTCACGCCCCTATGCTTTCGCGCGGGAGACGAACTATGTCCGCGCACCTCGCCATCCGGCTTCGCCCGGTCCATGGGCCGCATCCCGACCGCGCCCAGCCCTTCAGCGCCTTTCCCCCCGCCGCCCCCCCACGCACCACCGCCACCCGCTGCCTGAACCGCTCCGATATCGCCTCTCTGCTCTTCATGGAGTTCACGTGATCTCTCCATTGCGGCCGCTGGGGGGCCTCTCGCCTCCACCGCACGCCCCTCCACGCAACCGCCCGCCCTACCCCTCCACCGTCACCTGGAATCCCATCAGCGAAGCCGCCGCTTCCACCGCCGCCCTCTGGTCGCCGTAGTACGTCACCCGGTGCCACCCATCGCGCCAGCCCTCAATCAGCTTGTACGCGTCCTTCACCTCGGCCGCCAGCTTCGTGCGGCAGGCCTTGTCTTCGTCGATGTTCTCCACCGCCTTCGCCTGGTGGAGCAGTACTTCCTTCTTCAGCGGCAGGAACTCGATGGTCGTCGTCATCGCGCCCAGCGGCATCAGCGACCGCACCGCCGCCCCCTTCCTGTCCTCCGAGTGGCTTCGGATCTCGTACGGATTCGCCTTCCCCTTCGGCCCGTACACCAGGTTCGATCCCACGCAATGCGCGTAGATGATCTGGTTCTTCGACGTGTCGATCACCGGATCCGAGATGAACCCCGGCTGCCCCGCCGCGAGGCTCATCAGCAGCATCGTCGCCGTGCTCGTCAGGTCCGCTTCGCACGCCCCCACGTGGTTGTCGTTGTTCAATTGGAAAAATCCCAGGCACGGGTAGGCCCGCAACTGCTTCCCGTAGAACAGATCCAGACAGTCCACCGTAATCGCCCGCGACTTCTGCTGTCTCAGCAACTCCACCATCGCCAGATACATCCTGCCCCCCTCGACGATCTCCGCCTTCGTCGGCTCCACCACCTTCGCCGCCCCCTGGATCCAGTGCTGCGCCCACTCCCCTCCGTCCTTCTCGCCCGTCTTGTCGTACAGCGCATTCAGCTCCTGGCCCGGCACCGTCACCACCTTCGCGCCCATTGACTCCCTGATGCCCGCCTCCATCTTCGACCGGTCCCGCCGCGACACGCACACGATCGTCTCGTTCTTCATCCGCGTCACTGCGTCCAGCGCCCGCACCGCCTGCGCCACGTCCTCAAACCGCGTCGACGAAACCGCCGCCACCGGCAAGCCCTGCCGTTTCGCCGGCCCCGCGCAGCCCAGAAACTCCCCTGTCCCCCCGTACAGGTGATCCACCACCACCGCCCGCTTCCCGCTCATCGCAATCGTCGTTCCCGCGCCATAGCTCGGAATCCCCATCAGGTACACCAGGTAGCCGTCCACCTCGGCGTCCTTTTCCAGAATCGCCTTCGACTCTGCCGCGCTCATCGACGTCGCCGGCAGCAGTTCCACATTCGGGCAGGCCGCCGTCACCTTCGCCAGGAACTCCTTCTTCTTCGTCTCATAGTCGAAGTTCACATAAGGCCAGCCCTGCACGTCCTTCGGCGCCTGCGTGAACACGAGCCGCAACCGCGTCTTCGCGCCCGCCTCCACCTTCAGCGGATCCGCCATCGCCGGCCCCGCCGCCTTCGCCATCGCCGCGCAAGCCGGCGCCGCCGCGCACGCCGCGCACTTCATCAGAAACTCCCGCCGGCCCACGCGCGGAACACTGGATAGAACGTGCAGTTGTTTCATAGGTACGGTTCGTTATATCCGAAACCGCCTCCGGCCACAAGCGTTGCCAACGGCGTTCCTCCACCCGCCGCGCAGCGCGGGGCGTCCCCGCTTCCTGCAGGAACGCCGGCCCCGCTCGACACCAAAACAGCCGCAGGCCGGGTCTAAGCAGCCATCAGAGGGAGAGCAGCCGAGCATTGCCGAGAACGAGGTCGCACGCCCGCCGCGAAGCACCGCCACGACCTCCTTGCCAACACGGCGGACCCTCTCGGCATCGGGCCAGCCGTTCGCGGACCGCCAAACTCCACGGCGGGCCGGCTTTCCTCTGGCACGGAATGGCGGTGAGAGAAACAGATCGACAGGCATGCGGAGCCGGCCGGCACCAAGCTGTGGCGAAACAGATGTGCGGCGCCCTGCATGCCGGCCGGTCCACACCTTCGAGCCGCAGGCAAAGTAAAGGAGGGTTCCTGTTGCGGGGTCACTCACTGAAGCCCGCCTTTCTAGTGACGTGCCCCCTGAATCCGCGCAACTAGGAGCGGCAAACTCGCCGTCGCAATGGCATCCATTGAAGATCCTCGAATCCCCCGCCCGGCAATAGAGCCTGTCATGCCGAGCCGCGCACGGATAGCGATCGCTTTAGAAGCCGGGCATCCCGCCCGCAGACTTCCTCCCGCCGTGCCACTCCGGCGTCAATCTCGATCCACAGCGCTCGAATCCGGCCATAGCACCTCAGTCCACATCCTCAGTGTCTGATCGTGCCAATCGGTCCTTGCCAGATAGGGTCTTAGCTCTTTGCGGTATCGCCTCCACAACTCCAACCGGTCCAGTAACCCCGCTTCCGCCAATCTCTGTACGTCCTTCCGGTCCCGTTCATAGTTCCGCTCCAGTTTCGCCAGGACCATGCCGTGAGCCTCCAGTGCCATGAGCTCCAGCTTCTCCCGGCACCCGCGAAACATCGGCTTCAGTCTCTCCTCATACCCCTCCCGCGCAGTCGCAACCGTCACCGAATCCAGATAAACGCCATGTCTTCGATTCCGGCCAGTTCCACAAGCCTCGGCCGGATCGGATTGGCGAGCAGGCTGATGAAATCCACATCGTTCGTGCTCCGCGACACCCCGTATCACTGAACCACCACAAACCCGCCGGGACAGCGCAACTCCACCATCTCGCCTAACTGTCTGTCGATCTCTGACAGGAACTCCCGCCACGGCGCTTCCGGCCCTTCATCCCGCGTCACTCACCTCTTCCGCCCTCATCCCCGTCAGGAGATTCCAGTGGGCTGCCCCCTCCGGCCGATGCTCCCGCCACCAGGCCCGCTCCCGCTCCTTCATGGACTCCCGGCAGAGCGTCCCCTCTTTCGCCAGACGCGCCTCCTCCAGTTCCGTCTCCCATCCTCTCAGCCGCTTCACCATCCTCTTCTCTTTGCCGCCCAGCACCGCCGCCTCCCTTGCCAGCCGGACCAGGTACCCCAGCCTGTTTTGCGCATTCCCGACTTTCGCCCGGTCCCTCAGCCATCCCCAATCCAGGTCTCCATACCGTTGCAGCACCCAAGGCACTGCCGTCATCACCCTCGCATCCACCTCCCGCTGCATCACCACCCGGTACACCACCGCCGCGGGATTCCGCCGCTCCCCGCGCACATGCCCGAATCCTGCATAACCCAGTCCCGCCAGTGCCCTCTCCATCTCCTGTCCACTCGCCCGGCCCCCCTCGTCGGAAAGCGGCAGCATCGTCGGAGAAAACCCATACACCTCCGCCGCCCTTTCCATCAACGATGCCCCCGCCTGCCGTGCCCCGCACTCCAGTTGTGACAGGTAAGGTTGGGAAACCTCCAGCTTCCGCGCCGCCTCCATCTGCGTCATCCCCGCATCGAATCGCCATTCCCGCCACTGCTGCCTCGACATGGCTATCCTCCAGTCTCAGAACATAGCAGATTATGCAATATTGCAATATCTGCTATACGACGCCGCGCCTTGACAAGGTGAGCGCTTGCGCTTGTCCCGGCGAACTCACTCGCCACCCCCTCATCTCCACCTCATGAAATCGTATTCGACTTCGCGCGGTTTTCCGAGGGCAGGCCACGTGCCCCTCGGTGATGGGCTGAGAGGAATCACCGGCCGCCGCGGCAAGGGCGGATGGTCGGCCAAGCGCAAGATGGTCGTCGTTCTCGAACTCCTGCGCAGTGAGGATCTGGAGACTTTGAGCCGACAGTACGCCGTCACTGCCGCCACGCTTTCAGCTTGGCGCCATGCCTTTCTCGCCAGCGGCGAGGCCAGTGCCCCCGGCCGGCGCCGCGCCGCCCGCGTAGTGCTCCACCGCACACGTCCGAGCCATCCGGTCCTTCAGCGATACCGTCCAGCCCAAAGTCGGGCTCGTTGTGTCACCGTACTTCGCTCGGAGCGTGTTCCGCAGTGTATTGGGTCGCTGAAATGGCGTTGCATAGTCGCTCCGCTGCAAGATCCCGGTCTCCATCAGAACCTTCGCGCATGCACTCGTACACTGGTTGCCCAGTAGCGCCCAATTGCCAGTTCCAGCGCCAGCCCGGATCGCGTCTATTGCTTGCTGAGCCACCTCGGGCGTTGTTTGAACGGATTCTCCCCTTCGCGCCTGCGTTTGTCGCGATCGGTCGGGGCCCTACCCGGGTGTTCGGCGGTACCGCCGGAGAAATAGCTGAGATCTTCACGGCAGGGGGCCTGCTCGACTTGCTTCCCGGTTGGGGGCCCTTCAATCGAGACGCCTGTTCACTCCGCGCCTGAGCCGTCCTGCACGCCGAAGTCCGCCGCGAGGATATCGGCGATCTGCCCTCTCAAGACCGGGCACCGATTCGTGGCAGCACGCCACACCACATCCCAGTCGATGCCGAAGTACGCATGGATGAGAATGTTGCGGAAGGCCACAATCTGGGGCCAGGGCACCTCGGGGTGGCGGTTCGTCAGGTCCGCCGAAACACGTGCGGCAGCTTCGCCGATCACGCCCAGTTTCTGGACGACTGCACTGCGCAGCATCTCGGACCCTTGAAACACCTGGAAATCGGCGCCGGCTACGAATTCGGCAATGTGATCGGCGGCCTCAACGATGTCGTTGAGGTAGAGACGCTCATGCCGCATACAAGAGCCGAGCTTCTTCAAGCACGGCGGTCCTGATCAAAGGTTTCAGTCCGTTCTTCGAGACCAGATCCACCTTCCGGCCCAGCAGCCGCGACAAGTCCAACATCAAGCCTGCGTAGTCGACCAGATCTACCTGCGCCTCCGGCAGGAACTCCACGAGGAGGTCGAGGTCACTGTCGGGTCGCATCTCGTTCCTGACGGCCGATCCAAACAGCGAGAGTTCCCGCACCCCATACCGCCGGCAGAGATCCGCCAGTTTGGCCTCTTCGACCTGCGTGCAACCCAACTGGAGAGTCCGGCTCATGGATTCCTCCACCATTATGCCTGAGTCCCGAGCCGCATGGACCGCTTGTGACAGCCAGGCGAGGCGATGCGCAGCCAGGAGCGCCGCACAACGAGGTTGTTCGGGGACGATAGGGAGGATAAGGCGGTGGCCGCCCCATCCCGCCCTATTGCGGTGGCGGCGCGGCCCAAGGCCGTGTACTGGATGGTCAACGCCTCGCTACTCGTTGGTTAACAGACCGGGTTCTGACCGTACGAGGATTCGGACCCATCAATTGCCACGAACAGCCACCGCCGCGCCGCCGACATCGTGATTTCCCCGATTTCTTGCGGTTGGCATAGCATGACTTCGAGGCTTCGTAGCACGTTCTCAGAAATGGCTCGGCGTTAACCAGCGGGTGGGCCATCGTGCCGCCTTTGGCGATTCTTCGCCGCAGTAACCCCGCTTCCGCCAATCTCTGTACGTCCTCCCGGTCCCGTTCATAGTCCCGCTCCAGTTTCGCCAGGACCAGGTCGTGAGCCTCCAGTGCCATGTGATTCCGCCAGCCCGGCCTAGCCCCATTTGATGGTCACATTTGGCCCCACCTGGGTACCTACAGTTTGCCCCATTCCAGCGGCTTTCGGTTTTGGCCGCGCCGGCGGGAGTGGAGCCTGGCCTCGCCCGCAGGGCGGCGCCGTTTAGGCGGAACGGACGGCGGCGCGGCCAAAGCCGGCCGACCCGCCGCCCGCCTCAACGCTTCTTCCTCCCTTCCATCGTGCGCCGGAACCGGAACGACTCCGTCCCGGTTTCGATGATGTGGGCCCGGTCCGTGATCCGGTCCAGCAGCGCCTTGCACAGCCGCAGGTTCGGAAACACGGTCGTCCACTCCGAGAACGGCAGATTCGTCGTCACGATATTCGCTGCACGCTCCGCCCGCTCCGAAATCACCTGAAACAGGAACTCCGCCCCCACATCGGCCAGCGGCACATAGCCGACTTCATCCAGCACGATCAGATCGTACTTCCTCCACCTCGTCATCGCCCGCCTCACCTGGCCGTTCTGCTTGGCCTCTACGAGTTCGTTCACCAAAGCCGCCGCCGTAGTGAACCGCGCTCTCCGCTTCTGCCGGCAGGCCGCCAGGCACAGCCCTGTCGCCAGGTGTGACTTCCCCGTGCCGCATTCGCCGATCAGCACTACCGGTTCGCTTCTCTCGATGTAGCCACCCTCGGCCAGTTCCCGGATCCGCGCTGCCGGAATCTGCGGCGCCTGCGCGAAGTCGAACTCCTCCAGCGTCTTCAGCCGCGGCATCTGCGCATCCCGGATGTGGTTCTCCACCGCATGCCGGTCCCGCTCCTCGCACTCCATTGCCAGCAGTGCCTCCAGGTACCGGATGTGACTATGCCCCTCCCGCACTGCCTGCTCCGCCAGTGTGACGAAATTGGCTCCGATCACCGGCACGCGCACCGCCTTGCAGTACTGCTTCACGCTGGCCTGCTCCAGGCTCTGGGTCTGTGCAATGCTCTTCACTGCACACCTCCAGTCGGATCGGCCAGCAGCAGATCATAGGCGTCCATCACTGGCATCGGCCGCTCAAACTGCCGCAACTCTTCCTCCAATGCCAAAGCATATTGCCGGCGTTGTTCCGGATCCGGCATCCGCAGCAGATGCAGCACAGCCGCCGCATCGGTCACACCCAGGCCCAGGGCCTCCTCCGCCGCCGCGATCAGCCGCTGCCAGCCTTCCACCAAGCCCACCTGCACCAGCGTGATCATCTCTCGCGTGCCGCCGCTGCGGCCATGCCTCTGCTCCAGCTTCCGCCATAGCTCATCCAGGCACGCTGGCCACCGTCCGGCCTCCCGCCACTGCTTCAGCGGGGTGGAACCCGCCATCGCGCCCGGCTTCTCTTCCAGCACGTCCAGGTAGTGCTCCAGACTCAGAATCTGATCTCCACGCCCATAGCAGCGCTCATGCGTGGCGACGCACTCCAAGTCCCGCAGCACCTCGATCCGCGTCGGCCACACCCGCACCATCGCTCTCACTCCAGGCTGCAGTGGCGTCGAATACCAGTTCGTCTTCACTCTCACGCAGCCTTTGCCGTCCACCACCGGAAACAGCGTCTCCTCCAGTTCGAAACCCTCTTCGGCCAGAGGTAGCAGGCAGGGCCGCTCCTGCTCCATCGCCGCTCCAATCGTCGCGCTCCGTCCGCTGATGGTGTGGCTTTGGCTCTCCACGCACCGCGCCAGCAGCATTTCATTCAGCCCTTCCAGGTCGCCCGCTTCCGGCACCGGCACCAGAAAGTTGCGCCGGTACCAGCCCAAGCCTTCTTCCACGCCCCCCTTCTCGTTGCCGCGGCCCGGCGTGCAGTACTCGCTTCGGAATCCCCAGTGCGACCGGGAGGCGATGATTCTCTCCGTCTCCTCCCGCTGCCGCCCCCGCAGGATCTTCTTCACCGCGCTCGACAGGTTGTCGTAGCGCAGCGTCCGGAAGACCCCGCCAAAGTACCGGAAGCCGTGCTCTTGCCCCTCCAGAAACGCCTGCTGCGTGGCATTGGTATAGGCCCGGTGGAACCCGCCTCCGCTGGCCATGCTGCGCAGCGTGAAGAACTGCAACTGACGCATCTCTCCGCCCAGTCGCGCCGCTGCCTCGAACCAGTCCACCTGCGCCTCCTGGCCCAATTCATACGACTGCGGCACAAAGACTTCCCGCCCTGTCAGGCCGTGCTCCAGCTTCCACTGCCGCACATACTCCCTGACCGTGGCTCCCCCAATCGAATGCTCTGGCCGATCTTCTTTCAGCCGCGTCCAGATCCGATGGGCCGTGTGCCGCTGCTTCCGCGGCGCCTGCTGGTCTGCCGACAGAATCTGGTCGATGTAGTCCTTCACCGGCTCCAGTTTCGGCTGCGCCCGCTCCGCTTGCTTCCGCTCCGGCGGCACTGCGCTGGCCAGCGCCTGCCGCACCATCCGCCGGTGCACCGCGTGCTTCCTGGCCAACTCCCGGATCGTCTCTCCCGCCGCGTACCCGCGCCGGATCTCTTCGAATAGCTCCATCTTGGCTCTCCTGTCCATCTGGGCATCGTGACATCCCGTCACCGCCCGGCTTGGCCAGGTGGGGCCATTTCAGACCATCAAATGGGGCCAAATGAGACCAGCGAAATCAAGAGCAACAATACCTTCTGGCGACGGCTGAAGCACAGACTCAGACGCCTAGTTCCCTGAGGACACAGCAGTGCCTAATCTCGCTCGCGCACGCCGGCCCACCCGAGTGAAGTCACGATGGAGTCGCCATCCTCTTTCTTGGGCGCGTGCGCTCCTAGAAGAGGCGCGGAGCCTGTGCCTGTGGCTTGTGCAGTCGAGGCCGCGCGTCGATTGGCTCGATGATGGCTCCTACCGCATTTTCTCCTGCGGGGCCGAGGTCGTCATCAAGTGTCCAAACGGGGAGGGCGATGACCTTGTACGTTCCAGCGGCTGGTCCCAGGTCGAGGTAGCACTCTCCCTGCGCTGGATCTCCGATCGCCGCGAGGTAGAGTGGTCCTTCGCTCGTAATGGACTTGTGCGGAGGCAGGTAGCACCCGGCGTCGAGGGCTGCGGCGCTCGGAACAGAGTAGTCAACCCGCAGCTTCTTTGCTGGCAGCTCCTCAGCCGGCGTATCGAAGAGGCGCTGTTGGCTTGGGTCGATCAGTCGGCGAGTTTCCGCCGGCTTTCGGCGCCAAGAGAAGAATACCGCATGGACGACCCGGTCACTCGTTTCGGCAAACCGGCGGAGGGCAGCTTCACGCGACACGACGTACTTCCTGGCGAGTTCGGCGAGGTTTGCGCCCGAACCTGCGGCGTTGGCGTCCCTTGCGAACCACGGGAGTGGCATCACGAGTTCTGATGCGCCGATATCGCAGAGCATCTCCAAGCGGTCGTCCGGGTTCTGACGCCTGCGAAACCGCGCGTCGGTGCGACACCAGATCTTCGCCTGGTAGTTGGGGAAGAAGGTGTGGCTGATCTCGTGCGCCATGCTGAAGCGCTTGCGCGTCTCTGGTCGGTCAGGGTTCACGCGAATCGCGACGCGTCCGTTGCCGACCGGAACGAGTTCCGCGTCCTCACTGTGCACTGGCACCTCGTCGGAGCAGTTAATCCCAAGAAAACTCGCGAGTGCCTCAACTGGGAAGGGCATCGTCGGCTCGCCAAACACACCGCAGAAGTTTCTCACTGCTTCGCGCGCTTTGAGGCGAATCGCGTCCTCGGGAGTCGCCGCGCCGGCCGACCGTGCTAACGCGTCGATCACCTCCCTCGCACTGCCTTCCATTCTCACCGCGGTCGCCTCTTTCCTGACGTCGCCAAAAGGGTCAGGTACAGCTGATGCCACTCATCCGCAGACTGTGGCTGACCACCGCGAAACTTCATGATCGCCAGGTCATGCAAGTCCTGTTCGCTCAGTGGCATCAGCAACTTCGCCATGCGGTCGCGAAACTCACGCAACGACCCAGAGAGTTCCACCGCATCCTGTCGTACCTGCACCGTCGCAAGCGAGAGCAGATCGGCAATCGTCACCGAGAGCGCGGAAGCAAGACGCAGCAGCACATCCGCCGACGGCTTCTTCTCCCCAGCGGTATCCTTCTCCAGTTCCCACAAGTACGTCTTGGAAATCTTTGCCTTCGTTGCGAGCTCGTCCAGGGAGAAGCCCTTCGCCTCACGGCACGCGCGAAGACGCTCAGCCAACGATTTCATGAGCCACACCCGAACATCATGCTCACTCCAGCATACCGCACTGCATCCGCTCCTGACGGTCGCGGCGTTCGCTATAGTTGACGTCACCTATTGGCGAATGCTACGTTCGTTATAGTGATACGACAGTTCGCGTAGGAGCACACGCCATGACGAGCACCACCAACGTCCGAAAGGACAAGACGACAGCAGCACAGTCCGACACGGTCACGAGAACAATACCAACTCGTGTCCAATGCGAGCTGTGGGGAAAAGCGGCAGGCCGATGCGAGTTCGCGGGGTGCAACAAGCCCCTGTGGAAATCGTCGGTGACCCAAGAGCGCGTCAACATCGCACAGAAAGCCCACATTCACCCGTTTAGCGACCGCGGCCCAAGAAGCAACGACAGCGACCCGCCGCACGACCGCAACAGCGTCGAAAACATCATGCTCGTGTGTCATGAGTGCCACGAAAAGATCGACGACAAACCCGATGGCGGCCGGTACCCCGCGACGCTCCTGCGGCGGATGAAGGCCGAGCACGAGCAGCGCATCGAACGCATCACCGGAATCGACGCGAGCAAGAAGAGCCACGTGCTCCTCTATGGCGCGAACATCGGCGATCACTCCTCGCCCCTGCAGTACGACCAAGCAGCGACCGCCCTCTTCCCACAGCGATACCCCGCCCAAGACACCCCAATTGACCTGGCGACGATCAACGGTTCATTCATCGATCGTGATGACGACTTCTGGGCGGTCGAAGCAACATCCCTCCGCCGGCGCTTCGACCAACGCGTCCGCGAGCGCATCGCCACCGGCGACGTCCGCCACCTCTCGGTGTTCGCCATCGCTCCGCAGCCTCTCCTGATACTCCTCGGCACCCTCTTGGGCGACATTGTACCCGCCGACGTGTACCAACGCCATCGCGAACCATCGGGATGGAACTGGCCAGACCACCCGGCACCAGTCACGCTCCAGGTCGATGCACCGACGACCGTCGGCGGCCCACCAGCAATCGTGATCGGCTTGAGCGCAGGCATCGCACACGAACGGATCACGAGAATCCTTGGGCCAAACGCGGCGATCTGGACGATCACCACACCCACACCGCACAACGACCTTATCAAGGCACGCACGGACCTCGTGGCCATCCGCACCATTGCGCGCTCCCTATTCAACCAAATCAAAGCATCCTACAAGGCCACCGACACACTCCACATTTTTCCAGCGTGCGGCGTCAGCGTCGCGGTAGAACTCGGCCGCGTCCGAATGCCCAAAGCCGACATGTCATGGCAAATCTACGACGAGAACACGAGCCGGGGCGGGTTTGTTCCGGCGCTGAAGATCACCAATGGAGCAACAGCATGACCACCACACCGGCCGTACGCGCAGACATCCTCGACATCATTCTGGAACACATCGACATCCCGCCCTCGTACTACGAGAAAGCGACCGCCAGACACAAATCGCTCGGCAACTGGCTCTGCCGCCCAGCATCAACAATCGCCAGCCTCAACCCCCACGTCTCCCCACAAGGCTCCTTCAGATACGGAACCGTCATCAGACCACTCACCCCAACCGCCGAGTACGACCTCGACAACGTCACAACACTCCAACTCGACAAGACCGCCCTCACCCAAAAGCAACTCAAAGAACTCTACGGAGCAGAAATCAGTGCCTACGCAGAAGCAAACGGCATACTCGCCCCAATCGAGGAGAAGCACCGCTGCTGGCGCCTCAGGTACGCGGACGAAATCAACTTCCATCTCGACACGCTCCCCTCACTGCCCGAAGACCCCGCACGCATCGCGTGGTTGTGCGCCAAAGGAGTGCCACCTGACCTCGCTAGCCGAGCCATCGCGATCACTGACCGCCGCCACCCAGACTACGAACACATCAGCGATCGCCTTCTCAGTAGCAACCCCCGCGGCTTCGCCCGGTGGTTCACGCAGCGCGCTCGACCAGCAGCAGAACACCGACTGCGCAAACTCGTCGAAGGACGTGCGTACGCGACAGTCGACGACGTTCCCCCCTATGAGTGGAAGACTCCACTCCAGCGCAGCATCCAGCTCCTCAAACGGCACCGCGACTGCATGTTCCTCGACAACCCCAACCTCGCGCCCATATCGATGATCATCACCAACTTGGCAACCCACGCCTACGAAGGACAAACCGACATCGGTGCAGCACTCGTCCACATCGTCACGACCATGCCCCAATTCATCCGCGCTACCAAACCGCGCGTTCCCAACCCAACCGACCCGAGTGAGGACTACGCGGACAAGTGGGAGAGCAATCCGGCACTGGAGGACAACTTCTGGGCCTGGCACCATCAAGTCACCGCAGACCTCGGGCAGCTCGCAGCCGCCGCAACGCAGCGGCGACTCCAGCCGACGATCAAGGCCATGTTCGAAGTGGAACTCACGAAGGACGAAGCCCGCACCCTCGAACCACCGACGATGTCACAACCAATACGCGTGGTCGCCCCAGCGATCGCGATTTCCTCCGCCCCAAAGCCGTGGAGCAATGCCTGAGTACCTCAAGAAGGTCCTCGAACACTGGGAACTCCCCGAGTTCCTCTCTCGACACCCGAGTCTCCGATTGCGACCATCCGCGGACGATAGTGTCGTGCTTGCCGGCAAACTCCCCTTCATCGCGGATGGCCCCGGGGGCCAACGAATCAAGGACGAGTACCACGTCAGAGTCAAGGTTCCCAGGCGGTTTCCTGCCAGCATACCGAGTGTGTGGGAAACCGCGGGGAGAATACCATCCGACTTCCACAAGCTCACTGATGGCAGCCTCTGCCTAGGAGCACCCACCACCATCAAGCTCCAGATCTACCGTCACCCATCACTCCTCGGCTTCGTCGAGCACTGCCTCATCCCCTACTTGTATGGCCACTCCTACTTCGAGCAGCACCAGAAGATGCCGTTTGGAGAACTCGAGCATGGAGCGAAAGGACTCCGCCAAGATCTCGCCGCGCTCTATGGCACCGCAGACCACCGAACAGTCCAAGCATTCGTACAACTCACCGCCATGAAGCGGCGCCTCGCGAACAAACAAGCCTGCCCCTGCGCCAGCGGAACACGCGTCGGACGATGCCACCACGACACGATCAACCGCCTCCGCGAACAACTCGGCCGCCACTGGTTCCAGCAACTCCACTCCACCCTCAGAGCGACAAAATGAGCAGCGCACGACCATCTCCTGCTCCATTGGGATGGACGAACACCAACGCGAGTCCCGCCGTTTTGGCAGGGTCGCTGTGAGGGCATACCTCAGCCCGTAGGCCAGCAACCCGCACCCGTCACGCCTCCGATTCCGCCTAATACGCCCGGCGGTATAGTTGCGGTCCGTGGACCACCAACCCGGCGACACCACCGACCCGCCGACTGACGAAGCCCGGGAGCGCGAACAACTCGAACGGGTCCTCCTCACCTACCTCGGCGACAGGTAGCAACCAGAAGCAAGCGACGAAGCGACGAAACCGTCGATAACGCCCGCGCCGGATGACGCAGGTGGTCAACCATCTCCCTCGTAACGAGTCAGGTGTCTTCGGCGCGAGCAAGTCCTTAAACGAGTAGGCGCAACCATTCACCCGTGCACCTCGCAACGATCACCGTCAAGAACTTCCGGAACCACCGCGATTTCACGTTCAACGTAAGCGTCCGGTGCTGACCGTCTTTACTGCCGAGTGAATCGCGGGCATTCTGGAGCAGGGCACGAGTCACGTGTCCACGAGGTGCTCGATGTCGAAAATGGTCGGCGATGTGGTGGCAGGTGAGGTGGAGGCGCGCAGGCGGAAGCGATCCA
>JARKQJ010000267.1 GCA_029973955.1 Paludibaculum sp. | reverse complement strand
GGCGCCTTCCGGGCCTTCCCCATCGGCATCGTGTGGCTGGCGGTGGTATTCCTCGTCGCCTGGGTGGTTCTGAACCGCACCAAGTTCGGCCGCTACACCTTCGCGATGGGCTCCAACTATGAGGCGGCGCGCCTCTCCGGCATCCGGACGCGCTACTGGCTCACGCTGGTGTATACGCTGTGCGGCTTCTTCTGCGGCCTGGCGGGCATCTTCTACGCGGCGGTGTACACCACCATCATCCCTTCCACCGGCAACGGCCTGGAGCTCCGGGCCATCGCGGGCGTCGTCATCGGCGGCACCAGCATGTCGGGCGGTACGGGCTCGCTCACCGGTACGATTATCGGCGTGTTCACCATGTCGATTCTCCGGACGGGCCTGATGTCCATGGGCCTGCAGGGCCAGTGGCAGACCTTCATGACCGGTCTGGTCGTGGTGGGCGCAGTGCTGCTGGACCAGTACCGGGTGAGCCAGACCAACAAGGTCAAAAAAGCCTGACGCCCCGACCCCTTTGGTTCTTGGCGGCATTCGCCGCTTGAACAATACGAATTTGGGAGGAACCTTAACGATGAAAAAGATCCTGGCTTTGGTTCTTGCTCTGGCTCTCGTGTTCGCGATGACCGCGTCGGCCGTGGCCGAAGCGAAACCCTACATCGCGATCGTCTCCAAGGGCTTCCAGCACCAGTTCTGGCAGACCGTCAACCTGGGCGCTCAGGAAGCCGCCGCGAAGTACAACGTGGATATCAACTTCATCGGCCCGGCGTCTGAATCCGAAATCCAGGTGCAGATCGACATGCTCAACGCGGAGCTGGCCAAGAACCCCAAGGCGATCTGCCTTGCGGCGCTTGACACCGAGTCCGTGACCGAGCAGCTGCTCTCCGCCAAGGAGAAGGGCATCCCGGTGATCGGCTTTGACTCCGGCGTGCCCAACGCGCCCGAGGGCACCATCGCGTCCACCGCATCCACCAACAACGAAGCCGCCGGCGCGCTGGCCGCCGAGCAGATGTTCGCCATCCCCGAAGTGAAGGCCGCCATCGAGGCCGCCACGCCGGAAGCCCCGATCATCCTGGGCGCCATGAGCCAGGATGCCACCTCCGCGTCTGTTGTGGGCCGCACCGTGGGCTACCTGGACAAGATGTGGGCGCTCATCTCCGAAGTGAAGCCGGGCGAAGTCGCCATCACCGGCCACGACAAGTACAACAAGGCCGCGGAGTCCGGCAAGACCTCCGTTGAGCTCAACATCCTGGTGCCCGCCACCACCAACATCACCGACTGCCAGACCACCGCGCAGGGCCTGCTCCAGAAGAAGCCCGTCAGCGTGTTCTGCTCCAATGAGGCCACTGTGGCCGGCATTCTTGCCGCCACCACCGACGGCCAGGATCTGGACCGCACCAACGGCGCCTTCAAGGACGTCATCGTGATCGGCTTTGACGCCGGCAAGAACCAGAAGGAAGCCGTCAAGAACGGCTGGTTCTACGGCTCCGTGACGCAGGATCCCTACATGATCGGCTATTACGCCGTCGAACTGGCCGTGAAGGCCATGAACGGTGAGACGGTGGACGCGGTTGTCGACACCGGCTGCCAGTTCTACACCGCCGCCAACATGGACGACGCGAAGATCGCGCCGCTGCTCTACGACTGATCCATCCCCAAACGGGCCGCCGGTTCTCCGGCGCTTGACAAAACCCCGGCGGACGAATCCGCCGGGGTTTTCCTATGGATGGCGCCGCGCGTCACTCGTACTCCACCACGTCCACCCATTTTTTGAGGAACTCCCGCTCCTCGGGCTTGCCCTTGACCGACTGGGAGGCGGCCACGATGGGAATCCACTTCTCCACGTACTGCCGCGCGGTGTCGCTCTTCTGGCAGAAAAGGCCCAGATACCGCTCCGCGAGGGGGGCGTCGCCCGCCAGGTGGAACAGGAGGAACGTCCGGGCCGCGTCCGCCGACGCGTTGCCCTGGGTGGCGTGGGACCAGTCCAGAATGTAGGGCGCGCCGCTGTCCGACAGGATGACGTTGGAGGGGTTGAAGTCCCCGTGACACACCTTGTCGTGCTTGGGCATGGCGTTGAGGCGCGTGTGCAGCTCGTAACGGGTGGTGGCGTCAAAGGACGAGGCGCTGATTTTGCGGTGCATCTTGTCCTGGAGCTTGTTGAGCAGCGGCGCCTTGCGCGCGTGCATCGCAAGCTGAATGTCCACGAAGAGGTTCAGGTACTCGTCCGCCTTCCCGGGGTTTTGGTCCATCAGCTGCTGCAGCGTCTTGCCGGGGATGTATTCCGACACGATGGCCCAGCGGCCGTCGATCTTCAGCACTTCCACCAGCGCGGGCACGTTCAGCCCCGCCTCCTCCACCCGCGCCTGGTTGAGCGCCTCGTTGAGGATGTCGGACTTGGGAAAGCTGCCGTCAAACACCTTGATGGATAAATCGCCGTCCCGGTAGACGGTCTTGTTGGCGCGAACTGCGATCACGTTTTCCAGCTTCACGGTCTATTCCCTCCTTTGGCGTCACGCGCCGTAATAGGCGCTTAAATACATCTGCCGGATTTCGCGCATCAGCGGGTAGCGGGGATTGGCGCCGGTGCACTGGTCGTCGAAGGCCTGTTCGGTCATCTCGTCCAACCGTTCGAGGAAGGCGGCCTCGTCGATTCCGTAGTCCCGGATGGTTTTTTTGATGCCCACGGCGGCCTTGAGCTCGTCCAGCTTCCCGATCAGCGCGGCCAGCTTCGCCTCGTCGCTCTTTCCGGGCAGGCCCAGGAATTCGGCGATCTCGGCGTAGCGCCGGAGCGTATGCGGGTGGTCGTACTGCGGGAAGGTACCCATCTTGGCGGGGACTTCCGCGGCGTTGAAGCGCAGCACTTCGT
>JARKQJ010000211.1 GCA_029973955.1 Paludibaculum sp. | reverse complement strand
CGGTGGCAGCAGCTCCGATGCCAACACTGCCACCGCCCGCGATGCCGCCGGCAACCTCTGCGTCGCCGGCCAGACTCTACCGCGCGCCTTTCCAACCCCCCCCGGCGCCTATCGCACCAGAATCTCTCTCCGCGAGGCATTCGTCGCCAAACCCCACGACTCCGGCTCTGCCCTGCTCTTCTCCACCCTCCTCGGCGGCCAGGACAACGATGCCGCCACCTCTCTCGCCATCGACCCCGACGGCAACGCCTACGTCGCCGGCTCCACCACTTCCCGCGACCTGCCCATCACCTCTGCCGCCCTCCAACCCGCCTATGGTGGCGGTTCCTCGGACGGCTTCCTCGCCAAGCTCGACCCGCAAGGCGCGTCGCTCCTCTACCTCTCTTACCTCGGCGGCTCGGAATCCGACATCGTGAATGCGATCGCGCTCGTCCCCGGCGCCGGCCTCGCCGCCGCCGGCAATACGCAGTCCCGCGACTTCCCAGTCTCCGCCGGCGCTCTCCAATCCTCTTACGGAGGCGGCGCCTGGGATGGCTTCCTCGTCACCTTCAGCACCCCTACCCTGGCGCCGGGCTCCGCCACGTTCCTCGGCGGCTCCGCCGAGGATCGCGCCACCGCCGTAGCCGCCGATTCCGCCGGCGCCATCATAGCCGGCTTCACCGTTTCCCCCAACTTCCCCTCAACCCCCGGCGCACCCCAGCCCGCTCTCTCCCCCGGCGGCTTCGACGCCTTCCTCTCCCGCATCGACCCCTCCGGCGCCTCCCTCCTCTTCTCCACCTATCTCGGCGGCAGCGGCAACTCCTCCGACGAACGCGCCCTCGATCTCGCCATCGGCCCCGACGGTTCCGCCTATCTCACCGGCCAGACCTTCTCCACCAACTTCCCAGTCACCGGCGCCGCCGCTCAACCCGCACCCGGTGGAGGCGTCTTCGGCGATGCGTTCGTCGCCAAAATCGCGCCCGGCGGCAATAGCCTTGTCTATGCCACTTACCTGGGCGGAAGCCAGGACGACGCAGGCACTTCGATCGCCATCGACTCCGCCGGCAGCGCCTACATCACCGGATCCACCTCCTCCCTCGACTTCCCCGTCACCGAAACCGCCCTCCAGAAGCAGCTCAAGTCCGCACCCGACGCCTTCGCCGCAAAGCTCAGCCCCGACGGCAGCCAGTTGCTCTACTCCACTTTCCTCGGCGGCTCCAATAACGACTCCGCCACTGCCATTGCCGTCGAATCCGCCGGCCAGGCCTTCCTCGCCGGCAACACCTACTCCGCCGACTTCCCCGTCACCGCAGCTGCCTGGCAGACCACACTTGCCGCCGCCCCGTCCGCATTCATCGCCGCCTTGAACGCCGACGCCTCGTCGCTCCTCTTCTCCACCCTCCTCAGCGGATCGGGAACCACGTCCGCGGCCTCCATCGCCGTCGACGCCGCGGGCAGCCCCTACGTCGCCGGTTCCACCTCCGCCAAAGACTTCCCCGTCACCGCCGGCGCTCTCCAAACCACGCTCGCCGGTCCCTCCGACGCCTTCGTCGTCAAGCTCCACCCCAACGGCTCCGGCCCCCTCTACTCCACCTTCCTCGGAGGAACAGGCCCCGACTCCGCCCGCCGCATCTTGATCGATCCCTCCGGCAACGCCTTCATCGCCGGCCTCACCTCCTCCACTGACTTCCCCTCCACCGCCGGCTACGCCCAACCCGCCTACGGCGGCAACGGCGATGCCTTCCTCGCCAAACTCAACCCCACCGGATCCCGGCTCCTCTTTGCCACCTACCTCGGCGGCCCTAGCGCGGATCAGCTCCTCGGCCTCGCCCTCGACTCCGCCGGCGCCGCCTACCTCGCCGGCTCCACGGATTCCAACCTCTTCCCCAACACCCCCGGCAGATTCCAGACCGGTCTCAACGGCTTCCCCGATGCCTTCCTCACCGTCGTCGATCCGGCCGGCAAATCGTTCCAGTTCTCCAGCCAGTACGGCTTCGCCGGCGGCAAGACCATCGCCAACGCCGTCGGCCTCGACTCATCCGGAAAAGTCTACCTCGCCGGCCAAACCAGTTCGCCCAACTTCCGAACCACCGCCGGCGCCTTCCAGCCTCTGCCCGGGAGTACCGTCAACGGCTTCATCTCGAAATTCGACCTCTCCGCCGTCCCCCCCACCCCGGTCATCTCCAGCGTCCGGAACTACGTCACCGAGGGCACCATCGTCGCCGGCGGTGGCGTCATCGCCATTCTCGGCCAGAACCTCGCCGCCGCCGCCGTCCAGGCGGCCAACCCGCTCGACAAACTCTCCGCCGCTCTGCCCACGCGCCTCGGCGCCACCGTCGCACGCTTCGGAGCCAATCGCCCCATGCCGCTCTTCTCCGTCAGCCCCACCCGGATCGTCGCCCAGTTGCCCTACATCGCCCTCGACCTCCGCGACGACATCACCGTCTCTCTCGACACCGAAACCAGCAAACCCTTCACACCCCAACTCGCCGCCACCGCCTACGGCATCCTCGCCGTCTACAAACTGGACCTGACCCCCAACACGCAATCCAACTACGTCAAGCCCGGCGACACCATCGTCGTCTATGTCTCAGGATTCGGGAAAACCACCCCCGCCGTCGCCACCGGCGCCCCCGCCCCCGAGAGCCCCGCCGTCTCCGTTCGCTACGACGCCTTCGATCCCTACGTCACCATCGAACAGACCGGCTACTCCACCATGAAATGTGACGTCACTTCCATGACCCTCATCCCCGGCACCGTCGGCATCGCCCAGGCCCTCGTCCGCATCGGCCAGGTCTCCTCCGACTCCGACAAATGGGAACTCGTCTTCCTCTCCGGCAATGCCCCCTCCAACCGCGTGCCCGTCTGGATCCGCAGCGCCGCCAACTAGCCCGCCCCTACAGCCCGCCCCACTCCTCCACCAGCCCGCGTCCTAAGCCCAGCCGGGCCAACGCCCGACCCACCGTGTAATCCACCATCTCCTCCAGCGTTTTCGGCTTCGCATAGAACGCCGGCACCGGCGGCAGAATCACCGCCCCATGCTGCGCCGCCTCCATCATCAGCCGCAGATGACCCTGGTGCAGCGGCGTCTCCCGCACCAGCAGCACCACCGGCCGGCCTTCTTTCAACTGCACATCCGCCGCCCGCGACACCAGGTCCGCCGTGTAGCACTGCGCCACCGCCGACAGCGTCTTGATCGAGCACGGCGCCACAATCATCCCCGCCGTCTCAAACGATCCGCTCGCGATCGTCGCCCCGATGTTCGCATTCGCATGCACCACATCGGCCAGCTCCTCTACGTCTTTTGGTTGGTAATCGGTCTCTTCGGTGATCGTCGCCCGCCCCGCCGCGCTCATCACCAGGTGCGTCTCCACGCCGCCCATCCGCCGCAGCGCCATCAGCGTCCGCACCCCATAAATCGCCCCCGACGCGCCCGTCACCGCCACAATCAAGCGTCGCGCCATTCAACACCCCTCTCGCAAGCAAAGGGAGATGGCGGAGGAAGAGGGATTCGAACCCCCGGTAGCCTTTCGACTACTGCGGTTTTCAAGACCGCTGCCTTCAACCACTCGGCCATTCCTCCTCCTCCACTGTACCCGATTCCCCCGAGCCATATTCCCCCGAGACGAAGTCCAGGGGCCACCATGAAGCCCTATTCCCCCGAGACGAAGTCTCGGGGCCACCGTGAAGCCCTATTCCCCCGAGACGAAGTCTCGGGGCCACAAGTCCAAGCCCGTCCCCCGAAACGCCCCCCGCGGGGCCACCATGGACGCCGTGCATTGCCGCCCCCCAAGGCGTCCCTCACCCCGGGGACTGCCACCTCTGTCCCACCGTGGACACATCGTGGCTATCCCCCCACCGGCCCCCCCAACAAAAAACACGCCCCGGCAGGCCGAAGCCCCCGGGGCGATGTAAGGACAACGAAATTCCTACCAACTCACCGCGAACTGCCCGACGGGCTCACCGGAGTCCCGCCGCTGTCCGACATCGCCACCCCCAACCCAACCCCAGCCCCGGCCACCCCAGCCGCCACCAGCGCAATCGTCGCCGGCGTCCAGAACCCCGCCGCCGCCGCGCCGCCCGCCGCCGCCCCTACCTTCTTCCCCCCACACCCCACGCAATACGTCCCCTTCGCCTGCGACGCCTTCACCTGCTTCTCCAGCGCCATCAGCTTCACCGAGTCCACACCCTTCATGTCGTAGTAAATCTCCCCCTCCGTCGCCACAAACGTCGCCTTGCCGTTCTGCATCTCCACCCGGCCCTTCGCCCCCGGAGCCAGCGATACCCGCGACCCGTTTTCAAACGTCAGCGTCACCGGCGTCTTCAGCGCCTCCACCGCGTCGCCCGCCATCAGCGGCCACGAAGGCACGCCCGCCGGATTCACCTCCGCCCCCTTCAACTTGAACGCCGCTGTCGACGTAGCCGTCGCTACCTTCACTTGCGCAAACACCAGACCGAGCACGGCCAGAATCAGAATCGAGGCAAGGATCAATCTCCGCATGGAACGCTCCCTAGTTGGTATCCAGCTCCCGGATACCCCCCTCCAGCTTAGGTCAAACCACCCTGGCCTGCAAGCCATAAATTATTGATTTCAAAAAACTTGTCCAACAAACCTACACAAAAGTCAGACACCCGGCCGCCACTGTCCCCGCACCAGGGAATAACCCAGCCCCATCCACTCCCGCAGCGCCGTCTCCGTCTTCCTCAACCCCTCCCCCCGCGGCACGAAATCCTCCACCCGCGTCTCATCCATCCACGCCATCCAGTCCGACGCCACCGGGACCACCGTCAACCCTTGCCCCCGCGCCAGCCCGGCCGCCCGGGTCATGTGGAACGCCGAGGTCACCAGCGCCATTCTCTTCCACCCATGCACCCTGCCCAGCCGCCGCACCTCTTCCATCTCCTCCGCCGTGTTCGCCAGCCTCCGCAGTTCGATCACCCGCTCCGCCCCCAGCCGCGCCCGCACCCATTCCGCCCCGCTCTCCAGCACAATCACCCGCCCCTTCCCCGCCTCCATCAGCTCCACCCCTGTCATTAGCCGGTCCGCCGCCTCCGTGAACTCCGGCCGCAACCCCGGCCCCGCCCCCCGGTGCGCATACCCTCCCAAAACCACCACCGCATCACACTCCTCAACCTCTTCCGCCCGCACCCGCGGCCAAGGCCTCTCCAATCCCGCCATCAGCCAATCCCCGGTCACCTCCATCGACCCCACCCAAAGCACCGCCAACCCCACCCAAACCATCCATGCTTTCTTCCGCCATACGCCCACAGCGCTCATCCACAGGCACACCCCCAGGGGCATCACCAGCACCGGGAGTACTTTATGCCAGACCATAGGAAAAATGGACGCGCCGAAGGCGCCACCACCAAATTCCCCCGGACGCCAGTCCGGGGCCGAAATTCAAGCGCTTCGGGCGCAAGAGGGCGTCAGCCCTGAGCCCGTCGCCCGCACCCCACGCCCCCAATCCACCCCAAAGCCAAAGCATTCGCCGGCATAAACAGATTGAAGTCCACCAGGCTGTGCAGCGCCAGCGCCCCCAAAGCCCCCGCAATCCCCATCTCCACCCAACTCCACTCCCCCGCCGACCGCCAGCTCTCCCGCACCACAAACCCCACCAATCCCATCGCCGCCAAGAACCCCGCCCACCCCATCTCCGCCAGAATCTGCAAATAGTCGTTGTGCGCGAAATCCACCCGGTTGTCCGGCGCCGTTTTCTTAAACCGCAAAAACGCCGGCTCATACCCGCCCAATCCCGTCCCCAGCACCGGATAGGCCCGAATCAGCTCCACCGTCTCCCGCCAGATCTGCGCCCGCTGGTCCTGCGTAATATCGTCCGTCTGGGCGAACCCGGCAAACCGCGCCACCAGCTCATCCGTCGGCAGGTACACAAACCCTAAAACCAACACCACCACCACGCACGCCCCAATCGCCGCAGTCCTCCGCTTCCTCATCCCCTCCCGCGACCCAACCCCCGCCGCCACCCCGAGCCCCAACCCGGCCAGCGTCGCCAGGAACCCCATCCGGGACAGCGACACCACCACCCCCACCATCAGGCACCCCGTCACCACCATCCACCACGCCGAAACCAGCCCCGCCCGCCCCGAAGCCGAGTGCCGCGAACTCCCCCGCGCGTACCCCGCCGCCGCCAGCCCTGCCGCCACCGGAGCCGCCATCTCCAGCAGCCCCGCAAAGTGGTTTCGATTCACATACGTCCCCACCGAGGACGCCGCCGCCCCCCCCCGCCATCCTTTGCCCGTGGAACATCGCCAACCCGATCAGGCTCTCCAGCCACGCCACCACCACCACCGGCGCCACCGCAACCCACCGCTTCTCTGCAAACAACCCGGCCAACCGGCCCGCCCCCAGCACCATCGCCAGCGTCGCCCCCAGCCGCAAAAACTCCCGCCAGTTCGAATCCGGAGTCAACGTCACCGGCATCCACCCCGTCCGCCCCGCCGCCGCCCAAGCCTCCCGGCTCAATGGGGAGATCCACCCCACCAACGCCTCCGGCAATGGCAGAATCTGCACCGCAGCCACCACCAACAACCCCAAACACCACAGCTCCAGCCCCCACCCCTGCCGCTCCTCCCCCACCATCTCCCCCGCCACAAACAGACAACTCACCCCCACCATCACCCAATTCCAAACCGCACCATCCACGCCCCCCCGCGCCCACACCGCCGCTCCCAACGCCACGCTGTAGCCCGCCAGCAGCACCCACCGCACCGCCGCATTTCTCCTCAAAGCCCGCCCCCCTGCCCCGATAAGCACAGCAGGAGAGAAAGGCCCTTCACTTCCATGAAAACCAAAGCAATCACCCTACTCCTCGTCAGCCTCTTTTCGCTCCAGGCCGCCGACCTCCCGCCCGCCACCGAGGCGATCTACCCGCGCATCCCGCCCCCCAAACTGGACCCCAACGACGCCGCCCGTCTCTATCGTTACTCCCTCATCTCTCTGGCCGCCGGCCAGGCCGCCGATCTCTCCACCTCCTGGGGCCGCCGCGAGCTGAACCCCTTCCTCACCCCCGGCTCCCCGCACAACCGCTTCGGCCTCCAGTCGGCCGGCCTGAAAGCCGCCTTCCTCTCCTCCTCCCTGGCCGTCCAATCCTGGGCCATCCGCCGCAACCCCCGCTACCGCCGCCCCTTCGCCATCCTGAACTTCATCTCCGCCGCCGCCCTAGGAGGAGTAGCCCTCTCCAACATGAGCCACTAACCCAATCCCCCCGACACGAAGCGAATTCCCCCGCCACAAACTGTCGGGGCCACAGGGGAAGCGAATCCCCCGCCCCAAACCGAAGGGGCGCGAATTCCCCCGACACGAAGTCTCGGGGCCCTGGGGTTTGGCTATTTACTAGATAACTGAACGAATCGGGCTGGAGTGGCCCAAACATTTCTCCTCCGTCCTGTTGTTTTTACTGGACTTGTTTGCGTACTAGTTATATAACTAGTACTGGAGGCCTCATGGGATTCCCC
>JARKQJ010000132.1 GCA_029973955.1 Paludibaculum sp. | reverse complement strand
CACTGTGGCCCCGAGACTTCGTCTCGGGGGAAAATGGCTCCACTGTGGCGCCGCGGAATGCGGGGGGAGGCGCGGAAAGATGGGGACGGAAGGTGGGTTTGCGCGTCTATAATGTTAGTGGGCGCAAACTTGGCCGGCCCGGAAGAAGGGTTGGTGTGCGCAATTCTCTCGTCTTGCGAACAAAAGAGAGAACAAAACCTTGGTCGTCGGCGTCTTAGTCAAAGAGGAGCAGCACCGCGGTGAAGCGTAAATGGAAGTGGATTCTTGGCGTCGTACTAGTTCTGGTGATCGCAGGCGGGACATTCGCCAAGATCAAGATGGACCAGGGCGCGATTGTGGCGGTCCAGACAGGCAAGGCGGTCCGGCAGGACCTGACGAGCCTGGTGACGGCGTCGGGCGAGATTAAGCCCAAGAACTACGTCAACATCGGCGCCAACGTGATGGGCCGGATTGTCGAGATCAACGTGAAAGAGGGCGAGCGGGTTCAAAGGAACCAGGTCCTGGCCCGGCTGGAGAGCGTGCAGGCGCAGGCGGACGTGCAGGCGCAGCAGGCTTCGCTGAATTCGTCGATGGCGGAATCCGCCGCGTCGGAAGCGGGGCTGAAGGCGATGGATGAGACGATCCGGACGAACGACGCCAGCGTGGACCGTGCGAAGGCGGAGCTGGAGCGCGCGCGGCTGGACTACGACCGGGCCCGCAAGTTGCTGGCGGATAAGCTAATCGCCCGCCAGGAGTACGACTCCAAGAAAGCCACGTTCGACTCGCAGGCGGCCTCCGTGCGCGAAGCCGAGGCGCGGCTGCAGCAGATGAAAGCGCAGCGGGAGCAGACGGCGGCGCAGCTTTCCGCGGCGCAGCGCCGGGTGGCGCAGGTGAAAGCGACGCTGAGCCGGTTCTCCGATGTGCTGCAGAAGCACAATGCGGTGACGCCGATCGACGGCGTGGTGACGAACCTGCCGGTTCGCGTGGGCGAGACGGTGGTGCCGGGCGTGCAGAACTCGGCGGCGTCTCTGATCATGACGATTGCGGACATGAGTACGATCACGGCCGAGGTGAAGGTAGACGAGACGGACATCGTCAACGTGAAATTGGACCAGATGGCGGATGTGACGATCGACGCGATTCCGAACCGGACTTTCAAGGGGAAAGTGATTGAGATCGGCAATACGGCGATTCTGCGCTCGAGCGGCCTGGCGGCCAGCCAGAGCGCGGTGTCGAGCCAGGAAGCCAAAGATTTCAAAGTAGTTGTCGCATTGCTGGACCCGCCCACCGAGATTCGTCCGGGGCTCTCCTGCACGGCCAAGGTGATTACGGCGACGCGCCAGAAAGCGCTCTCGATTCCGATCCAGGCGCTGACTGTTCGCCAGCGTGGCGACCTGGAGCCGGAGAAGAAGGGTAACGTTGTGGCCGCCTCCAACGCCGATCCAGATAAGCAGAAAAAAGCGAAAGAGGAACTGCAGGGCGCTTTTGTGATCAAGAACGGCACCGCTGAGTTCCGCGAAGTGAAGACGGGCATCACGGGGTCCACGGACATCGAGGTGCTGAGTGGCGTGAAGGATGGCGAAGAGATTATTACGGGCAGCTACAAAGTGATCCGGACTCTGCGCAACCAAGCCAAGGTGAAGGTAGACAACAAGGCGCCGGCGAAGTCGGAGTCCTGAGGCACGGCACCGGCCGATAGCAGGGAAGAGAGAGAATAGATCCATATGGCATCTGCGACGTTGAACGAGAAGCTCGCGCGCGGCGAGGAACTGAAGCGGAATAACATCGTCATCCGCACCTTCGATCTCTGGAAGACCTACATCATGGGCGACCAGGAGATCCACGCCGTTTCGGGCGTTGACGTCGAGATCAAGCGCGGCGAGTATGTAGCGATCATGGGCCCGTCGGGTTCGGGCAAGTCGACGCTGATGAACCTGATCGGGTGCCTGGACACGCCGACGAAGGGCGACTATTTCATCAACGGCAACCTGGTGAGCGAGATGACGGACGATGAACTGGCGCGGATCCGGAACAAGGAGATCGGCTTCGTCTTCCAGACGTTCAACCTGCTGCCGCGCGCCACGGCGCTGCACAACGTGGAGCTGCCGCTGATCTACTCTGGGATCCCGGCTGACGAGCGCATTGAGCGCGCCAAGCATGCGCTGAAGATTACGGACCTCGAGAAGCGCATGTACCACAAGCCGAGCGAGCTTTCGGGCGGCCAGCGGCAGAGGGTGGCGATTGCGCGCGCGCTGGTGAACGACCCGTCGATTCTGCTGGCGGACGAGCCCACGGGCAACCTGGACTCGGCCACGAGCGTGGAAATCATGGGCCTGTTCGAGCGGCTGTACCAGCAGGGCAACACGATTGTGCTGGTGACGCACGAGCGGGACATCGCCGAGTACGCGCACCGCATCATCACGATCCGCGACGGCAAGGTTTCGCGCGACGAGCAGAACCCTCATCAGCGCGGCTCCTAGCCTTCCATCCGACTGCGTTAGCCTGACAACAGTGCCACTTCTCACCGCAGGCGCGGACGCCGCCGGTGTCCGCCTGGACCACTTCCTCTCGGCGCGCCTGCCGGAGTTCTCGCGTTCGCGGCTGGCGGGCTGGATCGCCGACGGGCGCGTCACGGTGAACGGCGCCACGGTCAAGCCATCCGCGAAGCTGAAGCCGGGCGATGAGGTGGATGTGCAACCGGCGGAGTTGAAGCCACTGCGCGCCGCGGCGGAGGAGATCCCGCTGGAGATTCTGTACGAGGATGCGGACGTGGTGGCGGTGAACAAGCCGGCGGGCATGGTGGTCCACGCGGGCGCGGGGCGGCACTCAGGCACGCTGGTGAACGCGCTGCTGCACCATTTCCAAAGCCTTTCGACCGTGGGTGGGGATCTGCGGCCGGGCATCGTGCACCGATTGGACAAAGGGACCAGCGGCGTGATGTTGGTGGCGCGAACGGATCAGGCGCACCGGGAGTTGGCGCGGCAGTTTGCCTCGCGGGAGGTGAAGAAGACGTACCTGGCTCTGGTGCAGGGGCAGGTGAGGACCGAGGCGGGCGTGATTCAATCGGCAATCACGCGAGATCCGAACCGGCGCACGCGGATGACGGCGCGGCTGGGGGAGGGGCGCGAGGCTTACACCGAATTCCAGGTGCTGGAGCGGCTGGCCCGTCACACGCTGCTGGAAGTGCGCATCGGCACGGGGCGCACGCATCAGATCCGGGTACACCTTTCGCAGTTCGGTTATCCGATTGCCGGCGATACGCTGTATGGGGGCGCCCGGGCAGCGGAAGACCGGCCGTGGCTGCACTCCTGGCGCATCGAATTCCGCTCTCCCACTACGGGTGAGCCGATTCGATTGGAGGCACCGATACCGGAGGAGCTTGAGGCCTGGAAAGGGCGCCTCCTATAATCAAAGTGCGATGAATCGACGCGAGTTCCTTTCCACAGCCGCCGCAGTTCCGGTGCTGGCGCAGCAGCCGCAGCAGCAGCCGGCGGACGCGAACCAGACCATCACCCTAGAAGTGAACCGCGTCAACATCCTGTTCACGGTCTCCGACCGCAAGGGCCGTTTCGTCAACAACCTGATGCGAGACGAGTTCGAGGTTTACGAGAACAAGAAGAAGCAGAAGATTCTGGAGTTCGTCACCGAATCGAACATCCCGCTGCGCATCGCGCTGCTGGTGGACACGAGCAACTCGATCCGCAACCGTTTCCGCTTTGAGGTGGAGACGGCCAGCCAGTTTCTGGCCAGCGTCATCCGTCCGGAGCAGGACCGGGCCTGCATCTTCGGTTTCGACACGACGCCGTATCTGGTGCAGGGGCTCACGAACGACACGGCGGCGCTGGGCAAGAAGCTGAGAGATATGCGTCCGGGGGGCGGCACGGCGCTGTTCGAGACGATCTACATGGCGTGCCGCGACCACCTGGGCAAGGAGCAGCCGAAGCACAAGTTCCGCCGGGCGCTGATTCTGATTGGAGACGGGGAAGATAACGCTTCTCACTACACGCGCGACCAGGCGCTGGAGATGGCCCACAAGACGGACACGCTGATCTATGCGATCTCGACGAACATGACGAGGCTCGAGACGGATGGCGACAAGCTGCTGAAGTACTTCTGCTCCGAGACGGGCGGGCTGGCCTTCTTCCCCTTCAAGGCGGAAGACCTGGCGCAGGACTTCGAGAACATCGCCAACGAGCTGCGCTCGCAGTACAGCATTCTGTACCGGCCGGAGCCGCTGAACCCCGATGGGAAGTATCACACGATTCAGGTGAAGATCCGGGAGCGCAAGGACGTGGTGGTGAGAGCGCGCAAGGGATACTACGCCGACCAGCGCGGCGGCGAATAGTCCGCCGCGGAGCTATTGCGTGGGCGGAAGCCGCGGCAGCAGGATGCCTGCACGCCGGGCGGCCTCGCGAATCATCTGTGTTTCCGTGGCGATGATGGCATTGGCGGGGTCGGCCGCGGCCGCCTGAGCGTTCAGCCTGAGCGCTGTTTCCAGCAGAGGTTTCAGCTTGGCGGCGGGTTCTCCGGCGCGGGCCTGCGCGAGGTAGCAGTGGGCCAGGGAGAGCAGCCGCATTGCGCGCACGTCCATGGCAGATCCGGCGGAGAGCGCCTGCATCTCCTCGATCGCCGCCCGCAGTTCCTCGCGCGCCCTGGCGCGGCTTCCCAGTTGGGTATAGATGTGGCCGATCTCGAGCAGATTGCGCATATGCCGCCAGCGCACGGTCATGTTCTGCGGATCGAGGGCCAGTGAATTGCGGGTGAGTTGATCGCTTTCGGCGTAGTCCTGAAGAGCCTCCTTGTAGCGTTCCATCTCGCGCAGCAGGTAGCCGTGGGACGACAGGCGGCCGGAAAGATCGAACTTCTCGGAGTTTAGAGTTGCGATGGCGGAGGGGCTCCCGGTCCGGCGGGCCTCGGCTTCGAAGGCGGCCACCACGGCGCGTTTCCAGAACACGGACCGGTCCCGCAGGCGCAGACACTCGGCGAATTGCCGGCGCTGAAACGGAACCCGCGAGAGGGTCATGGTGAGGCTGGCACGCAAATCGGTCCGCCTGAGGGCAGGGGTGTTCGCGGAGAGAGGCAGCGGATCTTCAGGCCCGAGCAGCGCCAGGCCGGCCTCGGCGGTTGAGCGGCAATCCTCCAGGCGGCCGAGTTCCAAGTAGAGAGTGGCCAGGGCGTTGTGTTTCCCGACGGAGTCGAAGACCCACTGGAGATTGTGCGGATCGCTTTTGCGGAGCAGTTCCGCCAGGTCCAGCGACCTCCGGATGAGGGCCGCTCCCTCTTCGCTGCGGCCCAAGCCGCGCACAGACGGATGGCCGTGGAGCATGCCGAGTTCCAGGAGGCCGTTGGAGAGGACGCTCAGCAATTTAGGATCGCGGGAGCCCTGGTCGACGCGCGTCTGCAAGTTGTTGATTACGCTCAGGAGAGCGTCGGATGGAATCTGAGGAGCGATGCTGGTCAAGCGGCCGGATGCGGACATGGCGGCGATCTGTTGCTGGAGCACGTCCAGGTCTGTGTTGCGGCTGGTTTTCTCCCTGCCATGGTGAACCCAGCCGATGCCGGCCGCGGCCAGAATGGCGACCAAGGTGAGCCCGGCGGCGAGGACGAACGAATTGTTGGATTGGCGGGGCGCCGGGGCGAGTTGAGGGCGCAGCGCGGTGAGGAAGTCGGCGATGGACGGATAGCGGTCCTCCGGCTTCCGGGACAAGGCACGCCCCAGCACTTTGCCCAGGTTCGGGCCCAGGTTCGGGCCCAGATCCGGCGAAACGTCAGCCAGGCGGGCCAGGCCGGCTTCCCCGTCGTCAAAAGGCTGGGGCTGGCGGCCGGTGAGCATCTCCAGGAGGATCAGCGCGAAGCTGTACTGATCACTGGACGAGGAGGGCGAACCGGCCAGTTGTTCGGGCGCCGAATAGGCGAGGGAACCGGCTGAGACAGCGGCCACGTTGCCGCCGGATCTGGCGATGCCGAAATCCACGAGCACCGGGGAAGGGGCGGAACCGGCATCCTGGCGCAGCAGGACGTTGGATGGTTTCAGATCCAGGTGCCACACGCCGGCGTCGTGCGCCACCTGGAGCGCGGATCCGAGGGCCAAGGCGATATTCCAGGTGCGCGCGGGCGAAAACGGACCGTGCTGCAGCGCCTGGCGGAGGGACTGTCCGGGGACGTAGTCCAGCACCAGATAGTGCATGGCCTGCGGCGTAATCCCGGAGTCGATTGGCGTTGAGATGGAGGGATGCCGCACCCGGGAAAGGGCAGCAATTTCGCGGTTCAGCACCTGCTGCGCCGACGACTGCGGATGGAGGACCTTCACCGCCACATGGCGGCCATTGAGCCTGGAGTCCTTGGCGAGGTAGACGCGTCCGAAGCCGCCCGCGCCCAGTTCGCGTTCGACTTCGTACCGATCGCCGATGAGGGCGGCCGGGGGCAACGCGGGGGTCTCCCGGTCCGGCGCGGCGCCCAGGGTGGCCCGGTCCATCAATCGCTGAGGCAGGCTACGATCGAGCACGGCGCCTTGTCTGGAGTGAGCCAGAAGCATGGCGTTCAACCTGCGTTCGAGTTGAGGGTCTCCGCCGCAGCGGCGGCGCACGAACTCATTGTGTTCGGGAGCCGGCAGTTCGGCGGCTTCGTCGAACAGCGGCCGCAGCCGACTCCAGAGCGCCGCATCGGTGTGGCTCGCCATCTGATCCTCACTCGGCCGCGCGGCTGCTGACGGCGTCGAGCAGCCAGGCCCGGGCGGCGTCCCAATCCCGCTGCACGGTGCGCACCGTCACGCCCAGCTTTTCCGCGATCTCTTCTCTGGAAAGCCCGGAGAAGAAGCGCAGTTCGACGACCTCCGCGGCCCGTGCGTCCATGAGGCGCAATTGCGCCAGCAGATCGTCGAGCACGAGTAGAGATTCGAGTTCGCGCGCGGAGACATCCTGGTTCTCGGCGAGTTGATCGACGTGTGCGCCGCCGCCTCGGCGTTGCGCGAGCCTGGCCCGGGCATGTTCGATGAGAATGCGCCGCATCTGCCGTCCCGCCAGGGCCATGAGATGGAGCCGGTTCTTCATCTCCACGTCACTTTGCAGGAACAGCCGGATGACGGCCTCATGGACGAGATCGGTGGATTGCATCGAATGATCGTCTCGCTCATTTCGCAGCAGCTGCGAAGCGAGCGAGCGAAAAGACGGATAAACGGCATCCAACAGCCGGTCCAGGGCATCCTTCTGCCCTGCTCGCGCTGCTGCGAGCAGCCCGGTGATTTCACCTGCCGATTGAGCTTCCAATGATCGACTCCAATTCCGCTCTCCGGAAATGCGGAAAGGTTTACACTGTTCATCTTACCCAAATGTCCATTTGACTGTAAGGGTGGCTATGGAGGTAGGGGTCTTCCCGTAATCTTCGTCAACGCCGGGCCGGCGCCTGAAAGATAATAAAAGGAGCTGGTCCCCGGATCTGTCTGAATCATCGTCAAGGAACTAACCACGCTATGAAAGCAATCTTGGCGCTGGGCGCCGCCGGATTCGCCGTGCTCCCCATGTGGGCACAGGGTACGGCGGTGCGGCCTGTGCCTGCCATCTCAGCGCCCGCTCCAGCGGTCACTCACTCTCCTTACGGTGAAGCCCCTACGCTTCCTGCCTCAATCCCCGCCCGTCCCTCGGCCGGAGCGGTGCCGATCCTTCCGGTCTCCCAGATCAAGCCTGGGATGAAGGGGATCGCCTGGACGGTGTTCCAGGGCACAGAGCCGGAAGCCGTGCCGGTGGAGATCATCGGCCGCTGGGAGAACAACTGGGGTCCGCGGCAGGATACGATTCTCGCCAAGCTCGGGGGCAAGGCCGCCAAGACCAATGTGGCCGGAGGCATGAGCGGCAGTCCGGTCTACATCGATGGCAAGCTGGTGGGCGCGATTGCGCTGCGCATCAGCGTTTTCTCGCCCGACGCGATCTGCGGCATCACCCCGATTGAGCAGATGCTGGAGATCAACGCGATCGACGCCAGCCGCCCGGCGAGCCCGAAGGCTCCGCAGGTGGCGATGGGGGAGAGACGCGAAATCCCAGTGCCCGCATCGCTGCTGTCGAGCGGAGGCACGCTCACGCCGATTGAGACGCCGCTGGCGCTGGCCGGCTTTCATGAATCCACGCTGCGCGACTTCCAGCCCTACTTCGATCAGATGGGCGTGACGGCGGTGCTGGGCGGCGCGGGCGGCGCGCTCTATTCCACCGCTCCGGCGCCGGGCTGGCAGAGCTCGCTGAAACCGGGTGAGGCGATTGCCGGCGTGCTGGTTTCGGGCGACATGAGTGTGACGGGGCTCGGTACGGTCACCTACAACGATGGCAAGCGGGTGCTGGGTTTCGGCCACAGCTTCTTCAATCTGGGGCCGGTGGATATGCCCATGGCGAAGGGTGAGGTGCTGATGGTGCTCTCCAGCCAGTTCCAGCCCAACAAGTTCGCCAACACCAAAGAGGTGGTGGGCGCCCTGCGGCAGGACCGCCATTCCGGCATCATGGGCGAACTGGGCGCCGTGGCGGAGACGATTCCAGTGACCCTCAAACTTCGCGCAGAGCCCGCGCCCGGGCTGCCCACTGGCGAACGCGACTATCGTTTCAATGTCTTTGTCCATCCGAAGTGGACGCCGTTTCTGATGCTTCTCACGGCCTACAACACGTTGCAGGATCTCAACTCCACAGCCGCCGACGACGCCACTTACACGTTACGCGGCCGCGTGGAACTGGCCGGCGCTCCGCCGCTCGAGATCTCGCAGCGAGTGGCTTCGGGCGAGAGCCCCATGCCCGCGGCAATGCAGATCGGCGCCTGGTGGGCCGACAAGTTCAGCCGCCTGTTCCAGAATCAGAAGGCACTGCCCAGCATCAAGCGAGTGGACATCACTTTGGAGATGAGTTCCAGGCGGAAGCTGGCGGTGGTGGAGAGCGCCTGGCTGGACCAGACCGAGATTGAGCCGGGCGGCAAACTCACGGGGAAGGTGGCGCTGCGTCCCTTCCGCGGGGAGCGCATCATCCGCCCGTTCCAGATCACGCTGCCGGCCAACGTGCCGCGCGGCGAGCAGCGTCTGTTCGTAGGAGACTCCAGCGCCATCAACCGGTCCTCCGCCATGGCTGCGATGCTCCAACGGGATCTGGACATCACGCAAACCGTGCAGCTCATGAATCAGGAGAAGCCCAACGACCGGCTCTATGTCGCCCTGATCGAGCCGCGCCCCACAGTTTACGAAGATGACCAGGCGATGCGCGGCGTGCCGGCCTCCGTGCTGAACGTCATGCAGGCCGCCTCGGCGGGGCGCCCGATGGCAGGAATGCCTGAGTCCATCCGAGTGCTGGACGAATCCGCGCTGGACCAAATCGTCAGCGGCGCCACAACGCTGCGCTTCAAGGTGAGATAGGGAAAACAGGCCCATCATGAACAAGAGATCTCTCTGGACCCTGGCCGCCCTGGCCGCCGCCACCGCTTACGCCGTGGAAACCAAGACCTGGACGCTGGCGGATCCGGCAGACTTCGACAAAGGAAAGCTCCAGGCGCTGGCGCTCTCCAGCGACGGCAAACTCAGCCTTGCCCCGGTTTTCCAGGAACTGCACGACGCGGCGGTGCCGAGCCTTTGGAGCGCCGTGCGCGATGCGGCGGGCAACACATACGCCGCCGGCGCGGAGGGCAAAGTCTTCCGTATCACCCCGGACGGCAAGAGTTCCACATGGTCCACCGTGGAGGGCGGCACGGTTTACGCGCTCGCGGCAGTGAAGAACGAGATCTACGCCGCAGTTTCTCCCGCCGGCAAGATTTACCGCATTGGCGCTGACGGCAAGCCCGTGCTCTTCGCCACGCTGCCGGCGCACTACGTCTGGGCCATGATCGCAGCCCCGGCCGGCGGCTTCTACGCCGCTACGGGTGATCCGGGTCAGGTTCACCGCATCGATGCCGCCGGGAAGCCGACGCTGTTCTTCGATGCGGAAGAGGCGCACGTCCGCTCCATGGCGTTGGACGCGCAAGGCAACCTCGTGATCGGCACCGAGCCGGGCGGCGTGGTTCTGCGCGTCTCTGCCAAAGGCGAAGGGTTCGTCCTGTACCAGACCGCCAAGCGCGAAGTCACGGCGGTGATTGCCGCTCCCGACGGAACGATCTATGCGGCGGCATCGGGCACGCGGTCAGCCACTCCGGCCGCGGCGGCGCCGGTGGTGCCGCAGGTGCAGGTGCAGACCGCGCAGGTCGCGCCGGGCGCGCCGGCCCAGCCCCAGGGCGCCGCGGCCCAGGCTGCGCCGCGCGCCGCGATTCCTCCGCCGGCCATGGCAGTGGCCCCAGGCAGTGCC
>JARKQJ010000110.1 GCA_029973955.1 Paludibaculum sp. | reverse complement strand
AGAGATCGACCGCCACATCCTCCATGCCGGAGAGCGCATCCCCGGTGGCACCGGTCTTCTTGGCGATGGTGTCGAGCCCCTCGTCCAGATCGTAGAACGATGCCACGGCCGCGGCGCCCACCGCCGCGATGGGCGCGGTGATGTTCTTGGAGAAGCCTTCGCCCACGTCGGAGATTTTTTCGCCAACCTTCTCCAGCCGTTCGCCCACGCCCTCCAGGTTGACGGAGAGCTGGTACCAGCCGTTCTGGTTGGCCGTGATCTGCTCGTTGACGGTTTTCAGCGCCGTTTCGGTGTTGGAAAGCTCCGCCCGCGCGGTCTCCAGCTTGTCCTTGAGCTTCTGGGTCTCCTCGGCGTCCGCGCCCTTGGTCTCAACGGACTTTTGGTAGGCGGCCTCGAGCTCGGAGACCTTCTCCCGCTGGGCGGCGAGTTTGTCGGTGAGGGTTTTCGCGCTGCCCTCGAGCTTGGTGACGACCTTGTCAAAGTCGGTGATGCCGGTGGCGGAGCTGCGGTACTGGGCTTGCAGCTTCGTCATCTGCTTCTCGAACTTTTCCATGCCGGACTCGAACTGCGCGCTGTCCAGCGACAGCTTGACGATGAGATCCCCGATATCCTTGGCCGCCACGCTCCGCCACCTCCCCTCAAATCAGATCGTCAAAGGGTGTCCGCGCCGAACGCCGCCTGGGCGCGCGCAGCCGCACGTGATGCGCGTACAGCGCGCTGAGCTTCCGGAGCGTGGTGCGCCAGCACTCCTCCCGGGTCATGCCCAGCACCACTGTGCCGATGTAGTAAAGCCCCACCCAGTCGATGCTCCCTCGCGCCGTATTGCTTTCCGCGGGCTGGAACGAGTCCCACAGCGCGTCTAAGTAGGGTTTTCCTTGCCCTCTGTCGTTTCGTCCCTGCCGCCATCCGGCATGGCCCGGTTCATGGCGTCGGCGATAGTCTCCATGATCCCGCCGATGTTTTGAAGGCCCACCATGGCGCCCACGCGCTTTTCGGTGAGCGTCTCGTCCTCGTGCAGAAGCCCCGCCCACAATAGCGCCCGCGCC
>JARKQJ010000071.1 GCA_029973955.1 Paludibaculum sp. | reverse complement strand
TCCCCGAGCGAAGCGAAAGCCTAACCGCCACCCTAACCGCCAACAACCGAACCCTCGTTTCCCACAGTTCCCCCGGACGCCAGTCCGGGGTGACGGGCCAAAGCGAGGCAAGCCCGAGTTCCCCCGGACGCCAGTCCGGGGTGGCGGGCCAAAGCGAGGCAAGCCCGAGTTCCCCCGGACGCCAGTCCGGGGTGACGGGCCAAAGCGAGGCAAGCCCGAGTTCCCCCGGACGCCAGTCCGGGGTGGCGGGCCAAAGCCCGAAACCAGCCCTTCCCCCCGGCGTAGTCCCCCCCGTGGAGCCCTCAAAGGTGAAGACCACCGAAGACCTCTACCTCACCGGCCTCCGCCTCGAGCAATTCCACAACCCCTCCCGAGAGCCCGACCCCTACTACGAGGAGGCCCTGAAGCGAGACCCCACCGACATAAGAAACAACACCGCCCTGGCCATCCTGAAAATCAAGCGCGCCAGCTTCGAAGAAGCCGAAGCCCTTCTCCGCAAAGCGGTAGCCCACGTCCAGGCCAACTACACCCGCGCCAAGGACGGCGATTCCCTCTACTACCTCGGCCTCGCCCTCAAATACCAGCACAAGCTCGACGAAGCCGAAACCTGGTTCCAAAGAGCCGCCTGGAACCAAGCCTGGTCCGCCGCCGCCAACTACCAGATCGCCGAAATCAAAGGCCAGCAAAACAAACTCGACGAAGCCCTCGCCTACGTCGACCGCGCCCTGCAAACGAACGCCCTGAACACAAGGGCCCTCTTCCTCAAATCCGGCATCCTCATGCGCAACGGCCTAGGCAGCGAAGCCGCCGCCCTCCGTAAGCAGATCCGCGCCATCGACCCCATCGACCTCCGCGGCTTCTCCGACGCCTCCGAACTCGCGGTGGTCGCGACGAAGATGCCCAACGAAGCCCTGGAACTCGCCGTCTCCTGCCTCTACTCGGGGCTCCGCAAGGAAGCCGAATTCCTCCTCGACCGCATGCCCGTCAAGTCTCCCATGGTCCACTACTTCCGCGGCTACCTCACCCAGGTCAACGGTCAGGCCCAAACCGCCGCCGCCCACTTCAAGCGCGGTTCCGCCATGCCCATCGACTACGTCTTCCCCTTCCAGATCGAGGCCGTCGATCCCCTCCGCGCCGCCATCGCCGCCAATCCCGCCGACCCCCGCCCGCCTTACTACCTCGGCCTCCTCCTCTACGACCGCCAACCCGCCGAAGCCGTCAAACTCTGGGAAAAGGCCGTCGCCCTCGATCCCGCCCTCGCCGTCGCCCACCGCAACCTCGCCGTCGCCTACGCCCGCCAGGACAACGGTGTGCCCAAAGCCATCACCGCCATGGAGAAGGCCATCGCCTCCAATCCCAACGACGCACTGTATCTCTTCGAACTCGACCGCCTCTACGAGTTCGCCCAGGTCCCCGTCGCCAAACGCGTCGCCCTCTTTGACCAGCACGCCGAAACCGCCAAAAAGCGCGACGACGCCATGAGCCGCGTCGTCACCCTGCGGAATCTCACCGGCAACTACGACGAGGCCATTTCGATCCTCTCCCAGCGCCACTTCCACCTCTGGGAAGGCGGCGCCCGCTTCAACGTCCAGGATGCCTGGACCGACGCCCACCTCCTCCGCGGCCACCGCAAGATGGCCGAAAAGAACTTCTCCGGAGCCCTCGCCGACTACCTCAAGGCCACGCAATACCCCGACAACATCGAGGTGACCCGCGGCTTCCGCGGAGGCCGCTACGCCGAAGCGCACTTCTACACCGCGCAGGCCCTCGAAGCCCTCCAGCGCCCCGCCGAGGCCAAAAAGGAATATGAGGCCGCCGCCGAAGCCCTGTTAGGCACGGAAGAGAACCCCCACCCCGGCATCGACTCCGGTGCCGCCCTCCTCTACTACCAGGCCAAATCCCTAGAAAAACTGGGCCAGACCGCCCGCGCCCGCAAGCTCTATCAACAGTTGATCGACACCGCCACCGCCGCCACCCGCGCCACTCACAACGACTTCTTCGCCAAGTTCGGAGAAGCCCGCTCCCCCAAACAAAGAGCCGCCCAAGCCAGCTACATCGCCGGCCTAGGCTACCTCGGCCTAAAGAACACACCCCAAGCCAAAGCCCAATTCCAAAAAGCCCTAGCCCTAAACCCCTACCACCTCGAAGCCCAATCCCAACTCCCCCAAGGCCAGAAATGATAGCAAGGAACCCCCCGACACAAAGTCTCGGAGCCACAGGGCAAAGCGAACTCCCCCGAGAAGAAGTCTCGGAGCCACAGGGCGAAGCGGAATCCCCCGAGACAAAGTCTCGGGGCCACAGGGCGAAGCGGAATCCCCCGAGACGAAGTCTCGGGGCCACAGGGCGAAGCGGAATCCCCCGAGACAAAGTCTCGGGGCCACGGGGCGAAGCGGAATCCCCCGAGACAAAGTCTCGGGGCCACGGGGCGAAGCGGAATCCCCCGAGACGAAGTCTCGGGGCCACAGGGCGAAGCGAACTGCCCGGGCCGGAAGGCCGAAGGCCCGGGGCCCGGTGCTGCCTACTTCGGCAGCAGCGACAGCACGGCCGCGGTCGGGCTCGGAATCACGTGTGCCGCGATGAGCTTGCCCAGTCCGTTCACCTTGGTGCTGCCAGCTTCCACCGCCGCGCGCACGGCCGCCACGTCGCCCTTGATCACCACCGTGATGTAGCCGCCGCCCAGCTTCTCGCGGGCCAGCACCTCCACGTTGGCCGCCTTGCACGCCGTGTCGATCGCCTCAAACACCGCCGTGAAGCCCTGCGTCTCAATCAGTCCTACTGCGAATCCAGCCTGCTCGCTCATATTGATCTCCTTGATCCCCGCGCCGGGGCTCTTCACCACGGCCTGCTCCATCAGCGGGTTGAATTCGGGTTTTGCGTCCCAGGCCATCCGGAAGCGCTCCTCCGGGTTGGGAATCACGTCGGTTACGCAGTTCACCCTCAACTGCGCCGCCATCTCGCGGCCGGCTTCGAGCGCCGCCTTGACATCGCCCAGCGAGCCTGTGATCTTCATCATCGAGCCGGCCAGGTCGTTCAGCTCCACCTGGAGCAGCCGCACGTTGGCGGCCTTTTCGAGCGCATCCAATACCACCATCGAGGTGGACCAGCCGGCGACCTCAATGAAACCCAGCGCCCGGCTCACAGCATGCCCTTCGCCCGCAGCGTCTCCATCACTTCAAAGACGAGCTGTTCCAGCTTGTCCTGTTGCACGTTGCCCGTCCTCGGCGCGCACCCCGCCGGCGGGGCGTCCACGAAACCGGTCTCCGAAAGCAGGCACTGCAGCGTCGACTTCAAGGCCGCCCGGTCCGCCTTCTGCGCTTCGCTCTGCGGCTGCCGAGGGAGGCCGAAGTTGAAGCCGCGCATCTCGGCCCCGGCCCGGAAGCCATCGGGAAACTCGAACGGGTTGAGCATCAGGTCGAACAGCTCCAGAATGCGGTGCTGAAGCTTCATGGCGTCGTCGAGCTGTTTGGCCTGGAACAGGTCGTAGAGCTTGCGCATCAGCTCCGGCACCACGTTCGAAGCCGCGTTGGTGCCGCCGTTGGCGCCAGCCAGCATCATCGGGATCAGCACGCAGTCCCAGCCGGTGAGGAAGGTGAAGTCGGGCCTAGTTGGACGAATGGCCGCGATCATGCGCATCATGAACGCCACGTCGCCGGAAGAGTCCTTGATGCCGACGATCTTGTCGAGTTCCGACAGCCGCCGGATCGTATTCAGGTCGATCGGACTGGCAAACAACGGGATGTTGTAGAGCGTGACGTCGATTGGCGAGTTCAGCGCGATCTCGCGGAAGTAGGTATAGACCGACTCCGGGCTCAGACGGTAGTAGATGGGCGAGACGATGGCCACGGCGCGGGCGCCGTAGCCGTGATAGAGTTCGCAGGCGGCGATGGTCTCTCTGACATTGGCCTCGGCGGCTCCGGCCAGCACCGGCACGCGGCCCTTGGCTTCCTCACAGGTGATGCGGGCGATGACGCGGCGCTCGTCTTCGGTGAGGCGCGTAAATTCGCCGGTGGATCCGTTGGGATAGAGGCCGTGGACGCCCTTCTCGATCAGCCAGTTGATGAAGCGGCGAAGCTCGGCTTCATGGATGCGGCCGTTGCCGTCCAGCGGGACCAGCATGGGCGTGAAGATGCCACGCAAAGGCTCGGACATACTTGTCATATCGTTTCACTGTCGCGGGGCGGAGGGCAACCTCGGCGGAAATGACATGGGTTTCTCCACGAGGAGGAAGAGGGCCGCGGCTGGGATCGAGGAGAGTACGAATGTGGCGAGGAGTAGCGACAGGAATGCGATGGGGCCGAGGGTTGGCGGCAAGCCCAGCCTGGGGGCGGCTTCGTTGAGGATGTGCAGGACGGAGCCGTGGAGGAGGTAGAACGAATAGCTCATGTTGCCGAAATATCGCAGCGGGCTGGACGACAGCCAGCGGTGGAGGAATCCGCGGCTGGAGAGGGCGAAGTAACAGAGCAGCAGCGTTCCGAGAAAGAGGCTGGAGAAGAGGAAAGAGGAGTGGATCCGGAGGACGTCGTGACCGAAGAGGACGGGTTGCGCCGAGTTGAATCCGCGAGTGAGGATGGCCGCGGTGAAGGCGGCCAGGGCCAAAACATTTCCGAGAAACTTTGTTTGATTGGATTGCCGGACGATCTCATAGAGCAGCAGGCCGCAGCAGAAAGCGACCAGGCGGGGCCGGGTGTTGCGGCCGATATAGGTGAGTCCGAGCGAGAGGAGGGCGAGCCCGGCCCAGAAGGCGGCGCGGAGGGCGGCGGGCCAGGCCGGCATTTCGAGGTAGCGGACCAGCAGCGGCAGGGTGAGGTAGAAGAGGACTTCGTAGCTGAGAGACCAGGCATGGACGATCATCGGTTCGATGGGAAGCATGGTGGGCAGCATCAGGAAGTTGGCCAGCAGGGCCGGGGGCGCAGGCAGGCGGCCGGTGATGCTGCGTTCGATGACGAAGATGGCGAAGAGGACCAGGAACGCGGGGTAGAGGCGGATGACGCGGCGGCGCAGGAAGCGGGCGTAGGAGAAGGGCTGCGGGAGCAGTTGGCCGTAGATCAGGTAGGCGCTGATGGCGAAGAAGACGTCGACGCCGCAATTGCCGGCGGATGAAAGCACGGCCAGGACGCCGGCAGTTGCGGTGCCTTCCACGAAGTGGCCGAGGAGGGTGCCGAAGTGAACGAGAAAGACGAGGAAGGCGCACAGGCCGCGCAAACCTTCGAGAGGGAGGATGCGTGGGCCGTGCGAGTCGAGTTCGAAGAGAGCGGCGAGACGACGGTGCATCATCCGGGTCAGGCGGGCAACTGAGCGCGGGCGTAGTCCAGGCAGCGCGCAAGGATGCGGGCTTCGAGGGCGAGCGCTTCTTCCTTCGTGATGCCGGTGACGCGGGGCAGCGGTTCACTGGGCTTGTGGCCGCGGACGAAGGCGAGGGCGGCTGCGAGGCGGCGCGCGGGGCGGTTGCCGAAGGTCACCCAATACTTCTCGGTGAGGCAGGGGATCCGGAGCGGATCGCGGGTGAGCATGTCGAGCGAGAAGCGGACCCTGGGGCGCTTGGAGCGGAGCAGGGCGAAGGCCCTGGGCAGATCGACGATGCCGATGCCGAGAGGGACTTCGGAGAGCAGGAATCCGTCGGCGTACTCTTCGACGCTCATGTCTTTGATGTGAGTGTTGATGACGAAGGGGGCCAGGGCCTCGATCAATTCGGTGGGCGAGTCGAGCAGGGAGACGTTATTGCCGAAGTCGATGCAGGCTCCGAAGTACTCGCTGGAGTATTGGCGGAAGATGGCGGGCATCTCTTCGGCGGTCCAATCCTTGTGGTTCTCGATGCCGAGCGGGAGCTTGTGCTTCTCGACGATGGGGACGGCGCGGGCGAGCTTTTCGTGGGAGGTCCTGACGAAGGCCTTCCACTCGTCGAGGGTGTTGAAGGTCTCATAGCGGCGGCCGGAGAGGCAGGCCGAGCGGATGGATTCGGCGCCGGCTTCCTTGGCGGCTTTGACGGCGGCTTCGAAGGGCGTGGTGTCTTCGCCGGGGAGGGGGAGGAGGAGTTCCCAATAGAGGTTGTTGTTGCCGGCGAAGTCGCGGACCTGCTTGAGGTAGGAGGCGCCGGGGTTAGGCGGGAGCGCGGCCTGGCCGCCGCCGGCGCCCATGGAGTGGACGCGCTGGAGGAAGGCGAGCGCGGTGCGGTCCGGCCGGGAGACGGCGAAGGCGTCCGGAGTGAAGCCCATGGCGGTGCGCGCGGCGGGCGGCTGGGCCATGGCGGTGGAGGAGGCGGCGATGAAGTGGCGGCGGGTCATGAGAGTTTGAAGCTGGCCAGGACCTGGTCCCAGGGTTTGCGGTAGGGGCGGACGAGGTGCGAGTTGGCTTCGCGGTCGCCGGGGACTTCCTCTTTGACGGGGTCCCATTTGAGAGCGCGGCCGAGCTGCATGGAGAGGTTGGCGAGGTGGCAGGCGATGGAGACCTGGTGGCCGTCTTCCACATCGGCGACGGGGCGGCGGCGGGCTTTGACGCAGTCGATGAAGTGGCGGGCGTGGATATCGATCGGCTCGTTGGAGGTACCGCGGCCGGACTTGGGCTCGCCGTACGGTTTGTTCTCAAAGGGGGGCGTGGGTGGATGGCCGGGAGGCGTGGACCACTTGGGGATGGCGGATTCGGGGGCGATCTTCAGGTCGGGCACGAAGTCATAGCCGCCGCGCGAAACGGCGAGGATGCCTTGGGTGCCGACGAACTGGACTCCGGAGAGAGAAGACGCGGTGCCGCCCTGGCTGCGGAGGGAGCCGGCGCCGCCGGCCTCGCGGATGCCGCACTCGACGGTGAAGCCGGGGTACTGCCAGACGGCGTCCTGGGTGTCGGGGGTTTCGCCGTTGTCCTGAAGGGCGTAGCGGCCGCCGGCGCAGTAGACGGACTCGGGGGCCTTGGCCTTCATGAGGTAGTGGACGAGGTCCATGTGGTGGGCGCTCAAGTTGGTCATCTGGCCGCCGGAGTAGTCCCAGAACCAGCGGAAGTGGTAGAGGCAGCGGTTGGGGTTGTAGGGGCGTTGGGGGGCGGGTCCGAGCCAGAGGTCGTAGTCGAGGCCGGGGGGCGGCGGGCAGTCGGCGGGGCGGCCGAAGCCGGGCATGATGTTGCGGTAGGAGCTGAAGCGGACGGTGTGGATTTTGCCGGCGGCGTGGTTGTCGATGAGGGGCCAGACCTCTTTCATGTGGGTGGCGGAGCGGCCCTGGGTGCCGACGCAGGCGATGCGGTTGAAGCGGCGGGCGGCGGTGGTCATCCAGCGGCCTTCGCGGATGAAGAGGGTCATGGGCTTTTCGACGTAGACGTCCTTGCCGGCGGCGCAGGCCATGATGGTTTGCAGGGCGTGCCAGTGGTCGGGGGTGGAGATGATGACGGCGTCGAGGGATTTGTCTTCGAGGAGCTTGCGGAAGTCGGAGTAGGTGCTGGGATTGGCGCCGGTTTGTTGTTTGGCGTATTCGATGCGGGGCTGATAGATGTCGCAGACGGCGGCCATGCGGACATCGGGGAAGGTTTTGAAGTCGGCGATGTGGCGGAGTCCGATGAGGCCGCAGCCGATGAAGCCGAGGGAGACTTTGTCGTTGGCGCCGAGGATGCGGGAGTAGGAGGCGGCGGTGGCGAGGAAGGCTCGTCGGGTGGCTGGCATACCCGGAGAGTTTATCACTGGGGCGGAGCCTAGTCGTGCGGCGCCCTGGAGGAGACGGGCTTGGACGCGTGGCCGTGGGACTTTGTGTCGGGGGAATATGGCTCCACGGTGGCCGTGGGACTTTGTGTCGGGGGAATATGGCTTTGCCGCTTGGCCCTGGGACTTTGTGTCGGGGGAGTATGGCTTTGCCGCTTGGCCCTGGGACTTTGTGTCGGGGGAATATGGCTTTGCCCCGTGGCCCCGAGACTTTGTCTCGGGGGAATATGGCTTTGCCGCTTGGCCGTGGGACTTCGTCTCGGGGAATATGGCTTTGCCGCTTGGCCGTGGGACTTTGTGTCGGGGGAATATGGCTCTGCCGCGTGGCCCTGGGACTTTGTGTCGGGGGAGTATGGCTTTGCCGCTTGGCCGTGGGACTTTGTGTCGGGTGAATATGGCTCTGCGGTGGCCCCTGGACTTTGTCTCGGGGGAATATGGCTTTGCCGCTTGGCCCTGGGACTTTGTGTCGGGGGAATATGGCTTTGCGGCTTGGCCCTGGGACTTTGTGTCGGGGGAATATGGCTTTGCCCCGTGGCCCCGAGACTTCGTCTCGGGGGAATATG
>JARKQJ010000050.1 GCA_029973955.1 Paludibaculum sp. | reverse complement strand
CCCGTTGCCATCCAGGCCATGGCCGAACGCGGCATCGACATCTCTGGCGAGTTCCCCAAACCATGGACCGACGAGACCGTCCGCGCGGCCGATGTCGTCATCACCATGGGCTGCGGCGACGCCTGCCCCATCTTCCCCGGCAAACGCTATGAAAGCTGGGACCTCGACGACCCGGCCGGCCAGGACCTCAACACCGTCCGCCGCATCCGCGACGACCTCGAGCGCCGCGTGTGTGATCTGATCGAGTCGCTGCCCGGCGGTTCGGACTACGTCGAGCCCGACGTTAGCGATGCCCCACCCGCGTTCCGTTAGGGGCTCCCAGTACGTCTCAACGAGATCGATGTTCGCTTCGTACTCGGCTGCGATGCTGCGCAACTCATCGAACGGAGCGCCTGCCGGGAGATAGTCTCGCAGGAGGCTAGGGGCCACGCGCTGACGCTTAGGGCACGCGGGCTGCCATGAGGAGAGTCAATGTGCCCTTGACTAGGGGAAACATCTGGTGGAGCTAACGGGATTCGAACCCGTGGCCTCTTCCATGCCATGGAAGCGCGCTACCAACTGCGCCATAGCCCCAACGTCCAGCGGACGGATGCCTACTCTACCCAGAGCGGAGGGGGATGTGAAATCCGGCCCTCGGCGGGTCACTCCGCCGGGAGGGCTCGGCGGGAGCGGCGGTGGAGCAGGACGCGGTGGACGGTGATCAGCAGGGCGAGCCAGGCGAGGCCGAAGAGCCAGGCGAAGATCACGTCCGTCAGCCAGTGGTGGCCGAGGAAGACCCGGCTCAGGCCCATCGCCGCGGCCCACAGCACCGCGCCCAGGGTGGCGGCCACCCGCAGCCACGTCCTCGTCACCAGCCAGAGCACCAGGTACGCCAGGATGCCAGCCACCACGGTGCTGTTCAGCGTGTGGCCCGACGGGAACGAGAAGCTGTCCTCATACGGCGGCACGGCGTCCACCAGGGGCGGACGTCTGCGTCCCACCAGCGCCTTCGCCACGATCGTGAACGACACGCCTCCGGCGGCCGCCACCAGGCTCAGCACCAGGACCGTCCGGCGGCGGTACGTCAGGTACAGCGACACCATCAGCGAGACGCCGATCACCACCATCGG
>JARKQJ010000203.1 GCA_029973955.1 Paludibaculum sp. | reverse complement strand
ATCTGGATGGTTTTCCAGGGGTATGAATCGTCTTTCCCCCAACCGGTCAGGGTATCGCAGCGTGTCTCCATCCACCGCTCTCCAGGCAGAACCCGGCGCGGTGGTCTCTGATTCGAGATTGGCAAAGGATTCTTCCCTATGACTCCTCAAGACCTCGCAGCGCCGCGCCAGGGCATGTTCACCGGCGAAGTGGCGCTGATCACGGGCGCGGCGTCCGGCATCGGCAAAGCCTGCGTCGACTCCTTCCTGGCGCGCGGCGCGGCGGTCGTCGGCCTGGACATCAACCCGGCCATCACCAGCCTGCACGACCGCCCGGAGTACCTGGGCATCCAGTGCGATATCACCACGGAAGAGGCGGTCAAGGCCGCCTTCGCCCAGGTGGTGGAGCGCTTCGGCGGGCTGGATATGCTCGTCCTGAACGCCGGGGTCTTCCCGGCCGGCTGCCGGATCGACTCGCTCCAACTGGACGAGTGGCGGCGCGTCATGAACATCAACCTGGACGCCAACGTGATCCTGATGCGCGAAGCCTACCCGCTGCTCAAGGCCGCCAAAAACGGCGGGCGCGTGGTGGTCAACGGCTCGCGCAACGCCCTCGCCCCTGGACCCGGCGCGGCCGCCTACTCGACCTCCAAGGCGGCCCTGACCCAGCTCGCCCGCGTGGCGGCGCTGGAATGGGCCAAGGACGGCATCCGGGTCAACATCATCCACGCCCATGCGATCTTCGACACCGGCCTGTGGACGGAAGACGTCCTCCAGGCGCGGGCCAAGAACTACGGCATCAGCGTGGAAGAGTACAAGACCAACAACCTGCTCAAGACCGAGGTCTACAGCCGCGACTTCGGCGAGATGGCCGCCGAGGTGTGCGGCCCGGTCTTCGCCAAGACGACCGGCGCGCAGCTCACCATCGACGGCGGCAGCGACCGCGTCATCTAGCGCATGGGATGGACTACCACCCCTATCCCCCGGCCCCTTTGCCCGTAAACGGATAGAGGGGAGAAGCGACTCAAGTCCCTCTCCGATTGCGGGGAGGGATTTAGGGTGGGGTTGGGTCTTGCGTTCGACGAGTTATGTAGGGGGCGGCGCCAGTCTATCCGCCCCCTTTCTGTCATCATCCAGATGGACCCGCGCCTCCGTTTCGACCGGGCTGACCGCGATCGGGCGCGCTCGGACTGTCGACTGTGAACTGACCACTGTCCACTGTTTCACCGAAAGCTGAAGGCCCCCCATGAACAACCGCTGGAACGACTCCGAGGCCCGCGCCTGCGGGGACGATCCGCTCCAACTGCGCGTCTATACCTCCCGGCTGCTGGGCCAGGAACCGTCCCTGG
>JARKQJ010000190.1 GCA_029973955.1 Paludibaculum sp. | reverse complement strand
GACCAGTTCGTCGATCTGCGCGTCGGTGAGCGCGCCCTCGCGCTGGGTCGGTTTCAAAACGTCGAAGATGGCGTCGAACTCAGCCAGGACGCGATCGGCGCCGGCCAGGTTGGCGGCGCGGAACTCACCGGCGTCCATGGCGGTGTTGATGTCGCGGATGTACTCGAAGATGGCGGCGAGGGCGTCGGCAGTGTTGAGGTCGTCGTCGAGGCCGGCGTGGAATCGAACAATGGCGTCCGCGGCGCGCTGGTCGAGGGCGGGGTTCTCGCCGTTGGGGAAGCGTTCGTTGGCCAGCCGGAGCTGGAAATTGCGCAGCCGGTCGATGGAGGTGGCGGCGGCCTTCAGTCCGTCAAACGTAAAGTTGAGCTGCTTGCGGTAGGGCGCGGAGAGCAGCAGGTACCGGATCGCTTCCGGGGAATAGCCGCGGTTGAGAATGTCGCGCAGGGTGAAGAAATTGCCGAGCGATTTCGACATCTTCTGCCCTTCCACCATGAGGTGCTCGGCGTGCAGCCAGAAGCGCGCGAAGGGCTTGCCGGTGAGGGCTTCCGATTGGGCGATCTCGTTTTCGTGGTGCGGAAAGACCAGGTCCACGCCGCCGGTGTGGATGTCGATAGTCTCGCCCAGGTATTTCATGGCCATGACGGAGCACTCGATGTGCCAGCCGGGCCGGCCGGCGCCGAGGGGCGTCTCCCAGGCGGGTTCGCCGGGCTTTTGGGCCTTCCAAAGCACGAAGTCGCGGGCGTCGTCCTTCTCGTATTCATCGACTTCGACGCGCGCGCCGGCGATGTTGCCGCTGAAATTCGTATGCGACAGTTTGCCGTACTGCGGGAACGAGCCGATGCGGAAGTAGGTGGAACCCTCGCTCTCGTAAGTGTGGTGCGTGGAGGCGAGCCCCTGGATGGCCGTGACCATCTCGTCGATGTGCTCGGTGGCGAAGGCGAGGTGTTCGGGCCGCTGCAGGCGCAGTTGGGCCGAGTCGTCGAGGAACGCCTGCGTGTACTGCGAGGTGTACTCGCGCAGCGTCTGGCCGGCAGCCATGGCGTTGCGAATGATCTTGTCCTCGACGTCGGTGATGTTCATCACGTGGTCCAGCGAGTAGCCGCGCGCGGCGAGGGTGCGCCGCAGCACGTCCTGGAAGGAAAACGTGCGGAAGTTGCCGATGTGGACGTAGTGATAGACGGTGGGCCCGCAAGTGTACATGCGGACGGTCTTGCCGTCCAGAGGCTGGAACTCCTCAAGAGCCTGAGTGAGAGTGTTGTAGAAGCGCAACGGCATGGGAGGCTAAACTACTAGTTTATCCCTTGAAGGCGCTTGAATTCGAAATCCAGGCGGTGTGCCCTGAGACGGGGGCGCGCGCAGGGCTGTTACACACAGCCCACGGCACCATTGAGACCCCGGTTTTCATGCCGGTGGGCACGCAGGGCACAGTAAAAGGCCTGACGCCCAAGCAGATTGTGGAGGAGCTGGACGCCAAGATCATTCTGGGCAACACCTATCACCTCTACCTGCGGCCCGGCCACGACGTGGTGGAGCGCTTCGGCGGCCTGCACGGCTTCATGCAGTGGCCGCGGGCGATTCTCACGGATTCGGGCGGTTTCCAGGTGTGGTCGCTCAGCCAGCTTCGCAAGCTGAAGGAAGAGGGCGTGCTGTTCCGCAGCCACTTGAACGGCGACGCGCACATGTTCACGCCGGAGTCAACCGTGGATGTGCAACTGGCGCTCGGCAGCGACATCATGATGATGCTGGACGAGTGCACGGACTACCCGGCGGAGCGGCGGGCGGCGAAGAAATCCATGGACCTGACCCTGCGGTGGGCCGAGCGCGGCATGCGCCACTACCGGCAGAGGATGGACGAGCGGCCGCGGCGGCAGGCCCTGTTTCCCATCGTGCAGGGCTCGATGTATGCCGACCTGCGGCGCGAATGCGCCTCCCGCCTGGTGGATTTGGACGCCGAAGGTTACGCCATCGGCGGCCTGAGCGTGGGCGAGCCCCGGGCGCTGAGCATGGAGATGACCGAGGTGACGGCTCCGCTTCTGCCCAAGGAGCGCCCGCGCTACGTGATGGGTGTGGGCATGCCGGAAGAGCTGCCGGAATACGTGGCCCGCGGCATCGACATGATGGATTGCGTGATGCCCACCCGCAACGCGCGCAACGGCTGCCTGTTTACCAGCCAGGGCAAGCTGATCATCAAGCAGGCGCAGTATCGCGAGGTTCACCGGCCGGTGGACGAAAAATGCGGCTGCTACACGTGCCGCACGTTTACCAGGGCCTACTTACGCCATTTGTTCCAGGCGGGGGAGATGCTGTTCAGCACGCTGGCCACGCTGCACAACCTCGCCTATTACCTTGACATCATGCGCCGGATGCGGGAGGCTATTTTGTTTGGGACGTTCCCTGAGTTTCTACGCTCCGTGCGCGCGCAAGCAGACGGCGGAAACCCGGCCCTGATTCTATAGATGACGGTTGGGTGCGGTGGGACTCAAAGGGATGTTCTGAGACATTCGGCCGGCCCGGATCGGAAATGAGCTTCCTTCTTCTTCAAGCCCAATCGGCGCCCAACGCGCTCCTGCAATTCCTGCCAATCATCCTGATTTTCGGCATCTTCTACTTCCTGCTCTTCCTCCCCATGCAGAAGCAGAAGAAGGCCCAGCAGAAGATGCTGTCTGAACTCAAGAACGGCGATGAAGTGGTGACCAACGGCGGCATCCTGGGCACCGTTGTGGCGGTGAACGACGACGACACGATCATCGTGCGGGTGAAGCCGGACAACGTGAAGCTGCAGATGGCGCGCGGCGCGGTGGCAAGCCTGGCCGGCGCGGAGAAGAAGTAGCAAGACAACGAGAGCGGAAAGTTACTGCATCATGACAAACCTCAGATGGAAAGCTGTGCTGATTGTGGCCACGGTGCTGATCTGCGTGTACGGGATCATTGGCGTGCCCAAGTCGATTGACGAGTTGACGGCGAACTGGAACAACAACATCCGCCTGGGCCTGGACCTGAAGGGCGGCTCCCTGCTGGTGCTCCAGGTGCAGGTGCAGGACGCCTTCAAGAGCGAGGCCAACACGCTGATCGAGCGGATGAAGGAAGAGATGGGCAAGCAGGGCGTCGCCTTTGCCTCCTTCGACCACACGGACCCGCAGACGTTGGCCGACGCCGACAAGATCGAGGTCCATGTCAAGGGCATCCCCAGTGAGAAGACTTCCGCCTTCCGGACCATCGCCGGCGACGTGGCCGCGCACTGGGTGCTGACGCCGGTGAACTCCACCGACTACCGCCTGACGGTGAAGCCGACCGAAGCGATGCAGCTCAAGGAAGACACGGTATCGCGCGCGATGACGACCATCGAGAGCCGCATCAACGGCCTCGGCCTGGCGGAATCGAGCGTGCAGCGCCGCGGCGGCGCCGGCTCCGAGGCGGAGATTCTGATCTCGCTGCCTGGACTGGACGATCCCGCCCGCGTGAAGTCGATTCTGCAGACCGCGGCGATGCTCGAGCTTTATGAAGTGAAGGAAGGTCCGTTCCCGCGCCAGGAAGATGCGCTCGCCAAGAACGGCGGCGTGCTGCCGCTGAACACGAAGCTGATGCGCAGCCAGCCGCGGGCCGGCAGCGAGGGCAACGAAGGCTGGTATCTGGTGACGCGGACGCCCGTCATCACGGGCCGCGACCTGCGCGACGCCAAGCCGGCGCAGGACGAGTTCGGCAAGTGGGAGACGTCGTTCATTCTTTCCCAGGACGCCAAGGGCCGCTTCGGCCGCTTCACGGAAGCCAACGTGGGCAACCGCCTGGCCATCGCGCTCGACAGCCAGATCCGCAGCGCTCCGACCATCCAGAGCCGCATTGAGGATCAGGGCCGGATCACGGGCGCCAATTCGCAGCAGGACGCCAGCGATCTCGCGCTGGTGTTGCGCGCCGGCTCGCTGCCGGCGGGTGTGATCTACCTGCAGGAGCAGACGGTCGGGCCGTCGCTGGGCGCGGATTCGATCCGCCAGGGCCTGACGGCGGGTCTGATCGGCCTCGTGCTCGTCATCGTCATCATGCTGGCCTACTATCACACGAGTGGCATCAACGCCACGGTGGCCCTGGTGCTGAACGCCATCCTGCTGATCGGCATCCTGGCCTATCTGAAGGCGGTGTTGACGCTGCCGGGCATCGCGGGCATCATCCTGCTGATCGGCATGGCGGTGGACTCCAACGTCCTGATCTTCGAGCGCATCCGCGAAGAGCTGCGCACGGGCAAGGCGACGATGGCGGCCATCGACACCGGTTTCGGCAAGGCGTGGTGGACGATCGTCGACACGCACGTGGCCACGGTGGTGAGCTGCGCATTCCTGTTTATGTTCGGTACGCCGGCGGTGCGCGGTTTCGCGGTCACGCTGGTGATCGGTCTGGTTGCCAACGTCTTCACGTCGGTGTTCGTTTCGCGGGCCCTCTTCCAGTTTGAGATGGCCGGCAAGGGCGCCAACCCCACGTTGAGCATCGGTATTTAGTTGTGATACATATGGGGGGCTCGCCGCCTGGCTGCCGCCCCCCACAGTCCGGGCACGGAACGGTACATGGAGCTATTTAAGAACACAAACATCGATTTCCTTGGCAAGAAGGGAATCTTCATCGGGGCCTCGCTGGTGCTGACGGCCGTTGGGTTGGTGAGCTGGATTGGAAAGGGCGGGTTGAAGTACGGCATCGACTTCACCGGCGGCGCCAACATCGTGGCGCGCTTTGCTTCCAAGCCCCCCGTCGACAAGATCCGCTCCGCCATCTCGGCCAAGATACCCGGGGAGCTGTCGGTTCAGGAAGTGGCCGGCGAGAACGAAGTGATCATCGGGACGCCGATCAAGGGCGACGTGGCGCTGCAGCAGGAGACGAAGGTGATCCGCGAAACGCTGGAAGCCACCTTCGGCGCCGGCGGGGACAAGCTGGACCTGAACAACACCAGCGTCCAGGCGCTGACGGACAAGCTGCGCGATCCGATGCAGGCCGCCAGCGTGGCGCTGAGCGAGCAGCAGTTGCGCGAACTGGCCACGGCGATCATGAGCTTCAAGAACACGCCGCCGCGTTCGGGGCTGCTGTCGAGTTTCGATCAGCTCAACGGCGTGCCGGGCGTGACGCCGCAGGTGCTGACCGTCATCAAGGCGCAGTGCAATTTGGCGCAGTTCTCCATCCGCAGCGCGGAAGTGGTGGGGCCGAAGATCGGCGCCGAGCTGAAGAACAAGGCGGTGCTGGCCACCCTCTACGCTCTCGGCGGCATGTTGATCTATCTGGCGTTCCGCTTCGAGCTCAGCTACGGCCTGGCGGCGGTTTTGGCGGTGTTCCACGACGTGATCATCACGCTGGGGCTTTTCTCTTTGTTCGACAAGGAGATCTCGCTGAACGTGGTAGCCGCGCTGCTGACGCTGGTGGGCTACTCGATGAACGATACGATCGTGGTTTTCGACCGCATCCGCGAGACGCTGAAAATGGCGCGCAAGGAGTTGAATCCTCAGATCGTGAACGATAGTATAAACCAGACGCTGAGCCGGACGATTCTGACGTCCGGCCTGACGTTCATCTCTTCGCTGGCGTTGCTGCTGTTTGGCGGCCCGGTGCTGAACGGCTTCGCGTTCGCGCTGGTTGTGGGTATCATCGTCGGTACCTACTCTTCGATCTTTATAGCCAGCCCGATTCTGATCTTCTGGCATGACTATATCCAGAGCCGGAAGAAGGTTGCCGCGGTTCCGGCCAAGTAGAGTGCATGGGATGCGTCCGGGCCGTGGTGAGTTTCAAAAATTGTTGGCCGAGCGCCGGGATTCCGGGAACTAGATAGAAACCGTGGTGTCCAAAATAGTGAGAACGGCCCTGTGGCTGTAGAGGGCCGGGACCCTAGGAGAAGGAAGGTCAAATGTTCGAACAAACATTCGTGGAAGGGACCGCGAAAACCAACAAAGGTTGGACGGTGATTATCTCCACCATCCTGCAGGTCCTGCTGATTGTGGCAGGCGTGATCATCCCGCTGCTGAATCCCGAGCTTCTCCCGCAAACGGCGTTGAGCTCGATGCTCGTGGCGCCGCCTCCGCCTCCGCCGCCTCCTCCGCCGCCTCCTCCGGCCACCGCAGTGGTGAAGGTGCAGAAGGTGATTCCGCGGCAGTTTGACGGCAGCCGCCTGATGGCTCCGAAGAATGTTCCGAAGGAAATCGCGATGATCAAGGAAGACGAGCTTCCTTCGACGGCGTCGGCCGGAGTGGTCGGCGGCGTGCCGGGCGGCGTACCGGGTGGAACCCCGGGTGGCGTCATCGGCGGCATCATCAGCAGCGTTCCTCAGGCCGCACCTCCTCCGCCGCCTCCGCCCAAGGAAGCGCCGAAGGCGGTGACTCCGAAGCGGATTTCGGTGGGCGGCAACGTCCAGCAGGCCATGTTGGTGAGCCAGCCCCGGCCGGTTTATCCGCCGCTGGCCAAACAGGCCCGCATTTCGGGAACAGTTCGTTTTACGGCCATCATCGGCCGGGACGGCACGATCCAGAACCTCACTCTGGTTTCGGGCCACCCGCTGCTGGTGCAGTCGGCGACCGAAGCCGTGAAGCAGTGGCGCTACAAGCCGACGCTGCTCAACGGCGAGCCGGTCGAAGTGGTTACCCAGATTGACGTGAACTTCACGTTGAATCAGTAAGAACCGACGGGATAGTCTCAAGACGAATCTCTAGGACAAATCAACTCGCAGGAGAATAAAGAAGATGCTTCTTCAGTTGCAAGTGTGGTCGTTCCTGCTGCTGCAGGAAACCGGCGCCGTCAACTTTGACCTTCGGTCCATGTGGAATCAGATGGGCTGGCTGGCCAAGGCGGTCGTAATCGCGCTGTTCATTATGTCGGCGTGGTCCATCGGCGTCATGATCGACCGTATTATCGTTTTCAATGCGGCGCGCAAGCAGTCCCGTCTGTTCGCCCCCGCGGTGGCCGGCGCGCTGCGCGAAGGCAAGTTGGATGAAGCGATCAAGATCGCTGACCGCTACAAGAAGTCCCACCTGGCCAAGGTTGTCGTGGCCGGTCTGCAGGAGTTCCGTGCGCACCAGCTGAGCACCGAGATCCCGGGTGAGATCGTGGAAGCGTCCAGCCGCGCGCTGGTACGCGCTGAAGCGATTGTGCACGCCGAGCTCGAGCGCGGCGTCAGCGGCCTGGCGACGATCGGTTCCACCTCGCCCTTCGTCGGTCTGTTCGGCACGGTCGTCGGCATCATCAACGCGTTCAAGGGCATTTCTTCGGAAAAGTCCACCGGTCTGGGCGCGGTCGCCGGCGGTATTTCGGAAGCCCTGGTCACCACCGCTATCGGTCTGTTCGTGGCAATTCCGGCCGTCTGGATGTTCAACTATTTCAACGGCAAGGTGAAGTCCTTCGACGTGGAAATGGGCAACTCCAGTTCCGAGTTGGTGGACTACTTCCTGAAGCGCGCCCAACAGAGCGCCGCGAAGTAGTAGTGGTCGCAGACTGAACGGGAATCATCCAGCGAGTTGACTCGATTTCCGGAGCGCCGGTGCAGCCGGCGCTCCGGGGATCAGGCCGCCTCCCGGGAAGCCCGGATCAAGGAGATACCAGATGGCTGAAGTGCAAAAGAAGCCCAGTACCGCTGGCGCGATCGCGGACATCAACGTGACGCCGATGGTTGACGTCATGCTCGTGATGCTGATCATCTTCATGGTGATCACGCCGATGCTCTCCAAGGGCGTCAGCGTGGACATGGCGAAGACGACGAATCCCATGGCCTTACCGGACGCGGACAAGGAAGACGCGGTGGTCGTGGCGGTTTCCCGCGACGGCAGAGTGTACCTCGGTTCCACTCAAATGGCTGCGGCAGACCTGCCGGCCAAGGTGAAGGACATCGTTTCGACGCGTCTCGACAAGACCTGTTACATCAAGAGCGATGCGCGCGCCCGCTACGAAAAAGTAGTGGAAGTTGTCGATAACCTGCGTGCGGCAGGCGTGGATAACGTGGGCCTGCTGACGGAACTTGACGCCAAGGCAAAGGCCAAGGCGGACGCTGCCGCAGCGGCAGCCCCTGCACAGTAGCCGGAAAGCCGCAGGGCGGCTGGCCGGGGAGTAGCCTTCCGGAGAAGGCCCTCCAATCAGGATTACAAGGAGAATAGCTATGGGAATGGCAGTTGGCGGTGACGGCGGCGGGCCGAGATCAGATATCAACATGACGCCGCTCATCGACGTGCTGCTGGTGCTGTTGATCATCTTCATGGTCATCACGCCGCTCACGCCGAAAGGATTGGACGCGCTGATTCCGCAGCCGCCGCCCAAGGATGCCCCTCCGCCCGACGTCGACCGCACCGTCGTCATCATCGTGAACAAAGACAAGTCGATGATGCTCAACACGGAGCCGATCGGTGAAGATCGCCTGGGTGAACGGCTGCTCGAAGTCTTCAAGACCCGCGCCGAGCGCGTGGTGTTCGTGAAGGCCGATCCCGACCTTGAATTCCAGACCGTGGCCAAGGCGATCGACATTGCCAAAGGCGCCCAGATGGATAAGGTCGGCCTGATGACGGCCAAGATGGAGGCTGGCGAGTAAGCCGGCGGAACGAGTCGAGAAGAGGTGCGTCGATGAATCGCAAAACTGTGGTAACTATCGCTGCGGTGCTCGCACTGCTGCTCGTGGGCGGCTTGGCCGGCTGCAAGAAGCTCGAAGCCCGAGACAACCTGAATAAAGGCGTCCAGGCGTTCAAGAATGCCAAGTACGCCGATGCCGTCGAATTTTTCAAAACGGCAATCGATCTCGATCCGACTTATCCCACCGCCCGGTTGTACCTGGCCACGGCTTACATGAGCCAGTACATCCCCGGCGCAGAGTCCCCCGAGAACCTCGCCTATGCCAACAACGCCAAGGAGAACTTCCTCAAGGTGTTGGAAACCAACCCCAAGGACACCACGGCGATCAAGTCTCTCGCATCGCTGGCCTATCAACTGGCCGGCGGCACCACCAATCCCGAAGAGAAGCTGAAGCGGTTCGATGTGGCTGCCGAGTGGTACCGGAAGCTCGCCGAAGTGGACCCCAAGGAAAAGGAAGCGTTCTACTCCCTGGGCGTCATCACCTGGGCGAAGTTCTATCCCGCCTGGATGGCCGCGCGCAACAAGGCCGGCGTGAAGCCGGAGGCCGTCTGCGCTCTCAAGGATAAGAAGGTCAAGGAAGAGCTCATCGCCAAGTACGACCAGATGGTCTCCGATGGCATCAAGAGCCTTGAAAAGGCCCTCGAAATCGACAAAGAGTACGACGACGCCATGGCGTATCTGAACCTCCTGCACCGCGAACGCGCCGACCTGGCCGATGAAGCCGAGTGCAAGAAGGAAACCGAGATCGCCGACCAGTGGATGGAAAAGGCTCTCGCCACCCGCAAGATCAAGGCGGAGCGGAAGCCGGCCAGCCAGGGCATTGTCCAGGAAGAAGCGAAATAAGCCTTCCCGGCAGCGCGAATTCGATAAAATGAAGGCGAGGGGCTCTCGTGAGAGCACCTCGCCTTTCTCTATTCCGCCTGAGAGCGCATGGCAAAGCAACCCGTGGAATCCCCTGGTCCGATCCCGCTCCCTCCCCATGCGGCGGACGCGGCCCCTGCCCCGGTTTCCACGTCCCTCGACGAAACTTATCAGCGGTTGGAGGACTTTGTCCGCTCGCGCCGTCCCGCCGACGATTTCGAGGCGTTGCGCCGCGCCTTCGAGTTCGCCCGTGAGCGCCACTCCAAGCAGACCCGGGTCTCCGGCGAACCCTACATGGCCCACCCCCTGGCTGTGGCGTGGATCCTGGCCGAGATGCAGATGGATATGGTCTGCCTGCAGACCGGGTTGCTCCACGACACCGTGGAGGACACCACCGCCACTGTGGACGAGATTCGCAAGCTGTTCGGCGAGGATGTCGCCCGCTGCGTCAACGGCGTCACCAAGCTGAGCAAGATCAACCTCCACAACCGCGAGGAGCGCCAGGCTGAGAGCGTCCGCAAGATGCTGCTGGCCATGGTGGAGGACATCCGGGTCATCATCGTGAAGCTGGCCGACCGGCTCCACAACCTGCGCACGCTGCAATCGCTGAGCCGCGAACGGCAGGAGCGCATTGCCGCCGAAACCATCGAACTCTACGCGCCCATCGCCCACCGCCTCGGCATGGGCAAATTGCGCGGCGAGCTGGAAGACCTTGGTTTTCGCTATCTCGATCCGCAGGCCTGGAATGAAGTCACCGCCGAGATCGAAAGCCGCCGCCAGGCCAGTGAGCACGGACTGGAAGAGATTCGCGTCACCGTCGAGGAGAAACTCGCCGAAGAGCACATTCCGGCCAAGGTCTACGCGCGCGTCAAACGCCCCTGGTCTGTCCATCAGAAACTGCGCAAGCAGCGCATCTCCATCGATCAGGTTTACGATCTGCTGGGCGTGCGCATCATCACGGATTCCGTGAAGAACTGCTACGCGGCCCTGGGCGTCATCCACAACGAGTGGCATCCCATCCCGGGCCGCATCAAGGACTTCATCGCCATTCCCCGGCCCAACCTCTATCAGTCCCTGCATACCTCGGTGATGGGGCCGGGCGGCGTCGCCTTTGAGGTCCAGATCCGCACCGAAGAGATGCACCGCGTGGCGGAGGAAGGCATCGCCGCGCACTGGAAATACAAGGAAGGCAAACGCGGTCCGGCCGAGGACGACCAGCGCATCGCCTGGCTCCGCCAGCTCGTCGAGTGGCAGCGCGAGGTCCGCGATCCGGCGGACTTCATGTCCAATCTCAAGGTGGACCTCTACCCGGAAGAGGTGTACTGCTTCACGCCCATGGGGCGGGTGGTGGTGCTGCCGCGCGACGCCACGCCGGTGGACTTCGCCTATTCCATCCACACCCACGTCGGCCACACCTGCACCGGCGCCAAGGTGAACGGCCGCATGGTGCCGCTCAAGCACGGCCTGCGCAACGGCGACATCGTCGAGATTCTCACACAGAACGGCAGCCAGCCGAGCCGGGATTGGCTTTCCTTCGTCAAGACCGCCCGCGCCCGCAATAAGATCCGGCACGTCATCAACGCCACGGAGCGGGAAAAGGCGATTGAACTCGGCCAGAAGGTGCTGGAGCGCGAAGCCCGGCGCCTCGGCGTGGCCATGAGCCGCGTCACCCGGCAGCAGATGGAAGCCGTCGCCGGCGAATACGGTTGCAGCAAAATCGAAGATCTCCAGGCCGCCCTGGGCTGGGGTAAGTTCTCCGCCCGCCAGGTGCTTTCCAAACTCGCGCCGAACGAAGTGGCGCCAGAGGCGCCGCCCGAAACGCCCGCGGCCCCCACGGTGGCGCCGGAGCGGGAGCGGCCCGGCTCCGAGAAGGACTACGTCATCCAGGTGAAGGGCATGAACGACCTTCTCACCTACCGCGCCAAGTGCTGCAATGCCATCCGCGGCGAACCCATCGTCGGCTACATCACTCGCGGTAAAGGTGTCGCCGTTCACTCCAAGAACTGCCCCAACGTGCAGAACCTGATGTATGAGGCCGAGCGCAAGATCGACGTCGAATGGGCCCGCGGCGCTCGCGACAGCTTCCAGGTCCGCCTCGTGGTCCATACTGATGACCGCGCCGGCATGCTGAACCAGCTCACCCAAATCCTGTTCAGCGAAGATATCAACATCCGCAGCGTGGAGGCCCACGCCGACGAAAAGAGCTTCGACTCCGCCGTGGTCGAAATGACAGTCGAGGTCCGCGATAAAAAGCAGCTTGAGCGCATCGTGACAGCCATGCGCCGCGTCTCCGGCGTACGCGACATCGAGCGCGTACATTAGCAGAACATCCGCCCCGTAGCCATGACCATCTCCACAGACCCCCTCCACATCGCCGTCTCCAAGTCCCGTGGCGTCACCATCGACTGGTCCGACGGCCACCGCAGCGAATACAACTGCGCGCTTCTCCGCGACGCCTGCCCCTGCGCCACCTGCACCGGCGGCCACGGCACCACGCCCCAGCCCTCCAACTACTCCGGCGCCAACTCCAGCGCCAACCCCTTCCAGATGTACCAGCCCAAGCTGGCGATGAAGAACATCGAAGAGGTGGGCAGCTACGCGTTCCGCATCGACTGGAACGACAACCACAACGCCGGGATCTACTCTTACGAATACCTGCGCCACATCTGCCCCTGTCCGGAGTGCGCCGCCCAGCGCGCCGGTGGCGCGCTTTAGTTCGTCCGCCTCCGGTGCGCTTTAGTTCCTGCCCCGCCGGCACGCTGTAGTTCCCGCTCCGCCCTGACATAGAATCAGGGCATGCTGCGCAGAGTCTTTCTTGCCCAGTCGGCCGCCGTCTCTCTCGCCCCGGCCGCCGAAATCGACGTTCGCTCCAATGCCTGGAAGGCCCTCTGGATCTATCCCGCCGGGGCCGCTCCCAACGGCTATGGCGTTTACCACTTTCGCCACACTTTCGAGCTGCCCGGCCAGGCCGGTCCGGTCCGCGTCCATGTCTCCGGCGATTCCCGCTATGAACTCTTCCTCAACGGCGTCCGGATCTGCGCCGGGCCCGCCCGCGGCGATCTCTTCCACTGGCGCTACGAAACCGTCGACCTCGCCCCTCACCTCCGGCCCGGCCGGAACACCCTGGCCGCCGTTGTCTGGAACGACGGCCCGCACGCCGCCGTGGCGCAGTGGTCCAACCGCACCGCTTTCCTGCTCCAGGCGGCAGATTCCGATCACGCCCTCCTCAACACCGGCCGGGAATGGCGCTGCTTTGCCAATCCCGCCTACTCCGCCGTCCCTGTCCCCACTTACCAGCCCACCGGCTACTACGCCATCGGCCCCATGGAGCGCGTGGATGCGTCCAAGTACCCCTGGGGTTGGGAGCAGCCCGGCTTTGACGACTCCGCCTGGCCGCGGGCCGAGCCTGGCCGCAACGCTTCGCCGCGCGACCAGCGCGACGCTCCCGCGCGCTGGATGCTGGTCCCTCGTCCCATTCCCCAGATGGAACTCACCCCGCAGCGGCTCAAAGCTCTGCGCAGCGCCCAGGGCGCCACACCGCCGGCGGCCTTCCCCGCGCAGCCCGCGGCGTTCACCATCCTCGCCAACACCAAGGCCTCGCTGCTCCTCGATCAGGGACACCTCACCTGCGCCTTTCCGGAACTGGCGGTGAACGGCGGCTCCGGCGCCACCATCCGGCTCGCCTACACCGAAGCCCTCTTCGCTCAATCCAAGCCCCGCCGTGTCAAAGGCAACCGCGATGAAGTGGAAGGCAAGGAGTTCACCGGTTACGCCGATACCTTCGTCGCCGACGGCCAGCGCCGGCTCTACCGTCCGCTCTACTGGCGCACCTACCGCTACCTCAAGCTGGAGATCGAGACCCAGTCGCAGCCCCTCACCATCGAAGACCTGCGCGGCGTCTATACGGGCTATCCCTTCGTCAAGAAAGCCCACTTCGACTCCCCCAATCCCCTCCACCAGCGCATCTTCGATACCGGCTGGCGCACCGCCCGCCTCTGCGCCCACGAAACCTACATGGACTGCCCTTACTACGAGCAGCTCCAGTACGCCGGAGACACCCGCATCCAGGGCCTCGTGTCGCTCTTCATGACCGGCGACGGCCGGCTGCTCCGCAACGCCATCGAACTCCTCGACAACTCCCGTACGCCCGAAGGGGCCACTTACTCCCGCGCGCCCAGCGTCCTCCAGCAGTACATCCCGCCTTTCTCGCTGTGGTGGATCGGCATGGTCCACGACTACTGGCGTTATGTCGACGATCCCGAATTCGTCCACCGCATGCTGGCCGGCGTCCGCGCCGTCCTGGGCTTTTACGAGGGCTATCTCAAGGTGGACGGCCTCCTCGGGCCCATGCCCTGGTGGAACTACGTCGACTGGCTCCCGGCCTTCCGCAACGGTACGCCGCCTTGTGAAGACCACATTATGCCCGCCACCATCCACCTCCAGCTTCTGCTCGCCTACCAGTGGTCGGCCGATCTCGAAAAGGCCGTCGGCGATCCGCTCTACGGCGACCGCAGCGCCGCCCGCGCCCAGGCCCTCTCCGCCACCATCGGCCAGCGCTTCTGGAGCCCTGAAAAGCGGATGTTCAGCGAAGATCTCGCCCACCGCCAGTTCTCCCAGCACGCCAACTCGCTGGCCGTTCTCGCCGGCATCGCCGCTGAGCCCAAAGACCTCATGCAGCGCATCGAACCCGCCCAGGATATCCATCGCTGCTCCGTCTACTTTCGCTACTACCTCGACCGCGCCATGGCCCACGCCGGCCTGGGCGACCGTTACCTGGAGCGCCTCGGCACCTGGGAGTTCATGCTCAAGGAGGGCCTCAGCACCTGGGCCGAGACCGATACCTCCTACACCCGTTCCGACTGCCACGCCTGGGGCGCCAGTCCCAACATCGAATTCCTCCGCACCGTGCTCGGCGTCGATTCCGCCGGCCCCGGCTTCAGCCGCATCTCCGTCAAGCCGCACCTCGGCCCGCTGCAGAAGGCGAGCGGAGCGGTGCCGACCCCCCATGGCCTCGTCGAAGTCACCGTGGAACGCGAGGGCACAGGCTACAAGATCGGCGTGAAGGGCCCGGACGGAGTCGAAGTGATCCGCGGATAGACGCCATCCGAACAGCAAAAGGGCCGCTCCCGCGGGAGCGGCCCTCTCTACAATCCGTCTTCAGGCTACAGCAGCCGGAAGTTCACTTCCACGTTGGCCATCACAGGGACGGCCTTGCCGTCCTTGTAGCCCGGCCGGAAGCGCCACTTCATCACGGCCTCCATGGCCTTTTCATCCAGACCCATGCCCAGCGGCCTCACCACGCGCACGTTGGTCGTCTTGCCGGTCTCGTCCACGACGATGGCCAGCAGCACGGTGCCCTGGAACTTGGCCTTTCTGGCCTCTTCCGAGTACTCAGGTTCAACCTTGAAGATGGGCACCGGAGCGCTGACGCCGCCGCCGATGCGGAACGCGCCGCCGCCGAAACCGCCGCCTTCACCGGGGCCTAAGCCACCGCCGCGGCCGGAGCCGACGCCGCCGCCCGAACCCGAGCCGATGCCTCCGCCCGAACCCGGCCCATTCGAGGGCGGGCCCGCCTTGGCGAACGGATCGCCGAAGTTCGGCATGTTCACGTTTGGCAGTGGAGTGTTGGGATCCGCAATGATCGTCGGTTCCATCACCAGGCGCGGCGCAGGGTTATTCACCACCGCCATCGGAGGCGTAAACTGCTTCAGGTCCGCGCGAGGCAACTTGCCCTTGCTGGCCGGCAACGGAGAACGGTCTCCACCGCCGCCGCCGCCGCCCATGGTCTGCTTCTTCACCTGCATCTCGGGCACGTACGCCGGAATATCCGGGGCCACCAGTTGCACACTGCTCTTTACTGCATTCTGGACCAGTTTGCTGCTGCCCACCGTGAAGGCCAGTACCACCAGTCCGACGTGGATGGCCATCGACATGAACTGCGAGCTGCTCTTGTACTCGTCCTTGCCGAAGATCTCCTTCACCTGCACGGGCCGGGAGGTCAGCTCCAGCGGGGGCAGCTTGGTTGGGAAGAAGATTTCCTTGACGTTATTCCCCAGCGTCCGGTACCACGGGATTTCGGCCTTGCCCACTTCGCCGAGCGCGCTGCCCGCCAGTTCCTGGTCCGTCAGCGGCCGCGAACTCACCTGCAGCGGCGGCAACTCCGGCGGCCGGAACAGGTACGTGAGATTCTCTTTGAACGACTGGAAAAACGACTTCTCCCGCTGTAGTTCGGCCAGTTGCCGGAGCGACGGGTCGCTGCTGTTCAACAACTCTTCTTCCGTCATCGGACGGAAGGAAACCTGCAGTGGCGGTGCGTTCTTCTGAGCCGACAGTTCCTTCAGCGTTTCAATCAGCGACAGAAACCATGGCTTCGGAGGTGCCTGCGGGGTCAGGATCTTCTCAAACGAAAAATTGGGGTCCGGCGCGATCCGCGACGGGGGTCCTTGGTAGGGCTGTTGTGGAAAAAGCTCCGACATACCTGTCACTCAATCAAGCCCGATCTCTTGGTCTCCGAGGAGCCCGGCATTACTCCTCTGCACCTTAGACGCGCCGGAACTCTGAAAGTTGCACGAAACCGGCGCCACTCACTCGATCTTCCTATAAAAAATTGTATCACGTTGGATCGGCAGGGGATAGCGCCTTCATTTTTCGGTAACCCCCTGAATCCGCGTGGGATAGGCCGGGTTCTAAAACTCTTCACCATCTTTTTACACGGCTCTTACTTGCCCAGGCTCTGGTTCAATAGCATGGCCAGTCTCAACCCCGCTTTTCTCAACTGGCTCTCCACCGGCGCCACGGCGGCTTTCACATATCCCTCGTCGATTTTTGCCGGACGGCCGGCGGGCAGTGCTCCGTAGGCCACAGTCTTCGAAATCCCGGCCGATTCCCAGGCCCAGTCTTCCGCCTTGCCCTTCTGCACCTTCTTGCGCTCCCAGAAACCGCTCTTCTTCGAGACGCGCGCCGCAAAGCCCGCCTGACCCTGCGCCTGCAGCACGAGGGGTGTGTCCCAAAGTGAGTGCAGGTTCGACGGCTTGTTCTGGAAAACGATCTGCACGTCGTTGCCCCCCCGGTCTCCGTTGTCGCCCGCGTGCAGCGGCTGGTGCAGGTCGCCGGTGAAATGCACCAGGAACTTCAGCGCCTCCGTCCGCTGCGCCGCGGGCAGAGACTTGTCCTTCAGCTTCGCCGCCATCTCATGGACGCTTCGCACCACGCAGCCCGACGCCGGGCAGTACTGCTGCCAGTCTCCGCGCTCCGCTTTGATCGGAATGTTGATGTAGTGCCAGGTGGAGGTCTCCTTGCGTTGCGGCCGGACTTCATCGGCCCATGGCGCGATCGATTCCAGGCTCTCGCCCGGCAGCAGCCGGGCCACCTCCGCCCGGGCTTTCTCATTCAGGTGCATCGCGGCGATCCGCGCGATCAACTTGTGGCCCTCCCGGCCCCAGCCGAAAAGGTTCGCCGGCACCACCGCCAGCAGCAGGCTTCCAATCAACAAACTGCGCATACTTTGATTTTGTCATCCCCGCGGCCCGCCCGCGCATCAATACGGATAGATCTTCTCCAATGAACTACGTTTCCGCCCGAACGCTGGCTACGTTGACAGGAGCCGGCACGCTTGCCGTTCTGGCCGCGGTCGCCTTCCTCTACCAGTTGCCCTCCACTTTTTTCCCATACTTCGGCGGCCCGCTGGCGCTGGATCTCTCCGCGCTCATCGTCTTCTATCTCGCCTACGCCGCTATCAGTTTCCCCTTCGATGTCTGGGCGGGCTACTCCATTCCCTGCCACTATCTGGGCGAATGCGATCTCTTCCCGCACTTCCTCGGGCGCCTCGTGCGCGGCCTCGCCGCGCAGGGCCTCATCATGGTGGCCTCGGCCACGGCGATGCTCGCCGCCGGCCGCTTGTGGGGGACCTGGGGCGCGGCCGGGGCCTTTCTCCTGGCCCTCTCCGTCACGGCCCTGCTGCGAGCACGCCTGCACCGCTTCCTCTCCGCCCGTCCGGTGCTGGCCGCCGCCCCGCGCGCCTGGCTGCTGGCGATCGCCTGGAACCTCTCCGGCTTCGCTCTGTCGATCAGCCTGCCCTGGTGCGGCTCCGCCACCGCTTACTCGCTGGTGGAAACCCTGCTGGGCTGCACGCTGTGGTCTCTCCTCGGCCTGGCCATCCTCCCGCGCATCGACCGCCAGGCCTCCGCCCTGGCCCTCTACCTCTCCTGGGCCAGCTTCGGCCTGCTCTCCCGCGCCACCACCGAACCCGCCGGCCGGCCCGAACACTGGGTCTAGTCTTTCAGGAACCCCTCCACTACCGCGAATAACCCCTCGAGGTCCGCGCTCAGTTCATGCGTGTCGTCCACCTCGCGCAACTCCACGTTCGGCCGCGTGGCTGCGAACCGCCGCGACCCTTCCACCGGCACCACATCGTCCCGCCATCCGTGGACGATCAGCGCCGGCTGCGTCACCGCCGGCTCGGCCTCGTACCGTCGCGCGTCTTCCATCAGGCTCCAGTTCAGCTCTTCCTCCAGGCCCGTGGCGTAGTTCAACTGCCTCATCCGCCCGCTCGCCTCCCACGCCGCCATCTGTTCAGGCCCCAGTCCGTCGCTCCAGATTCTGGCAAATCCGAAGGCCGGCGCCAGCAACACCAGCTTGTGCACTTCCGGGTGCCGTGAGGCATACAATGATGCCAGGTATCCGCCCAGGCTTGAACCGATGATCGACACCTTTCGGCCGCCCGCAATTCGTTCAATGAGTTGGAGTTGCCCGGTGAGCGTCTGTTCGGCGAAGGGGCCTGGGACCAGCACTGGCAGTTCCATCTCCAAGCCAGTGGCGGCAAACCGCTCGCGAATGTACTGGGCCTTCCTCGATTGCGGCGAAGACGCGAAGCCATGCAGATAAAGGACCGGAGTCATGCTAAAACGGATTGTAGCGGACATCGGGACCTGGAATTGGGGTCGTCTGTTCGTTGCAATCCGGTGGCGGTGCCTGTAAAATCGGAAATTTGTGGACTCTCTTGGAGGTTTCATGTCCGTTGAAGCAAAAGTGAAGCAGATCATCGTCGAGCAACTCGGCGTGGATGAAGCGCAGGTCGATAGCACCGCGTCTTTCGTGGACGACCTGGGCGCCGACTCCCTCGACATCGTTGAGCTCGTCATGGCCTTCGAAGAGGCCTTCGATCTCGACATCCCCGATGAAGACGCCGAAAAGATCCAGACCGTCAAGGACGCGGTGGACTACATCGACGGCAAGGCCAAGAAGTAGGCATTCTTCATCGGTGCGCCCCCTGGCGCGCCTTTCTTCCCGAGGAGAACATCATTGTCACGCAGGGTAGTTGTTACCGGCGTCGGATTGATTTCAGCTCTGGGCAACAGTGCCGAGCAGACGTGGGATGGCATTCGTCACTCCCGTTCCGGCATCGGGCCCATCACTCAGTTTGACTGCTCCCAGTTCAGCGCTCGCATCGCCGCCGAGGTGAAGGACTTCGATCCGCTTCAGTGCTTCGACAAGAAGGAACTGAAGAAAGTGGGCCGGTTCATTCAGTTCGGCGTTGCCGCTTCGGACGAGGCCATGAAGGCCAGCGGCCTTCAGGTGACCCCTGAGAACGCTGAGCGCGTGGGCGTCTACATCGGCAGCGGCATCGGCGCCTTTGAAGTCATCGAGCGCGAGCATCGTAACCTGCTCGAAAAAGGCCCCAGCCGCATCAGCCCGTTCTTCATCCCGGCCACCATCGTCAACCTGGCCTCGGGCAATGTCTCCATTCGTACCGGAGCCAAAGGGCCGAACTCCGCCACTGCTACAGCCTGCACCACCAGCGCGCACTGTATCGGCGACTCCTTCCGCCTCATCCAGCACGGCTACGCCGATGCCATGATCTGCGGTGGCGCCGAAGCCTGCATCACCCCCATGGGCGTGGGCGGCTTTGCCGCGCTGCGCGCGCTCTCCACCCGCAACGACGATCCGCAGCACGCTTCCCGTCCCTGGGACGTCGATCGCGACGGATTCGTGGTGGGTGAAGGCGCCGGCATCCTCATCATCGAGGAACTGGAACTCGCCCTCAAGCGCGGGGCCCCCATCCTGGCTGAGATCGTCGGCTACGGCATGAGCGGCGACGCCTATCACATTACCGCCCCCTCCGAGGACGGCGACGGCGCTTACCGCGTGATGCGGAACGCCATCCAGGACGCCGGCCTCACGCCGGATCAGATCGACTACGTCAACGCGCACGGCACTTCCACCCCGGTGGGTGATGTCATTGAATGCACCGCCGTCCGGCGCGTCTTCGGTGACCATGCCTCCAAGGTCGCCGTCTCCTCCACCAAGTCCATGACCGGCCACCTTCTCGGCGGCGCCGGCGGACTCGAGGCGGGCCTCACCGTGCTGGCTCTGAGAGACCAGATCGCACCGCCCACCGCGAACCTCGATAACGTCGATCCCGCCTGCCTGGGCATCGACTTCGTGCCGCACACTGCGCGGCCGATGCGGCTCGAATACGCGCTGTCCAACTCGTTCGGCTTCGGCGGAACGAACGGCAGCCTGATTTTCAAGCGCTTCTCCGCGTAACTTCTTCTCCAACGCGGAGCGGCGCGGCTCTTCAGCGGCGTGTTTGGCACGGCGCGAAACGGCCGCTCCGCTCCGCGTTTTGTTTTCCTGTGAGGTACCGATGAAGATCCTGGTCGCCATGAAGCAGGTGCCGGCCCGCGACTCCTCGCTGCGCGCCGCCGCCTCCGGCCTCTGGCTCGACGAAGCCGACCTCAGCTTCGAAGTCAACGAGCCCGACGCCTACGCCCTCGAAGCCGGGCTCCAGCTCAAGGAGCGCTACGGCGGCGAAGTCATCGTTGCCTCCCTCGGCCCCGATCGCGCCGAATCCGCCCTGCGCGAATGCCTCGCCAAGGGCGCCGATCGCGCCATCCACATCGCCGCCGCCTCCATCCAGGAGTTCGACCCCCTCGCCAGCGCCCGCCTTCTCGCCGCCGCCGCCGGTCCCGAGCAGCCTGATCTCATCCTCACCGGCCTGCAGTCCGACGACCTCGGCAGCGGACAGACCGGCGTCCTTCTCGCCGAACTCCTCGGCCTCCCCCACGCCACCCTCATCATGGCTGTGGATGCAGCCGATGGCGCTCTGCGTGTGAAGCGGGAACTCGAAGGCGGCTGGTTCCAGCACCTCTCCATGCCCGCCCCGGCCGTGCTCACGATTCAGAGCGGCATCAGCCGCCTGCGCTACGCCACGCTGATGGGCATCAAGAAGGCCCGCTCGAAGGAGATCCGGCGCGTCGATGCCGCCAGCCTCGGAGTCGCTGCCGAGCCCGGCCTCCGCCTGCTGAAACTCTACCCGCCCCAGCGAGCCAAGCAGACCCAATTCCTCTCCGGCTCGCCGGCCGAACAGGCCGCGGCCCTGGTCGACAAACTCAAGTTCGAGGCGCGTGTCCTATGAGCGGAATCCTTCTCATCACCGAACAGAACGCCGGCGTGTGGCATCGCATGTCGTTTGAGGCGCTCGGCGCCGCCCTCCAGTTGGGCCGCGAGCTGAACCTGCCCGTCCACGCCTGCGTCCCCGGCCACCACATCGCCGCGCTGTCCTCCGAACTGGCCGCCTATCCGCTGGCATCCGTCATCGCGCTCGAGTCCGAAGCCCTGGCCGAGTACACCGCCGACGGCGCCACCGCCGCCCTGGCGTGGCTCGTCAGCGAACTCCAGCCGGACTACGTCCTCGCCGCCCACACTTACAAGGCGCGCGATTTCGCGCCCCGCCTCGCCGCCCGCTTCGGCCGCTCTCTGCTGGCCGATTCCACCGGTTTCCGCCTCGAAGACGGCCGCCCCGTCTTCCAGCGCCAGCTCTTCCAGGGCAAGTTCACCGGCGACTACGCCTTCCACTCGCCCGCGCCCAACTTCGTCTCCATTCAGGCCGGGTCGTTCCGGGCCGTTGATCTCTCCGCTGGACCCGCCGCCGCCGCGCCGGTGGAGTCCAAAACGCCGCCGCCCGCCGAGATCCGCCAGAAGCCCGAGCCCGCCTTCCAGGAGCAGGGCCGCGCCGTCGATCTCACCGCCGCTGAGCGCATCGTCGCCGTCGGCCGCGGCATCCGCGAGGAGGGCAATCTCGTCCTCGCCCAGGAGCTCGCCCAGGCCCTAGGCGCCGAACTCGGAGCCTCGCGCCCCATCTGCGACAACGGCTGGCTCCCCATGGAGCGCCAGGTGGGCAGCTCCGGCCAGACCGTCGCCCCCAAGCTCTATATCGCCATCGGCATCTCAGGCGCCATCCAGCATGTCGTCGGCATGAAGGGTTCGGCCTGCATCGTCGCCATCAACAAGGACGCTTCCGCCCCCATCTTCGAGATCGCCGACTATGGCATCGTCGCCGACCTCTTCGACGCCGTCCCCGCCCTCACCGCCGCAATCGAAAAAACGCGCTGAGACATCCGCCGGGCGTGATCCGAGAGAGCTGTTCTGCCGGGACTCCTGGACGATCTGCCTTCTGCTCCCCCACACCTTCCGTCAGCCTCCTATGCTCAGTCGTATTTCCTGTCATGGAACCGGCGGTAGGCCTCCCCGATCGCTTTTTCGTTGACTTGGCATTGTGGGCACTCCACCTTGGTTACGCCCGACTTTGTCAGTATCCGTTTCCGTGCCTCTTCAGGGTCGAGATCCCGATAGCTGCTCCAATCATTGAAGACCGCTTCGTCGGGTTCCGTTCCGCTGAATTGGATGAGCCGCGCTTCAAACGTCCGAACCATCACCCCACCCACCAGTCGCCACTCTTCCATCTGCACCGCTTCACATTCGTAGCCGGTCAAACGCCATTCGATCCTCTTGCCGCCCTCCGTCTTCTGAACCACGCGCCGCGCCGTCTGTCCCCACAATACGTCTTCCCCTTCACTCACTTCCCCTGCATAGGCGCATCCTGCCGGCGGGTGGAGCAGCCGCGCGCGCCGCATGGCCCGTTCCTTTGAACTCCGCCGCCCCGAGATGCGCGCTTTGATTGCCTCCACCAAAGTCACCGACCGGCCATCCATCCAGTCCACCTTCCGCAGAACTCCCAGTTGCGGCCGGGATGGAAACGTCCCAATTATGGCCATTGACCCATCACTCCGCCTCATCTTGATGCGGCGCTCCGTCGTTCTTGCAGGACCGGTTCCTGCCGCATAGGAGATGTGTTCCTGTTCGATCACAAATGGTTTTACCTGAATCGGCAACGCTTCTTGCGGCGGGTCCGTTTCAAACTGCAGCAGTCTTGCTCCGATCCCCACCGATAACGCCAGCGCCAGCAATGTCACTCCCACCACGGCTTGCTTTCGATTCAGACTCATGCCTCTGTTCCCGTAGTCCTCCGAATGACTTCCTCATCTTCGCCGATCTCGCCATATGTGACACAGCCAGGCGCCGGCTTAAGCAGACGCTCCTTTCTCGCGGCAATCTCCTTGTCGGTCTGCTGGCCTGACATTCTTGCGCGAATCGCCTCTATGACTGTTGCCGCTCGCCCGTCCAGCCTCTCTACTTTCCGCAAGGTCCCCAGTTCAGGCCGCCTCGGAAACGTGCCGATTCTTGCCATAGATCCGTCCCGCATTCGCAGTTTTGTTCTCTTCTCCATCAATTTTGCCGTACCAGACTGATCCGTGAACGAGATGTGTTCTTGCTCGGCTTCACCTCGTGCCCGCCGTAAAGGCCCCCATGCGGTCCCAAAAAATAAGTTCCAGCGTGGACTCCGCGCGCGCCCGCCGCCACACATGCCCCGGCTCCGTTCCCTCTGGCTGTGTTGCTGCGGCCTCTCAGCGCCGCGGGAAGTTATGCAGGACGGCGGGCGCTCGCGGACCTTCGGGGATGGCCGGGGCGGGTGGCGGACCTTGCCGCACCACCCACACGAGCAGGGCCAGCGCCGCCACGAAGACGATAAGAAACAGCACGACGATCCGCCGGCCCACCCGGTCGCGCCATTGATCGATCGAGTCGATCTGCGCAATCAGATGCTCGATGGCGCGTGCCTCATTGTCGGTTTGCGTCCTCATCCCTGGCCCGGCCCTCTGCTGTCAGAATGCGCCAGCCTCCGGGTGGAAGGCAAGCCCGAACCGCAGTTCCACCGCGGCCGGAACGGCCGGGCCCGATCCCGCTATCTCGAGCGGCGCGGCACTGCGGACTTGTAGAGCACCGCGCGCTTCGCGGTATGAACCCGGTAACTCCGGCCTTCCATCACCATGGCGATGGTCCCGCGCTCCATCTCCACCGCCGTCGTCTCGCTTTCGAGCCGCGCCGAGCCCTCCAGCGCGATCCACGCCTCCGGCCCCATCGACGCGCAGTCTGCGTAGCCGATCTCGTCCGTCACCGTGACGCAGCTAAGTTCAAACTCCTCCGCCTCAGTCCGGTAGACCCTTTCGGCCGGGGACAGACCCTCACCCCGCATGATCTGCGCCGGACCGGATTCGAAGGAGAGCGTCGCGAGCAGTTCCACAACGTCCACATGTTTGGGCGTCAGCCCGCCGCGCAGGACGTTGTCGGAGTTCGCCATCAGTTCGACGTTAGTGCCTTCCAGGTAGGCGTGCAGCACGCCGGCCGGCTGATAAGTCCCCTCGCCCGGCCGCAGGTGGAGCAGGTTCAGCAGGAAGCAGGAGAAGATGCCGCGGTCGCGGCCGCCCCCGGCGGCTGGAAAATCGCGCGCCGCGCGCAAGGCCCAGTAGGCTGGGTCCATCTTCGTGGGCTGCTGCTCTTCCAGCCGCGCCAGCAGCGGATTCAGGATGCGGTCCACCTCGGCCTGCGGCATGGTCATCGCCGCTTCGTAGACGCCCCTGACGCCGTCTTTCAAGTCCAATCCGCGCAGCTCCGGATAGCGATCGGCGAAGAACTCCACTTCGCTCATCTCGCGGAAACCGTGCAGCATCCAGAACTCCGTCAGCGCGACGTGCACTTCCGGCTTGTGATTGGCGTCCTTGTAGTTGCGCTGCGGAGCATCCAGCGGGATGCCCATGGCATTCTCGCGCGCAAAGCCCGCCTCGGCCTGCGCCTTGTTCGGATGCGCCTGGATGGAGAGCATCTGCCGCGCATCCAGGATCTTCATCAGGTACGGCAGCGGCGCCGGCAGCACATCCTGCAGCGCGCGCTCCTTCTCGCCCAGCACGGCGATGGAGGGCGCCTTGGGGTGCGCGCCGATCCACAGTTCGGCATAGGGCCGGCGCTCCCGGTTGCCGATGCCGAGCAGTTCGGGAATAAACTCGTAGCCGCCCCATTCGTAGTGTTGTGGAATGCCGCGCAGGGGGAAGACCGGCGGTGTCATTCCGCCACCGCCTTTTCCATCCGGCGGAGGATGCCGCCAGGCTCGGCCACCCCGAGCGCGGCGATCTCGTCGGCCCGGGCCTGCGTGCCCGCCACGGCGTAGATGCGCAGTTCATCGGCGTTGCCCGAAGGCCGCACGTGCGCCACATCCCCGTTGTCGAACAGGATCCTCACGCCGTCCGTCGAATCGATGCGCTGAATGGCGCCGAAACCGAGGGCGGCTGGAAAGAACTCGCTCAGCGAGGAGACGATGTAGCTGAGGTCGCTGCCGTCGCTGGCCTGCGGCGAATACCGGTCGACAATGCGCAGGGCGGTGGGGCGCGGGAAGTTCCTGAGCAGCGCCGCCCGGCTGTAACGGGCCGGTAGCGCGTCGAACAGCGCGGCTAGCGGGACGCGCTGCTCGCGCGCCGCGGCCAGCACGGCCAGAATCGGGAGCAGGGCATCCCTGGTGGGCAGCGCCGGCAGCGGCTCGGCCCCGTGCTCGAACTCCGATCCGGTCAGAAATCCGCCATTGGCTTCCCAGCCGCAGACACGGCGCCGGCCCCTCCGCAGCGCGGCCTCCATGCCGGCGATGACGAACGGCGAACCGATGCGCGTCTTGGGCTCCAGAACCCGGGCCAGCGGGCCGCGGTCGATCGCGTCGTTGCACGAGATGGGCACCACCACCGCGTCCGCCTCCAGCCATTCCGCCACCACCATGCCCACCAGGTCGCCGCCGAAGAAGCGCGCCTTGCCGGCCGCGTCCACGCCCAGGATCAGCGGACGGTCGCTGTCGCCGTCGGTGGAGACGATCGCGTCAAACGGGCCACCCCCCGCGTTGTCGTGCAGTTGCTGGATGACCGCCAGCTCGGCGGCGTCGATATTCTCCGTATCGATCGGCACGAAGCTCTCGCTGCGGCCCGCCACCGTCACCGCGGCGCCGAGCGACTGGAGGATCTCCGCCAGCAGGTCCCTGCCCACGGCCGAGTGCTGGTAGACCAGCAGCCGCAGGCCCGCCAGCGGCTGGCTCGAAAAGAACGACGTGTAGCGCCGCGCGTAGGCTTCGCGCCCGGCCGGCGATTCGGCGGGCAGGGCGGCCAGGCCGCTCTTGAACATGCCGCGCTCGTCAAAGGCGGATTCGCCGAAGGGCTGCTCGTACAGCCTTCGCCGCACCTCGGCCACCTGCCGGTTGATTGGCGCTTCATGGTGCTTTAACAGCTCGCCGCGCGCCGTGTTGGTCTTGTAGCCGTTGCGGTCGAAAGGAATGTGGCTGCCGGTGATCATCATACTGGCCGCGCGCCGCGCCAGCGCATAGGAGGCCAGCGCCGGCGTGGGAATCCGGCCCAGATTCACCGGGGTGAAGCCCGCGTCGCGGATCGCCGCCACGATGGCCTGCGCGATGCCGCCGCGGCCTTGTTCCTCCGCCACGAGCGCGGCTGAACTGGGACGGAGGTCGCGGGCGAAGTAGATCTCCGCGCCTCTCCGCACCCCGCCTTCCTCCTCCGGCAATCCCGTCAGAAACTCAAGCTCCGCCGTGGCGTTGATGTAGATTTCGAGCTGCGTCAGGTCAACGACTTTGCCGCGCCGCCCGCTGGTTCCGAACCTCAACTCCTCCGGTTCGTAACTCAGGCGCGCACGAAGTGAATCTGCGTGCATGATTACTCTCTATGCTAACTGGAGTGCGGCCGTGAACCAATGCTGATTTCGCGCCGGTCCGCTCAGTGCGTCTTCACCGTCACGCGCAGCGAACCCGGCACCGGCTCCTCGGAGACTACGAAGAGGTAGCCGCCGCCGCAGCCGGAGTACATGGCGCCCGGATAGCGGTGCTGGTAGTGGCTGAGGATCGCCTTCAGGTCGAGATCGATGGTGGGATGCGCCACCACGTGCGGCAGCATCAGCTCCCAGCACTCCATGCACTCGTTCATCGCCGCGCCCAGCTTCGGCAGGTCGCAGCCGGTGATGGCGTCATAACAATCCTTCCCGGACTGGCCCAGCCGTGCGATGACTTCCGGCGACAGCCGCTTGACGCCCAGCGGATTGTAGCCCGGCGGCCGCGGCTGGATGGGCACCATGTAGAAGACGCTCTCCAGCCACCGCGCCACGGTCTCGTCCGAGCAGGTCTCGATATGCCGCGGAAAGTAGCCGCCCTCGAACTCGAAGTCGTAGTCCAGGCGGTTGATGCCCGGATAGATCAGGCCGATCATGTCCTGCGACCCGGAAGGCTCTTCCTTGCCCTGATTCTCAGCCCGGTAGAGTTCGCGCACCAGTTCTTCGCGCGGCCGGTCCGGCAGGCAGCCGTTCCAGATGCGGCGGGCGATCCGGCGCGTGCCGCTGGCGAAACCGCAGCGGTCCATCAACCAGACGTCCGGCTCCAGGGCCACCACCACCATGGAGCCCGGCGGGTTGGGATTCAGCTTCGAGACAAATGGCTGGTCGATCCACCCGCCGGCGAGCGCCATACGCAGCGGGATCTCGCCGATCAGTTCCGTCAGAGCCGGCTGGCCCATCACGCTAGTCCTTCACGACGCGCTTGCCCGCTTTGCGGTCCGCGTACTGCTCGGCGATCCAGGCGTAGGTCTTTTCCATGCCCGCGCGCAAAGTGGTTTTGGGCTCCCAGCCGAGGATGCTCTGGATCATCGTGTTGTCGCTGTTGCGGCCCGCCACGCCCTTCGGCGCGTTCAGGTCGTAGCTGCGCTCCAACTTCACGCCGGCGATCGATTCCACCATGCTCACCAGGTCGTTGATCGAGATCAGTTCGCTGGAGCCGAGGTTGATGGGCGTGGCGATCAGCTTGTCGCTGTGCATGATCATGTCGATGCCCAACACGCAATCCTCGATGAAGCAGAAGCTGCGAGTCTGCGAGCCGTCGCCCCAGATCTCGATGTGCAGCTTGCCCGAATCGAGCGCTTCCAGCACTTTGCGGCACATCGCCGCCGGAGCCTTCTCACGCCCGCCGAACCACGTGCCGTGCGGCCCGTAGATGTTGTGGAAGCGGGCGATGTGCGTCTCCAGCCCGCGCTCGGCCCAATACTCCTGGCAGAACATTTCGCTGATCAGCTTCTCCCAGCCGTAGCCGCGCTCCGACATGGCCGGGTAAGCGTCGGATTCCTTCAGCGCCAGCACGTTGGGGTTCTTCTGCAGATCTGTGTTGTAAGCGCAGGCCGACGATGAGAAGAAGTAGCGCCGGGCCCCCGCGCGCCACGCCGCCTCGATCATGTGCGTGTTGACGAGGATGCTGCGCAGGCACTCGACGCGGAAGTGCTCGATGAAGCCCATGCCGCCCATGTCGGCGGCGAGGTTGTAGACCTCGATGGCGCCCTCGGCGGCGCGAATGCAGTTGTCTTTTTCACTGAGGTCCATGGAGAGGCATTCGACGCCCTGAACGCGCTGGTACCAGTCGGGGAGCGGTTTGCGGTCGACGGCGCGGATGCGGGTGTAGCCGAGGTCATGGAAGTAGCGTGCCAGGGAGCCGCCGATGAAGCCGCCGGCGCCGGTGATGACGATGAGGTCGTCCTTCTGCAGGCCGCGCTCGATGGGAGGGTGAGAGAGTGACATAAATGCGCTCCAAGCGAATATAGATAACGTTAAAGTAACCGCTACAAGTGTACAGAAGCGTCGCGGAAGTGTCAAGCATATCCCAATTGGCTAGAATCTTGAGATCGCATGGAAAAAGAAGGGAACCTGACTCGCGAATACCTGGCCGAACGGCTGGGTGTGGCGGCGGAAGAGCTGACGGTGACGCCGCTGGGGGGCGGGGTGTCGAACGACGTGGTGCTGGCGGTGGGAGGCGGGGTGCGGTGCGTGGCGAAGCAGTCGTTGGGGCGGCTGCGGGTGCAGGAGGAGTGGCTGAGCCGGAGGGACAGGATTCATAGGGAGTGCGATGCTTTGCGGGCGATGGTTGGTGTGTTGCCGGAGTGGGCGGCGCCGGGGATTCTGTTTGAAGACCGGGAGCGGTTTGTATTCGGGATGGAGGCTGCGCCGGCAGACGCCCTCCCGTGGAAAACAGAACTCCTGGCGGGTGAGGTCCGCGCGGAGGTGGCGGGAGTGTGCGGGCGTCTGCTGGGCGCCTGGATCAGCGAGAGCGCGCGAAGGCCCGAATGGCGGGTGGACTTCGGCGACCTGACGGTGTTTGAAGAGTTGAGAGTGGACCCGTACTACCGTTTCACGGCAGGGAGACATCCGGAACTCCGGGAGCGCTTCGCTGCGCTAATAGAAGAGTGCAACGGGCGGCGGGTTTCTCTCGTACACGGCGATTACAGCCCGAAGAATCTGCTGGTGCGCGGAGCGCGGGTGATGGTGATCGATTGGGAGGTGGTGCACTGGGGCGATCCGGCGTTCGATGGCGGGTTCTTTTCGAACCACCTGGTGCTGAAGTATGCGGTGGTCGAGCCGGCGCGGGAGGAGTTGAAGCGGGCGGCGGGAGAGTTCTGGAGTGCGGTGCGGGACGAGGCGGGGGACGAGTATGGGTGGCTGGAGGCGGCTTCGATGAAGCATCTGGGCTGCCTGCTGCTGGCGCGGGTGGACGGCAAGTCGCCGGCGGAGTATGTGAAGGACGAAGGATTGAAGACGAAGCTGCGAGGCGCGGCGCGCGAATTGATCTGCGAGCCGGCCGGCACGATGGATGAAGTATTGGAACGGGTGACGAAATGGATCTGACGATTGCGAAATTGCGCGCGCAGGAGATTTTGGATTCGCGCGGTGTGCCGACGGTGGAAGTGGAGATGACGTTGGGCTGCGGAGTGGCGGCATCGGCGCAGGTGCCGTCGGGGGCATCGACGGGGCGGCACGAGGCGGTGGAGTTACGGGACGGCGGCGCGCGTTATGCGGGCAAGGGAACGTTGCGGGCCTGTGCGAACGTGGAAGGCGAGATCGCGCGGGCGGTGGCGGGGATGGACGCGGCGGAGCAGGCTGTGCTGGATGCGCGGCTGATTGAACTGGACGGGACGGCGAACAAGGGCCGGCTGGGGGGCAACGCGATTCTGGGGGTGAGCTGCGCGGCGGCGCGGGCGGTGGCGGCGGCGGCGGGCGAGCCGTTGTGGAAGAGGCTGGCGCGGCTGGGCGGCAGGCCGCGGCTGCCGGTGCCGATGGTGAACATCCTCTCCGGCGGGCTGCACGCGGGGCGGCAGATGGAGGTGCAGGACTTCCTGGCGGTGGCGCACGGGTTTCCGAGCTATGCCGAAGCGCTGCGGGCGATTGCGGACATCCACCGGGCGGCGAAGGCGCTGTTGGACGAGCGGGGGTGCGTGCTGACGGGGGTGGCGGACGAGGGCGGGTGGGGTCCGATTCTGAAGTCGAACGAAGAGGCGTTGGAGGTGCTGTCGCTGGCGATCGAACGGGCCGGGTACCGGCCGCTGGAGCAGGTGTCGATCGCGCTCGACATCGCGGCATCGCATTTCTACGCCGATGGGGTGTATGAGCTGAAGTCGGAAGGGCGGCGGATGAGCGCGGGCGAGCTGATTGCGCTGTATGAGCGCTGGGTGGAGCGCTATCCGGTGCGATCGATTGAAGACGGGTTGGAGCAGGACGATTGGGAGGGATGGAAGGAACTGACGGCGCGGCTGGGCCGGAAGGTGCAGTTGGTGGGTGACGATTTCTTCACGACGAATCCGGCGCGCGTGGGGCGCGGAATCGCGGAGGGGGCGGGGAATTCGGTGCTGGTGAAGATGAACCAGATCGGGACGTTGACGGAGACGTTCCGGGTGCTGGAGATGGCGCGGGCGGCAGGCTGGACGGCGGTGGTCTCGGCGCGGAGCGGGGAGACGGAAGACTCGTTTCTGGCGGACCTGGCGAGCGCATCCGGGGCGGGGCAGATCAAAGTGGGTTCGGTGACGAGGTCAGAGAGGCTGGCGAAGTACAACCGGCTGTTGTGGCTGGAGCGGGCGGGGGAGCTGGCGTGGAGGCCGGCGGAACGTTATCCCTGAGGTGGGACTGTGCGTTGCGGGGAGGTGGCGGCGGAACGAGTCTTTTGCAGCAGGGCCTGCAAGCCGGTGAGGAAAGTGGAATGTTCCGTGACGCGGCGGGAAGCGATGACCAGGAGCTGGCGGGCGTCGTCGGCGTCGTCGGGATAGAAGGCGCTACCGGCCTCGACGCCGGTGTCCTGATTGGGGTCCATGCCGGTTCCGGCGGCGCGCAGGAGAGCGGCGAACTTGTCGGAGAGGTTGGTTGCCTTCATGCCGGGCAGGACCACGATGAAAGTGTTGGCGCCGACGTAGCCGACTTCGTCGTAGTCGCGGCAATCCTGGCGGAAGGCCTTGCCGATGGTGGCCAGGAGCTCAGGATCCGAGGGCGAGTCCGAGGAGGGCTGCGAGGGGCTGAGGCGGATGGCGATGACGGCCAGCGGGGATTGAGCGCGGCGGCAGCGAGAGAGTTCTTCGCCGATGCGGCGGAGGATGCCGGAGCGGTTGGGGAGACCGGTAACGGGATCGACCTGGGAGAGCGACTCCATCTCGCGGTAGGCCATGGCATTGGAGAGCGCGGTGGAGATGCGCGGGCCGATAGAAGCGAGGAGGCGGAGGTCGTCGCGGAAGAAGGCGTCCTTGCGGCGGCGGTAGAGGTTGAGGACGGCGAAGACGCCGTTACCGGCCGAGAGGGGGTAAGAGAGAGCGGACTCGAGCTGGACGCCGGCGGGGAGATGGTAACCGGGATCGACGGAGGGGTTGCCGTTGACGACGGCCTGGGAGTGGCGGGCGACCCAACCGGTGAGGCCAGCACCGTTTTCAATTTCGAGGTTGAGCAGAGTGGCGGCGCTGTTGCCGTCGACAAACTCCGCGCGGAGGACGCCGGCTTCGCGAATGAAGAGGGCGAGGGCGTCGAAGGGGAGCAGTCCGCGGAGGAGGATGGTGAGGCGGTTGAAGGTCTCTTCGAGGTTGAGTGAGCCGCCGAGGGTGGATTCGATTTCGCGGAGGCGGCGTTCTTCCTTGCGCGCGGCGGCGATGGTGGAGATGAAGCCGGCGCCGGCGGCGGGGGCGCTGCATGACGAACTGAAACCGGCGGCGGGGACGCCGCATGACGAACTGAAATCGGCGGCTGGGACGCCGCATGACGAACTGAAATCGGCGGCGGGGACGCCGCCGATGGTATCGAGGCCGGCGGCGGGGGCGTTGCCGTTGTCGATGCGGGCGTTGGTGGAGAGCATCGGCTTCCGTCCGTTGGATTGGGCTTCGGCGTCGAGTTGCTGCCAGTGTGCCTCGATGGCCTGGGTGATGAGGGGGTCGAAGCTGGCGCCGGCTTCGCTGACGATGTACTTGACGGCGCTCTTGAGCGGCATGCCTTTGCGGTACTCGCGATCGGAGGAGAGTGCGTCGAGGCAATCGACGGCAGAGAGGATGCGTGCGCCGAGGGGGATCTCCTCGCCTCTCAGGCCGAAAGGATAGCCGGAGCCGTCCCATTTCTCGTGATGGGAGAGGACAATGGGGGCGACAGAGTAGGGGAACTGCATGTGTTCCACGATTTCCGCGCCGACGAGAGTGTGGACTTTGAGTTTGGCGAACTCTTCGGTGGTGAGCCGGCCGGGTTTGGAGAGGATGTGGTCCGGAACAGCGAGTTTCCCGATGTCGTGGAGGAGGGCGGCGGCGTGGAGGGCTTCGAGTTCGGTGGGGGACATGCCGATGACGCGGCCGACGCCGAGGGCATAGATGCGGACGCGGCGGAGGTGGCCGGCGATGTTGCTATTCTCCTTGGCCTCGACGGCGAGGGCGAGACCCTCGATGGCCCGCATGTGGAGCAGGGCGAGATCGCCGGCGTGTTTCTGTTGTGCGCACAGTTCCGCCTGCCGCATCTGGTGGTGCCGGAAGGCGAGAGCCATGACGGTGAGTGCGAGCAGGGCGGAGTCCCAGGAGATGGAGGTGGGTCCGAGGCGGAAGAGGTAAGCACCGGCGGCGGCGACGAGGTAATGGGGGAAAGCCCAACCGTAGGAGGACTTCCAGAGTTTGCCAAGGCGGGCTCCGCCGGACAGACGCTCGATGATTGCGGCAGGGAGGGTATTGGCGACAAAGAGACCGACGGAGGCGATGAGGAGATGGAGCGCGGCGCCGTTGCCGAGATGGGGGGCCAACGTATCGGAGGCGTAGCGGGCGACGGAGATCATCAGCGCCTGGACGCCGACAAAGTAACAGAGGTGGAGGCCGCCATCGAGGCCGCCGAGGTAGCGCCAGTTCTGAAGCAGGGCTACGAGGCAGCCGAGAATGAGGGCTTCCGGGATGGAGAGGTCCACCACGGCGAGCAAAACGATGGGGAGGGTGAGAGGAAACGACCCGGCGAGCGAGAACCGGGACTTCTGGATCCACCAGAGCGAGAGGGAAGCGGCCAGATAGGCGGCGAAGCGCAGGGGCGATTCCGAATGCCAGAAGGCGAGAGCCAACAGGATTCGATAGAGGCCGAGGTAGGCAATGAGCAGGGCGAAGACACGCGCCCGGCCTTGCAGTTGGAGGGCGGCGGGCCCGGAAACAGCAGGTCCGGATTGTGCGGCAGTGGTCATGCCAATCGCATCCAAGAGCATCGGCGGCGCGCCCGGCGCGTGGGAGCGGATGGCGGGAGGCGAGCGCCGACCTGACTTTGTACTACAGGATTGATCGGATGGACTAAGGCGAATCTGTAGGGTGATTTCAGAAGAAAGTACGGTTTACAAAGAGAGGCCTCCGCGCGGCCGGAGGGATTGTGGGATAGGGGGGGCCTTGATTTGATATGGAATTCGTGATGATCTGAATTTCGCAGGTATTTTCCAGGAAATCACCAGGAGTTGGGGAGGGGCCATGAAATCAGCGATCGCTGTCGTGTTGTTCGCTGGAGTTCTGGGTGCACAGGAGGTGAAGCCGAAGGCCACTGTGGAGGGGGTGGTGGTGAATGACGTCACGGGCGCGCCGGTGCGGCGGGCGGAGGTGTCGCTGACGCTGGCGAATCCGAACAGCGGGGTCATCGTCACGTCGGGGCTGAATAGTTCAGCGATTTCGGCGGTGACCGATGCGGAGGGGAAGTTCCGGGTGGAGAATCTGGAGGCGGGCCGGTATCTGGTGGTGGTCCGCAAACAGGGCATGATGATGGGGCGATCGGCGACCAACAACCGGATGCTGACGTTGGCGGCGGGGCAGGAGATGAAAGGGCTGCGATACAAGCTGCAGCCGCAGGCGATCATTGCGGGGCGGGTTCTGGACGACGAGGGCGAGCCGCTGCAAGGGGCTCAGGTGCAGATTCTGTCGCGGCAATTCGTGCGCGACAGGATGCAGTGGGTTCCGGCGGGCGGAGGGAACCAGACGAACGACCGGGGTGAGTTCCGGATCCCCGACGTGCCGCCGGGCCGGATGCTGGTGAGTGTGGCGTTCATGGGCGGGGCGCCGCCGGCGATTGCGGCGGAGCCGGGCAAGCGGGCGACGGGTTTCACGCGCACATATTATCCGGGGGTGACGGACCCGGCGGAGGCGACGGTATTGAAAGTGACGGCCGGCGCCGAGTTGAGTGGAATCGACATCCAGCTGCGGCGCGTGCCGGTGTTTGCGATTCGCGGCAAGGTGGTGGATGCGGCAGGCGCGCCGTTTACATCGGAATTCTTTGTCAATGTACTGAATCGGGAGGGATTTGGATTCATGCCCGTGGGCCAGCTCACCGCCCGCCGGCAGGACGGCAGTTTTGAGGTGTCGGGCGTTCCCAGCGGAAGCTACATCCTGATGTTGCGGACGATGAACCGGACCTCGCCGATGGAACAGGCAGGAGCGACGGAGGCAGTGGAAGTGAACGGGGACGACGTGAACGGAGTCACCCTGCGGCCGCAGCCTCCGGTGGTGCTGCAAGGCCATGTGGTATTCGAAGGTGTGGACTCAGAAAAGGCCAAGGCGGCGCTGAGCACGATGCGGGTCAATCTCGCTCAGACCGGGATGGCAATTTTCGTGGGCGGGAGCATGCAAGGGCAGGTAAAGGACGACGGTTCATTTACAGTGAGTGCGGCGCCCACTGGGAAATACCGGCTGCAGGCGTACGGAGGAGCCCTGCCGGGCAGCTATCTGGCGGAGATGCGGGCGGGCAGCGTGGATCTATTGGGCAAGGAGTTCGACCTCGCCGGAGGCGGGCCAGGTGCGATTACGGTGGTGTTCCGGACGGACGGGGCGACGGTGAAAGGCACCGTCGAGACAGTGGAGAACGGGCCGGCCGGACGCGTGATGGTGACATTGCTGGCGAAAGAGGCGGCATTGCGGGAATCTGCAACGGGCTTCCGTTCCACCGGGCTGGATCAGCAGGGCGGCTTCAATCTGACAGCGCTGCGGCCCGGCGAATACCTATTGATCGCGGTGGCTGGAACCGACTTGGATTTCGGCTTTCTGCGGGATCCGGAGTGGGTGGCGGCGAACCTGTCGAAGTTCAAGAAGGTGACGTTGACGGCCGGGCAGACGGAGACGATTCAGTTGAAGCCGATTGCGGCGCCGGCGGAGCCGGAGTAGCGGCGGCGGTCTCTGAGTCAGGCGCAGTTTCCAGAGAATCCTCCGGATTCGAGGAGGGGCCATGAAATTGGTGATCGCTTTACTATGGTTCGCCGGAGTTCTGGGAGCGCGGGAGGCCTCGTAGCCTCACCGGGGCTCCGGTGCGGCGGGCTCAGGTGTTGTTGACGTTGGAGAGGCCGGGCGAGGGAAGGGCGATCACGGCGGGTCTGAATCTGGAGGTGATTTCGACCGCTACTGGTGCGGAAGGACGGTTCTGAGTCCTGCGGGGGACGGGCTTGGTCGTGTGGCCCCGAGACTTCGTCTCGGGGGAAACGGGCTGGGATTTGTGGCCGCGGGGAAAGGGCTGGGAAGCGTGGCCCCGAGACTTCGTCTCGGGGGAAACGGGCTGGGATTTGTGGCTGCGGGGGACGGGCTTGGTCGTGTGGCCCCGAGACTTCGTCTCGGGGGAAACGGGCTGGGATGCGTGGCCCTGCGGAGAGAATCTTCTGGACATCAGCCGGTAGGCGAGCGGGTGCTGAGGTTGGCGGCGGGGCAGGCGCCGACGATTCAGTTGAGGCCTTTTGTGCCGCGGCGACGCGCCTGAGCGTGGGGCGGAGAAGGTCGGTTAGCCGGCGCGTTTCTTTTTGGACGCGGATTTCCTGCGGGGTTTGCGCGGCTTCTTTTCCTTGTGGAGATTGATGTGGCCGCGACATTGGGCGGAGCCGCAGCCGCAGGGAACCTTTTCCACGTCGGCGTCGAAGCGGTAGTCGATGGTGAGCTCTTCGCCGGGCTGGATGTCGCGATCGGCCATGTAGAGGATGTGGCCTTTGAAGATCCAGGCGTAGACGTTCGGATCGCAGGAGTGGTTGATGAACTCGGCGCCGCTGCCTCCGACGCTGCCGTCGAGGGTCCAATAGCTGTCGAGGGTGAAGAGGTAGTTCAGTTTGCGGCCGGCTCGCTTGGCGGTTTCGCGGCGGCTGATGCGTTCGCCGGTGTATTCGATAATCTTCCTGCCCTGGGGGATGAACTCTTCGGCGAAGACACCCCAGCGGTGGATTTCCGAGGGGCGGACGGAGAGGCGAAAGCGGGCGTGCCGGGCAGAGATTTGAGGCGTAGGGGATGGGGATGAAGCAGCGCGAGGCATGATTGAGAGGGGGCGGCCGCGGGAAGAAGGCCGGAGACACTCCGAGACGGGGCGGAGGTGGAGAGAAGGGAGCCCGCGGCGTGCGGGAGCGGTTCTAGAATTCGTCCTGATCGGAGCTCTTCTTCTTGCTCTTGCGGCGCATAATGATGACCGCAACGCAAAGGACTGCGAGGATGCCGCTTACGATTCTGACAGTGGATTCGTCCAAGGTAATTCCTCCAGCAAAGATCGTATTGTATCTGATTGGTTGACGTTAGGGGAGAGGGGTAGTGACAAATTTGGAGGAGGAGATGAAGAAGCCCGCCACTGGGGGTGGCGGGCTGGTAAGGGATTGGCACGGTGGCCCCGAGACTGCGTTTCGGGGGAATACGGCTCCAGGGGGATTACGGCTTCGCCCCGGGGGAACTAGAGCCCGGCTTTCTGCTTGAGGACTGTGATGAGGTCCTCGACGGCCGCGGCGCTCTTGTCGAGTTGGGCCTTTTCCTCGGGCTGGAGGGCGACTTCGTAGACCTTCTCGATGCCGCCGGCGCCGAGTTTGACGGGCACGCCGACATAGAGACCGTTGTAGCCGTACTCGCCTTCGAGGAGGGCGGCGCAAGGCAGAACCTTCTTCTTGTCCTTGAGGATGGACTCGGCCATTTCGACGGCGGCGGCGGAGGGGGCGTAGTAGGCGCTGCCGGTCTTGAGGTATTTGACGATTTCGGCGCCGCCGTTGCGGGTGCGGTCGACGAGGGCGTCGATGCGTTCCTTGGGGAGGAGTTCGGTGATGGGGATGCCGCCGACGGTGGTGAGGCGGACGATGGGGACCATGGTGTCGCCGTGGCCGCCGAGGACGAGGGCGGTGATGTTCTCGACGGAGACGCCAAGTTCCATGGAGATGAAGGTACGGTAGCGGGCGGTGTCGAGGACGCCGGCCATGCCGATGACGCGGGAGCGGTCGAACTTGGAGACCTGCTGAGCGACCCAGCACATGGCGTCGAGAGGATTGGTGACGAGGATGAGGATGGCGTTGGGGGAGTACTTAACGGCCTGCTCGGTGGCGCTCTTGACGATTTCGTAGTTGGCGAGCAGGAGGTCGTCGCGGCTCATGCCGGGCTTGCGGGGGAAGCCGGCGGTGATGATGACGATGTCGGAGTTGGCGGTGGGCTCATAGTCGTTGGCGCCAGTGACATTGACGTCATAGCCTTCCACGGGACCGGACTGGGCGATGTCGAGGCCCTTGCCCTGAGGCACGCCTTCCATGATGTCGACGAGGACAACGTCGGCGAGTTCCTTGCCGGCGATGCGCAAGGCGCAATTGGCGCCCACGTTGCCGGCGCCGACGACGGTGACTTTTTTCCGCATGATGAATCCTTCCTGAGCCAGTAGTGGCGTGATCGAGTAGTGGCAACGACCGCGGGAGCGGGCCGAGCGGAGGTTCCTCTCTGATTGTAGTCTTTGAGGCAAGGGGGGCGGGAGGCGGCTGGCGGGGATTAGAATAAGAGTTTCATGCAGCAACCGGAGTCAGCGCGCGCTTACTTTGACAGGCAGATGGAGCGTCTGCGGAAGCAGATGAAAAAGAAGCGGATTGTCTTCCCGGAGGGGGAAGATCCGCGGGTGATAGCGGCGGCGTCGCGGCTGTGCACGGAAGAGCTGGCGATTCCGATTCTGATGGGGCGGCCGCAGGGGCAGGTAGCGTCGTGCGTGGTGGTGGAGCAGCCGGAGAACAACGCGAAGCTGCCGGAGTTTGCGCGGGTTCTTCAGGACCGGCGGCGGTCGCGCGGGATCACGGAGATGGAAGCGCGGAAGATGGCGTTGAATCCGCTGGTATTCGCGGGATTGATGGTGGCTTCGGGGGAGGCCGACGGATTTGTGGGCGGGGCGGCGACGACGACGGCGGATACGTTCCGGGCGGCGCACATGACGATCGGGATGCGGACGGACATCAAGACGGCGTCGGGGGTGATGATCGTCTGCACGCATGCGACGGAGATGGGCGCGGGCGGGGTGTTTGCGATGGCGGATCCGGCGTTGATGATCGATCCGACGCCGTCGCAACTGGCCGACATTGCGATTGCGACGGCGGAGACGACGCGGAGTGTGATTGGGGTGGAGCCGGTGGTGGCGCTGCTGTCGTTTTCGACGAAGGGCTCGGCGAAGCATCCGCTGGCGGCGAAGGTGATTGAGGCGCGGAAGATTGTGGAGGCGCGGCGGCCGGATCTGCATGTGGATGGAGAGCTGCAGGCGGACGCGGCGCTGGTGGAGAGCGTGGGGCGGTCGAAGGCGCCAGGCTCGACGGTGGCGGGGCGGGCGAACACGCTAATCTTCCCGGACGTGGGGAGCGCGAACATCGGGGTGAAGATGGTGGAGCGGCTGGGCGGGGCGGTGTGCACGGGGCCGCTGCTGCAGGGGTTCCAGAAGCCGGCCAATGACCTGTCGCGCGGCTGCACGGCGGAGGACATCTACCGGCTGGCGATGCTGACGGCGCTGCAGGCGGGCGACTAAGGCGGGACCGGAGAGATGAAGCTGCCATTCCGGCTGGTGTATCACGACGGGTATGACCCGCATTTCGGCGATCACGTGTTTCCGTCGCAGAAGTACCGGCTGATCAAAAACCGGATGATGTTGAGCGGCTTTGCGGAAGAGGACGACTTTCGCAAGCCGGGGCCGGCGACCGCCGGGCAACTGTTGGAGGCGCACACGCCGCAGTGGGTGAAGAAGCTGGAGACGGGCACGCTGACGTACCACGACATTCTGAAGCTGGAAGTGCCGTATTCGCGGAAGATGGTGGAGGCGGCGCGGCTGGCGGCCGGGGGGACCTTGCTGGCGGCGCGTTGGGCGCTGCACCAGGGGGTTGGCTACAACATCGGAGGCGGGTTTCACCATGCCTTTGCGGGGCATGGGGAAGGGTTCTGCGCGGTGAACGACGTGGCGGTGGCGGCTCGGGCGTTGCAGAAAGAAGGGGTGCTGAAGAAGGTGCTGATCGTCGATTGCGACGTACACCAGGGCAATGGAACGGCGTCGATCTTCGCGGACGACGAGCGGGTGTTCACGCTGTCGATCCACCACTTCAACAACTACCCGACGGAGAAGCCGCCTTCGACGGTGGACATCCACCTGCCGGACGGAGTGCCTGATGCGGAGTATCTGCGGCACCTGGGGCCGGCGTATGAGACGGCGGTGCTGGGCTTCCGGCCGGAGATCGTATTCTTCGTGGCAGGGACGGATCCGTATTTCGACGATCAACTGGGCGGGCTGTCTCTGACGAAAGAGGGGATGTACCTGCGGGACCGGATGATCTTCGACGTGGCGTTGCGGAAGCACATTCCGGTGGTTTCGGTGCTGGCGGGGGGGTATGCGAAGAAGATCGACGACACGGTGGACCTGCACATTCAGACGGCGCGGGCGGCGATGGATTCGATGACAGAGTGGGCGCGGCGGTGGTGAGGTAAGGTTAGCGGTCTTTGGTGCCGAGGAGGCCCTTGGGGAGGACCATGACGCCGGCTTCGGAAGCGCGGAAGATGTTCATGAGGAGTTCGTTGCCGGGGAGCTGGGCTTCGAGATACTCCACGCCTTCGGCGGTGACCTGGAAGCTGGAGCGGTCGTCCTGGACGATGTAGCGTTTGGAGCGGAGGAACCAGATGGCGAAGCGGAGGTGTTCGCGGGGGAAGTCCATGAGGTGCTCGAGGTCGAGCATGGAGAGGGCGGCGAGGTCGGGGTTGGCGCGGCGGCGGGCGTAGAGAAGGCAGAGGATGCCTACGCGGATTTTGGCTTCGGCATCGAAGCCGTCGGTGAACTCGCGGGTCTGGAAGATGGGGAGGGCGGTGGGCTGATTCTGCGCGAGCGTTTCGTCGTAGGCGGCGCGGCTCTCGGGGTTGGACAGAGTCTTATATGCTTCGGTGAAGAGCTTGAAGCGTTCGGCATCGCCGGTGGACTGGTTATCGGGATGGTAGCGGGCAGCGAAGATCTTATAGACGCGCTGGATGGTTTCGGGCTCGGCGCCTGGATTGATCTGGAGCAGGTCGTAGTAGTTGGTGGAATTGTCGCCCACGTAGGTCCTATCGGCGGGGGCGGCGGAGGGGATTAGGATATCCGCTTGTCAGGCCTGTTCTCCAGTGAAATCCCACAGGGCTTCGAGGTTGCGCCGGGAGTAGGCGCGGAAAGCGATGAGGGTGTTGGTGCCCTTGATGCCGGGGATCTTCTGGACGCTGGCGGTGACCAGCTCGGCGAGATCGTCGTGGTGGTGGACGCGGGCGACGGCGACGAGGTCGTGCTGGCCGGCGACGGAGTAGACCTCGGCGATGCCATCGAGGGCGATGAGGCTTTGGGCGACGTCGGGGGCCTGACTCTGTTCGGCATCGATGAGGATGATGGCGGTGACCATGCTCCTATTTTAGGTTTGGCGACCGGGCGATGGAGAGGGCGGGGAGGCGGAGGTTGGCCTGGCCGGCTTCGGGAACGGTGAGGGGGACGCCGCGCTCTTCCCAGGGATTGAGGAAATCGGGATCGAACCAGGCGCCGGGTTCGACGTCTTCCCAGGCAAAGGCGAGGTAGTCGCCGGGCGGGACGTTGGGGAGGGAGAATTGGCCGGCGGGGGCGGGGGCGTCGGCGAAGCGGAAGGCGAACTTGCGCAGGGCGGGGTCCCTGGGGACGAGGGCGATGGTGAATTGGGGGGCGGCGGGACGGTCCTGGGGCGGATCGACCGTGCCGGAGACGGAGCCGGCTTTGCGGCTGATGAGGATCTCGATGGGGGAGGAGACCGCAGTGGAGAGTTCGAAGCCGGTGTAGGTGACATCGGCGCCGCCGACAGTGACCCGGCTCATATAGCAACCCTGGGGAAGTTGGGTGGCGACGAGGGCGTAGGTATCGGCCTGGACGCCGGAGATGCGGAAGGAGCGGTCGGGTTGGATGCGGACGGAGTCTGTCGTTCTGGAAGCATCGATGGAGGGGCCGCCCTTGAGGAGTTCGACGCGGGCGCGGGAGAGATCGAGGCTGGCGTCGCCATCCACGCGGAGGTGTCCGGAGAGGGTGGAGGGGTTGGTGATGACAATGGTGACGCCTTCGATGTCGGCGCCCTGAACAGAGACAGGGACGCTGCCGGTGCGGCTGATTCCGTTCTGGCCGACTTCGGCCAGTACGGAATAGGCGCCGGGTTCGACGCTGGAGATCACGAAGTCGCCGGAAGGGGAGACATGGGCTGCGTGGAAGCGGGAGATGCCGACAGCCTGGGCTTCGTGGCCTTTCAGTGCGTAGAGCCTGACGGTGGGCTGGGTGGAATTGGGGATTTCATTGACGACCTTGCCGCGAATGGTGGCAGTGCGGGCTGTGGGGAGGCGGATGTCGCCGACGCGGGACTCGGCGCCGGGCGCGAGCGTGATGGGGGCGGCGGTGGAGCTGTCGGCGGCGTCGGGGTAGTAGATGGGAACGAGGCGTTCGGGTTGGGGCGATCTGGGCGGCGGGCTGGAGAGGCTGGTGATGTAGAGGTAGTAAGTGCCGGGCGGCAGGTTCGCGGCACGGAACTCGCCGAGGTCGTTGGTGTAGGCGGCGCGGAGGGCGGAGAGGGTCTTGCGGCCGTTGGTGTAGCGCGTGCGCAGGATCTGGACCTGGGCCTGGTCGAGCGGGTCGCCGTCGGAATCGAGGACGCGGCCGGTGAGGACGGCGAAGGGGGTGAGGCGAAGGGTGAGAGACTTCGGAGGTGTCGAGGGGAAATCGAGAGGGATGGGGTAGTCGGTGGAGATGAAGCCGTTGCGGGAGGCGCGGAGGGTGTAGCTGCCGGGTTCGACGGACGGGAAGGCGAACCTGCCGTCGGCGGTGGAGGTGGCTGCATATCTCTGATCGAAGTCGTTCGGGGATTTTACGGGGATGAGGAGGAGGCTGGTTTTCCCAAGCGGTTCGCCGGAGATGGCATTGCTGATCTGGCCGGAAAGGGCAGGAGGCGGATCGGATTGGGCGCCGGCCGCCAGGGTGAAGAACAGGATAGCTAATTTGCGCACGTGGATCGAGGATTCAGATTATCGCAGATGGGGAGTAATGAAAAGGCCGGCCATCGGAGGAGGAGGATGATGGCCGGCCGTTCTTTTTGGAGGAGGAGATTTAATCTCTCGTTGAAATGAGTATGTGAGCTGGAGCGCGGACGGGGAATCGAACTATCGGTTCAATTGCGTTTGGTACGTTCCAGGTACTTTCGGCGGGGGCTGGCGCAGGCGGGCCGCAAAAGGAAAGGCCGGCTATCGGAGGAGGGTGATAGCCGGCCGGAATTTGGAGGAGGAGATTTTGTATCTCTTTTGTGATTTCAGTGTGCCGGATGGGGCGCGAATGTGGAATCCCTCGATGGGTTCATTTGCGATTGGTACGTTCCAGGTACTTTTGATTGGAGAGAGTGGAAGGGTCCAAAAAGTGAGAGGCCGGCCATCGGAGGAGGGTGATGGCCGGCCGTTGTTTTGGAGGAGGAGATTTTTAATCTCGGTGATTTGAGGATACGGTCTGGTGTGCGTTGGGCCAAGCGAACTTTGGGCTCATTTTGTTTTGGTACGGCTGGCGTACTTTAGTACTAAGTGGAATCCAAGAGTGGGGGCAGGGAGGCGGATCACGGCTTGCGGACGAGGCGGGGGCAGGCCTTTTTGAGCTTGGCCACCTTGGGGGCGGCGTTGTAGGCGATGTAGGGGTTGGCCGGGTTTTGAGCGGCGTAGTCCTGATGGTAGTCTTCGGCGGGGTAGAAGCCTTTCAGGGGTGAGACCTCGGTGACGATTTTGGATTTGAAGACCTTGGCTTCGTCGAGCTGGCGGATGTAGGCCGCGGCAATGTGTTTCTGCTCCACGGTGGCGTAGAAGATGGCGGAGCGGTATTGGGTGCCGAAGTCGGGGCCCTGGCGGTTGAGGGTGGTGGGATCGTGGGCGGCTTCGAAGAAGACGCGGAGGAGCTGGCCGTAGGTGACGACTTTGGGATCGTAGGTGATCATGACGCACTCGGCGTGGCCGGTGTCGCCCGAGGAGACCCGGCGGTAATCGGCGGTTTCGCGGGCGCCGCCGGAGTAGCCGGAGACGACGTCTTTGACGCCTTCGACGATTTCGAAGACGGCTTCGGTGCACCAGAAGCAGCCGCCGGCGAGGACGGCGGTCTGGAGCCCGGCGGCGGGCTGTTTCTGGTCGATGGTGGGGTCGGGGAAGTTGGCGGCGTTGGCACCCAGGGTCATAGTAAGTCCTAGAAGAAGCAGGAGTCGCATCTCAGCAAGAGTCCCTCTGATTGGATAGATACAGCGGGAGGGCGGCGGGATGCAGAGTGTGGTGAGATAGCGATGTGGCGACGCCGAAACCGTTTCAGTGTCCGGGGTGCGCGGCCCCGCTGGAGTTTGACCCGTCCGTGGCGAAGATGAAGTGTCCGTATTGCGGCGCTCAGATGGAAGTGCAGAAGGACGAGCAGGCGCGGCCGGTGGTGGAGGTGGACTACGCGGCGGCGCAGCGGGAGGCTTCCCAGCAGGCGGTGGGGCATCTGTCGGAGAAGGCGCTGCAGGTGGAGTGCGCGACGTGCGGGGCGGCGGTGGTGTTCGAGCCGCCGGATGTGGCGGGGCAGTGTCCGTTCTGCACTTCGAAGATCGTGGCGCAGCCGCGGTCGGCCGATCCGCTGATCGCGCCACAGGGGCTGCTGCCGTTTGGGGTGCCGAAGGGGCCGGCGGTGGAGAGCCTGCGGAGCTGGTTGAAGTCTCGCTGGTTCGCGCCGAACGATTTGAAGAGGGTGGCGAATCCGGAGCGGCTGGAAGGGATCTATCTGCCGTTCTGGACGTACGACGCCGAGGCGGATACGGCGTACAGGGGGGAGCGGGGCGAGCACTACTGGGTGCAGGAGACGTACACGGTGATGGTGGACGGGCGGCCGCAGCAGCAGACGCGGCAGGTGCGGAAGACGCGATGGTATCCGGCGTCGGGCCAGGTGCACGACAGTTTCGACGATATTCTGGTGCCGGCTTCCAAGGCGATTGTTTCGAAGCGGCTGGATGATTTGGAGCCGTGGGGGTTGGAGAAAGTGGAGCCCTACAACCCTTCGTATCTGGCGGGGTTCAAGGCGCAGCGGTATCAGGTGAAGCTGGAGGAAGGGCTGCAGGTGGCGCGGGGGCGGATGGAGGCCGTGATTGAAGGTACGGTGCGGGGCGATATTGGGGGCGATGAGCAGCGGGTGGATGCGATGGACGTCAGGTTGTCGGATGTGACGTTCAAGCACCTGCTGCTGCCGGTCTGGCTGGGGGCTTACAAGTTCCAGGAGAAGGTGTATCAGATCGCGGTGAACGCGCGGACGGGGGAGGTTTCGGGGGAACGGCCGTATAGTGCGGCGAAGATTGCTTTACTGGTGATTGGGATCTTGTTGTTGGTGGCGTTGATTGCTTTGATGGCCCGGGGGTGAGAAGGGCTACTTAGCGAGGAAGTCGTAGTAGGTTTTGGCTTCGCCTTTGGCGGCGGCTTGGGCCTGGAAGTGGCGGACGATGGCGTCGCGGCGGAGGAGGATGGTTCCGATCTGGGCTTTGGTGAGATAGGGGCTGAGGGCGGTTCTGAGCTGTGGTTCGGTGAGTGACTTGATGCGTCGAAGAAACTCGCGATCGCAGCGGGCGAGGTCGGGGTCGGCTTCGGGGGTGCGGGAGACGACGAAAGCGCGGGTATGATCGATGAGCCAGAGGCGCCAGTTGCCGTCGATGAGGACGTTGCCCATATTGCGGTCGGGGTTGCCGATGAGCTGGTCGAAGACCTTCATGAGGTAGACCTGGGCATTCCAGGAGGCGCCTTCGGGAGGCCTGATTTTGCGGTCCTGGCGCTGGTCTTCGGTGAGATAGAAGTCGTCGAGCCACCAGGTGAAGGAGGCGGGCTTGCCCTCGAAGTCGCGCTGGACGACGGTGGGCACGTTGTCGAGCCCGAGGAGTTGAGCCAGGGCATAGGCGGCGAGGTTGTGTTTGTAAGAGTCTGGCGGCGGGCCCTGGGTGTTGATGGTCTGGATATGGGCGTCGTGGGTGACGCCGTTGAGAGAGAGCGTGGCGCGCAGAGAGCCCGTGATGCCCTGGCCAGCCTCCTTGACGGAAACGATGTCTGCCTTGCGGAGGAAGGCGCCCTGCTGGTCGAGTGAGACCTGGGCCGCGCAGGACAGGCCGATCAGAGCAAGCAGGGCGGTACGCACAGGTCAGCTCCAGTGGGTGGCGAGCTCGACAAAGGTGCGCACGGGCAGACCCGTAGGGCCTTTGGCGAGGAAGGGCTTGGCTTCATCGAGCCACGCGGTGCCGGCGATATCGAGGTGGGCCCAGGGCTTGCCCTCGACGAACTCTTCGAGGAACTTGGCGGCGGTGATGGAACCGCCCCAGCGGCCGCCGATGTTGGCGATATCGGCGAAGGCGGACTTGAGGTATTCCTTGTAATCCTCGTCCATGGGGAAGGGCCACATGCGCTCGCCGGCGGCGCGGGAAGCGTCGAGGATGCGCTGCTGGAGGGCTTCGTTGTTGGAGAAGACGCCGGCGTAGAGATGTCCGAGGGCGACGGCGATGGCGCCGGTGAGGGTGGCGGCGTTGACGAGGTGGGTGCAGCCGTGGCGGGCGGCGTAGGTGAGGGCGTCGGCGAGGATGAGGCGGCCTTCGGCGTCGGTATTGAGGACTTCGACGGTCTTGCCCTGGTAGGAGGTGACGATGTCGCCGGGGCGCTGGGCCTTATGGCCGGGCATGTTCTCGACACACGGAGCGATGGCAGTGACCGGGATGGAGGGGCGAAGCTGGGCGATGGCGCGCATTGCGCCGAGAACAGAAGCGGCACCGGCCATATCGTACTTCATTTTTTCCATGCCGTCGGAGGGTTTAATGGAGATGCCGCCGGTGTCGAAGGTGACGCCTTTGCCGATGAGGGCGAGGTGGTCTGAGCCTTCTTTCACGGTTTCGGGGGTATAGCGGAGGATGATGGTGACGGGCGGCTCGGCCGAGCCCATGGCGACGCCGAGGAGGGTGCCGAAGCCGAGCTGGCGCATGCGGGGCTCGTCGAGGATGTCGCAGGAGAGGCCGAACTCGGCGGCGAGCTGGCGGGCCTCGGCGGCGAGCTTGAGCGGGGTGAGGAGGTTGCCGGGCTCGTTGACGAGGGTGCGGGCGTAGTTCTGGGCTTCGCCGAGGGTGCGGCCGCGGCGGAGGGCTTCGACGAGTTCGGGCGTGCGCTCGGGGACGGAGATGCGGAGCGAGGCGAAGGGTTTCTTTTCGTCCTTGCCGGTGGTCTTGTGGCGGTCGGGCTCATAGATGCCGGCCACGGCTCCTTCCACGAAGGCGGAGAGCATTTCGGCGGATAAGGTATTGCCTTTCAGGCGGATGGCGGCATCGGTGATGGACTTGGGCTGGAGCGCGCGGACGACCACGCCGCCGGCCTTGCGCATTTCGGCGGGCGTGAATTTGCCCTTCTCGCCACAGCCGACCAGGAGGAGGCGCTCGGCTTTCATGCCGGCCGGGCGGTGCAGGAGGGCGGTTTCGTGGGCCTTGCCGGTGAATTCGCCGCGGGTGTGGAGTTCAGCGGGGAGGCCGCCGGCGAGATCGGCGCCAGGGGCTTCGTCGCTGAAGCAGAGGACGGCGAAGGCGCCGGTTTCGATGTCGAAGGCTTTGTCGGTGGAGAGGATGATGTCCATGGTGGAGTGGTACCGGGCGGTGGTTTCAGTGTTCAGGATGTGCGGGCGTTGCGCAGGCTCATGGCCTTGCGGGCTTCCATGTCGATGTCGCGATTCTGCTGCGCTTCGCGCTTGTCGTGTAGTTTCTTGCCTTTACAGACGCCGATTTCACATTTGAGGCGGCCGTTTTTCAGATAGACCTTGAGGGGGACGAGGGTGAGGCCCTTTTCGCGAACTTTGGCGAAGAGCTTGACGATCTCCTGCTTATGGAGGAGGAGCTTGCGTTTCTTGGTGGGGTCGTGGTTCCAGATGTTGCCGTGGGAGTAGGGGGAGAAGTGGGCGTTGACGAGCCAGGCCTCGCCGCCGGTGATGTCGGCAAAGCTATCACGGAGTTGGACTTTGCCCTGGCGGGCGGATTTGATTTCGGTGCCGGTGAGGACGAGGCCGGCCTCGAGCTTCTCGAGGATGAAGAAGTCGTGGAACGCCTTCCTGTTTTCGGCGACGAGTTTGAATGGGGATTTCTCGGCAGGCAACGGAATGGCCTCCACGCGCCGGGGCTCTCCAACGTCATAGCTAAAGAGGAAGAGTGCCGATTTGCGGCGCGATGTACCTTAACAGTTTAGCATGACCGTGATGAGCGAACGGACCTAAGATGCAGAAGATGAATCGGTTAGCAGCATTTCTGGCGGCCGTGCTGGTGGTTCAGCCGGTGCTGGTGCCGGCTGCCTGGGCGGGTGACAAGAAGGGCGACAAGCTGGTGGCGGACGGCCGCAAGGCGGAGGCCATACGGGAGTATGACAAGGCGCTGGACCTGTATGAGAAGGCGCTGGCGATCAACCCGATGGATACGGGCTACCAGTTGAATGTGCGGCGCGTGCGGTTTGCGGCCTCGCAGTTCCATGTGGACGTCGGGCAGAAGTTGCGCAAAGAAGGGAAGCTGAACGAAGCGCTGGCGGAGTTTCAACGGGCGTTCGCGATCGATCCGGCATCGACGATCGCCGAGCAGGAGATGCGGCGGACGTACCAGATGATGGAGCGGGAGAAGCTGAAGAAGGACAAGGGGGAGGAGTCTTCCAAGCCGGATGAAGCGGGGCTGACACCGGCCGAGCAGGCGCGGAGAGAGGCCGAAAAGCGGGTGGCCTCGATTCTGCCGGTGCCGGAGTTGAAGCCGCTGTCGCACCAGTTGACCGGGCTGAAGATCGTGAACCAGAGCGCGAAGGGGATGTACGAGACGGTGGGGAAGCTGGCGGGGATCAATATTCTGTTCGATGCCGAGTACACGGATCAGAAGCGCTTTTCGATCGATTTCAACAACACGACTCTCGAAGAGGCGCTGGACAACATCAGCCTGTTGACGAAGACCTATTTCAAGCCGCTGTCGCCGACGACGGTGTTCGTGACGCAGGACAACGTGACCAAGAGGCGGGATTACGAGGAGCAGGTGACGCGGGTGTTTTACCTGCAGAACCTGACGTCGCCGCAGGAGTTGCAGGAAGTGATGACGGGCATGCGCACGGTGACCGACGTGCGCAAGGTGTTTCCGATCAACTCGCAGTCGGCGATCGTGGTGAGGGGCACGGTGGACCAGGTGGCGCTGGCGGAAAAGGTTCTGATGGATCTGGACAAGGCGAAGCCCGAGGTGATCGTCGATGTTCTGGTGATGGAAGCGAACAAGAAGAAGACGCGGGACCTGGCGTTGACTCCGATTTCGGGAGGCGCGGCGGGCATTTCGACCGGCATCGTGTATAACCCCGGGGGCGGAAGTGGGACGACGACGGGCGGCGGATCTTCCTCGGGATCGAGCACGTCGCTGAACCTGATCAGCCGGATGACGGCGGGTGACTGGACGGTGACGGTGCCGGGCTACCTGGTGAAGGCGCTCATGAGCGACACCGAGACGAAGATCATGACGACGCCGCAGGTGCGGGCGACGGACGGGCAGAAGGCGAGTTTGCGATTGGGGCAGCGGTATCCGTATGCGACGGGTTCATTTCAGACGGGCGTGGGATCGGTGGGTGTGAACCCGCTGGTTTCGACGCAGTTCCAGTTTGCCGAAGTGGGCATCAACGTGGATCTGACGCCGCGCATCCACGCGGCGGATGAAGTTTCGATGCAGGTTGAGTTCGAGATTTCGAACATCAGCGAGAAGGTGGACGTGGGCGGGCTGTCGCAGCCTGTGATCGGGCAGCGCAAGGTGAACCACATTATCCGCGTGAAGGAAGGCGAGGTGACACTGATCGGCGGCCTGATGCAGGCCAACACCTCGAAGGTGCGCAGCGGCGTGCCGGGGCTGATGAGCATTCCGGGGCTGAAGTGGCTGTTTTCGAGCGAGAGCACGGAGAACAGCAATCAGGATCTGGTGGTGGCGCTGGTGCCTCACATTGTGAGGACGCCGGAAGTGACGCCGGAGAACCTGAAGACGATCGCATCGGGCACGGAGACGATTTACAAGTTGAACTATGCGCCGCCGAAGGAAGACCAGGCGGCGAAGCCGGCGGGTGGGAAGCCGGCGGGCGCCAAGCCGGCTCCGGGCGGGAGCCTGGTGCCTGGAGTTCCGGCTGCTCCGGCCGGGCAGGCTGCGCCGCCGAGGACGGCGCCAGCACTGGCTCCGACGCCGGTGCCGATGGCGATTCAGGGTGGATTGGGCGCGACTCCGGACGCTCCGGGGCTGGCGCGGCCGTCCACGGGCCCGGCGACGCCGGTGCTGATGTTCAAGCCTTCAGCGACGGAGGTGGAGAAGAACGCGACGGTGACGCTGGAAGTGCAGATCGACAACGTCACGGAGCTGTTCAGCGCGCCGATGCGGTTGAAGTACGACAACAAGGTGCTGAAGCTGGTGGAGGTGCAGAAGGGCGCCTTCCTGGGCGGCGATGGGCAGCAGATCACCTTCAGCGACTCGAAGGTGGATGAGAGCGGGGTGGCGATTGTGAACATGAACCGCGTGCCGGGCGCCGGTGGGATTTCGGGGTCGGGCACGCTGCTGACGCTGAAGTTTCAGGCGGTGGGCGCGGGTGTTTCCCCAGTGCGATTTGAAGAGGTGACGCTGAGGGACGCGCGGCTGGAGACGATCGCGGTGACGCCGCCGGCGGTGGCGGTGACGGTGAAGTAAGGGATGAAAACGCGGCACAGACAGCGCGGGTTGACGTTGATCGAGCTGATCGTGGCGTTTACGATTCTGACTCTGTTGACGGCGCTGGCGCTGCCGTTGGCGCGGTTCAAAGTGCGGCGGGAGAAGGAGCGGGAACTGCGTTACGCGCTGCGGGATATGCGCACGGCGATCGATAAATACAAAGACGCCTGCGACAAAGGCGGCATGGAAAAGAAGATGGGGACGGAGTGTTACCCGGAGACGCTGGACCAGTTGGTGGAAGGCGTGAAGCTGGCCAACGACGCTTCGGGGAAGAAGATCCGCTTCCTGCGGCGGCTGCCGCGGGACCCGTTTACGAACTCGACGGAGTGGGGGATGCGATCGACGCAGGACGATCCGAAGAGCACGGGGTGGGGCGGACAGAATGTATTTGACGTCTATTCGAAGACGATGGAGAAGTCGCCCGATGGGACGCCGTATTCAGAGTGGTAGGCGCAGATTCGGCTTTACGCTGATCGAGCTGATGATCGTGATGGCGGTCATCTCGATCCTGCTGGCCGTGGCGGTGCCGATGTACCAGCGCTCGGTGGTGCGGGCGAAGGAGAGTGTGCTGCGGCAGAATCTTTTCACGCTGCGCACGGTGATCGATGAGTACACCTACGACAAGGCGAAGGCCCCGCAGGCGTTGCAGGATCTGGTGCAGGAGGGGTATCTGCGGCAGATGCCGACAGACCCGATGACGGGCGAGGCGGATTGGACCACGGTGCAGGAAGACGCGGTGACGAGCGTGAACCAGACGGAGCCGGGGATCTTCGACGTCAGGTCGAAGTCGGACAAGAAGTCGCTGGAAGGGACGCCGTACAGCGAGTGGTGAGGGGGCGGCGCGGGGCCTGATAGGATAGCGGCAAGAGCTATGCTGCGCCGCGAGTTTTTCCTATCATCCCTGGCCGGGACGGCCGCGCTATTGAAGGCCCAGAGCCCCAAATTGCGTCTGGGGTACGACACGTACTCATTGCGGGCGTGGGGCATGAAGGCGATGGATCATCTGGAGTTCGCCGCCCGGCACGGGTGCACGGCGATCCAGCTTTCGTCGTTGGGGGATTTTGAATCGCTGGAGCCGGCGCATCTGGCCAAGGTGAAAGCGAAGGCGGCGGAGTTGGGCATCGTGATCGATGGCGGGACGGGGTGCATCTGTCCGACATCGAAGGCATACGGCGCGAAGAACGGGGACGCGGTGGAGGGCTTGACGAAGGCGCTGAAGGTGGCGCAAGCGGTGGGGGCGCGGACGGTGCGGTGCTTCCTGGGGAGTTCGGAAGACCGGCTGCATCCGGACGGGATCGAGTACCACATGGCGCAGACCGTGAAGGTGTTCCGGGCGTGCCAGGGTGTGGCGGAAGAGACGGGCGTGAAGATCGCGCTGGAGAATCACTCGGGCGATATGCAGGCGTGGGAGTTGAAAGCACTGATTGAAGAGGCGGGCAAGGGGTATGTGGGTGCGTGCGCGGACACGGGCAACCCGATCTGGTGCATGGAAGACCCGGCGGTGACGCTGGAGGTGCTGGGACCATTGACGGTGACGACGCACGTGCGCGACACGGCGATCTTCAAGCATCCGCGCGGGTGCGCGGCGCATTGGGTGGCGATGGGGGCGGGATCGATCGACCTGGTGAACCTGGCGAACATCCAGAAGAAGCTGGCGCCGGGGGCGTGCCTGCATCTGGAGAACATCACGGGGCGGCCGCCGCGGATCATCCCATATTTCGAGCAGAGTTTCTGGAAGGCGTTTCCGAAGGCACGGGCGTCAGAGTTTGCGCGGTTTTTGGCGCTGGTGGAGAAGGGGAGTCCGCTGATGGGGCCGATGGTGATCGCGGATGTGGGCGGGGTGAAGCCGCCGGAGTATGCGGCGGCGCTGAAGCGGCAGCAGTGGCTGGACCTGGAAGCGGGACTGAAGTTTGCGCAGGAGAAGATGATCTGATGCTGACGCGGCGCGAGTTCTCAGCGATGGCGGGGCTGGCGCCGGCGCTGGGAAAGAGCCGGCGGCCGAATGTGCTGTTCATTCTGCCGGATCAACTGCGGGCGCAGGCGGTGGGCTGCTACGGCAACAGCGAGGTTCAGACGCCGCATGTGGACCGGCTGGCGCGGGAAGGGCTGCGGTTTGAGAATACGCTGGCGAACACGCCGGTGTGCTGCGCGGCGCGCGCAGTTCTGCTGACCGGGCAATACTGCCACCGGAACGGGATGACGGCGAACGATCTGCGGCTGAAAGAATCGAGTGTGACGCTGTCGTCAGTCTTGCGGGGCGCGGGCTATCGCACGGGGTTTGTGGGGAAGTGGCACTTGGACGGAGGCCCGCGGCTGCCGGGCTTCGTGCCGCCGGGTCCGCGGCGGCATGGCTTTGAGTTCTGGGCGGCGAACGAGTGCAGCCACCAGCACTTCAGGAATACGTACTTCCGGGACACTCCGGAGCCGCTGCCGGTGCGGGGTTTCGAACCGGAGGGCTGGACGGACCTGGCGCTGGAGTTCTTGGAGGGGTCGAAGAGAGACGGGAGGCCGTTCTTTCTGACGGTGCAGATGGGGCCGCCGCACGATCCTTACGGAGCGCCTGAAGAGTATATGAAGCGCTACCCGGTGGAGCGGGTGACGCTGAGGAAGAACCACCCGGGCGAGCGCGCAGGGCTGGCGGGGCGGAAAGAACTGGGTGCGTACTACGCGGCGGTAACGGCGATCGACGACCAGGTGGGGCGGATGATGAAGGCGCTGGACGATGCCGGAATGGCGGAAGACACGCTGGTGCTGTATTCGTCCGATCACGGGGACATGCTGGGATCGCAGGGGCTGCCGCTGAAGCGGAAGCCGTGGGAGGAGTCGATCCGGGTGCCGGGGATCGTGCGGTATCCAAGGCAAGTGAAGGCGGGGCGCGTGAGCCGGGCGTTGTTCTCTCATGTGGATTTCGCGCCGACGCTGCTACGGCTGTGCGGCGCGGAGGCGCCGCGCGGTATGCAGGGGGCGGATCTATCGAAAGTGGTGACGGGGCGCAGCGAGCAGGGGCCGGATTCGTCGTTTTTTCAGATCTTCGGGCCGTACCGGGCGGGGAAGGTGGCGGAAGGGTGGCGCGGGGTGAGGACGCAGCGATACATGTATGCGCGGTACCAGGCGAAGCCGTGGGTTTTGTACGACCTGGAGGCGGATCCTTTCGAGCTGCGGAATCTGGCGGAGGAACCGGCGGCGGCCGGATTGGTGAAGGAGATGGACGCGAGGCTGGCCGCGTGGATGAAACGCACCGGCGACGACTGGAGCTACAACTGGACGGAGCCGGTGGAAGATGGCGGGCGGCTGTATAAAGATGCCACCTACTACTCGGTGAAAGAGTATCTGGCAGCGGGAGGGCAGCGGCAATGACACCGATGGACCGGTTCCGAAGGATCGGGCGGCTGGAGTTCGGGCACTATCCGACTCCGGTGCAGGAGATGGCGCGGTTGAGGGCGTACCTGGGTATGAAGCCGCGGTTGTGGGTGAAACGAGACGACTGGACGGGGCCGGGCTTCGGCGGCAACAAGGTGCGGAAGCTGGAGTACTACCTATCCAAGGCGCTGCGGCAGGGCTACGATGTGGTGCTGACGTGTGGCGCGGAGACGTCGAACCACTGCCGGGTGACGGCGGCGCTGGCGGCGCAGTGCGGCCTGGAGTGTCATCTGATCCTCAATCCGGCGGCCCAGGGCGGGCAGCCGGCGTCGTTGTTCCTGGATGAGCTGTTCGGGGCGCGAATGCACAAGGTGAAGGACCGGACTGAGCGCGCGCCGGAGCTGGCGCGGCTGGCCGGCGAGATGCGGGCGCAGGGGCGGCGGCCGATGGAGATTCCGTTGGGGGCTTCGACGCCACTGGGGGCGCTGGGGTTCGTGCATGCGGTTTCGGAACTGCAGTTCCAGCCGGAGTGGATCTGCCATTCGACCAGTTCGGGCGGGACGCAGGCCGGGCTGGTGGCGGGTCTGGCGCTGTTCGGGATGAAAGAGACGCGAGTGTTGGGAGTGAGCGCGGACGATCCGGCGGCGGAGATCGAGGAGACGGTGCGGGGGATCATCGCCGGGATCGAGCTGGATTTGGAGGCGCCGGCGTGTTCGCTGCAGGGGGAGGTCAGAGTGGATGACCGGTTCACGGGACCTGGGTACGGGATTCCGTCGGAGGAGAGCGAAGAGGCGTTGCGGCTGCTGGCCCGGCTGGAAGGGATCGTGCTGGATCCGGTCTATTCAGCGAAAGCGTTTGCCGGGCTACTGGCAGGGGTGCGGGAGGGAGCGATGGCGGAGGCGCGGGACGTGCTCTTCTGGCACACGGGCGGGCAGTTGGCGCTTTTTTCACGGGGCATGTGAATTTTTTTTGAGAATTTTCCAGCGCGCGGGCAACCAAGCTTCTAAGACCGACAACTAATCTTTGGAATGAGCTGGCGGCAGCACTGGGCTATAGGACTGTCCGTTCGGCGAAGTGAGGTACGCACTTTATGACCACGGGACTAAACTGGGAAGATGATCATTCGCAGGGAGGCCTCTTGAACAGCCGCTCAGCCGGCCAGTGCCTGAGCGAGGCAGAGGTAGAGGACTTTCTTTTCAACCGGTTATCGGGCACGACGCGTGAAGTGATCGAGGAACATCTCCTGGTCTGCACGAAGTGCCAGGATCTGGTGGAGGAAGAAGAGGGATACGTGTCGGCGATGCGGTCGGCGGCACGGAGCCTGGAGTCTGAGCAACTGGAGAAGGCCTGGAACGGGGTAGAGGAAGAGAAGAAGGGGCGGGCGTGGTTTTCGGGGCGGGTATGGGGCCTGGCATTGGCCGGCCTGGCGGCGGTGCTGGTGGTCGGGTTCTTTGTGGCGCGGGCGCCGGGGTCGCGGAGCGAGGTGGCGATTGCCCTGACGGTGGAGCGGAATGCGGCAACGGCCGCCGAGGTGAAGGCGGGGCAGGCGCTGAAGATCGATCTGGACTTGAGGGGCTTGCCGGAGGCGCGGAGTTACGGTGTGCAGGTGGCGGATCAAGCGGGGGCGGAGGTAGAGCGGGCAGAGGTAGGGGGGGATGGGGTGATGCGAATCGGCGGCGGGCTCTCCTCGGGTCGGTACTGGGTGCGGGTGCGGAGCGGGAGTGGGGAACTCTTACGGGAGTTCGCGCTGGTGGTGAAGTAGGGGCTAGAAGACGCGGCGGCTGAGGCGGCCGACGGTGAACTTGGCGGTGTCGGCGACGGCCATGACGGTCATGACGCCGGCCTGGACGGGATCGGTGACCACGAGATCGGCGGCATCGGGGACGCTGCCGGCCATATTCAAGCTGACAACGAGCAGCCCTTTGGAGCGGACTTCGCGAACGGCCTTTTCGATTTCGCCGCCCATGAGGGCGCCGGCGAGAACGAGGGCGCGGGCGCGCGGCAGGCGGGCGACGGCGCGCACGGCGTCGGCGAGCGCCTGTTCGCCGACGAGGGGAATGGTATCGACGGAGATGTGTTCGCCGCGGATGTTGTGGCGGTCGGCCTCGCTGATGGCGCCGATGGCGACCTGGCCGACCTGGGCTCCGCCGCCCATGATGATGATGCGCTTGCCGTAGATCTTCTGAAGGCTGGGCTCCTGGACGACGCCGCGGACGCTGGGGGCGGAGCTGAGTTCGGTAAGCAGGGCGGCGGGCGGCGCGGTGGGATCGAGTTCAAAGTAGAGGCGGGAGACACCGGTTTCGAGGCTGCCGAGCATCTCGACGGAGGTGATGTTGGCGCCGTGGCGGGCGATGATGCCGGTGAGGGAGTGCAGGACGCCGGGGGCGTCCTGGATCTCAATGACGATGCCGATGCGCTCGGGGTGGATCATTCGACTTCGTAGTGGTTGAGGATGTCCTGCCAGAGGCCCTGGGCGTCGAAGATCACTTCCGTGACTTCGCGCAGGGCGCCGGAGCCGCCGGCGGCCTTGGTGGTGTAGTGGGCGCAGTTCTTCACTTCGGGCGTGGCGTTGGCGACGGCGACGGCGAGGCCGACGCGCTTCATGAGGATGGCGTCGGTGAGGTCGTCGCCGAGGTAAGCGACCTCATCGGCCTTGAGGCCGGAGTCGGCCAGGATTTCCTGGAAGATGGGGAGCTTTTCGGTGTGGCCCATGTAGCAATAGGCCATGTGGGAGGAGCGGGCGCGTTCGCGGGTGGCTTCGGCGTCGCGGCCGCTGATGAGACCGGTTTTGATGCCTTTGCGGAAGAGCCACTGGAGAGCGATGCCATCCTGCGAGTCGAAGAGCTTCACTTCAAAGAGGCCGCCCTCGGGATTGGGCACGTGGAAGTACTTGCCATCGGTGAGGACGCCGTCGACGTCCATGAGGACGAGCTTGATGCGGGCGGCGCGCTGGCGGACTTCGGGGGTGACCTCGGGGGGCATGCGTGATTCTCCTTGCTGAGTGGTTCCGCGGCGGAAGGCTGGGCTTTACAATGGGGTTTCCGTGCTACTGGAGCGAGTTCGAGGAACCATTTCCGATTATCACATGGTGCGCCGGGGGCAGCGCGTGGGCGTGGCTGTGTCGGGCGGGGCGGACTCGGTGTTTCTGCTGCACGTGCTGGTGCGGATGCGGCAGGAGTTGGGCGTGGAAGTGGTTGTGCTGCATTTGAATCACGGGCTGCGCGGGGCGGAGTCGGATGGGGATGAGGAGTTTGTGCGGGCGCTGGCGGGGGAACTGGGTGTGCAGGCTGTGCTCCGGGGGGCGGAGATTGGCAGGGAGCGGGGGAATCTGGAGGAGGCGGGCCGGGCGGCGCGGCGGGCGTTCTTCGCGGAAGCGCGGGCGGAGCTTGGATTGGATGTGGTGGCGACCGGGCACACGCGGAGCGACCAGGCGGAGACGGTGCTGTTCCGAATGACCCGGGGCACTGGGGAGACGGGGTTGCGAGGCATACTGCCAGTGACGCAGGAGGGGCTGATCCGGCCGTTGCTGGGCGTGAGCCGGGGCGAGATCCGGGCGTGGCTGGCGGCGGAGAGGATTCCCTGGCGGGAGGATTCGTCCAACCAGGAGACGGCGCTGGCGCGGAATCTGCTGCGGCTGGAGGTGATGCCGCGGCTGGAGCGGATCAATCCGGAAGTAGAGGCGGCGCTGAGCCGGCTGGCGGCGGCGGCTGGGCGGGACGAGGAGTACTGGCGGCTGGCGGCGTCGGGGGCGCTGGAGGAAGTCCTGGATTCCGTTGGAGATGGGGAGATGGTGGTGCGGGCGAGCGGGTTGTCGGAGTTGGGGCCGGCTTTGGGGCAGCGGGTGATCAGGCTGGTGTTGGAGCGGATTTGCGGGTCTTTGCGCAGGTTCACCCGGGGGCACGTAGAGGATGTGTGGAGATTGGCGGTGGGGCAGCGGGGGGAAGGACGGCTGAGACTGCCGCAAATGGATGTGTGGAGGTCGTTGGATTGGGTTCGATTTGCGGTTGAAGTGGAGGAGCGCGGAGGCGGGGCGGTGGGGATTGCCGGGCCGGGATTGACGATCGGGGCGGGATGGCGGCTGGAAGTGACTGAGGTGAAGCAGGAGGAGCGGAGAAGCCGGGAGGTTGTGGATTCCCGCTATAATAAGAGCATCGATCTGCTGGACGCTGAGTGTGTTCCATTTCCATGGATCCTCAGGGGCTGGCGGGCCGGTGACCGGTACCAGCCCGTTGGACACTGTAAGGATCGGAAATTGAAAGACATGTTCGGTTCGGCAGATGTGCCCTGCTGGGATCGGCCGCGGTGGCCGATGTTAGAGTGTGCAGGGCGGCTGATGTGGAGCCGCAAGTTCGGGAGTGCCGCCTGGGCGGCAGCCGGGCCGCGGACGGAGCGTGTTCTGCGAATTCGGGAGCTGAAAGGTTAACCTTTGCCACTTCCTCAGGGGAAAGTGGCTGGAGGTGAATCAAAGAGCGCGGTTTTCGCGTCTTAGTGTGTAGGGTTACAATGATTCGAACCTTGCCGGTTCCGTTCGGCGTTGGCGTGTTGGAGAGGGAATGAATTCTAACGTCAAGACAGCAATCTTCTGGATCGTGCTCGTTTGTGTCGTGGTTCTGCTGTGGACCGTGGTGAAAACGAACAACGCGCGACAGGTTCAGGAACTCGCCTTCAGCGACTTCATGAAGCAGGTGGAAGCGGGGCGGATGACCGAGGTGACGGTGGCAGGCACCGAGGTCAGCGGAAAGATGCAGGGCAATGCCGAGGTGAAGACCACGATGCCGCCCGGCTACGACAAAGTTTACGACCTGCTGCAGGCCAAGGGTGTGGTGACGCGCATCAAGGAGCCGTCGTCGGGCAACTGGATCACGGTGATCATCAACGCGATTCCGTTCGTTCTGCTGCTGGCGTTCTGGATCTTTATGATGCGGCAGATGCAGAGCGGCGGGAACAAGGCGCTGAGCTTCGGCAAGAGCCGGGCGCGCATGCACAGCTCACAGCAGAAGAAGGTCACGTTCAAGGATGTGGCCGGCGTGGAAGAGGCCAAGGAAGAGCTGCAGGAGATCATTGAGTTCCTGCGTGAGCCGCAGAAGTTTCAGAAGCTGGGCGGACGCATTCCGAAGGGAGTGCTGCTGATCGGCCCTCCGGGCACTGGCAAGACGCTGCTGGCGCGTGCGATTGCGGGCGAAGGCAACGTGCCGTTCTTCTCGATCTCCGGTTCGGACTTCGTGGAGATGTTCGTGGGTGTGGGCGCGAGCCGCGTGAGAGACCTGTTCGAACAGGGCAAAAAGAATGCTCCGTGCATCATCTTCATCGACGAGATCGACGCCGTGGGCCGGCACCGTGGTGCGGGTCTGGGCGGCGGGCACGACGAGCGCGAACAGACGCTCAACCAGTTGCTGGTGGAGATGGACGGATTTGAATCGAATGAAGGCGTGATCCTGGTGGCGGCGACGAACCGTCCGGACGTGCTGGATCCGGCGCTGCTGCGGCCGGGGCGATTCGACCGGCGCGTTGTGGTGAACCTGCCCGACGTGAAGGGCCGGGAGATGATCCTGAAGGTCCACACCAAGAAGATCCCGCTGGCCGACGATGTGGACCTTTCGGTGACCGCGCGCGGGACACCGGGGTTCGCCGGCGCCGACCTGGCGAATCTGGTGAACGAAGCCGCGCTGCTGGCGGCGCGCCAGAATCGCAAAGTGGTGACCATGGCCGATATCGAACTGGCCAAGGACAAAGTGCTGATGGGCGCCGAGCGCCGCAGCATGATCCTCACCGAAGAAGACAAAAAGATCACGGCGTATCACGAAGCAGGCCACGCGCTGGTGGCGGCGCTGCTGAAGGATGCCGACCCGCTGCACAAAGTCTCGATCATTCCGCGCGGCAGAGCGCTGGGCATCACGATGCAGTTGCCGACCGGCGATGTGCTGAACCGGACCAAGGAACAACTGGAAGCCCGGCTGTGCGTGGCGATGGCGGGGCGGATCGGCGAGAAGCGTTATACGCATCAGCTCTCGACGGGCGCGCGCAACGACATCGAGCAGGCGACGGAGATGGCCCGCGCGATGGTGTGCGACTACGGCATGAGCCAACTGGGTCCGCTGAGCTTCGGGAAGAAAGATGAGCAGATCTTCCTGGGCCGCGAGATCGCGCAGCATCGCGACTATAGCGAGGCGACGGCGATCAAGATCGACGAGGAAGTCCGCCGGATGGTGGAGCTCGCCGATCAGGAAGCGACGCGGTTGATCGACGAGTATGACTGGGCGCTGGAGAAGATCGTGGCCGCGCTGCTGGAGAAAGAGAACATCGACGGCGAGGACGTGAAGGCGATCATTTCCGGGCGTGTGGCGGAAGCCGCCGCGGAGCCGCAGGCGACGGAAGACGGCGGCCACCAGGAGGTGTTGCGTCCGGAAGCCCCGCGGCGTGGAACGCCTGGCCTGATGGATGGGGAGAGTCCGCAACCGGCGTGATCCCCGCATTCAAGGTTTACCTCTTCGACGTTGACGGCACGCTGCTGGACTCGGCCACCGACATCTGCACCGCTGTACGCGATGCCCTGGCTGAGCAAGCCGTCACGGGGCTGGATGAAGCGTATCTGAGGAGCTTTGTGGGCTTTCACCTCTTCGACCTGTTCGAAGAGGTGTTGCCGCATCACACGCGGGCGGAGAATGAACAACTGCTGGCGCGTTACCGGCAGATCTATCTGGGGCGGCAGCACCGGTCTACCCGAGTTTATGACGGCGTGCCGGAGATGCTGGGCCGGCTGGGCGGGTTGAAGTCGACTGCAACGACGAAGAGCAGCGAGACGGCGCGGAACATCCTGACGCAGTTCGGACTGGCTTCGTACTTTCAGCATGTGCAGGGCACGGACGGATTCCCCTCGAAGCCGCGGCCGGACGTGATTCTGAAGTCGCTGGAGCTGTTCGGGGCGAAGCCGGAGGAGTGCCTGATGGTGGGCGATGCCGGTCCGGATATGGAGGCCGGGCGGGCCGCGGGTGTGAAGACCTGCGCGGTGACGTGGGGCTACGGCGACAAGGACGCGATGCGCGGCCACGAGCCGGACTATTGGATTTCGCACCCCTCTGAACTGGTATCCTAGTCGTCGGCTGAAAGGCCCGACTACAATGACCCGACGCACCCTTCTTTCCTCCCTCGCCGCCGTTCCGGTGGCTGGTCTGGCCGCGCCCGCGGCTGGCCGCTTCAAGGTTTCTCTGGCCGAATGGTCGATTCACAAGGCTATTCAACAGGGCAAGCTGACGAATCTGGACTTCCCCCGCATCGCCAAAGAGAACAACTGCGAAGGGCTGGAGTTCGTCAACGCGCTGTGGAGCGTGCCGACGGCGGGCTACCTCAGCAGGCTGAAGAAGCGCATTTCCGACACGGGCACGAAGGCTGTGCTGATCATGGTGGACGATGAGGGCCAGATGGGCCATTCGGACAAGGCCGTGCGCATGAAGGCGGTAAAGAACCACTACAAGTGGGTGGACATCGCCGCGGATCTGGGCTGCCATTCCATCCGCACCAACATGCACTCGGATAAGACGCCCAAGACGCCGGCGGAAAACGAGGTGGTGCTGGGTTACTGCGCGGAGAGCTTTGGGGCGCTGTGCCAGTATGCCAAGCCGGCCAACGTGAACGTGATCATTGAGAACCACTGGGGGCTTTCTTCGGATCCGGATGCCGTGGTGGCGCTGATAAAGAAGGTGAACCTGCCGAACTTCGGCACGTTGCCGGATTTCGGGAATTTCCCGCCGGAAGTGAACAAGTATGAGGCGGTGGCAAAGCTGGCGCCGTATGCGAAGGGGATGAGCTTCAAGTGCTACTTTGAGGGGCCCGGGGGCAAGGAAGAGAAGTACGACGTGGCGAAGATGCTGAAGGTGATGGAGGACTCGAAGTACTCGGGGTATGTGGGCATCGAGTATGAAGGGGCCAAGCTGGATGAGATGGAGGGGATCAAGACGGGGCGGAAGGCTCTGGCCGACTACGGCATCTAGCGCTTCGCCGCCAGCAGTTCAGCGAGATAGGTTTTCCCATCGGGTTGCGCCTGCGAAAGCAGGCGCAACGTGTTTCTGGCGTCGTTGAGGGCGCGGTGGGCGGCTTCGGCGGTGAGGTTGTGGTTGCGGAGGAGTTCCTGGAGGCCTTTGGAGCGGAAGCCCTTGTTGCGCCAGGGGACCTCGTCCATGGAGCAGCGCCACTGCATGCGGCGGGTTTCGGGGTAGAGGCGTTCGAGGAAGCCGCGGTCGAAGCGGGCGTTGTGGGCGATGAGGAACGAGCTTTTGGAGAGGATGGCACGGACTTTGTCGTCATCCAGGCGTTGGCCGCGCACCTCATCGTCAGTGATGCCGTGGGCGCTGGTGGCGCCCGGCGGGATGGGGCGGCCGGGATCGCGAAGGCTGGAGTATTCCTCGATGGTGGAAAGCACCTGGCCGGTGGCGAAGTCGAATTCGAAGAGGACGATGCCGAGTTCGACGACGTCGTCGGTGCGGTTGTCGAGGCCGGTGGTTTCGACGTCAACGATGGATGCCTTGAGTTTCATTGGGCGTAGCTTTGAGTGTTGAGGCGGGCGAGTTCAGCGAGGTCGAGGCGGCCGGTGTAGATGGCCATGCCGAGGGCGCAGTCGATGCGCAGGGCGGTGAGGGCGCGGATATCGTCGAGGGTTGTGATGCCTCCGGCGGCGGTGATGTCGCGATTCGTCGCCGCGCGAAGGCGGGAGAACCAGTCGAGGTCCGTACCCTGCAGCATGCCTTCCTTGTCGACGTAGGTGGCGAGGAAGCCGGAGCAGAACGGCTCGAGATCGTGTAGGACCTCTTCGGCGGTTTTGTCGATGGCCTCGGTCCAGCCTTTGACGACGATGCGGCCATGCTTGGAGTCGATGGCGATGAGGATGCGCTCGGGGCCGACGGCCGACGCGATGGCCTCGATTGTGGGGCGGTGGAAGGCGGCGGTGCCGACGATGACTTTGTGCGCACCGCAGCGAACGAGTTCCAGGGCGCGTTCGGCGTTGCGGACGCCGCCGCCGACGCGGCAGCGCGCTTTGGAAGCCAGCATTTCGACGATGGCGTTGTTCTGGCCCTTACCCATGGCGGCGTCGAGATCGATCACCTGGATCTCAGGGAAGGCCGCGAAGCGGGCAAGCATTTCGAGTGGCGGCGCGCCTTCGAGAGCCTTCTCACGGCCCTGGACGAGCTGAACGACTTTGCCGTCCTGCAGGTCGATGCAGGGAATGATCATGCGGTTCTCCTCACGGGGACGCCGGCTTTTTCCATCTCCTGCTTGAGTTGGTCGACGGTGTAGGTGCCGTAGTGGAAGATGGATGCGGCGAGGGCGGCGTCGGCCTCGCCGGTGGTGAGTACTTCGATGAAATGTTCGGGCTTGCCGCCGCCGCCGGAGGCGATGACGGGGATTTTGGTGGCGCGGGAGACGGCGCGGCAGAGGTCGCAATCGAAGCCGGTCTGCACGCCGTCGGTGTTCATGGAAGTGAGCAGGATCTCGCCGGCGCCGAGGGCTTCGCCGCGGGCGGCCCATTCGACGGCGTCGATGCCCTCGTCGACGCGGCCTCCCTTGGTGAAGACGTTCCAGCCGCCGCGGGTGTTGCGGCGGGCGTCGATGGCAAGGACGCAGGCCTGGGCGCCGAACTCGTTGCTGACCTCGGTGATGAGTTCGGGGCGATGAACGGCGGCGGTGTTGAGGCTGACCTTGTCGGCGCCGGAGTGGATGATGCGGCGGGCGTCCTCGACGGTACGGATGCCGCCGCCGACGGTGAGGGGGATGAAGACCTTGCGGGCGGTGCGGGCGACGACGTCGACCATGGTGTCGCGGCCGTCGGAGGAGGCGGTGATGTCGAGGAAGACGAGTTCGTCGGCGCCCTGGAGGTTGTAGCGGCCGGCGAGTTCGACGGGATCGCCGGCATCGCGCAGGCCGACGAAATTGACGCCTTTGACGACGCGGCCGCCGGTGACGTCGAGGCAGGGGATGATGCGTTTGGCGAGCATAGTTCAGGCTCCAATTTAGAGTTCAGCGAAGTTCCGCACCATGCGGAGTCCGAGGGGGCCGGACTTCTCGGGGTGGAACTGGACGCCGAAGACGTTGCCGCTCTGGAGCACGGCGGTGTAAGGGATCTCGTAAGTGCAGGTGGCGGCGGTAGCCTCGGAGATGGGGCAGTAGTAGCTGTGGGCGAAGTAGAAGTAGGGTTTGGGGCCGAGGCCGCGGAAGAGGGGCGAGTCCGTCATTGCCCCAGGCACCGGCACGATTTCATTCCAGCCCATGTGCGGGCAGCGGAAGTGCAAGGGGAAGCGGCGGACGGAGCCGGGAAACAGGGCTAGGCCTTTCTGTTCCGGGGCCTCTTCGCTGGATTCGAACATGGCCTGGAGGCCGAGGCAGATGCCGAGGAAGGGCGCGCCGGAGCGGGCCTTTTCGACGAGGGCGTCGCGGATGCCGAGCGAATCGAGGGCGGAGAGCATCTGGCCGAAGTGGCCGACGCCGGGGAGGATGAGCTTGGAGGCGGCGCGGATGTCGGCAGGACTCTGGGTGATGAAGTAACTGGCACCGACCTCGCTGAGCGTATTCTCGACAGACCGGAGATTGCCGGCGCCGTAGTTGACGACGGTGATCACAGGAGTCCTTTCGTGGAGGGGAGCTGGTCTTTGAGCCGCGAGTCCTTGGAGCAGGCGAACTTCATGGCACGGGCGAGGCACTTGAAGATGGCTTCGATCTTGTGATGGTTGGAGCGGCCGTAGAGGATTTTGGCGTGAAGGTTGGCGCCGGCGTGAGTGGTGAAGCCGTGGAAGAAGTCTTCGAGGAGTTCGGATTGGAGGTCGCCGACGAGGCGTGTTTTGACCTTGTCTTCGTAGACGAGATAGGGGCGGCCGCCGAGATCGACGGCGACGACGGCGAGGGTCTCGTCCATCGGCAGGACGAAGTAGCCGGCGCGGTTGATGCCCTTGCGATCACCGAGGGCCTGGGCGAAGAGCTGGCCGAGGACGATGCCGACGTCTTCGACGGTGTGGTGCTGGTCGACGTCGAGATCGCCGCGGGCGATGAGGGCGAGATCGAAGCCGCCGTGCTTGGCGAAGAGTTCGAGCATGTGATCGAGGAAACGCACGCCGGTGGAGATTTCGTAGCGGGCCTTGCCGTCGATCTTGAGGGTGCCGCGGATCTGGGTTTCCTTGGTCACGCGGTTGATGGTGGCGGTTCTCATGCGGGCAGGACTCCTTCGATCTGATTGACGTTTTCGATGACGGCGAGGGCGCCGGCGCCGTTGAGGGCTGCGACGAGGTCGGCGCGGCGGGGAGAATCGGGGGCGGCGATGCCGATGAAGGGGACCTGGGCGGCGAGGGCGCTGCGGGCGTCGTCGATGGTGTCGCCGACGAAGACCAGGCGCGCGCCGGGGTGGCTATCGCGGATCAGCAGGAGGCCGTCGGGCGCGGGCTTGCCGTGGCGCACATCCTCGGCAGTGATGGTGGGATGGAAGATGCCGTCGAGTTGGAGGCGGCGGAGCGTGGCGAAGAGTTCGCGGCGGTCGCGGCCCGTGAAGATGGCGAGCTTGCGGGAGGCGGAGAGGCGCGCAAGAAGGCCGTCTTCGGGGATCCACTTTTCCTCGAGGATGAGTCCGTCGTCATTGGCGCCGAAGAAGAAACGGTTGAACTGATCAACGACGGCCTCGTAGGCGAGTTCCACGCCGCAATCGCGGCAGAAGTGATGGCACAGGACCCAGTCGTTGTTATAGCCGCCGCGGTTTTTCCAGTCCTGGATTTCGTCGTTGGAGATGGTGCGGCCGGTGAAGAAGCGGATGGTTTCGATGATGGCGGCGCGATAGGAGCCAGTGACGTCCACCAGTACGCCGTCCATGTCGAAGACGATTATGTTCATTTCCAGACCTCGTCGAGGGCGGTGAAGAAGCGTATGACCTGCGCGGGCGTGCCGGCGGTGACGCGGACGGTGCCGGGGAGTTCGTAGCTGCGGTCGCGGATGAGGATGCCGCGCGCGCGCAGGGCGTCGCGCACGGGGATGGCTTGCGATCCGGCGTGGAAGAGGACGAAGTTGGCCTGGCTGGGGTAGTAGCGGATGCCGCGCTGCTCGAAGCCGCGGCAGAGGAGATCGCGGCTTTCGACGGCCGTGCGGGCGTAGTTGTCGACGTATTCGCGATCTTCGACGGCGGCGCGCACGGCGATGGCGGCCAGCAGGTTGACGCTGTAAGGCGACTGGGCCTTGTGCATGAACTTCACGTTTTCGGCCTGCGAGAAGAGGCAGCCGACGCGCAGGGCGGCCATGCCGAAGGCTTTGGAGAACGTGCGTGAGACGAAGAGGTTGGGGTACTGGTCGATGAGGCGGAGGGCGGTGACGCCGTAGAACTCGTAGTAGGCTTCGTCGATGAGGACGGCGGCGTTGGGCGCGGCTTCGAGGATGCGGACGATGTCGCCGATGCCGATGGCGGTGCCGGTGGGGTTGTTGGGGTTGGAGATCAGGATGGCCTTGGTCTGGGGACCGATGGCGGCGATGAGTTCTTCCGTGGGGAAAGAGAGGTCGGCAGGGCGGTAGCTGAGTTCGCGGACCTGGCCTCCGGCCACTTCCGAGTAGAACCTGTACATGGCGTAGGAGGGGTGGAGGATGAGCACCTCGTCGTTGTCGTCGACGTAGGTGTTGATGAGGACCTGGATGGCCTCGTCGGTGCCGTTGGTGATGAGGAACTGCGCTTCGGGCACCTGGAAGTAGTCAGAAAGTGCGCGGCGCGTGGCCTCGTATTCGGGATAGATGGTGAGCTGCTCGGTGGTGAGCTTTTCGGTGAGAAAGCTAAGGACGCGTGGCGAGCATCCGACGGTGTTTTCGTTGAAGTCGAGCCGGAGCTTGCCTTCACGGCCGGAACTGGGCGGCGAGTAAGGTGCCATGCGGCGGACGGCGCTTCGAGGTTCAGGCATTGCGAATCTCCGCGGAACGGGCGTGGGCTTCCAGGCCTTCGGCGCGGGCGAGCGTCGCGACGGCTGGCGTGAGCGCGGCAAGGGCCTTGCGGTTGAGTTGTTGGACGCTGATCACTTTGACGTAGTCCGCGGCGGAGAGGCCGCCGCGGAGGCGGGCCGCGCCGGAGGTGGGCAGCACGTGGTTGGGGCCGGAGGCGTAGTCGCCGGCGGCCTCAGTGGAGTACGGGCCGACGAAGACGCTGCCGGCATGTCGGATGCCGGGCAGCAGGCTGGGGTCGTGGATAGAGAGGTGCTCGGGCGCGAAGCGGTTGCTCAGTTCGACGGCCTGGGCATCGCTTTCCACGAGGATGACGGCGGAGTTCCTGTTGATGGCGACTCGGGCGGTGGCGGCTGTGGGGAGGGTCTCGAGCTGCCGCTCGACTTCGGCCGGCAGGGCTTCGGCGAGGGCGCGCGAGGTGGTGAGGAGGATGGCGGAGGCGTCTGTGTCGTGCTCGGCCTGGGCGAGCATGTCCGCGGCGATCCAGGATGGGTCGGCCTCGTTGGCGATGATGAGGATCTCGGTGGGGCCGGCGACGAAGTCGATACCGACTTCACCGGCGAGGAGCTTCTTGGCGGCGGCGACGTAGATGTTGCCGGGGCCGACGATGCGGTCTGCGCGGGGCACGGTGCGGGTACCGTAGGCGAAAGCGGCGATGGCGTGGGCGCCGCCCATCTGGAAGACGCGGGTGGCCCCGAGCAGTGAAGCGGTGCCGAAGATCTCGTCGACAGGCCGCGGGGTGCAGACCATGATGTTGGGCACGCCCGCGACGGTGGCGGGCACCACGGTCATGATGACGGTGGAGGGTAGCGGGTAGCGGCCGGCGGGGATGTAGGCGGCGACGGAATCGAGCGGCCGGACGATCTGGCTCAACCGCAGGCCGGGGGAAGGCTGAACCTTCTTGGGTTGAGGGAGCTGGAGTTTGGCGTAGGCTCGGACGTTGCGTTCGCTGGTGCGCACGGCCTTGCGGAAGGCGGGGCTGAGGCGAGCGGCGGCGTCGTCGAGCTCCGGCTGAGGCACGGCGACGGAGCGGCGGTCGAGCTGGTCGAAATGGCGGGCGTATTCGAGCAGAGCTTTGTCGCCGCGCTGGCGCACGGCTTCGAGAATGGGGCGGACCGCGGTTTCCGCCTCCGTCATCCTTGCGGCCCGCCTAGAGAGGAGGCGGCCGGCTTCCTTGGCAGCTAGGATCCGCAGCATGGCTTACATCACGATCTTGTTGAGGGGATATTCGACGATGCCCTGAGCGCCGGCCTGCTTAAGGCGCGGGATGATGGTGCGCACGGTGGATTCGTCGAGGATGGTGTTCACGGCGAGCCACTCGCCATCGCTGAGGTGGCTGATGGTGGGGTTCTTGAGCGCGGGGAGGGCTCCGAGGACCGCAGCGAGATTGTCCTTATGGACGTTGAGCATGAGACCGACCTTGCCGAGGGCGCTGATGGCGCCTTCGAGCAGCATCTTCATGTCTTCGAGCTTCTGGCGCTTCCAGGAGTCGGCCCAGGCGTCCTTGTTGGCAACGAGTTGGGTGTTGGACTCCATGACGGTTTCGACGATGCGGAGTTTGTTGGCGCGGAGGGACGAGCCGGTCTCGGTGACTTCGACGATGGCGTCGGCGAGTTCTGGCGGCTTCACTTCGGTGGCGCCCCAACTGAACTCAACCCTGGCGGTGACGCCGAACTGGGCGAGGTAGCGCTTGGTGGCGCCGACGAGTTCCGTGGCGATGATCTTTCCCTGGAGGTCCTTCACGTTCTGCACCGGAGAGGCTTCGGGCACGGCGAGCACCCAGCGCACTTTGCCGAAGGACTGCTTGGCGTAGATGAGATCGGCGATGGTGACGACGTCCGCGTCGTTTTCGAGCACCCAGTCGCGGCCGGTGAGGCCGGCGTCGAGCACGCCGTCTTCGACGTAGCGCGCCATCTCCTGGGCCCGGATGAGCATGCACTCGATGTCGGGATCGTCGATGGCGGGGAAATAAGAGCGGGAAGAGGTGGTGATGTTGAAACCGGCTTTGCGGAAGAGATCGACGGTGGCGTTCTCAAGCGAGCCTTTGGGGATTCCGAGTTTGAGCTTCATGGCTTAGTACACCTGGTTGGGATCGTAGGTCTTGTCTTCAGTGACGGTCCACTGGCCGTCCTGGAGGGTGCGGAAGAAGCAGGATTGGTAGCCTTCGTGGCAGACGCCGGGGCCGAGGGCCTCGACCTGGACGAGGACGCAATCCTTGTCGCAGTCGGTTTGGATGGACTTGACGACCAGGCGGTGGCCGGAGGATTCGCCTTTCATCCAGAGCTTGTTGCGGGAGCGGCTATAGAAGGTGGTGAAGCCGGTTTCGACGGTCTTGCGGAAGGCTTCTTCGTTCATGAAGCCGACCATGAGGACGCGGCCGGTGAGGTAGTCCTGGGCGATGGCGGGGATCATCCCGCCGGTTTTGGCGAAGTCGAGGTCCATCGTAATTGCACTCCAAAAAAGCAAAGCCCGCCGGGAAAACCGGCGGGCGGGGGAAACTGATTCCGGCACGAGGCTCAGAACAGGCTCTGCCCGCCCATCCCATGAAGGTGGTGATGATGGCGGGAGCTGAGCCGTGCGGCGGACATGAAATTTCAGTATAGCGAAGCGTGCGGGAGAGCGCTACATGAGCGGGCTCGTAAAACGGTTTTCTGATCGATCGAGAAAGCGTGCTACGATGCGGGCAGGAGGCAGCGATGACGGTTACGGTGTCGCCGAAGTACCAGGTGGTGATTCCGAAGGAAGTGCGCGAGCGGCTGCGGCTGAAGCCTGGAGAGAAGGTGCAGTTCGTGGTTTTGGACGATGCTGTGTATTTCGTGCGGTTGAAGAGCGTCCGGGAGTTGCACGGGATTTTAAAGGGCGCCCCGCCGTTCGACAGAGAGGCAGAGTGGGCTGATGAAGAGCGTGATCGACTCCTCGGTGTGGATTGAGCAGATGCGGGTGGGGTTCCCGCGTGGGGAACTGCTGCAGGCGATGGAAGACACGGGCCGGCTAGTGGTGCCCACAATCACGCTGCTCGAGGTGCGGAAGTACATGGGGCGATTTGGCATGCCGCAACAGGCGGCGAATGCACTGGGCTGGATGATGTCGGGTCACGTTGTGGATCTGACGGGCGACCTGGCGCTGAGTTCGGCCACAGCTGGCCTGGAACACAAATTGGCGTTGGGCGACTGTATCATCTATGCGACGGCAAAGGCGCAGGGTGCGACACTTTGGACCATGGATGCGCACTTTGCGGGGCTGCCGGGCGTCAGGATGGTGAAGACTCCGGCTACAGGCGGCGGACGGCGAGGAGGGTGACGTCGTCGGCGGCGGGCTGGCCGGCGAGGTGGCGCTGGACGGCATCGTAGACGTCGCGGATGATGTCGGAAGAGGTGCCGTGGCGGGCGGCTATGAGGAGGTCGAGCACGCCGTTCTCGCCGATCTCGGTACCCGCGGGGTTTTCGGCTTCGCTGGCGCCGTCTGTGAAGAGCAGCAGGGTGTCGCCGGGCTGCATCACGCCGCCGGCCGCGCGGTAGGGGGCGTTCTTCAGGATGCCCAGCACGGGACCGCCTTCGGTGAGAGTTTCGACCTGGCCGTTGGCGCGCAGGAGCCAGGGCGGGTTGTGGCCGGCGTTGCAGTAAGTGAACTCTCCTGAAGCGGGATCCAGGGAGAGGATGCACATGGTCATGAAGCGGTTGCCGGGCCAGGCAGGAGCGATGCGGCGGTTGAGCTTGGCCATGAGGTCGTCGGCCTGCGAAGACTGCTCGGAGAGGACATGAACGCGGGCCTGGAGGCCTGCCAGTAGCAGCGCGGCGGAGAGGCCCTTGCCGGAGACGTCGCCGAGCAGGACGCCGAGCTTGCCGCCTTCGAGATCGACGTAATCGAAATAGTCGCCGCCGCAACTGCGGCAGGGTACGCTCATGCCGGCGATGTCGTAGCCGGGGATAGTGGGGGACTCGGCGGGGAAGAGGCTGACCTGGATCTCCGCGGCCTGGCGGAGTTCGTTCTGGAGGATCTTTTCAGCCTGGGCGCGTTCGGCGAAGTGGGCGTGCTCGATGCGGATGGCGGCGATGTTGGCGAGGACGGTGGCGAGGGTGAGGTCCTCCTGGGTGAAGGCCTTGAGGAATCTGGAGGAGTCGAGGTAGAGGAGGCCGATCACCTGGCTCTCCGTTTGCAGGGGCACGGCCATGAGGCTGCGGACGCCGCTGGAGATGATGGTGCGGCTGGCCATGAGGGCTTCATCCTGATTGACGTCCACCACCAGGAGAGACTCGCGGCCGTTGAGGACGCGGTCGCGCACGGATTGGCTGATGCGGAAACCGTCGCCGTGGTTGGCGCGCAGGTTGAGGTTGTCGCCATCCTTGGTGAGGAGGACGCCACGCTCGGCGCCGACTGCATTGAGGGCGAGGGAGAGGATCTTGGGAAAGAGCTCTTCGAGAGGGCGGTGGCTGGCGAGCTCGCGGCCGGCGTCGAGCAATGTCTGGACGCGCGGCGTGCCGGCCTGGGTGGGCGAAGTAAGAGCGCTCTGCAGCTTGCCGGCGGCCACGGCCTGCTGCAGGTTCATGTGGACGCTGGTGCGGCTGGAGGTGTCCTCATCCTGAATGGGGGTGAAGATGATGGTGCGGGCGAAGTCGGGCTCGCGTTGCGCCTGCGTTTCGAAGGTCAGGGTGACGCTGCCGGCGGAGAGTGCGTCGCCGTGAGTCAGCTTGTGGCGCTCAGTGAGTTTGCGGCCGTTGAGGAGCGTGCCGTTCTTGCTGCCGAGATCGAGGACGTACCAGTGGCCGTTGTCTGCTTCGATCCGCAGGTGCCGGCGGGAGAGGACGGAGTCTTCGGGGTAGGTGAGAGAGTTGTCCGATGCGCGGCCAAGCGTGAGAGTCTGGCCGGCCAGTGGAAGGGTGCGGGTGGGGACGCCGGGGATCTCGATGCGGAGGGAAGGCATGCGGGTCTCTCCAGAATAACCGGAATGGTGCTTCAGATCATGGCCTTCCAGGCGGCTTCGTCGCGGCCGAGGCTCAAAAGATTTCCGCAGCGGACCAGCGGGAGCTTGAGGAGCCTCGGCTCGGCAGCGATGCGGGCGAGAAGGCCGGCCTCGGTGAGGCGCATGTAGGCAAGGCCGGCGGATTGGTAGGCCTTGCCATCGGTGTCGAGGAGGCCATTGAGCGTGAAGCGCTGGATGAAGCGGTTGATCTCGCCGGGGGCCATGGGTTTGATGGCGAGGTCGACGATCTGAAGCTGGATGCGGCGTTCCTTGAAGAAGCGCTCGGCGGCACGAGTGTCGGAGGAGTTTTTGACGCCGAAGATCTGGATGACGGGCATGGGTGCTCTACTTGCGGGCCAGCTTGCGGCTCTCGATGTCGGCGATGCGATGCTTGACGATTTTGCGGATCAGGTTGGCGGGCAGAGGCTTGCCGGCGGGGAAGCGGATGGTGCCTTTGGCGGTGGGGTACTTCTTCAGCTCTTCGGCGAACACCTCGATGGCCTCAGAGCCGGGATAGAGGCTGCAGTGGTCTTTGAAAGCGGCATAGCCAGCGATCATCGTCCTGTTCCACTTGAACATAGGCATGCCGTAGCTGATCGATTCCACGGCATCCGCAGGCGCGGCGGTGACGATGGCGGCGCGCACCTTGCGCAGCGTGGATTGGGCGGGTTCGGGGACGGCGGCGAGGTATTCGTCGACTGTCGAGACTTTTCCGATCTTGCGCATCCGGGACTCCTGTTTCAGGTTACTGGATCAATTCGAGCGTCCGGGTGATAGTGTTGGTTTCGCCGGGATCGAAGATCTCGATGCGGTCCGCGTGGAGACGGAAGCGGCGGTAGGAGCTGGGATTGAGGGCGAGCGAAGCGGTGCGGACCTGCAGCAGCTTCCTGGAACCGAGATCGATCTCTTCGCAGGCATTGCTGTGGCGATGACCGGCGAGAGCGAGGATGACCCTTGGATTGCGCGCGGCGGCGGCTTTGACGGCTTTGGAGAAATTGTCGGAGGCGAGGGGGATGTGAAAGGCGAGGATCACCCATTCCTTGGCCGAGGTGATCTGCTGGTCCAGCCAGGCGAGCTGCCGGCGGCCGTACTCCGAGGAGGAGGTGCCGGGCTCGCCGTTGTCGAGTACGAGGAAGCGGAACTGAGTACGGCCGGCGGAGCGGGTGAAGGAGTAATAGGTGCCGTCGCGAAGAGTGGGCAGAGCTGCCCTCCACTGGCGGCGGGCAGCGGCGGAGATGGAGTGGTCACCTGTGGCCTTGGGGGGAGCACCGCTGAGTATGTAGCGCTCCGTATCGTGGTTGCCGAGGGCGAGATAAATGGGGGCAGGGGATTGGGCGGCAGCGGTAGCGAAGAGAGAAATCTGACCGCAGACGTCCGTGCCGGAGGAGCCTTCGAAGCAGACCGCGTCGATGGCGTCGCCGGTGTGCAGGACAAAGGCGGGGGGCTGCTCCAGGATGCCGGACAGGAAGGCGGAGAAGGTTGAGTTGGCGAAGATGTTCTGGACGCGCTGAAGCGCGAGGCTGGCGGAGATGCCGTTGTAGTTGGCGACGTGGGTATCGGAGATCTGGAGAAAGTCGAATTTCTCTTGTGCTGACAGCGGGAAGAGACAGAGCACGCAGCCCAGCGCGAATCGCATGATCCTCTCATGCTAACCCGGATCAGGAGTTGGGCTCTGGTTGTGAGGGTGATAGATTCACGAGATGCGAAGGCGAGAGTTCCTGGCGAGTGCCGCGGGGGCGCCGGCCGTGGCGATGGCGGCGGAGAAGAAGCGAAACGTGCTGTTCGTTGCGGTGGATGACCTGCGGCCGCAGTTGGGCTGCTATGGGCACCGGCAGATCAAGTCGCCGAACATCGACCGCCTGGCGGCGGAGGGATTCCGGTTCGAGCGGGCTTACTGCCAGCAGGCCGTGTGCGCACCGACTCGCGCCAGCCTGCTCACCGGGACGCGTCCGGACACAACGCGGGTTTACGACCTGCAGACGCCGCTGAACACGGTGCGACCGGACCTGGTGAGCCTGCCGCGCCACTTTCGCAACCATGGGTATGAGACGGTTTCCTTGAGCAAGATCTACCACCATCCCAACGAAGATCCGCAGGGCTGGAGCCGGCCTCCCTGGCTGCCGGAAAGCGACTGGGCCGGGGGGTGGCGTGCCTATCGGGATCCAATGTCGGCCGTCGCCATCTCGCACCAGGACGGGATCTTGCGCGCCAACTACGAGCGCGACCTGAAAACCGGCCGCAAAGTGGCCGAGCCGGCCTATGGGCGCGGGCCCGCCTTTGAAGGCCCCGCGGTAGCGGACAACGCCTATCCGGACGGAATGACCTGCGACAGGGCCATCGAAGAGTTGCAGCGGCTGCTGGGCAAGCCCTTCTTTCTGGCCACGGGATTCCTGAAGCCGCATCTGCCGTTCAATGCGCCGAAGAAGTATTGGGATCTCTATTCGCCCGCCGATCTCGAATTGCCCAGCAGGAATAGCTGGCCGGAGAATATGCCGCCGGTGGCGGGCGTGGACTGGGGCGAGATTCGCGCTTACACGGGCATCGCCTCCAAAGGCCCGATGGAGGAGTCCACCATGCGGATGCTAATTCACGGCTATTACGCCTGCGTCAGCTACCTGGATGCGCAAGTGGGCCGCCTGCTGGCGGAACTGGGGCGGCTGGGGCTGCGTGAAAGCACGGCGGTGATTCTGTGGGGAGACCACGGCTGGAAGCTGGGCGATTACGGAGCGTGGTGTAAGCACACCAACATGGAGATCGACACGCACGTGCCGATGATCCTCTCTCTGCCCGGCCAGAAAAATGTGGGCGGCTCGACGCAGGCGCTGGTGGAGTACGTGGACGTCTACCCGACACTGGCCGAAGCGTGCGGGCTGCCGGTACCGGAGCAGTGCGAGGGGAAAAGCATGCTGCCGCTGCTTGAAAACCCGCGGCGGCGCTGGAAAGCCGCGGCATTCAGCCAGTATCCGCGAGGAAAAGACATCATGGGGTACACGATGCGGAGCGGGCAGTGGAGGTATACCGAGTGGATCGCGCGGGCCACTGGCGAGGTGAAAGCGCGCGAACTGTACGACCACTCGGCGGGCGACATCGCCAGCGCGAACCTGGCGGAGCTGCCGGAGCAGGCAGGCCGGGTGCGGGAACTGTCGGCGATGCTCGACAAGGGTCGCGGGTGGCGAAAGATTCGAGAACAGATTTGAGGCGGTTCTGCCCGCCGTGGGTACTTGATAGAATCCCAGCCATGAAGAACCGGATAGTGGTGTCTGCAATGATGCTGGCGCTGTTTGGGGCGTCTGCCGTGGCGTTCGCCGCGGGTGGAGATCCGTGCGCCTTGGCGACCAAGGCTGAAGTACAGGCGGCGGTGGGAGGCACTGTCTCCGACGGCGTGGTGAACAAGCTGAACAAGCAGGTGTGTGACTTCAAGCTGAGCCAGCCAGGGTCCGTGCTGAACGTCACCTTGTCGGCAAAATCGCCGGCGGACAATGCGCAAAGGACCGTAACTGAGCTGACGAAGCGAAACATCAAGGCCGAAGTGGCCCAGGGGTTCGGGGAGAGCGCCTATCGTTCCAGTCCGGGATACGGCATGCAGCAGTTGGGGGCGTACAAGGGCTCGAGCCACGTGATCGTCACCGCCCTGCTGATGGGCGTACCGGAGGCGAAGGTGAAAGCGGCGCTGGAATTGGTGATGAAGGCTGCCCTGTCGCGGGCGCAGTAGTTAGCCGATGCGCTCGCGCAGGATGCGAACCATGCGGCGCAGCGGTTCGGCGGCACCCCACAGGAGCTGATCGCCGACGGTGAAGACGCCCACGTATTCGGGGCCCATGCGCAGCTTGTGCACGCGGCCCACAGGGACGGTGAGCGTGCCGGTGACGGCGGTGGGGGTAAGGTCGGTGATAGTGTCCTGCTTGTCGTTGGCCACCAGCTTGGTCCAGGGCGTGGAAGAGGCGAGAATGGCTTCGACGTCGGCCACGGGCACGTCCTTGTTGAGCTTCACGGTGAGACCCTGGCTGTGGCAGCGCAGCGCACCGACGCGCACGCAGATGCCGTCTACGGGAATGGTGGTGGCGGTGCCGAGGATCTTGTTGGTCTCCATTTCACCCTTCCACTCTTCGCGCGTCTGGCCGCCGGGCATCTCCTTGTCGATCCAGGCGAGCAGGCTGCCGGCCAGCGGCGCGCCGAACTCGGCGGTGGGCATGGCGGCGGAGCGCTGTGTGGCGGTGACGGCGGTCTCCACGCTGAGCGCGTCGCCGTTGGGGGAAGCTTTGGCGGCCTGCGTGAGGCAGTCCATCTGCTGCATGAGTTCCAGCATCTTGGCGGCGCCGGCGCCGGAGGCGGCCTGGTAAGTCATGGAGCTGACCCATTCGACCAAGCCTTCGCGGAAAAGCCCGCCCATGGCCATCAGCATCAGGCTGACCGTGCAATTGCCGCCGATGTAGGCTTTAGTTCCCGCGTCCAGCGCCTTGTCGATGACAGCGCGGTTGACGGGATCGAGGACGATGACGGCATCGCCGGCCATGCGGAGCGTGGACGCGGCGTCGATCCAGTAGCCATTCCAACCGCTCTGGAGCAAAGCGCCGTAAACTTTGCCGGTGTATTCGCCGCCCTGGCACGAAACCAGCACGGGGCAGGCCGCGAGAGCCTTCAGGTCATAGGCGTCGAGAAGAGTAGCGCCTGCGCCGGCCTCGGCCGGTGCCGCTCCGCCGACGTTGGAGGTAGTAAAGAACACCGACTCGATGCCGGCAAAATCCGCCTCTTCTCTCATGCGCTGCAGGAGCACGCTACCCACCATGCCGCGCCAGCCGATGAATCCAACTTTGAGCATAATTCCCTATGATACCGTGCGTTCGGGGCGCGATTCCTGGAACATCCAGGCCTGCGGAAGCGTCCTAACCAACAGCGCATTCACGCGTCCATTGATTATCCAATCGGAGAAGCGCATCCTAATGACGTCAATGGCCGGTACGCAGAGCAGTAAAGTGGTGAACCTGCCGAAGCGGGTGCCGGAGCCCGGCGCCGCGGAAGACCGGCTCGATTCCTGGAAAGAGATCTCCGGTTACCTGCGCCGAGGGGCGCGCACAGTGCAGCGCTGGGAGGCGGAAGAAGGACTGCCCGTCCATCGGTTGCGTCACGACCAGGGCAGCAGCGTATATGCCTTCCGTTCGGAGCTGGACGCCTGGCTGGCGCACAAGAGCACACGGGAGGAGCAGGTTGGCGCGAGTGCGGCGCCCGAGGCGTCCATCGCGGTGCTGCCGTTCTCCGACATCAGCCAGGAACAGGACCAGGGCTACTTCTGCGAAGGGATGGCGGAGGAGATCATCAACTCCCTTTCGCGGCTGGCAGACCTGCGTGTAGCCAGCCGCACGTCGGCATTTCAGTTCCGCGGTTCAGCCGCGGATAGCCGGGAGATCGGCCGCCGGCTGCGTGTGCGGACACTGCTCGAAGGCAGCGTTCGCAAGGCCGCTGGACGGCTGCGCATCTCGGTGCGGTTGACCGCTGCCGAAAGCGGATTCCAGCTTTGGGCCGAGCGGTATGACCGCGAGCTGCGCGATGTCTTCGCCATTCAGGAAGAGATCGCGGCGAAGATCGTCGAGCATCTGGAACTGACGCTGTCGGCCGAGGAGAGCGGGGCGTTGCGGCGCATGCCCACACGGGACGTGGAGGCCTACGATTGCTACCTGCGCGGCCGGAAGTTCTATTTTCACTACAGCCGGCGCGACGTGGAGTTCGCGGCGCAACTCTTCGCGCGGGCGATCCAGCTTGATTCGGCGTTTGTGCTGGCTCATGCGGGGCTGGCGGACTGCTACAGCTACCTCTATTCGAACGCCGTGCGGACGGAGGAGATCCGCCGTCAGGCGGATGAGGCGAGCCTGCGGGCGGTGGAACTGGATCCCGAGTCAGCCTGCGCGCAGGCGGCGCGAGGATCGGCGCTGGACATCTGCGGGCGGCCGGAAGCGGCGAAGCGCGCCTTTGAGCAGGCCATCCGGCGCGATCCGAAACTGTTTGAGGCCCACTACTTCTACGCGCGGCACGCCTTCGCGGAAGGCGATTTGGCGAAGGCGATCCAGCTCTACTCGCGCGCCATTGAACTACGGCCGGAAGACTACCAGGCGCCTCTGCTGGTGGCGCAGAGCTACGATGATCTGGGCCGGCCAGAGGAGGGGCGGCGGATGCGCGAGCTCGGCGTGCGGATTGCCGAGCAGAGCCTGGAGTCGAACCCAGATGATTGCCGGGCCGTGTACATGGCCGCCAATGGCATGGTGGCGCTGGGACAGACGGCGCGCGGCCTGGAATGGGCTGAGCGCGCGTTGCGGATGAAGCCCGGCGAACCCATGGTGCTCTACAACGTAGGCTGCATCTTTTCCATGGCGGGTGAACTGGAGCGGGCCATCGAGACGATGGAATGCGCGCTCGAGGCGGGGCTCACGCTGAAGGGCTGGTACCAGCACGACAGCAACCTGGACCCGCTGCGTGGGATGCCGCGGTTCCAGGCGCTGCTGGAGCGGTTGGAACAGATGGATGCGCAAGCCGCGAACTAAGCGCGGAAATGGGGCTTGAGCAGCTCCATAATGTGGTCCAGTTCCTTGAGGTCCGCCTCATCGAGATTGAACTTGCGCGTATTGCGCATCACCACCGTGCGGAAGATGCCGCGGCGGCGCAGGATCTCTTTCTGCAGGACGTAGGTGGAGCGGCGCTCCAGTACGGCGGAGAGCAGGAACTTGAGGAAGAGAGACTCGGCTTCGGGTTTGCGGCCGGCGTGGAAGAGGTCCCAGATCTCGGCCTGAATGTCGGCGAAGCCAGCACCGGCCATGGTGCCGCCGGAGCCGCGCTCCATCTCATTGATCAGGTTCATGGCGCCGCCGCCGGTGGAGGGGATGACCGTGCGCTTGCGTTCGCGCAGGACCTTGGTTACCTCATGCGGGACATTGCCGGCTTCCAGCTTGAGGATCTTCACGGTGGGCAGGCGGTCAGCCAGTTTCAGCAGGAAGTCCGTGGTCATGCCGGCGTTGGAGACCTGGATGCAGATCGGCAGGGATGAGACGGAGGCGATGGAGGTGAAGTAGTCCGCGAGGATCTCCTGATCGGTGGCGTCGCTCGTTGGGCCGAGGGCGTGCAGTGCGTCGGCGCCGATCTTTTCGGCGTAACGCGCATATTCCATGGCTTCGAACTTGTTGGCGCCGTGCACGCCGATGAGCACGGGGATGCGTCCTTTGGCCTCTTTGACGACGACTTCAGAGTATTTCAAGCGCTCACTGTGCGAGAGAGAAACGGATTCGCCGGCTCCGGCGGGCCAAACGGCGCCGTGTACGCGGCCGCGGGCAAGAAAGTCCGTCTCGCGGCGGAGGCTCTCTTCGTCGATCTCCAGCGTTTGCAGGAAGGGTGTCTGCATGATGACGAAGATGCCTTCCCACTTCTTATCGGAAGAGGGAGCGGCGGCAGCCAACGCGGGCGCGGCGAGCGGGGCTGCAAGGATCGTGCGGCGGGATAGGAGTTCCTGCATGAGTTATTCCTATCACGAAACGCGGCGCTGAGTCCCCCTAGAGCGCAGCGGAAAGGGCGGCGATGTCGGATTCGTCGTTGTAGAAGTGCGTGGAGACGCGCAGCATGCCCTGGCGGGCGGAGGTGAGCACGCGCCTCTCCTTCAGGTGTGCGGAGAGCGCGGCGGCGTCCGTCACGGGTGCGGCAATGATTGCCGAGTTCGAATAAGGCAGCGCCGAGGGGAACAGCGCGCGGACTTGCGAGGCCAGGTCCAGCACGCGGGCTTCAATGGCGGCCGGGCCGAGCTCCAGCATCAGGTCGACGCTGGCTTCCAGGGCGTAGAGCAGTGACGAAGGCAACATTCCGCCTTCGTACTTCTCCGCGGTGTCTTTCAACTCCGGTTTGCCGTTCCAGAGTTGGTTGACGTTGCGCCAATCATGGTGCGAGCGCCAGCCGATGCTGAGCGGGGCCAGCCGCTCGCGCAAGCGTGGATGCGCGGCCAGGAAGCCAATGCCGTTGGGAGCCAGCATCCACTTGTAGCAGTTGACAGCCAGTAAGTCCGGCTGGATGCGCGAAAAGTCAAACTCGAGCGCTCCCAGCATCTGTGTGCCGTCCACGTAGAAGACGACGTTGCGGCGGCGGCACTCGGCGGCGATCTCTTCCAGCGGTGCGCGGTAGCCGGTGGTGTAGTTGACGGCGCTGATCGCCACCATGCGCGTACGCGGCGTGATGCTTTCCAGCAGCCGCTCCGGCGCTACTTCGCGGAGCGTGATGTCGCGGTGCAGCGGAGCGTAGATGTTGTTGGGGAACTCATGCTCCAGCGTCAGCACTTCGTCGCCATCCTGCCACGGCAATCCATTCATGAGGATGCCGAGCGCGGTGGAGGCGTTCGGAATGAAGGCGATGTCGGCGGCCCCGGCGTGGATGAGCGTGGCGATTTTGGCGCGCAGCCGGTCGTGGTCGGTGAACCAGGAGAGGAAGTCCGTGCACGCGGTTTCGTTGCGGTGCTCGAAGTGGCGCTGGACGGCCTCCGTGGAACGCACGGAGAGCTGGCCGAAGGTGGCCGTGTTCAGGAACGTCCATTGCCGCAGGGCAGGGAAGAGCGCACGGACGCTGGGCCAGTCCGCCATTTAGTGCGCCGCGGTGGGCCGGGCGGCGTCGATCGCCTTCCGGATGTAGGCCACCGCCTCCGCGGCGGGGATCTCCACCATCTCCTTGGTCCGCCGGTTTACCAGCTCGAGCATGCCGTTGGCCAGCTTCTTGCCGATGTTGACGCGGAAGGGGATACCGATCAGGTCTGCGTCCTTGAACTTCACGCCGGGGCTGAGTTCGCGGTCGTCGTAGAGGACGTCGACACCGGCGGCCTTCAGGTCGGCGTACAGCTTGTCGGCGGCCTCGCGCAGCGAGGCGTCGGCGATCTTCACCGGCGTGAGCACCACCTCAAATGGCGCGATGGAGACCGGCAGGCTCATGCCGTTCGAATCGGAGAAGAGCTCCACGGCGGCGCAGAGCACGCGTTCGATGCCGATGCCGTAGGAGCCCATGATGACGGGCGTTTCCACGCCGTTGTGATCCAGGACGTTCAGGCCCATGGAGTGCGAGTACTTGTAGCCAAGCTTGAAAATATGGCCGATCTCGACGCACTTCCGGACTTCCAGCGGCGCGCCGGTTTCGATCTCGGTGTCGCCTTCGGCCACCTGGCGCAGGTCGTGCCAGGCGCCTTGGAAGTCTTCGTCCGGCGTGGCGTTGATGAGGTGGTAGTCGTCCTTGTTGGCGCCGCAGACGAGGTTCTTGCGGTCCTTCAGCGCTTCGTCGATCAGCACCGGGATGTTGGCAACGCGGATGGGGCCCAGCGAGCCGACGTTCGCGCCCAGCAGTTCGCGCACCTCTTCAGGATGTGCGGGACGGAACTCCTGGCAGCCCGTAGCGGTCTGGAACTTGGTTTCGGAGAGCTGGTGGTCGCCGCGCAGCAAGGCCAGGTAGGGCTTGCCATCGGCGATGAGCACGAGGCTCTTCATAATGGCCGTGGGATGCACCTTGAGGAAAGCCGAAACCTCTTCGATGGTCTTCTGGCCGGGGGTGTGGACTTCGGTGGGGTCCAGCGCCGCTTCGTTGTCGGGCGTGACGGGCGGCACGGGCCGGGAGACTGCTTTCTCGAGATTCGCGGCGTAGCCGGTCTGTTTGCAGGAGACCACGTAATCCTCGCCGGCGTTGGTGGCAACCATGAACTCCTGGGATTGGGAGCCGCCCATGGCGCCGGAGTGGGCTTCGACGGCGACGTATTCCAGACCGCAGCGATCGAAGATGCGGCAGTAGGCGATGCGGTGCTTCTCGTAGGAGACGTCGAGGCCTTCTGGCGCGAGGTCGAAGGAGTAGGAGTCCTTCATGATGAACTGGCGCACGCGCAGCAGGCCGGACTTGGGGCGGGGCTCGTCCCGGAACTTGGTCTGGATCTGATACCAGAGCTGGGGCAATTGCTTGTAGGAGCGGATCTCGCCGCGGGCGATGGTGGTCATCACCTCTTCGTGCGTCATGCCGAGGCAGAGGGGGCGGCCGAAGCGGTCCTTCAGGCGGAACATGTTGTCGCCCATCACTTCGTACCGGCCGGACTCCTGCCACACTTCGGCGGGATTGAGCGCAGGAAGATGAAACTCCTGCGCGCCGATGGCGTCCATCTCTTCACGGACGATGGCTTGCACCTTCAGGAGCGAGCGTTGGGCGAGATAGAGGTAGTTGTAGATGCCGGCGCCGAGCTGGCGGATGTAGCCGCCGCGGAGCAGCATCTGGTGCGAAATGACCTCTGCTTCGGCGGGGTTTTCGCGCAGGGTAGGGATAAAGAGACGGGACCACAGCATGGTAAACCTTGAATTTTACCATGCGGGGTCTGCCGGAACCCGTCGGAAAGGCACGTGCGGTCCAGCGCCGGTTTGGATAGAGTGGAAAGTTCTATGAGCTTCCAAGTAACTGAACGGATGCAAGGTGAGGTGCTGATCCTCGGATTGGAGGGACGGTTTGTCATCGGCGACCCGGTGGAGGCTTTCCGGCAGAAAGTAGATGACGGCATCAAGGCAGGGCGCGCCCGCATCGGGTTGGACCTCGGCCACACCGAGTACATCGACTCCAGCGGCATGGGCTACCTGGTGGTGGCGCACCGTGTGGCGGAGGATGCCGGCGGCAAGCTGGGCATGTTCAATCTCACCGAGCGCGCGGTGGATCTGATGTTGCTGACCAAGCTGAGCAACGTCTTTCACCTGTACGCCACCGAGGCCGATGCCGTGAAGGGCATCCTGGGCGAAGACGTTCCGCAACTGGACCTGATCGCCCTGGTGGAGCAGCGCGGAGAGAACGCCGAGAGTACCGAGTAGTTGGGAGCCCCGGCGAGCCCCTAGCGGGGCATGGTAAACGCGGGGGGCATGGTAAACTCAGAGTTCCCCCATGAAAATCGCGATCGGAGCCGATCATGCCGGGTTCTTCCTGAAGGAAGCACTGCGCGCGGAACTGGCGGCGCAAGGGCATGAGGTGGCTGACTTTGGTACGAGTTCGCCAGCATCCACTGACTACCCGGATTATGGCCGGGCCGTGGCGCAGGCCGTGGCCGCCGGCGAGGCCGAGCGGGGCATTCTGATCTGCTCCACAGGGGTGGGCATCTCTATCGCGGCCAACAAGGTGAAGGGGATTCGGGCCGCGCTGGCCTACAACTCAGACGAGGTGGCGCTTACCCGGCTGCACAACAACGCGAACGTGCTGGCCATGGGAGCGCGCTATGTCAAGGAAAAGCAGGCCCTTGAGTGGGTCCGGATCTTCCTGACTACGGAATTTCAGGGTGGGCGCCACCAGCGCCGGGTGGACAAGCTGGAAAAACCGGGACTGTCGGCGGAATAAGGAGACAAGAGGGAGATGAGCGTGAGCGACAAGATGGCAAGGCCGCTGGCGGCCGTGGATCCGGAGATCGCCGAGGCGATTGGGAAAGAAGCGGAACGGCAGCACTCGCGGCTGGAACTGATTGCGAGCGAGAACTTCACGTCAGAAGCCGTGCTGGAAGCCGCCGGCAGCGTTTTCACAAACAAATACGCCGAAGGCTACCCCGGCAAGCGCTACTATGGCGGCTGCGAGCACACCGATGTGGTGGAAAACCTGGCCCGCGACCGTGCCAAGAAGCTCTTCGAGGCCGAATACGCCAACGTGCAGCCCCACTCCGGCTCGCAGGCCAACCAGGCCGCATACGCGGCGGTGCTGGAGCCGGGTGACACGATCCTCGGCATGAACCTGGCCCATGGCGGCCACCTGACGCATGGCCACCCGCTCAACTTCTCAGGCAAGACTTACAAGATCATCCCCTACGGCGTGAAGCCGGGCGTGGAGACTATCGACTACGACGAAGTGGCCAAGCTGGCTGAGACTAACCGGCCGAAGCTGATCATCGCCGGCGCCAGCGCCTATTCGCGGATCATCGACTTCGCCCGGTTCCGCGAGATTGCAGACTCCGTGGGCGCCCTCTTCCTGGTGGACATGGCGCACTTCAGCGGCCTGGTGGCCGCCGGCATATATCCCAACCCCTGCAAGTGGGCCGACATCGTCACCTCCACCACGCACAAGACGCTGCGCGGGCCGCGCTCCGGCATGATCCTGGCCAAGGCGCAATTCGGCACGGCCATCGACAAGGTGGTGTTCCCCGGCATGCAGGGCGGCCCGCTGGTTCACATCATGGCGGCCAAGGCGGTGTGCTTCCTCGAAGCCATGCAGCCCGAGTTTGTGGAGTACCAGAAGCAGGTGGTGGCCAATGCCCAGGCGCTCGCCGCCGGCATGCAGGCCGCCGGCTTCCGCGTGGTGAGCGGCGGCACTGATTCGCATGTGATGCTGGTGGATATCTTCTCCAAGGGCCTGCGCGGCAAGGAGGCCGAAAAGGCGCTGGACGAGGCGTGGATTACCGTCAATAAGAACTCCATCCCCTTTGATCAGAACCCGCCGTTGAACCCCAGCGGCATTCGCCTGGGCAGCCCCGCGGTGACCACGCGCGGCTTCCAGGAACAGGACATGAAGGAAGTGGCGGCGCTCATCGCCCAGGTGCTGGAGGCGCCGGCCTCGGAAGAAAACCTGGCCGCAGTCCGGAAGCGCGTGTCGGTGCTGACCGGGAAGTACCCGCTCTACTCTTGGAAGCAGGCGGCCGCGGCGGCCCGCTGAGAGCCTGAACCATGCCCGCGCGAATCCTTCTCGATGCCCGGCACGTGAGGGACTTCGGCTTTGGCACGTACATCCGCAACCTCCTGCGCGGCTTCGCGGCCAACCGCGCTCAGCACGAGTTCCTGCTGGCAAGCTACAAAGCCGACCAGCACGAGTTTGATGGCCTTCCCGCCAACTTTCGCCGCGTGGAGTATGAGCGCAAAGACTCCGGCCTGGTGAACGAATTGGCCTTCCCCGCTTTCGTGCGGAAGTGCCGGCCTGACTTGACGCACATCCCCCTGGCGCGCGTTCCCGTGCTCATGCCTCGCCCTTATGTGGTGACGGTGCACGACCTCTCCAGCCTGATCATTGACGCCGGACCGGGCTGGCAGGGCGAGATGCGGCAGGTCTACCTGCGGCGCGGGCTGATGCGGGCCGAATGTGTGATGGCGGTGAGCGAATCCACGCGGCACGACGTGGTGAGCCTGATGGGCATGCCTCCTTCGAAAGTGCGCCGCATCTATGGCGCGGTCGACCCTCGGTTCACCCACCAGGCGCCCGGCCTGGGCGCTCGCGCGGCCGGCCCGGCGGCCTGGCAGCATGAGCGTACCCGTGTCCTCGAGCGCTACCAGGTGAACTACCCCTTCCTGCTCTACTCGGGCACGATCCGGCCGCAGAAGAACATTCCGCGCCTGGTGGAGGCGTTCGCCTTCGTCCGCTCTGAACTCCAGCACGACGAGCGCTGGAAGGGGCTCCGTCTGATCATCATCGGCGATGAGATTTCGCGCTTCCCTACCGTCCGGCAGACTGTCATCCACTCTCGCGTCGAGCAGTATGTCCGCTTTCTGGGCTTTGTCCCGTTGGACACGCTGCGCGTCTTCTACGCCGCTGCATCGGCTTTCGTCTTTCCGTCGCTCTACGAAGGCTTTGGCATGCCGCCGCTGGAGGCGATGGCGTCCGGCACGCCGGTGGTCTGTTCGAACACCACCTCCTTGCCGGAAGTGGTGGGCGACGCCGCCGAGATCGTCAGCCCCGACAACGTCTTCGATATCGCACGGGGCATCCGGGAAGTGCTGCTAAACGACGAACGGCGGCAGGAACTCATCAGTCGCGGCCACGAGCGCTGTCTGCACTTCCGCTGGGAAGAGACCGCCCGGGAGGTGCTGGCAGTCTACGACTCGCTGCTGGGTCAGAGGTAGACGCCGCAGGGCCCTTCAAATGGGTCCACCAGCCGCGGGTCGCGGCCCACCCACAGCACTCGCGCGCGGACCACCTGCAGCACCGATCCTCCATTTAGTTCGATCCGTGGCGCCAGCGACGGCTCGCCTACCGGGGTCTGCCCCAGCACGCGCAGTCCGCCGGATTCCCAGCGCAGGCGGCGAATGAAGCCCACGCCGCGCCAGCGGATGGCGAACCAGTGCTCTCCGTTCAACATCATGCGCGCGGACTCCTCCTGTTCCACCAGCGCAAATGAGGAGGCCGGAAAGTGGAGGTTCTCAGAATCCGGCCCGCATTCGACCAGGGCCGGCTTATAACAGCTCTCCAGGAGGTGGGACTGAATCGAAAGCCACTCCCGCACCGCCCGCCAATCGGGGAAGGGATCTTCGGGGCCTAGCCTGCCCTCCAATACCGGCAGGTGGCGCTTGGCTTGTTGGCGCAGTTGGCCATCCAGCAGCGCCTGGCCCAGTTCCTCGGCCTCCAAGAATTCAAAGAGCGATAAGGAGAGCCCATGAAGCATGCCATCGGCCGCTTCCAGCGTGAGGCCTTTCTTGCCCTTCAGTACATTGTGCAGATGCGGCTGAGAGAGGCTCACCAGCCGGGCCATGGCGCGCTCGGTCATCTCGCCATTGCGAATCCGCTCGCCAACGAATCCAAGCAGGCGGGTTAAGAGCATTTCGAAGGTCAGCGGAGGGGGAGAAAGCATCTGATTCCTTCAGGAAATAGGATAGTACTAGTACTAACGTTTCTCAAACTCGATCTGATTGTTTAGAAGTTTTAATCCGGACATTCACATCTCAATTAAGCCCTGTCCGGTCAGAGGGATAGCTCAGCAAGACAAGGGATTGCCGGGGCGCCGCCGTTGCGCTGAGGCCCTCCCGCGTTGACCTGCATGAGAGGAGGCGAGAATCTCTACACAGAACTTAAGAGGGCACCCGGAGTGAGGCCGGAAGCCCCAGTGATCAACAAAGGACAAACACAATGGAGTGGACCCGAAGCGACACATTTGGAATGGCGGCAACGAAGTGCACGATCTGCCAGGGGGTAGGAATGCGGCAGGGCCGCGGAGACAGCGAAGTTGCCTGCGCCTGCGTCTACCGCGCGATCTTCCGCGCCTGCTACGCGCGATTCCGGCAGACCATCGAGAAAGAGAAGAGCCTGAGCCGGGTAACGCTGGACCGCAGCCACACGGGCGGCGGCAGAATGACCTGGGGGCGGAAGGATGAGGAGTACATCGCTGACTTCCTCCTCGTGACGAAGCGGAACCTCTGCGCCGAAGATTGGAAGCTTTTCCGGTACTACTTTCTGCTCGGTGCCGACTGGCAGCTCTGCACCCGCAAGCTCGGCATGGACAGGGGGTTCTTCTTCCACCAGATCTACCGGATCGCCGGACTCCTCGGGAAGGTTTACAGAGAACTGCGGCCCTACGCGCTCTACCCGGTGGATGAGTACTTCGCGGGCCGTACGGAAAACGATTGGCCGTTGCCGGAGAAAGTGGTTTCGATCCGCAGAGGCTCGCTGAACGCGAGGCTCAAAGTGCCGGTCAGACGAGCTGCCTGAGGCGGCAGTCGCGCCGGGCGTGGCCACGAGGACGGCCGCGCCTGGCGCGGGGGCCCGGCGCGGGGGTCGCCTGCAAGGCGGAGAGGGGATAAGATGCGGTCGTGGCAATCACGAGACGCGAGTTGATGTCGGCGCCCCTATGGGGAGCGCCGCTGCTGGGGGTGACGGCGCCTGGCGCGCAGGAGCGGAAAGCGACAATTGGGCGGCACGATCCCAAGCTGCAGTCGCTCGATCCGATGGCTCCGCTGTCGGTGGGAAACGGCGAATTTGCATTTACCGCGGACATCACCGGCCTTCAGAGCTTCCCCGCGGCCTATGCGGAAGGGATCCCGCTCTGCACGCAGTCGCAGTGGGGTTGGCACAGCGTGCCGCTTCCAGCCGGGCTGGATCCGAACGCGCTTCGCATGACGGAGTATGAGACGCACGGCCGGATGGTGGGCTATCCCACCCGGGGTGACGGGCAGCAACAGCTCTTCAACTGGCTGCGGGAGAATCCGCATCGTCTGAATCTGGCGCGCATCGGGCTGCGAATGACAAAGCGTGACGGCAAGCCAGCCGCGGCTGCGGACGTCAAGGCGGTGGACCAGCGTCTGGACCTCTGGAGCGGCATGCTCCACAGTCAATTCGAACTGGAAGGCAAAGCGGTTCGCGTACAGACCGCCTGCCATCCGGCCATCGACGGAATCGCGTTCTGCGTCGAATCCGAACTGGTGGCGAGCGGGGCTTTGGCCGTCGAGATCGAGTTCCCCTACGGCTCCCCTGACGTTGCCGCTTCCAATTGGAAGGCGGCGGACCGGCACAAGTCCGTGCTGCGCAATCTGGTGATCGAGCGGACCCTGGATGAGACCGCCTATACGGTAGTGGTGGTGCCGGCCGCCGGCGCGCGGCTGAAGCAGGAGGCCGCGCATCGCTTCGTCCTGCGGCCGCATGGCTCCGGGGCCCGGCTGGAGGCTTCCGTCGGCTTTTTCAACCAGGGCCACGTTCAGAAAGTGCCGGCGGCGGCGGAGATCTTCCGCGCCAGCGCCGCTCACTGGGAGAAGTTTTGGACCAGCGGCGGCGCCATCGACCTTTCAGCGAGCAGTGATGCCCGTTGGAAAGAGCTGGAACGCCGCATTGTGCTTTCGCAATACCTGACGGCCATCCAATGCGCCGGCTCACTGCCGCCGCAGGAGACCGGGCTTACCTGCAATAGCTGGTATGGGAAGTTCCACCTGGAGATGCACTGGTGGCACGCCGTCCACTTCGCCTATTGGGGCCGCTTGCCGCTGCTAGAGCGCAGCCTGCACTACTACCGCGACATCCTGCCCAGCGCCCAGGCCTGGGCGGCGAAGCAGGGCTATGCCGGCGCGCGCTGGCCCAAAATGACCGCCAAAGACGGCCGGGACAGCCCGTCCAACATCGGCCCACTGCTCATCTGGCAGCAGCCGCATCCCATCTACTACGCAGAACTGTGCCGCCGGTTCGGCGACGCGCCCGGTTCGCTACGGCGATACAAGGACATTGTGCTGCAGAGCGCGGAGTTCATGGCCTCATTCGCCTACCTCGATGCCAAGCGCGGCGAGTATGTGCTGGGCCCGCCGGTGATTCCCGCGCAGGAAAACCATCCGCCCAAGGAGACCTGGAATCCCACTTACGAGCTCGAATACTGGCGCTGGGGCCTGGAAATCGCTCAGAAATGGCGCGTCGCGCTCGGGATGCCGCGCGAAGGGAAGTGGGACGACGTCATCGCGAAACTATCCAAGCTGCCGGCTCGCGACGGTGTCTACCTGGCCCATGAGAACTGCCCGCAGACTTACACGGAGCGCAACCGGGATCATCCCTCCATGCTGGGAGCACTGGGCGTGCTGCCCGGTGTCATGGTGGACCGCGAAACGATGCGCCGTACCCTCAGGAAGGTGATGAAGGAATGGCGCTGGGCCGATACCTGGGGTTGGGACTATCCCATGGCCGCCATGACCGCCGCGCGCCTGGGTGAGCGGGAGATGGCTGTGGACCTGCTTCTCCTCGACACCCCCAAGAACCGCTACCTCCCCAATGGCCACAACTATCAGCGCAAGGGGCTGCATCTCTACCTGCCCGGCAACGGCGGCTTGCTGGCCGCCATCGCCTGCATGGCCGCCGGTTGGGAAGGCGGTCCCGCGGAGGCCGCGCCCGGGTTCCCCAAGAGCGGCTGGAAGGTGGCTTCGACTGGATTGAGGCCGGTGCTCTGATCAGCGCCTGGCACGGAAGAAGCGTTCCAGCAGTTCCGCGCAATCCGCTCCCAGTACGCCTTCCGTGATCTCCATCCTGTGGTTGAGGATCTCGCTGTCGCACAGCCGGAACTTCGACCGGACGCCGCCGAAGCGCAGATCACGAGCACCGAACACCAGCCGCCGGACGCGCGCATGCACCAGCGCGCCGGCGCACATCACGCAGGGCTCCAGCGTGGAATAGAGCGTGGAGCCTTCCAGGCGGTAGTTGTTCACGGCCGCCGCAGCCTGGCGGAGCGCGTCGATCTCGGCGTGGGCCGTGGGGTCGCCCAACGTGATGGGCTGGTTGCGGCCCCGGCCGATGACGGCGCCGTCCAGCACCAGAACTGCGCCCACCGGCACCTCGCCGGCAGCTTCCGCTTCGCGCGCCAGCGCAATGGCCTCCGTCATCCAGAGTTCGTCCTGATCGACCAATCGTGTTATCTTCGCAAAATCATCCATTGTTCACGTAGAACCGTCTGGGTTGGGCCCTAAGATAGGAGTGTCCCATGAAATTCCTGTCCCTAATTGTGAAGAACTGCCTGCGCAATCGCAGGCGCAGTATCCTCACCGTGGCGAGTCTGGCGATTTCACTTTGCCTGCTCGGCGTCATGATGGCGCTCTACTACGCGCTCTTCATCGGCGGCCAGCCGGCCAAGGCCCAGGCGCGGCGCGTGGTGGTGCGCCACAAGGTCTCCATTGTCTTCCCCATGCCGCTCTACTACCGCGAGAAGTTGAAGCAGGTGCCCGGCGTTGACGAGGTGATGGTGTGGCAGTGGTTCGGCGGCGTCTACAAGGACTCCCGGGACCAACGCAACTTCTTCGCCCGCCTCGGCGTGGAGGCCGACAAACTCTTCCAGGTTTATCAGGACTACCAGATGCCCGAAGATCAGAAGCGCGCGTTCATCCAGGACCCCGCCGGCTGCGTGGTGAACAAAGCGCTGGCCGATCGCCACGGCTTCAAACTGGGCGACAAGATCCTCATCAAAGGCGACATCTTCCCCTTTGACCTCGACCTCACCGTACGCGGCATCTACACTTCCTCGGACTTCGACGACGACTCGCTCTGGTTCAACTTCAAGTACCTCGAGAACGCCCTGCGTAATTCCTCGCGGCTTTCCGCCGGCACGTTCACCTTGCTGGCGAAATCGACCGACGACGTGCCGTCCATCTGCCGCACCGTCGATGACATGTTCGCCAACTCCACCGCGCCCACCAAGACCGAGAGCGAGTACGCCTTCGGCCTTTCCTTCCTTTCCTTCCTCGGCAACATCAAGGTGATCCTCATGAGCATCTGCGGCGCTGTGACGTTCACCGTGCTGCTGATCAGCGCGAACACCATGGCCATGAGCGTGCGAGAACGCGTGCGCGAAGTGGGCGTCCTGCGCACCCTGGGCTTCCAGAAAGGCACCATTCTGTTGCTGATTCTGGGAGAGAGCGCGTTCATTTCGCTGCTCGGCGGCGCCCTGGGCGTGTTGATTGCGCAAGGCCTCTGCGCCGCCATCCGGCAAGGGCCGGCCATCCTGCAGCAGACCAAGACGCTGGCCATCGAATGGCCGGTGTTCCTGGCGCTTACGCTGCTCGCCCTTTTCATTGGCGTGGCCAGCGCGATTGTCCCCGCCTGGAACGCCTCCCGCGAGAACATCATCGACGCACTGCGGTTTACGGACTAGCGCCATGGCAATTCCACTCTCCTACAACCTGAGAAACCTGGCCGTGCGCAAGACCACCACGGCCATGACGGCCCTCGGCATCGCGCTCACTGTCGCCGTGCTCGTGGCGGCCTTCGCCCTGGTGGATGGCCTGCGCCTGGCCTTTGAGGCCTCCGGCCATCCGCTGAACATCCTGGTGACGCGCAAAGGCTCCGACTCTGAGCTGAGTTCGAACTTCCAGCGCAGCGTCTTCAACGATATGAAGTTCAAACAGGGCATCGCCCGCGGCAAACAAGGCGAACCCTTGGCTTCGCTGGAGATCGTAACCGTCATCAGTCTGGTCAGCACCGAGTTTCCGGAGGGCTCCAACATCACCGTGCGTGGCGTCACGCCCCTGGGGATTGAGATGCGGGAAGACACGCGCCTCGCTTCCGGACGCTGGTTCACGCCCGGCCGCCGCGAAGTCACCGTGGGCAGTGCCATCGCCAAGCGCTACCCTGACGCGCAGATCGGGCGCAAGCTCAAGTTCGGCCGCGGCGAGTGGGATGTGGTGGGGGTCTTCCAGAGTGACCAGCCCGCGCGGAACTCCGAAATCCTCACAGACCTCAATCAGGCTGCCAGCGACTTCCAGCGCGAGGAGGTGCTGAGTTCCGCCCTCATCCGCGCCACCGACGAAGTGGCCCACCAGGCGTTGGTCAACGACCTCAGCTTCGACACGCGGTTGAACGTGCAGGCGCGGCCCGAAAAAGACTACTACCAACAGCAGACCTCTTCGGGCGACCTCGTGCGCTACCTCGGCACATTTGTCGCCATCATCATGGCCGTGGGCTCCTGCTTCGCGGCCATGAACACCATGTATGCCGCCGTAGCGCGGCGCTCGAAGGAGATCGGCACGCTGCGTGTGCTGGGCTTCTCGCGTACCTCCATTCTGGTGAGCTTCCTGCTCGAATCCATCCTGCTCTCAGTGCTTGGCGGCCTTCTCGGCATTCTTCTAGTGTTGCCGTTGAACGGACTCACCACGGGGATCGGCAGCAATGTCACCTTCGCGGAGACCGCCTTCCAGTTGCGGGTGACCGCGGGCACGGCGATGCGAGGCATGCTCTTCGCCCTATTCATGGGCGCGTTCGGAGGACTTTTGCCTGCCTTCGGCGCGGCCAGGAAACAGATTCTGGACGCGCTGCGGCAGGTTTGAACTCGATATGGATCACGAACTTAAGAGTCTGAGAATTGACCGGAGCCCGGAGGCGCACTCGTCGCGCAGAAGCGGCGTTGCCGCCAAGTGGATCGTGCTGGCCGCGATCGTAATCGCGGTGCTTGCCGGCGGCGCGATGGCCTACCGGAAACTCACCGCGGCTCTGGAAGTGTCCACCGCCCGCGCGCAGGCGCAACAGGCGGCCGGAGCATCTTCCGGTGCCGTGGTGCTGAACGCCACCGGCTACGTCATCGCGGCGCACAAGATCCAGGTGGCTTCCAAGGTGGTGGGCAAAGTGCAGTGGATCGGCGTGGAGAAGGGCGATTCGGTGCAGGCCGGACAGGTGATCGTTCGCCTGGAAGACGACGAATATAGGGCCCAGATGCAGCAGGCGCGCGGGCAGTTGATCACGCTGGAGGCGAGGCTGGCCGAACTCGAAGCCGGCTCGCGGCCGGAGGAGATCGCCACCGCCAAGGCGAACGTCGCGCAGGCGCAGGCCGATCTCGCAAACGCGAACGTGCAGCTCGGCCGCGCCAAGCAACTGGCGCAGGATAAGGTGCTTTCGAAGTCGAGCCTGGACGATGCGCAGGCTCGTTACGATGCCGCCGTGGCGCGCGTCAATTCGCTGCAGAAGACCTACGAACTGGTGCGCATCGGGCCGCGCAAGGAAGTGATCGACGCTATGCGCGGACAGGTGGAACAGGCGCGCGGCGCCGTGGCTCTGGCTCAGACGCAACTCGAGAATACCCTCATCAAGGCGCCGGTCAGCGGCACCATCCTCGAACGCGGCGTGGAGAAGGGCGAGTTCGTCACCACCAGCTTCGTGGGCGAGCGCGGCGCCAAGGGCTACGTCGTTACGCTGGCCGACTTGAACGACTTGCGCGTCGAACTGGATATCTCCCAGAACGACTTCAGCAAGCTCGGCCCCCGGCAAAAAGGCGTCATCACTGTGGATGCCTACCCCGACCGCAAGTGGGAAGGCGCCATCGATGAGATCTCGCCCGAGGCCAACCGGCAGAAGGCCACCGTGCAGGTGAAGGTGAAAGTGCTGAATCCCGACCAGTACCTGCGGCCGGAGATGAACGCGTCCGTGGCTTTCCTTGCCGAGGAGAGGCCCGGCGCCTCCGTCCAGGCCGGCAAGCCTGTGGTCTTCATTCCACCCTCCACCGTGCGCAGCGACAAGGTCTACATCGTGGTGAACGGGAAGGTGGTGGAACGCGCCATCCGCACCAGCGGCAACACGCCGCAGGGTCTGCGGGTGGAAGATGGCCTGATCGGTGGTGAGGATCTGGTGGTGAATCCTCCCGCCGAATTGAAAGACGGCATGAAAGTACAGGTGATCCCAAATGCAAGGAAATAGGCGATGAGCGATGTCGTGATCCGGACCCGTGGCCTGACCAAGGAATACGTGCGTGACGAGTTCCAGGTCGTGGCGCTGAAAGATGCCAACTTCGAAGTGCGGCAGGGCGACTTCCTGGCGTTGATGGGCCCTTCGGGTTCAGGCAAGTCCACGCTGCTGCACCTGGCGGCAGCCATGGACCGTCCTACCGGCGGCGAGATTGAAGTGCTCGGCGCAAAGCTCAATGGCCTCTCAGACAGCGAGATCGCCAAGTGGCGCAACCGGCACATCGGCTTCGTCTTTCAGAGCTTCAACCTGATCCCAGTGCTCACCGCGCTAGAGAATGTGGAACTGCCCCTGAAGCTGACGCACCTCAAGAAGGGTGAGCGCATGCAGCACGCCGCCACCGCCTTGAAGCTGGTCGGGTTGGACGACCGCATGGGCCACTATCCGCGGCAGCTCTCCGGCGGCCAGGAGCAGCGCGTCGCCATTGCGCGCGCCATCGTCACCGATCCCGACATCCTGCTTTGCGACGAACCCACCGGCAACCTCGACGCCAGGTCTGCCCAGGAGGTTCTCACTCTGCTAGCGCGGCTCAACAAGGAACATGCGAAGACCATCGTCATGGTGACGCACGACCCGCACGCCGCTCACTTCGCCACCAAGATCCTCTACATCGACAAGGGCGCCTTGCTTCCGGAGGGCCAGAAGCCGGAAGATTGGAATTAGGCTTCCGTGGCACGACTCGCAGTCCTTTACGAACATCCGCACTGGTTCAAACCGCTCTTTGAGGAACTTCGCCGCGCCGGCGTCAACTTCGAGGAGTGGCGCGCGGACGCATTGGCGTACAGTCTCGAGGACGGCGAGTTTCCTGACCTTGTGCTCAATCGAATGAGCCCCTCCGCCGTGTGGCGCGGCCACGGACACGGCCAGTTCGCCGTGCGCGACTTCCTTGCCGTACTCGAAGAGCGGCGCGTGGCGGTGGTGAACGGCTCCCGCGCGTACGAACTCGAGGTCAGCAAGGTTCGCCAACTGGATCTCTTCCGCCGTGTCGGCGCGCGCGTGCCGCGCACCAAGGTCATCAACATGGCCTCACTCGCCGCCGGGGCGGCCGAATCGATGTCCTTCCCCGTCCTGGTGAAGCCGAATTGCGGCGGCGCCGGCAGCGGAATCCAGCGTTTCGACTCCGCGGGAGAACTCGCCGCCAAGGCCTCCACCATCGAATTCGGCTGCGACCACACCGCGCTCATTCAGGAACACATCCCCTCGCGAGATGGAGCGTGCTACCGCGTCGAAGTGCTCGACGGCGAAGTGCTCTACTGCGTCCGCATCCAGCGCGACGGCTCCGGCTACAATCTCTGTCCCGCCGACGTCTGCGAATCCGCCGCCAAGCCAACGTTCACGCGTGTGGAGCCGCATCCCGACGCCGCCATTACCGCCGTCTCCATCGCCCGCCGCGGCGGACTCGACGTCTGCGGCGTCGAGTACATCATCGACCACCGCAACGGCGAGCCTGTCTTCTACGACCTCAACGCTCTCTCCAATTTCGTCGCCGGCGCCGAGCAGGTGGTCGGCTTCAACCCCCACCGCGTCTTCGTCGAATACCTCATGCGCCGCCTGAACGGCATGGGGCGCATCCGCCCGCTTTAGTGGCGGAAGTGCCGCAGCCCGGTGAAGATCATCGTGATCCCCAGCCGGTCCGCCGCTTCGATCACCTCGCTGTCCCTCATCGACCCGCCGGGCTGAATCACCGACGTCCCGCCGTTCTTTACCACCACTTCCAGGCCGTCCGGGAAGGGGAAGAACGCATCCGATGCCACCGCGCAGTTTTCGAGCGGCAACACCGACTTTTGCGCGCCGATCTCGGCCGAGAACACGCGGCTCATCTGGCCCGCGCCCGAACTGAGCAACTGCCCGTCCCGCGCATAGACGATGGCGTTCGACTTCACGTGCTTGCACACCTTCCACGCGAACTCCAGCGCCGACCACTCGGCCTCTGTCGGCTGCCGTTTCGTCACCACCCTCGCCGCCGCCTTGTCGATCGTCAACAAATCCGCGGTCTGTGCCAGGAAGCCGCCCGTGATCGACTTCACCACCAGCTCTTCCGGCACTGTGCCCTTCACCGTTACCAGCCGCACGTTCTTCTTCGCAGCGAGAATCGAAATCGCCTGCTGTGAGAACGCCGGTGCCGCCACGCACTCCACGAACAGCTTCGACATCTCGGCCGCCGTGGCCGTGTCCACCTCGCGGTTGCATGCGATCACGCCGCCAAACGCCGACACAGTATCGGCTTCGAACGCCTTCAAATAGGCGTCCGCCAGCTTCTCCTGCTCCGCGCAGCCGCACGGGTTGGTGTGCTTGATGATCGACACCGCTGGACGCGAGAACTCACAAACCAACTGCCACGCGGCATCCAGATCCACCAGGTTGTTGTAGCTCAGTTCCTTGCCGTGCAGTTGCGTGCAGTTGGCGACTCCTTCCTCGCCGCACGCATACAGCGACGCGCCCTGGTGCGGGTTCTCCCCGTACCGCAGCGCCTGCTTCTGCGGCACGTGGATGTTCAGCGTCTTCGGCAGCGGCGTGGGCTCGTCCAGGAACTCCCCGCCTTCCACTTCGATGGAAGCCAGCCGGGCCGTGATCGCCGCATCGTACTTCGCCGTGGTGGCGTATGCCTTGCGCGCCAGGTCCCAGTGGGTCTTCTTCGAAAGGCTGCCGCGGTTGGCCTGCAACTCAGCCAGGATCGCCGCATAGTCCCCGGCCGAAGTGACCACCGCTACGTCCTGAAAGTTCTTCGCCGCGGCGCGGATCATCGTCGGCCCGCCAATGTCGATGTTCTCGATCAGCTCCTCAACGGGCGCGTCCTTCTTCGCGGCGACTTTCTCGAATTCGTAGAGGTTCACCACGATCATGTCGATGGTGCCGATGCCGTGCTTCTCCAGCGCGGCCATGTGTTCCGGCACGGACCGCCGCGCCAGCACGCCCGCCGCGATGATCGGATGGATCGTCTTCACCCGGCCGTCGAGCATCTCCGGAAACCCGGTCACCTCGCTCACGTCCTTCACTGCCAGACCCGCGTCCCGCAGGAGCTTGGCGGTGCCGCCCGTGGAGATCAGTTCGCAGCCCAGGGCGGCGAGCCCCTTGGCGAAATCGGCGAGGCCGGACTTGTCTGTAACACTCAGAAGTGCGCGCTTAACGGTGGGCATGACCTTTCATTCTGACACTATCCATCACGCTGTTACCATAGGAGCGTGGCACACAAAATCACGCTCATTCCCGGAGATGGCATTGGGCCCGAAGTGGCCGATGCAACCGTGCGCGCCATTGAAGCGACCGGCGTCGAGATCGAGTGGGAGCGCGCCGAGCTCTCGGCCGCCATCATCGAGCAGAGCGGCACCTCGCTCCCTGAGCATGTGCTCGAATCCGTCCATCGCACCGGCGTCGGCCTCAAGGGACCCGTCACCACGCCCATCGCCGGTGGTTTCAAGAGCGTCAACGTGGCGCTCCGCAAGCAACTGGACCTCTTCGCCAACGTTCGCCCCGTCTTTACCCTGCCCGGCCTGAAGACGCGATTCGAGGACGTCAACATCGATATGGTGATCTTCCGCGAGAACACCGAGGATCTCTACTCCGGCCTCGAGCACGAAGTGGTGAAGGACGTGGTGGAGAGCCTCAAGATCATCACCCGCTACGCCTCCATCCGCATTGCCAAGTACGCCTTCGCCTATGCGCGGAAGAACAACCGCCGCAAGGTGACCGCCGTGCACAAGGCCAACATCATGAAACTGTCGGATGGCCTCTTCATTCGCTGCTGCCGCGAAGTGGCCACCGAGTACCCCGACATCGCCTACAACGAACTCATCGTAGACAACGCCTCCATGCAGCTCGTGATGCGGCCGGAGACCTTCGATGTCCTGCTGCTCCCTAACCTCTACGGCGACATCGTCTCCGATCTCGCCGCCGGCCTCGTCGGCGGCCTCGGCGTGGTGCCGGGCGCCAACATGGGCGAGAAGGAAGCTATCTTCGAAGCAGTGCACGGCTCGGCGCCGGACATCGCCGGTCACGGCGTCGCCAACCCCACCGCGCTCATGTCCTCCGCCATTCTCATGCTGCGCCACCTGGGAGAAAGCTCCGCTGCGGATCGGCTCCAGAAGGCGATCGCAGCCACTTTCGCCGAAGGCAAGTACCTCACGCGCGACGTTGGCGGCACCTGCGGCACCAAGGATTTCACCGACGCCGTCATTCGCCACATCGGCTAAAGAAAACGCCAGGCCTGCCCCGAAAGGCGAAACCTGGCGCTTCTCATTCGTTCTAGATCAGGGCGGCCCTCCGTGGGCCGCTCTTGCTATTTCTGAAGCGTCACCGTCACCGGCGACGAAAGCTTGAACGTCAATAGGCTCTCAGAGGGGATCTCGGCCGGCGCGCCCTTCGTGGCCATGGCCGTGCCCACGCCCGCCGCGCCGCCGATGCCCGCGCCGATGGCCGCGCCTTTGCCGCCGCCGGCGATAGCCCCGATAGCCGCGCCCGCGCCCGTCATGATGGCGCCGCGCGTCACGTCCTTCTTTACCGTGCTCTTGGCTTCCGCACCCACGTTTCCGGTGGTGATGCCCAGCTTGCCGTATTGGCTGTTCAGCGTCTTCAGCGCCACGGAGATGCTGGCTTTCCCCTTCACCTTCCCGCCCGGATCGCTCAGCACCACTACGCCGTCCACTTCAGCGCCCTTCGCGGCGATCAGTTCCCCGTCCACGCTCAGCGGCTCCTGCAGCGTAGCCGAGAACGGCGTGCCGTTCTGCGCTGTCTTTGTCGTCAGACCCGTGACGATGCGCACCGCGAGGGTCGTACCCGCCGGAATCGTCACCACCTTCGGCTTCGGCGGCTCCGCCGGAGCCTTCTGTGCGGGCTGGCCCGGTGCGCCTGAGGACCAGCCGGAACCCTGCTGCGCGCCGCCCGGCTGCGTTCCCTGAGCGCTGCCGCCCGGCTGTGCCGCCGCGCCGCTCTTCTCCGCGGCCACCTTGGCGGCGTCCACCTGCTTCTGCGCCTCCGCCAGTTGCTTTTGCGCCTCTTCCAGCTTCTGTTGCGCGTCAGCCTGTTCTGATTTCTTCGCGCAGCCGGTGAACCCAACCGCTAACGCCATTACCAGGGCCGGCGCCCAATGTCTCATCATCATTCCGATCGCCCTCCTGTTCTGATTCTACTCATGAAGTTCAGCCTGTTTTCCATCTTCCTGCACCCCTGGCTTTTGCCGCCACCCCCGCTGTTGGTAGATTATTACGGTGAGCAAGAAAGACGAAGCGCGATCCAGAGCCCTGCGCGACGCCCTCGGAGCTTTGGGCTACCCCGGCTTCGTGAACCTCTTCACAGAGATGGAGCGCGAGTTTCTTCAGGATCCGGGCATCGTGCTGATGGCCTCCCTGGCCTGTGAGCGGCTGGAAGAGCGCGTCATCGAAGCTCTGCCCTGGCTCGTCCTCCGCTTCGAACATCTCGACTGGGAATGGCTCGTCGCTGAAGCCAAGCGCCGCGGCGTGCAGAACCGCCTCGGCTTCGTCGTCGGCATGGCCTTGCGCGTGGCCGCCGAAGGCCGAGTCACCACTATGGAGCGCCTCACCATGCTCTCCGGCATCGAGGAACGCCTCTTCGAATGCCGCGTGGAAAAGGAAGATGCGAAGTGGCCAGCCATCCCGCCGCCGCAGCGCGACTCGATGCGCGAGAGCCGCAGCCGCGAGGCACGCCAGTGGGGCCTGCTCAGTGATCTCCGCGTCGACGACCTTGCCTACGTCGGCGAAGTCTAGCTTCGCGGCGCCTAGCTCAGGATCCCCTTCACCACCGTGGCCTTTTCCACCCCTGTCAGCCGCTGCGCCAGCCCCTGGTACTTGTACGTGAACCGCTCGTGATCGATGCCGAAGCGGTTGAGCAGCGTTGCCTGCAGGTCTCGCACGTGCACCGGGTCACGCACGATGTTGTAACTGAAATCGTCCGTCTCGCCGTACACCGTGCCGCCCTTCACGCCCGCGCCCGCCAGCCACAGCGAAAAGCAGCGCGGGTGGTGGTCGCGCCCGTAGTCCTTCGGCGTCAGCTTGCCTTGTGAGTAGATCGTCCGTCCGAACTCACCGCCCCAGATCACCAGCGTGTCGTCCAACAGCCCGCGCTGCTTCAAATCCTGCACCAGCGCATAGCTCGCCTGGTCCACGTCTTTGCATTGCGAAGGCAGCACCTCCGGCAGATTGCCGTGCACGTCCCAGCCGCGGTGGTAGAGCTGTACGAACCGCACGCCGCGTTCCACCAGCCTCCGCGCCATCAATGCGGAGTAGGCGAAAGTCCCCGGCTTGTTTACGTCGTCGCCGTACATCTTCTTCGTCACCTCGCTCTCCTTCGAGAGATCGGTCAACTCCGGCACCGACGCCTGCATCCGGTACGCCATCTCATACTGCTCGATCCGCACCCGCGTCTCCGGGTCGTGCAGCCGCTGGTCTTCCATCCGGTTCAGCTCAGCCAGCCCGTCCAGCATCTTGCGCCGCATCTCCGGCGGTACGCCATCGGGGTTGTTGATGAACAGCACCGGATCGCCGCCTGACCGCAGCGCCACCCCCGAATACTCGCCCGACAGAAAGCCCGACGACCACAGCCGCGCCGAAATCGCCTGCACGTTCGCCTTCGGATTTGAATGCGACGCGTTCAGCACCACGAACGTCGGTAGATCCTTGTTCATCGACCCCAGCCCGTACGCCAGCCACGACCCGATGCACGGCTTGCCCGCGATCATGAACCCGGTCTGAATGAACGTCATCGCCGGCTCGTGGTTGATCGCCTCCGTGTGCATCGAGCGGATGATGGCAATATCGTCCACCATCTTCGCCATGTTCGGCAGCAGTTCGCTCACCTCCGCGCCACTCTGGCCGTGCTTGGCGAACTTGAATACCGATGGCGCGATCGGAAACCGGCTCTGCCCCGACGTCATCGTCGTCAGACGCTGCCCTTGCCGGATGGAGTCCGGCAGATCCTTGTCGAACCACTCCTGCATCTTCGGCTTGTAGTCGAACGTCTCCAGTTGTGGCGGCGCGCCCACCATGTGCAGGTAGATCGCGCGCTTCGCCTTGGGCGGAAAGTGCGGCAGCGTCGGACGCGTCTCCGCGCCTAGCAGTTCACTCAGCGCCAGCGCTCCGAAGCCCTGTGCGCCGCGTGCCAGCAGGCGCCTGCGCGAAAGTTGGCCGAGCGTGGGCAGCAGATCGTTTCTCATTTCGAAAGGGCCTCGTCGAGGTTCAGAATCTGGCTCGCCACCATCGTCAGTGAGGCGAGTTCGGCCGCGTTGGCCTGCTCCGGAGCTTTCGATTCGCCCGTGGCGATCAGCTTCTTCGCCTGCTCCGGATTCGTGTCGTAGTAGCGCAGAAACTCGCGGTACGACGCCCGCAGCACCGTCCGCTCGCGCTCTTGCAGCGGACGCGAAAGCAGCCGCTCCGCCATCGTGTCCAGCCGGGTCTCCAGCGCCGGCTCGCCCAGCGTCCTCGACGCCAGCGCCCGCGCCGCTTCCACAAACTGCGGATCGTTCATCGTCACCAGCGCCTGCAGCGGCGTGTTCGTCCGCTCCCGCCGCACCGTGCACGTCTCGCGCGTCGGCGCGTTGAAGATCTCCATCGAAGCCGGCGGCGCCGACCTCTTCCAGAACGTGTACAGAGACCGCCGGTACAGCTTTTCCCCCGTGTCCTGTTTGTAGAACCGCGTGTCGCTGCTCTCCATCGCCACCGTCTCCCAGATGCCCGACGGCTGATAGGGCTTCACGCTCGGCCCGCCCACTTCCTCCACCAGCAGCCCCGACGCCGCCAGCGCCGCGTCTCGAATCACTTCACCATCCAGCCGGAACCGCGGCCCGCGCGACAGAAGCCGGTTGCCCGGGTCCTTCTCCAGTTTCTCCGGCGTCGCTTCCGCCGATTGCCGGTACGCCGCCGAAGTCACCAGCAGCCGCATCATGTGCTTCGTATCCCAGCCCGACTCGCGGAACTCCACCGCCAGCCAGTCCAGCAACTCCTGGTTCACCGGAGCCTCGCCCTGTGAGCCGAAATCTTCCGATGTCTTCACCAGGCCCGTGCCGAACAGCTCCTGCCAGAAGCGGTTCACCGTCACGCGCGCCGTCAGCGGGTTCTCCGCTGATACCAGCCACTCGGCCAGCCCCAGCCGGTTGTGCGGCAGCGACGCCGCCATCGGCGGCAGCACCGACGGCGTGTTCGCCTCCAGCTTCTCCCTCGGCGCATCGTACATCCCGCGGTAGAGCCGGTGCGCATACGGCTTCTGATCCGTGCGCTCTTCCATCACCAGCGTCACGGTGCCGCGCCAGCGGATCGCCCGCTTCTCCATCTCCAGTTCGTGCAACTCCGCCTCTTCCGCCGTCAGCACAGGCTTGTACACGCGCAGCTCTGAGATCGCGCCGTCCAGCGGCCTCGTCGGATTACCCAGCTTCAGCGGTGCGGCGTTCTTGATCGACCCCTGGATCTTCGCCTTCGAGTTCCGCTGCGGATTCACCTCCTGCCCGTTCACCAGCAGTCGCACGCCCAGCGCCTCACCCGTGCCGTCGTAGTGCATCTCCAGACGGTTCCACGAGCCTGGCACCAACTGATCCAGATGGCCCGCGCGGATCTCCACGCTCTTGCCGTCGTCGCCGTAAAACCGCGCCCCCGGAATGCGCGCCGAAACGAACAGGTTCCAGCCGCGCCCCTTGTCTTTGCTGTCCTGCTGCGCCGCGATCAGGTAATACTCTTCACCCTTCGGGAAGTAGAACGTCGTGCTCACCGAGAACGGCGTCGCCGTATCGATCGACGCGATGTTCGGCAGTTCCAGCGACGCCTTGTCGAAGTACACCGCCATCCCGTTCGCATCCTGCGCCCCGCCCAGCGACACGCCCGTCTGGAACGGAACCACCTCCGGTCCGGCCGGCGTCACGGCGCCGATCCGCCCGTTCAACTCCAGCCGGAACAGGTCGCCCTGCGCGTCGTTGGCGGCCTTCGGCTTCTGCGCGATCAGCGACCGCAGCACCTTCTCCCGCGCCAGAATCGCATCCCACCGCGCGCGGTCCGCCGGCGCCGGCACCACCGCGATCGGCGGCGTGTCTGACACATTGCCGTCCATCGCGTGCTGCGTCGTGTTCCGGAAGAACGCCGTCATCGCGTAGAAGTCCTTCTGCGGAATCGGGTCGAACTTGTGGTCGTGGCAAGTGGCGCAGCCCACCGTCAATCCCAGGTACACCGCGCCGATCGTGTCCGCGCGGTCCTTCGCATACATCGCCTCGATCTCATCGATAATCACGCCCGCTTCGTTCGTCGTCACGTTGCAGCGCTGGAACCCTGTCGCAATGCGCTGCTCCAGCGTCGGGTTCGGCAGCAGGTCGCCGGCCAACTGTTCGCGCGTGAAGCGGTCAAACGGCATGTTGTCGTTGTAGGCTTTGATCACCCAATCGCGATACGGCCAGATGTCGCGATAGTTGTCGATGTGAATCCCGTGCGTGTCCCCGTAGCGCGCCGCGTCCAGCCAGAACCGCGCCCGGTGCTCGCCATACTGCGGCGTTGCCAGATACTTCTCCACCAGCGCTTCATACGCCTTCGGATCCTTCGAAGCCGAGAACTCCTCCACATCCTTTGGATGCGGCGGCAATCCCGTCAAGTCGAATGCCAGCCGCCGCGCCAGCGTTCGCCGCGATGCCTCCGCCGCTGGCTTCAATCCTTCTTTCTCCAGACGCGCCAGAATGAACTGGTCCACCGCGTTCTTCGCCCACGCCGCGTCGCCCACCGCCGGGGGCTGCGGCCGCACCGGCGCCGTGAAAGCCCAGTGCTCCTTCCAGGGCGCGCCCGCCTGAATCCACGCCGTCAGCGTCTTCACCTGCTCCGCCGACAGAGTCTTGTGCGCCGCGGCCGGAGGCATCCGCCGCGCCGGGTCCTTGGCAGTGATGCGTTGAATGATCAGCGATTTTGCCGCGTCACCCGCCACCACCGGCACGCCATTCGGCCGTTTCTGGAACGCGCCTTCCTTCGTGTCCAGACGCATCCCGGCCATCCGCGTTGTGCGGTCGTTGCCGTGGCAGTGGAAACAGTTGTCCGACAGGATCGGCCGCACCTCTTTTTGGAAGTCCGGAGCGGCGCCGTGCACGGTCACGGCAAGCAAAACCCAGAGAATTGGAAATCGCATCGAGTATCCCAGTTGAGAGCTAGTATATACCCGCCCGCGCCGCCGCGCCCTGCTACCCTGTCGCCATGGGACTCTCCTTCCGCCGTCATCCCGGCGAGTTCGCCGTCTGCCGCCTGGCCCCGGATGCGCCAATCCCCGTCTGGGCCGCCCAAAGCCCCTTCTCCAGCATCACCCGCACCCCCGCCGAACTCTCCATCGTCTCCGAAGCCGCCTGCGTTCCTGAAAACGCGCAGGCCGAGCGCGGCTGGGCCTGCCTCGAACTCCGCGGCCCCTTCCCTTTCACCCTCACCGGAATCCTGTCGTCCTTCCTGAATCCACTTGCCGAGGCCCAGGTCCCCATCTTCGCCCTCTCCACCTACGACACCGATTGGGTCCTCGTTCCAGCCGTCAAAATCGATGCCGCTCTGCAGGCCCTGCGCGCTGCGGGTCATAATGAGATTTGACCCCGACCCAACCCAGCGTGCAGGATCAACTCGCCCAGGCGCGCGCCTGGCTGCGCGAAGCCTCGCGCGTCACCGTCCTCTCCGGGGCCGGCACCTCCGCTGAGAGCGGCGTGCCCACCTTCCGCGGACCCGGCGGCCTCTGGCGCGACTTCAAGCCCGAACAGCTCGCCACCCCCGAAGCCTTCCACGCCAACCCCAAGCTCTGCTGGGAGTGGTACGACTGGCGCCGCTCCCTCATTGCCCAGGTCAAACCCAATCTCGGTCACTTCTCCCTCGCCCAACTCGAGCAGCGCCTCCAGGACCGCTTCATCCTCATCACCCAGAACGTCGACGGCCTCCACAACCGCGCCGGCTCCCAACGCATCCTCAAAATCCACGGCGACATCTGGTGGACCCTCTGCCTCTCCTGCAATAAAATCCAATCCGACTTCCGCGTCCCGCTCCCCGAACTCCCGCCCCGCTGCCCCTGCGGCGGCCTGCTCCGCCCCGGCGTCGTCTGGTTCGGCGAATCTCTCCCCACCCTCACCTGGGAGCAGGCCGAAAACGCCGCCCGCGACTGCGATCTCTTTCTCATCGTCGGCACCAGCGCCGTCGTCTACCCCGCCGCCTCCCTCGCGCCTCTCGCCCAGCGCCACGGCGCGCGGCTCATCGAAATTAACATGGAGGAAACACCGCTCAGCGGCTCGGCCGACCTCTCGCTCCGCGGTGCCTCCGGCGAAATCCTTCCGCAATTGATCGACTCATGAAAATCGCATACTTTGACGCCTTTTCCGGCATCGCCGGCGATATGACCGTCGCCTCTTTGATCGATGCCGGCGCCAGTTTCGACTCCCTCACCGCCGGGCTCGACTCGCTCGCCACCGGTGCGCGCTTCTCCATCGAAAAGACCAAGCGCCAGGGCATCGCCGCCACCCGCTTCCTCGTCGAGTTCGAAGACCAGAAGAAGCACCGCCACCTCCCCCACATCGTCAAGATGATCGAGGCCGCCGCGCTGCCCGAACCAGTCAAACAAAACGCCATCAAAGTGTTTGAAACACTCGGCGCCGCCGAAGCCTCCGTTCACGGTACTTCCATCGAAAAGGTGCACTTCCACGAAGTCGGCGCCATCGACTCCATCTGCGACATCGTCGGCGCCTGCCTCGGCCTCCACCTCCTCGGCGTCGAGGCCGTCTACGCCTCCGCAGTCAATACAGGCTCCGGCACCATTGAGGCCGACCACGGCGTCATGCCTGTGCCCACTCCCGCCACGGCGCTTCTGCTCAAAGGCATCCCAGCCTACGCCCGCGGTCCCCAAACCGAACTCACCACCCCCACCGGCGCCGCTCTCCTCGCCGCTCTCTCCCGCGGCTTCGGGGCCATGCCCGCCCTCACCATTGAGCGCTCCGGCTTTGGCGCCGGCACCAAGGACTTCCCCGGCACCCCCAACGTCGTCCGCGTCCTCATCGGCGAATCCAGCGGCGCCGCCGAAGCCACCCTCATCTCCGTCATCGAAGCCAACATCGACAATTCCACCCCCGAAATCCTCGGCTACGCCACCGAGCGACTCCTCTCCGCTGGCGCCCTCGACGTCACCCTCGAGCCCATCTTCATGAAGAAGCAGCGCCCCGCCGCGCGCCTCTCCGTCCTCGCCCTCCCGCAGGACCAGGAGCGCCTCGCCTCGCTCCTCTTCGCCGAAACCTCCACCGCCGGCCTCCGCATCCACCAGGCCGAGCGCCGCGTCCAGCCGCGCCATCACGTCGAAGTCCAAACCCCCTTCGGCGCCGTGCGCGTCAAGGTCACCCCCACCGGCGCATCCCCCGAATTCGAGGACTGCCGCCAGCTCGCCGCCGTTTCCGGCACGCCTCTCAAAGAAATCTTCGCCGCGGCCATTGCCGCTTACGGGAGCTCCAAATGAGCGAGAAGTTCTACCTCACCACACCCATCTACTACGTCAACTCCGCGCCGCACCTCGGCACCACTTACTGCACCCTCGCCGCCGACACCATCCGCCGCTATCAGGCCATGCTCGGCAAGGAGACCCTGCTGGTCACCGGCTCCGACGAGCACAGCCAGAACGTCGAGCGCGCCGCCCGCAAGAAAGGCCAGTCGCCCTACGACTTCTCCACCGAACTCTCCAATGAGTTCAAGCGCGAGTGGGATCTCTTCGAGGTGCCCTACCGCTTCATCCGCACCTCCGACCCGCGCCACCACGCCACCGTCCAGTGGCTCTTCGAGCGCTGCCGCGCCAACGGCTACATCACCGCCGGCACCTACACCGGCCAGTACTGCGTCAATTGCGAACTCTACGTCAACGACGCCGAGGCTGGCGACCCCTGCCCCGACTGCGGCCGCGCCACCGAGACCGTCACCGAAGAGAACTACTTCTTCAAGCTCTCCGCCTTCCAGGACCGCCTCCTGAAGCTTTACGAAGAGCAGCCCGAGTTCGTCACCCCCGACTACCGCCGCAACGAAATCGTCTCGTTCGTCAAAGGCGGCCTGCGCGACCTCTCCATCACGCGCTCCAACCTCCAGTGGGGCATCCCTGTCCCCGTCGCCGGCCACCACGTCTTCTACGTCTGGTTCGACGCGCTCATCTCCTACCTCACTGCCGTCCGTGACGAACACTACTGGCCGGCCGACCTCCACCTGATCGGCAAGGACATTCTCCGCTTCCACGCCATCTACTGGCCCGCTTTCCTCATGGCCGCCGACCTGCCTTTGCCCAAGAAGATCGTCGCCCACGGCTGGATCCTCAAGGACCAGGTCAAGATGTCCAAGTCTCGCGGCAACGTCGTCCGACCCGAGCCGCTCCGCCAGGTGATCGGCGCAGACCCCGTGCGCTACTTCCTCCTCCGCGACATCCCCTTCGGCCAGGACGGCAACTTCTCTTACGACTCGCTCATCACGCGCATCAACGCCGACCTCGCCAACGGCATCGGCAACCTCGCCTCGCGCACCCTCACCATGATCCGCCAGTATCGCGGCGGCAACATCCCTGCCTCCCAAGGCGCGGCCGAAATCTCCGCCGCCGCCACCGAAGCCGTTGCCGCCTACCGCGCGTCGTTCGAGAAATATGAGTTCAACCGCGCCCTCGAATCCCTCTGGGGCTTGATCGGCACGGTGGACAAAGCAATCGTCGCCTACCAGCCCTGGGCCCTTGCCAAGAAGGACCACCCCGAGCCCCAGGCCAAGCTCGACGAGATCCTCTATTCCGCCGCCGAGGTCATCCGCCTCGCCACCGCGCTGCTCCACCCCGTCATGCCCGACGCCACCGCCAAAATCTGGGCCCAACTGGGAATGACCACACCCATCGCCGAAACCCGCCTCGACCAGCTCGCCTGGGGCCAACTCCCCGCCGGCCAGGCCATCGGCGAAATCGCCCCCGTCTTCCCGCGCCTCGAGGCCGCCAAGGTGATCGAAAGGATTCAGGAGATCGACGACATGGAAGTGGACCGCATCAACGTCCTGCTCGGCAAGACCGAAGCCCCCGCCGACGTCCCGGCCGAAGCCGAGAAGCAGCCCTGGGCTCCGCCCCCCGGTGTGGCGCCGCTCGCTCCCGAAATCACCATCGACGACTTCGTCAAAGTCGACCTGCGCGTCGCCAAGGTCCTCACCGCCGAGCCCGTCAAGGGCGCCGACAAGCTGCTCCACCTTACCGTGGACGTGGCCGAAGAGAATCCCCGCACCATCGTTGCCGGCATCGCCAAGGCCTACTCGCCCGAACAGCTCGTTGGCCGCAAAGTAGTGATTGTCGCCAACCTCGCCCCCCGCAAGCTCCGCGGCCTCACCAGCCAGGGCATGATCGTCGCGGCGTCCCTCGAGGACACCCCGCCCGTCCTGGCGGCTTTCCTGGAAGACGTCCCCGTAGGAGCCCGCCTCAAGTAACTCCAACTCTCCCTGACGCCAGCCCGGGACCGCCCGTTTCCCCCGAGACGAAGTCTCTGGGCCACCGTGGAGCCGTATTCCCCCGAGACAAAGTCTCGGGGCCACACGACCAAGCCGTCTCCCCGTGGAGCCGTATTCCCCCGAGACAAAGTCTCGGGGCCACGCGTCCAAGCCCGTCTCCCCGTGGAGCCGTGTTCCCCCGAGACAAAGTCTCGGGGCCACACGACCAAGCCCGTCTCCCCGTGGAGCCGTATTCCCCCGAGACAAAGTCTCGGGGCCACACGACCAAGCCCGTCTCCCCGTGGAGCCGTACTCCCCCGAGACAAAGTCTCGGGGCCACGCGTCCAAGCACGGCAGGCCCGAATCCCCCCCGGGCACCACTCCCCGGCGCCATTCGCCAGCACGCCCTCCCGGCAGGGTCGAAAGGCCGTCCCCAGCGGCGCACCGAAGTCCTCTCCAGCACTCCCCCAACACAACAACGGCCACCCCGCTTGGGGGCGGCCGCCGTCGTTTCGCGGGAGGAACAACGAATCTCTTAGTCGCCGAAGTACCCCTGCGCCAATTCCGGCTTCATCTCCAGAGCCTGCCGCCAGCACGTGCGCGCTTCTTCCGCCCGGCCCTGCGATTTCAACGCATGCCCCAGATTGAGCAGTGCCTCCGGGAAGTTCGGCCGCAGCCCCAGCGCCTCCCGGTACAGCGAAACCGCATCCTCCACCTGACCCTGCTTCTGCAGCAGCAATCCGGTGTTGTAGAACAGCTCCGGAGAGCGCTCGCCCATGTCGATCAGCTTGCCCTGCAACTCCAGCGCCTTCGGCTGATCGTGGCGTTCCAGCGCCAGCGCGGCCAGACCTCGCAGTGCTTCCTTGTTCTCCGGCTGCACCTGCAAGGCCGCTTCAAAGCTCTCCTGCGCGTGCTCCAGTTCGCCGGTCTGCTTGTATGCCAGACCCAGATTTATGCGGGCCTCCAACCACTCCGGCCGCTCCTTCACGCATGCCAGGAACTCTTCCATCGCGCCCAGCGCGTCGCCCCGGCAGATCTTCAGGTACCCCAGCCGGAACCGCGCATCGGTCCACTCCGGCCGCCTCCTGAGCAGCTGCGAGTACAGCGCCTCAGCATCCGCCGTCTGGCCCATCTCTTCGAGCACTCCGGCCAGGTTCGATTGCACTTCAGGCTGGTCCGCGTTCAGCTTCAACGCGGTCTCATAGGCTTCCTTGGCGCCGCGCGCGTCGCCCATCGTTTGACGCACCGTGCCCAGGTTCGCCCAACTCTGCGCGTGGTCCGGCTTCAGGCGCACCGCTTCCCGGTAGGTCTGCTCCGCCTGGTCCAGCTTCTCCAGCTTCTGGTAGGCCACCCCCAGGTTGTAGCGCCGCTCCAGATGCTCCGGAGTCAGTTCCACCAGCTTTGCGCAGTACCGCGAGGCCGCCTCGTAGTCTTCCTTGGCGAAGGCGCACCAGGCCAGCCCTTCCAGCGCCGTCTGCGAGAACGGCCGCAGCGTCAGCAACTGCTCGCTGGTCTCCGCCACCAGACCCACGTCGCTGCGCTTCATGCCGATCTGCACCAGGTTCGACATCACCTCCTCGGCGTTCGGATTTGCGGCGATAATCTGCCGGTAGAGCGCCATCGCCTCGTCAAAACGCGTCAGCAACTCCAGCGACACCGCCTTGCCGAACAGCGCCGTCTCGTCGGCCGGCATCTTTTTCAGCACCACTTCGAAGCACTCCAGCGCTTTCTCCGCGTTCTGCGAGTGCAGCAGGCAAATGCCCAGCCCCAGCCGCGCGTCCAGCCGCTTCTCGTCTTTCGATAGGACGCGCTGGAAGTTCGCCGCCGCTTCGTTCCAGCGGCCCAGCTTCTCCTGGCAAACCGCCAGGTTGAAGTGCGCCGAAATCGAGTTCGGGTCGAGTTCGATCAGACCTTCGTAGCTCTTCGCGGCGTCTTCGTACATCTCCAGTTCAAACTGGATGTGCCCCTTCGCCGCGTAGACCTCGCGCGGCGGATCGCCTGATTCGAGGCTCCGTTCCAGTTCCTTCAGCGCCTCGCGGCCTTTCCCCTCCAGGTGCAGAGTGACAGCCCGTGACAGGGCTGTTCCGCTATCAGCCGGTGTTGCATTTGCTCGCGACTTGTTCTGTTCTTTCATGAGCCTCTCCTCAACCCTTTTAATTCCCTTTGGGACCTTGCGTCGTCACGTCGTAGGGAGCCAACATCGCACACAGCCTCCCCAGAAAATCGTATTGGTGTGTCACTTCCACCCAGCGGAGCCGGCCGGTGTCTCCCTTGGCTCCGTAGAACCCCACTCCACCCTGCACCAGCCTCTCGTCATGGAAGCTGTCCACTACCTGGTCCTGAATGTAGGTGGTGAAGTCCGCTCCAGCCACGGTCATCCGCACCAGGTACATCGTGTCCGGCTGCACGGGGAACGGGATGGGCAGTGACTTCACGCCTGTCTCTTTCCCGTCGATCACCGTCGACCGGATCAGCGCCGCCTCCGGCATCGGTCCGGCCCTTTGAATCACGATGCGCATCGAGTAGTAGTTTTTCGGGTTGGCCGCGCGGAACACCCAGTTCAGGCTGCGCTTCTCGATCTGCCCCAGGAACTGGAGTGTGTAGTTCTGCATCCTCACCGTCGGCGCGTAGATCGCCAACTGGCCCGGTTCCAGGAACCCCGCCTCGCCGTACTTCCAACTCTTTGACCACCCATCGTTGCCGCTCCACGCGCCCAGGCCGCCGCGGAAATCGTCATAGAGCTTCACCGCCGCCCGGCGCAGCAACACCTGCTGGATCGTATTCAACTCGCCGCCGATCGCCGAGTAGCTGGCACTGGGCTCGGACTTCTGCTTCTCCACCTGCGGCGCACTGCTGGGGCGGAAACTGGTAACCACAAGGACCACCAGGAGCGGCAGCCCCAAAGCCACCCACTTCAAATCGGCCGGAGCATGCATCCAGAACCGGCTGCCAGGCAGTTGTTTCAGCCTGTTCGTCAGCCGGTCGCCGGCGAAGACGCGCTTCTCCGGCGTCCACGAAGAGCGTGGTCCCGAACCGTCGGCCTGGTCGATGGTCAGATGACAAACGGGAATCAGCGGCTGCGGCAGTTCCTTCACCGCCATCACCGGGCCGCTCCACCTAGCCGGCGCCTGTTCCCGGCCCGCCGGCCGCGGCGGCAGCACGGGAATCAACCGCTGCATCGGCGGTTCCGCTTCCTCCGGTTCCGTGATAGCGGGCTGGCTGCTCTCCGGCGGCTCCGGCCGGAACGGCGAGATCGGGTAGGCGGCGTGCTGCGCCGCGTGAATGAGAGGCTTGAGCCAGTCTTCCCGGGTCTCGATGGTCTCTTCGACACTCTCCAACACCGCCGGGTCTGCCAGGCTTGCCAATCCGGGCTCTGCCAATCGCACAGCCTCAACCTCTTCCACCACTGGCGCCATCGTCACCAGAGGCGCTATCAGGTAGCGCGCCGGCGCACTTGCTTCCCGTTGCGTGGCGGCACCCGCCGCTGCCGCCATGGCCTTGAACCGGAGCTTGGCCGTCCGGTTGGCGCTCCTCAGGCTGGGCGCTTCGGGTTGCACCGCCGGCATTCTCGGCGTCGCGGTATCCGCTGCAACTTCGCATCGGCCCGCGCTGGAAACGGTGCTCCTTGCTCCGGTGACCACCTCCGGCGGGGCCAGGGGCGCCGTCTGCTCGCATTCCTTCAGAGCGCAAGGCGCTCCGTCCTGAGTCAATGCGTGGGCAGCCGGGAGTTGTACCAGCGGCTCTACCCAAAGCGGAGCCTGCGCAGCCCGCATCCGGTGTTCGCCGGGCTGTGCCTGGCTTTCCTCTGTCAATGGCATGGTCCGCCACTGCACCGGAGGATCCGGGTCCTGCGCCACGACGGGCGGCCGCCAGCTTGTCTGAAGACTGCTCTTTGGAACCGATGGCCCCGCCACCGCCGGTGGAGCCGCCACCGCGGAGGCCGGCGCGCCAACGCTGCCTTCCAGGTATCCTGGACCGATCTCTGCGATGCTGCCAGGGTGCGGAAGTTCAGCCTGCGTCGCGATCGGGATCTTCGAGCCAGGTAGCAGAATCGCCGCCTGGGTCCCCACCGCTCGTGGACCCACGCGGATTGCCGGCATCCAGGCTGGATTCGTTGTCAGCGGCAACACGCCGCCTGCTCCGACGCCCGCCGTCCGATCGAAACACGTCCGGTCTAGCGTTGCGGGCAATCCGATTCTGCGCTCGAACAACGGGGACGGCTTCGAGCGTGGCGCCGCCGGTGCCGCCGGCAGCGACTCCTGCAGCGGTACGACGCTCCCCGCGCCAAATCCACCCATCACCAGCGGATATTCGATGCTCGGGCATTCCGGCTCCAACCCCGTCGGAGGCATACTGGAAGACCCATCCATCACCAGCGGCGTCGCCACCGCGCGGATCGGCTCTCTCAGGATCTCCGCCATCGGAAACACAGCTTCCTGCGGCGCCTTCTCCTGCTTCTTGCTCTTCGCCGCCGGCCGCGCCCGCTCCTTGTCGGCGCGCTCCAGCCGGTTCTGCGCGTCGATCAACCTCGCCAAAGCCAGGTCGCTCTGCTGCTGCCTGAACTCCTGTCGATGGTCGTCGGAGCAGAATTCGGAGTCCGACAGCTTCCGCAGCAGTGAGATCCGTTTCCCGCAGTGGAGACAGCGCATTCCGGACAGATTCCTTCCACTGCATTCATCGGCTGGATGCGGGTGCGAATCTATGGGGAGATCACCTGAGTTTTTAGACCTGTGGTCGGGAAAGTACTACGTGCTAAACCTGAGGGAAGCTCCGCACTTCCACATCCGCCTCCCGCAGCCGTGCTTCGTCCAGCCGCACACCCAGGCCCGCCCCCTCTGGAATCGGCAGCAATCCGCCGCTGGGAATCAGCTCTCGATCCAGAAGACCTTTATATTCATCAAGATAATGGCGGCGTACCGTCTCCAGAATGTGTAGGTTCGGGATCGCCGCCGCAAAGTGGACGCTGGCCCAATGCAGCACCGGCCCGCCACAATTGTGCGGCGCCACCGGCAGGTATTGCGCTTCACCCAGGGCGGCGATCTTGCGTGCCTGGGTGAAGCCGCCGCACCACGCCAGGTCCGGCATGAGGATGCGGGCGGCCCTCATTTCAATTAGCGTCTGGTACTGCCAGATCGTCATCAGCCGCTCTGAAAGGCACAGAGGCAGCCTGGTCGATTCGGCCAATCGTGCGTAGGCCTGCAGGTTGTCCTGCGGTAGCATCTCCTCCAGCCACATCGGCTCCAGGGGTTCCAGCGCCCGCGCAATCTGGATCGCACAAGGCAGTGACCAGTAGCCGTGAAACTCCATGGCCACGTCCATCGAATCGCCCAACTCGGCCCGGATCGCCTCCAGCCCCGCCAGCCCCTGGCGAATCTGTGCCGCCGTAATTCGCTGTCCGCCGCTCTCGCGCGCAATCGGGTCGAAGGGCCAGATCTTCATGGCCCGGATCCCCATCTCCCGCAGCGACAACGCCAGTTCCACCGGTCGCGTCAGAAAGTCCAGGTGGTCGTAACAGGTGTTGTAGACGGGGATCGAACTCCGGCAAGCCCCTCCCAGCATCTGGTGGATCGGCTTGCCGCAGGATTGGCCCAGCAGGTCCCACAGCGCAATGTCAATCGCGCTGATAGCCCGCATCTCTGCCCCTGCCCATCCGCTATAGGAGACCGCTTGGAATAAGTCCGACCACAGCCGCTCTATGGCCAGCGGATCGCGGCCGATCAGGATCGGAGCCAGTCGCTCCAGGATCACCGCCTGCTCCGCCGCCGGGCTCGGGTAAGTCTCCCCCAGCCCGATCAACCCTTCATCGGTGTGGATACGGACCCACAACCAGCCGATCGCACCCGCATGGACGGTCAGCCCCCGTCTCAGCCTCACCGTCTCGATACACGTGATCTTCATGCGAGCCTCGTCTCGCGGCTTCGAGCCGCGCTCGCTCGAGAAAGAGCCTTGATTCTAAAGCGGTTCAGGGAATCTCAGATTGCTCTTGCCAAGCGATCTGTTCAGGAGATCCAGCGCTTCGGACTCCCGCATCGCCCGCGATGTCGCCAGTTCCGTCAACAACATGACCCTGGCTCGATCCAGCATCTTCTTCTCGCGGAACGAAAGCGGCTTTTGCGCCTGCAACCGGACCAGGCACTTCAGCACTTCGGCAATCTCCAACAGACTGCCGCTTTGCATCTTTGCGGAGTTTTCCTTGAACCGGTCTTTCCAGTCATGCGCCGACTTGCAATCGCCACACGCCAGAAAATTCAAAACCTTGGTGATTTCACCATTCTTGGTAACCCGCCGCAGACCCACCTGGTCCACGTGCGAGAACGGAACCATCACCGTCAGGCTGTTGTAGGAGAGCTTTAGCAGGTAGAACTTTTCGGATTGAATGCCGAAGGAACGGGAACTGATGTTCTCGATTGTGCCCACCCCATGGTTCGGGTAGACAACCTTCTCACCGACTTGAAAGGTCATTCCTGGACCTCGTGTCACTAGAGCAGAGTAGTAAGCGGAACTACATTAGAGTAGTACCCAACTGTAAACTGATTGGGACCTGTTTGTCAACCCCGTCGCCGGCCGCAACACCAACGAATTGAACTGTTTAGCTGTCTTAATGTTGACCCTTCGCCGACCCGTGCAAAGGTTCTCAATTCAAGACTAAGTTGTCTGTTATGATCGACTTTGCCACGGGTCGCAAGTGGTTGTTTCTACACCGCTAGAGAGGCATTTTATCCCGCCCCGGGATCCGCCCCACAAACGCCAATCAGAGCCTATTCTGCCCCTTCATCGCGCCCGGGAGTCCGCCCACCAACCCATCGGAGTTACGGCATGAGCCCGCGCACATATTTCAGGTTACGCGCCATGTCTTCCTCCACGGATTTTGGTGAGGATGTCTCCAGATTGGCAAAGCCGTTGAACCCCAAGTCCATGATCCGTTTCATCACGGCCGGGAAATCGATCTTCCCCTCACCCAGGTAGCCCTTGTCTTTCAGGTGGATCTGGGCGATGCGGGCCGCCGTCAGCCACGGAATCTCCTCCTCGGGACTGAAGCCGGCGTTGGTTGAATTCCCGACGTCGTAGTAAACTTTCACCGCCTTGGACCGCGAACGCTCCATGATCTTCACGTTGTCCTTCGCCGACAGCGTATTCTCCAGGGCCAGAAGCACTCCTGCCTTCTCCGCCGCCGGCCCCAGTTCCCGCAGCGCGTCTCCGACGTAGTCCAGGTCCTTCGCCTCCAATGCGCCCTTGCCGAACGACGGCATCAACATCACCCGCGCGTTCAGCGTCCTGGTGATCGGGATCCCATCGGCGATCCACTTCAGAGCCAGTTTGTCGCTCTTGAGGAAATTCACGTGCAAAACGTCCAGGCAGGTGCCCGCCACCGCGATCTTGTGTTGCTTCACCGCCGCCAGGTACTTCTGCTGCAGTTCGGCGTTGTCGAGCGGCAGCTTGTCGCCTTCCACTTTCCGGCCCAGGCTGACCTCGACGCCCTGGAATCCCAGGCGTGCCGCCAGCTCCACGGCCTCTACTTTTCCTGCCAGGCGCAGGTTCCAGTCCGTGACGCCGATCTTGAGGTTGCTCTTCCTGGCCAACAAGGGCGCCGCGCCGGCCAGCGCCGCGCCTGAAAGGAGATGTCTGCGGGTCAGCATCTCACTATCCTATGCCAGTTTCTCTTCCCATGGCCTAGGCCAGTTTCTCTTCCGACAGGCGCGGCGCCGGCACCGCCCGGCCGCCGAGCGTCGCCGCGAACGCCGCCTGGTGTCCTGCCACCGTCTCCACCCGCACTGAGCCGGCCATCCCCAATTCGCCCCAGGCCAGCTTCGCCAGTCCGTTTTCCACACGCAGCGAAGCCTCCGCCGGGGAGAACCCCGCGTCCGGTTCCGCCAACTCCAGCGCGAATCCGGCATACGCCGACGAAATCTCCGCCCAGCGCACCAGCCGCGGCGCCTCCGGCGGTTTGAAGTCCAGCGTAATCGTCAGGCTACCGGGACCAGCAACCGCGTTCAAACGCGGCTGGACGGCGCCGAACGCCGCGCCCACTAGCCGCAAGCGCGCCTGCAACACCGCCGCCTTCAACGTCACCGTGCCATCCATTACTTCATGCGTGAATCCTGCCGGCAGCCCGTCAAAATCCAGCTCCGCGAACAGCCTGCCACACTGGAACTGCCCGTTCTCGATCATGTCCAGCGAAATGTGTTTGTCGCCGCCAGGGTTGCGGAAGTTGATCAAACCCAGCACGCGGCTCTGCTCCTGCACGCTGAAAAACAGCGCGGAGGAAAAGTCGTAGCCGTCCTTCACTACCCTCAACTGCACCGTCCGTGCCGGCCGCGCCCCGTCGCCGAAGTACCCCAGCAGCGGACGCCTCTGTACCCAAAAATCCCCTCGATTGGCCGACCCCAACGAATAGCTCTTCGAGTAGATCGTCGTGCCCACCGTCTCCGGTTTCGCCACGAACCACTCGCGATGCTGCCGGCCGGGCTCGGGCCGCAGGAAACGCCCCGTGAGATCTTCCGGACAGCGGTAGTCGTGGATGGCCGTCTCCCCGTCGGCGTTCGTGCGATTCTCCATGTTCGCCAGCTTCAGCCGGCCCTGCAGCCCTTTCTCCAGCCACAGCGGATAGCCCACGTCGTTGCCGTAGCAGCGGCTCATCGGGCCTGCGAACTGCGCCCGCGCCGCGTCCCAATGCGCGGCCAGATGCAGCCAGGCGCGGCGTTCGATCTTCGCTGCCCGCAACAGCGCATCCCGCGATTGCACGTACATCCGGATCCGCGTGAGGTCCGTGAGCGTCACCCGCGCATAAGTCGGCGAGTTGTACTCGGCGAAGCTCCCGGTCTCATCGATCTGCCGGCCCAGCCGCACGATGCGGTCCGCCGCGTACCCGGCCAGCGCGCTGTCCGCCAGGAGTTCCGCCGCCGCCAGCGTCACGAATGTGCCCTTCACTGCGATGTTGGTATAGGCCATCGAGACATTGCGTTTCAGGATCGAGTAGGCCGCATGCCGGATCGCCTCGCGCACCCGGCCCCGCAGCGCCTCGGGCAACTTGGCTCCGTGCCGCAACTCCACCAGCAACAGCAAAGAACCGTTGAAATCGGCCCAATTCCAATCCGCCGGCGCCATCCTGTCCGGCGGCTCTTCCAGGTACCAGCCCCAGATGCCGTACCACTTCGAAGCCGGGTCGGTCACCTGCAGCGCGATGATCTTCTCCAGAACTGAGTACGCCCGCTGCACGTTCTTCGGCGAGCCTTCTTCGAGCAGGTTCAGCGCGTACTCGAGCGAATCACGCGTCGGATGCACGCGGCACTCCCGCATCTTCGTGTGGTAGCGGTACTCCGGCCCCAGAATCGATTGCAACAGTCCCTTGTCCGGATCCCATCTCTGGCCTTCCGCCAGCACGGCCTTCTCGGTGAGGATGCGGTCCCACTCTTTCGGCCAACTGCCGCTCTCCGCCGTTTCCGGTTTGCCGCAGGCGGCAGCCAGCGCCAGGGGCGTGAGCGTGAAGTGGCGGCGATCCATGACGCTACCAATCTAGCGCGGATGTTTGGGGAGGAACCGGAGAGAGAACCGGAGAGAGAGTTGGACTAGCGGTCGCGGTCCGCAATCAGGCCCGTGGCGGCAAACAGCGCCGAGCGCGCCGGGCTGTCGGAGAACGATTCGAGCAGTGCGCGCGACTTTGCAATGAACTCCTGCGCCCGCGCCCGGGCCCGTTCAATGCCTTCATGACGGTCGAGAATGCGCCGGATCTCGTCCACGCTCACCTCATCGTAGTTGCCGCTGGCCAGGACCTTTTCCACCGCCGCGCGCTCGTCGGCCGAAGCCTGTTGCAGCGCGTAAGTGAGCGGCAGCGTGACCTTGCCTTCCCGCAGGTCGTTGCCGACCGGCTTGCCCAGCACCGACTCTTTCGAGGTGAAGTCCAGGATGTCGTCCACAATCTGGAACGCCATGCCGAGGTTCCAGCCGAAGTCGCCCAGCACGGCCTGCTGTTCCTGGGTGGCGCCGGCGGCGATGGCGCCCAGCCGCGTGCAGGCCGCGAAGAGGCTTGCCGTCTTGTGGTTGATCAGTTCCAGCGCGTCGGCCTCGGTGATGCCGATCTTGCCGATGCGTTCGAGCTGCAACAGTTCGCCGTCCACCATCTGCTGCGTGAGGGTGATGAGCAGGTCCAGGATCTCGAAGCTGCGCAGCCGCAGAGCGATCTGGAAGGCCTGCATGTAGAGCCAGTCGCCCGCCAGCACCGAGGTCTGGTTGCCCCAGCGGACGTTGGTGGAAGGCTTGCCGCGCCGCGTCTTGGCGTCGTCGATGACGTCATCGTGCACCAGCGTGGCGGTGTGGATCAGTTCGACGATCGCCGCCAGCCGGATGGCTTCAGGCGAAGGCTCGCGGAACAGCCGGCACGATACCAGCAACAGGATTGGACGCAACCGTTTGCCGCCGTTGCTTTGCAGGTATTGGGCGATCTGAGAGACCGCATCGACGCTGCCGACGGCCTCCAGACGAAATTCGGCCTCGACCTGCGCGAGGTCGTCTTCCACAAGACCCTTGATTTCGCGTGTGCTGAGGGCGAGGCCCAGCTTGCCGATAGCCATCGAATGCCTAAGTTTACCCGTTGGCCGTGGTTCGCTGCAAACAGAGCCGCTCGAAGTTCGCGGTTGTCTTGGCCGCAATCGCCTCAGGGGTGTCTCCGCGGAGTTCTGCCAGGCGCTGCGCGGTGTGCACTACGTAGGCCGGTTCGTTGCGCTTGCCGCGGTAAGGTACAGGGGCCAGATAGGGGGCGTCGGTCTCCACCAACAGCCGGTCATCCGGTACGAGCTTGGCCGCTGCGTGGATCTCAGTGGCCCTGGGGAACGTCAAAATGCCGGAAAAACTGACGAAAAACCCCATTTCGAGCACGATTTCGGCCTCTTTCGGGCCTCCAGAGAAGCAGTGGAAGATTCCGCCGGGCCGGCCGTCCCAGTGCTCCTTGAGAATCGAAATCGTGTCCTCCCACGCCTCCCGGGTGTGGATGACGATGGGCAGCCCGGCAGCGCGGGCGATGCCCAACTGCTCGACGAACGCCGCGCGCTGCACCTCACGCGGCGAGAAGTCGTAGTGGTAGTCGAGTCCGATCTCCCCTACTGCCAGGCACTTGGGATGGGCGGTGAGCGAGAGGAGCTGCGGCCAGGTCTCCGCGGTTGCTTTCGCGGCGTCGTGCGGATGCACGCCGGCGGTCGCGTAGATGAACGGGTAGGCGTCGGCAAGTCGAATGCCTGCTTCCAGATCCGGCGGTCCGTCGCCGGTGCCGATGGCCACCAGACGGTCGACGCCGGCGTCGCGGGCGCGCTGGATGGTCGCGTCGAGGTCGGCTGAAAACGGCTTCGAGTCGAGATGGCAATGGGTATCGATTAAGCTCATCGGCGGCAGGCTCATGGAAAAGGCTTGCTTCTACCAGTTTAGCGGGTTGGCGGCGCAGCGCCCGCGCGCCCGCATTTGCTGAAATGGAAGCAGGGAGCCACTTTGACGACAGTACATTTGATCCGCCACGGCCAGGCCGGCCAGCGCGACGACTACGACCGCCTCTCCGAGACCGGCCGCCACCAGGCGGCGCTGCTCGGCGAGCACCTGGTGCGCGAGGGCGTGCGGTTCGATCTGGCGGTGATCGGCGGGCTGCGCCGTCAGCGCGAAACGGCTGAGATCGTTTTGGAAAAGCTCACCGCGGCGGGCCTGGCGCCGGGCGAGATCCGGCACGATCCGCTTTGGAATGAGTTCGATCTCGACGAGGTCTTTGCCGGCATCGTGCCGCAAATCTCGGCCGAGGACGATGAGTTTCGCGTGGCGATGGAAGCGATCGAGCGGCGAATGCGCGAGGGCGACCTGCGCATCCACCGCCAATGGACCGAGACCGACTCGCGCGTGGTGGACGCCTGGATCGAGGGCCGCTACACCTTCGACGGCGAGAGCTGGGCGGAGTTCAACCGGCGAGTGCTGAGCGCGGCGGAGGAGTTGCGGCGGAACGGCAACGGGCGGCGGATTGCAGTATTCACTTCGGCGGCGCCGATCTCGATCCTCATCGCCTCGATCTTCGGCAGCAGCAACCCGGCGCATATCCTGGGTTTGGCGGGGGCGTCCATCAACTCGAACGTCTCCATTCTGGCGTGGCGCGGCAGCGAGACATATCTCGGCGGCTACAACGGGGTGGCGCATCTCAGCGACCCGGCGCTGCGGACATTTCGTTGAGCGGCATCCTCATTCTCGGGGCGGGATACACGGGCTGGAGAGTGGCCCGGCTGTTGGCGGCGCAAGGGCATCGCGTGACGGCGACAGTGCGCGATCCCGCGCGTTTTCAGCCGGTTCCGGGCGTGCGCTGCGTGCCGCTGGTGTTGCCGGGGGCGGAGCTGGACGTTCCGGAGGGATGTGCCGTGCTGCACTCGATTCCGGTTTCCGATGAACCGTACGATTCGACGGCGGAGATCGTCGAACTGCTGCGCGGGCACGCTGCGAGGGTGGTTTATCTCTCCACAACCGGTGTTTATGGGCGAACGCAGGTGGTGGACGAACACACTCCGCCGGCGCCTGCCAGCGAGTCGAACAAGCTGCGCGTTCTGGCGGAGCAGATGGTGTTGAACGGGCCGTGGACCGGGATGGTGCTGCGGCCGGCGGCCATCTATGGGCCGGGGCGTGGGGCGCATCTCTCGATTCCGGCGGGCCGGTTCCGGTTGCGGGGCGACGGCTCGAACTTCGTGTCGCGAATCCATGTGGACGACCTGGCGGCGGTGGCGGCGGCGGCGCTGCTCAGCGGTGCGACGGGCGCGTGGCCGGTGGCCGATGGTGAGCCGGCGCGGTCGCGCGATGTGGCTGCGTTTGTCTGCCAATTGCTTGGGTGCGCCATGCCGGCGGCGGCCGGCGACGCAGAGTTGCACGAGACACGCCGGGCGGACCGGCAGGTGGATGGCCACGCCGTTCTGGAGCTGCTGGGGGTGGGGTTGAAATATCCATCTTTCCGGCAGGGGATTCCCGCGTCGTTGGCTGAGGCGTAGGATGATTCGGTAGAATCGCTCACTTGGAACACCGCAGCAAAGACAGACGACGGAAAGCCCCCGCGCGGAAGCAACCGGAACAGCGCGTGCTGAAGACGCTGGACCGCGTTCTATCGAAGGCGGGCGTCTGCTCGCGCACCGAGGCCCGGGAGTGGATTGTGCGCGGGCGGGTGAAAGTGAACGCCAAGACGATCCGCGATCCAGAGCATTGGGTGGACCTCGACAGAGACGCCGTGGTGCTCGATGGGCGTCCCCTGCAGGCCGAGAAGAAGATCTACGTGCTGCTGTACAAGCCGAAGGGGTATCTCACCACCTACAAGGATCCGGATGGGCGACCGACCGTGTATGACCTGCTGCAGAAGCTCGACCAGTGGGTGTTTCCGGTGGGGCGTCTGGACCAGGACACCTCCGGGCTGCTGATTCTGACCAACGACACGGCCTTTGCCGAGCACATCACGAACCCCGAGTTCCACGTGCCGAAGACCTACCTGGTGAAAGCATCCACGCTGCTGAGCGATGAGCAACTGGGCAGGCTGCGCGACGGGCTGGAGCTGAAAGACGGCATGACCCGGCCGGCCAAAGTGAAGCGGGTTCGCGATTCGGAGAGCAAGTCGTTCTTTGAGATCACCATTACCGAAGGGCGCAACCGGCAGGTGCGGCGGATGGTGGAGGCGCTGGAGAGCCAGGTGCTGAAGCTGGTGCGGGTTTCGATCGGCAGCGTCCGGATCGAGCGTTTGCAGATGGGGCATTGGCGGCTGCTGACGCATGAGGAAGTGCGGGCCCTAAGAAAGAGCGGGGCCAAGCCGGTGCCGGCGGCGGGCGAGGGGAAGCGGCCACGGCGGCCCAAGCCGGGTCGGGATGCGGGGGGTGGGGCGGTGCAGGGTTCAGCGGAGATGGAGCAGAACGAGGTCATCGTTGCGGACGGCGACGTCGACGCCCCAGGCCTCGCGGAGGGAGACGAGTGATTCGGCGGTAGGTCCGTGGCCGCCGGTGCGCAGGCGGGCGGCGATCCAGCGGAAGCCCTGGTGCTGGAGGAAGCGAATGGCCGCGTGGCGGTAGACCTTGCCTGGACGCAGGGAGGCACCGGCGGGCGGGGGCGGCGGGCGCGGCGGCCCAGGCCGGTGGCGGATGCGGGGGCGGTGCAGGGCTCAGCGGAGCCGGAGCAGAACGAGGTCATCGTTGCGGACGGCGACGTCGACGCCCCAGGCCTCGCGGAGGGAGACGAGAGATTCGGCGGTAGGTCCGTGGCCGTCGGTGCCCAGGCGGGCGGCGATCCAGCGGAAGCCCTGGTGCTTGAGGAAGCGAATGGCGGCGTGGCGGTAGAACATGCGCCAGGGGACTCCGATCTCGGCTTTCATTTCGGCTCCTTGGGACACGGGGATCCACTGCCGTGCGATGTTCTGGATTTCGATGGTGGCGAGGTTGGTGCGCGGGAAGTTGGGGAGGATGAGGGAGAGGCCGTCGATGGGGATGGGGCGGTCAAAGCGGAGTTCCCAGAACATGCCGGGCTGCCCGTTGTGGAGGGAGTGCCAGCGGGTGGCGCGGTTGCCGTCGATGGCGAGCCAGGCATCGCCGGGTGAGGGGGAGGCGCTGAGGAGCCAGTTCCGGGAGACGGGGAGGCGGGCGCCGTTTCGTTCCACCGAGACCTCGGTAATGGACCAGGAGCCGGGGAGTGGTTCGTTGAGGCGGACGCGGGCGGCGCGCGCGAAGGTGAGGGGGAAGCGGCAGTGGACGGGATAGAGGCGTTCGGGCGCTTCGCCGTAGGCGGAGTTGAGAGTCTGGACGATGTTGTCGAATTGAGCGGAAGAGAGCGGGCCGGTGGGGACGGTGTTGAGGTAGGCGAAGGGGAGGGCGGTGAGGTCCAGCAGGGGTTCGTTGTCGCGCAAGTGGAGGGCGACGTTGCGGGTGAAGGGGTAATCGGGGAGGCTGCGCGCGAGGTAGTGCTGTTCGGGCTCGATGCGGAGGGCGGCCTCCCAAGGGAAGCCGCGGAGGCGCCAGGAGTTGGGGTTGGAGTAGAGGTCGAGGGTATTGGGCCAGCAGAGAATGGCTTGGAGCAGGAGCAGCGCCGGGGCGAGGCGGCGCGGGAGGGCCAGGACGAGCGCGATGGCGAGGAGGGCGAAAGAGGCCATGAAGAAGCGCGCGCCGATGTTGCGGGTCCAGGGCAGGGCGAGGATGAGGGCGGCAGCGAAGAGCGCGCGGCCGGCGGGCTTGCGCAGAGCGAAGAGCGCGAGGGGAAGCAGGAGAAGCAGCGGGCCGTAGAGGCCCTGGAGCGTGGCGCCGTCGATGGCGAGAGACCAGGGGATGCGATGCCAGGCGAGGCCGCCGTAGTCGCTGAGGTAGCGGGCGAGCACCTCTTCGTTGAAGGCATGGAAGAAGTCGTTGGGGAAGATGCGGTTGGCCAGCGGGGCGAGCGGATTGCCGGTGAGCAGGAAGCCGCGGAGCATCCAGGGCGCGATGGAGAGGGCGGCGGCCAGGGCGGCCCAGAGCGAGCCGCGCCAGCGGCGCTTCCAGAGCAGCCAGCCGAGGAGGCCGGCGACGGCGACGGCCCCGGTGATCTTGATGGCGTAACAGAAGCCGGCGGCGAGGCCGGCGTGGAACAGGAGGGCCTGGCGGGGCGCGGCGGCGTCCTCCAGGAGGAGCGCGAAGGCGGCGAGGCTGAAGAAGACGAGGGCGGCGTCGTTGTAGGCGGCGGAGCCGGAGATGCCCACCACGGGGGAGAAGACGTAGAGGCCGGCGGCGGCGAGCGATTGGGGGCGGTCGAGGCCGAGGAGATGTCCCAGGCGGACGATGAGGGGGACCGTGGCGCAGAGCAGGGCGAAGTGGACCAGTTTGGCGGCGCTGAATCCGCCGGCGAGGACGGCGGGGAAGAAGACGGATTCGAGACCCAAAGGCAGAAGGTCGTAGAAGCCGATGCGGTGAGAGATGGCCGCGTTGCGAATCCAATCCGAGACCAGGCCGAGGTGGTAGGTGACGGCATCGGGCTGGATCTCTGGCGCGAAAGCATGCACCAGATAGAAAACGAAGAAGGGCAGAAAAGCGAGTGCGCTCCAATGCGGAAGAGTTGGCCGGGCCAGGCCAGGCCGGCGGAGGAAGATCAGGGCAGCCGTTGCGGAGCAGAGAGCGAGCGCGATGGGCGGCGTGGCCTTGCCGGTGTTGAGGAGAGCAAAGAAGCAGAGGGAGAGAAGGGGAACGCCGGAGGAGAGGTAGTAAACGGAATGGGGAGCGCGGAAGCGCCAGGCGAGGCGTCCGAGAGCAGCCGAGGCCGCGAGGACCAGCGCGGCTCCGCCGGCGATGGCGAGCAGAGAGGGCAATCGACTATTGTACGGGTCCGGAGCGGGCTAGTAAGCGGCGAAGCAGAAGACCTGATTGGAGCCTTCCGGGGACATGCAGTATTCGCCGTCGGCGAGGATCTCGTTGACCTCCACTTTGAACAGGCCCGGCGCGAGGGGAGAGACGAGCATGAAGAGGGGCCGCGGTCCGTTTTTGCTGCGCTTGCCGGCGGCGGGGAGCAGGAGGGTGCGGCTGCCGCCGCGGGATTCCATTTTGAAGAGCGTGAGCTTGTCCGGGTTGATCTTGTCGGACTGAAAGAGGAAGATCGGCTCGGGCACGGGCGTGCGGGCGGAGGAGGCGGCGCCCGGGATGGTGTACTGGGTGCCGTCCTTGGCCTGAGATTCGGTGGCGGTGAGGGATTCGGCCTCGATCAGTTTGCCGGCGTGCAGGAGGAAGGGGACGTCAGGCTTGGGTGGGCGCGGGCCGGAGTATTTGCGCTGCGTCTGTGAGAAAGCCAAGCCGGCGCCGAGGAGGAGTGCCAAGAGGAGCGAGGCGGATAGGGAGCGGCTCAGCAGGGTACGCATAGAGATATTCTCACCGATTTGGATGGCCTGCGGACTCAGGCGGTTTCGGAGAGTTGGGCGAGGAGGCGATCGAGCTCGGCCTCGTCGTGGTTGAGGTGGACGGAGGGGATGCCCTGAGGGGGAAGTTCGGTATGGGCGCAGAGGAGGGCGATGGGGAGGCCGGCCTTCTGGCAGGCGGAGGCGAGGCCGGGCCAATCGAGGTCGCTGAGGGAGCGGGAGGCGAGGAGGGCGTCGAAGGGCATGTGGGAGGCGAGATCGAGGGCGAGGCCGGCGGAATCGGCGGGGATGGCGCGGTGGCCGCGTTCGCCGAGGGCGGCGACGAGCGGGCGGAGGGCGGTGAGGTCGGGATGAGCGAGGAGGAGAGTGAGGGGGCGGGCGGGCTCGGCGTCCTGCTCGCCGGAAGGTTCGGCGGGTACAGTACTGGCGGCGAGCGGGAGAGTGATCTCAAAGCAGGTGGATTGGGGCGTGGAGTGGAACTCGAGACGGCAGCCGGAGGCGTTGAGAATACTGCGGGCGGCGGCCAGTCCGGAGGAGGCGTCGGTAGGCACGGGTGCGCCGGGGGGGCAGGAGATGGCAAGGATGGCGTGGCCAGTGTGCTGGCCGGCCGGTGCCCGGGTTTCGATGCGGATGCTGCGCGAAGCAGACTCTTCCTGGCTCTGCTCGGCGGTGACGATGAGGCTGAGGAGGGCCTGTTCGAGCTGGCCGCGGGCGGCCATCACGGGCAAGGGGCCGGGGGCGAGTTCGAGCGAGACGGAGAGGGCGCGGAGGCGCCAGGCGCGAGCGCGGAACTCGGCGAGCTGAGAGACGGCCTGATTGAGATCGAAGGGTTGCGTGCGGGCCTGCTCGGGGCGGCTGACGGCGACGATGCGGTCGAGCAGTTCCATAGCCGCGGAGGCTTCGGCGGCGAGTGACTCTTTGCCCAGTTGGGCGGCGGAGGCGATGATGCGCGAAAGGGGCGTACGGAGTTGAGTGGCGATGCTGGAGACGAACACGCCGGTGGCGCCGAGCTGTTCGCTGCGGGCGAGCTGCTCGCGGAGGTGGCGCTGATCCATGAGACGGATGGCGATGGCGGTCTGATTGGCGAGGTGGTGGAGGGCGGCGGTCTCGTCGGCCTGCGGGCGCCACTCCTGGAGGCCGCTGAGTTCGAGGACGCCGGCGGCCTTCTGTTCGGCCAGGGCGGGGAAGTAGATGGCTAGGGGGGTGGTGAGGAGCTGGCCGGAATGCAGGCATTCGGTGGCGGCGGGAGGGATGGACTTTTCGTTATTGGGGAGCTGGAGCTCACCGGAGGCGGGGTCGAGGACGAAGAGGCGCGTGCGGCAGGAGGGGAAGATTTCGGCGAGTCGGGTGTGGAGGAGGTCGGCGGCCTGCTCGGCGGAGGTGAGGCCGAGGATCTCTTCGGAGAGTGTGTGGATGCGCGCGATGCGGTTGCGGAGGAGGGTGAGGCGGGCGAGGCGGCGCCACCAGACGAGCGACGCCAGCGCGATGGAGATCAGCGCGGTGGTGAAGGTGGCGAGGTTCAGCGAGGAGTCAAGCTTGAGAGCCATGGCAAGAGGCGCGGGTCCAGGAAATCGGGCACGGCGAGATCGGCGGCGGGCGCCTGATCGAGCGTCGTGAGGAGCGCGACGACACGGGCTCCGGCGGTGCGGGCGGCCTGCATGCCGCCGGGTGAATCTTCAAAGACGACGCAATTGCGGGGATCGACGCCGAGGCGGGCGGCGGCGGTGAGATAGACCTCGGGATCGGGCTTGGGGAGGCGCACCTGGTGGCCGTCGACGAAAGCGCTGAAGAGGGGGCGGAGGCCGGTGTGCTCCAGGACGTAGTCGACGTTGGCGGGTTCGGCGTTGGTGCCGAGGGCGCAGGGGACGCCGAGGGCGGCGGCAGCCTGTATGAAACCGCGGACGCCTTTGACGACGTGCTCTTCGAAGACGGGCGTCATGAGTTCGCGGTAGAGTTTTTCCTTCTCGGCGCCGTGGTGGAAGACCTCAGCGGGGGAGAGCCCATCGCCCCAGAGAATGCGCACGATGTCGTCATTGCGTTTGCCGAACATCTTGGCGAGGACGCCGGTAGGATCGATGCCGTGGCGGCGGAGATAGATCTCCCAGGCCTGGGTATGGATGTCAGTGGATTCGATCAGGACGCCATCCATATCGAAAAGGAAGGCAAGACCGGGGGCAACCTGCAGATTTTCAAACACTCGCGGGCATGATAGCACATTGGGTAGAATGGCCTGTTTTTCAGCGGCATGGCCTGGAATGGGGCGGCTACAATGAGAGGAATGGACGTTTTTGAGGAACTGGTGCGCCTGCGAAGAGCAGGCCAACGGTGCGCACTGGCGACGATCGTCCAGGCGAACGGTTCGATTCCGAGCTACACGAGCGCGAAGCTGCTGGTGCGGGACGACGGATCGATGATCGGGACGATCGGCGGCGGGTGCGTGGAGGCCGAAGTGTGGACCGCGGCGCGGGAGGCGATGGAGACGGGCAAGCCGCGGCGGCTGAATTTTTCGCTGGGGCAGGATGCGGCGTACGATAACGGTCTGATCTGCGGAGGCCAGTTGGAAGTGTTCATTGAGCCATTGGAGCCCCAGCCGTCGGCCTACATTTTCGGCGCGGGCCACATTTCAAAGAGCCTTTGCCAGGTGGCCGGGATGGCGGGCTTCCGGACGACGGTGATCGATGACCGGGAGGCGTTTGCGAATCGCGAGCGGTTCCCGATGGCGGACGAGGTGCTGGCCGGCGAGTACGAGGAGCTCTTCGGAAAGCTGGAGGTGAACCGCTCGTCGTACCTGGTGATTGTGACGCGCGGCCACAGAGATGACATGCGGGTATTGAAGTGGGCGGTGACCACGCCGGCGCGCTACGTCGCGATGATCGGCAGCAAACGCAAAGTGCTGAGCGTGGTGCGGGAGCTGGAGAAGGAAGGGATTCCGGCGGAGGCGTTCGCGCGGGTTTCGGCGCCGATGGGGTTGGATATCGGAGCGCTGACACCGGAAGAGATTGCGGTGAGCGTGGCGGCGGAGATGATTGCGGTGCGGAGGGCGCCGGAGTCCGACTGGCAGGCGCTATCGAAGTCGATGTTCGCCAGGGATGGACTCAAGGCGCTGGAGAAGTGAGCGGCGAATCCAACATTGCGGCAGTGATTCTCGCCGGCGGGGCGAGCAGCCGGATGGGCCGTCCGAAGGCGCTGCTGGAGTGGGAAGGCGAGACGCTGCTGGACCGGCAGATTGCAGTGTATTCGCAGGTGTGCCGGAGGGTGGTGTGCGTGCTGGGGTATGAGGCGGAGCGGGTGGCGCAGGGATTGAAGCGAGGCGACGAGGCGCTGCTGGTGGTGAACCCGCGGCCGGAGCGCGGGCAGTTGTCGTCGCTGCAGTGCGGGCTGCGCGCGGTGAAAGACTGCGAGGCGGTGTTCTTCCTGCCGGTGGACGGGCCGGGGGTGGAGCCGCGGACGCTGGAGAGACTGGCGGCTGCGTGGCGCGAGTGCGAAGAGAAGCCGCCATTTGTGATCCCGCGGCATGCGGGCAAACACGGGCACCCGGTATTGATGGACGGGCGGTGGGTGGCGGCGATGCTCGAGTTGGGGCCGGAAGCGACGGCGCGGGAACTGGTTCATGCGGAGGCGGGCCGGAGCCGGTATGTGGATGTGGAAGATGCGCGGGTGGGGATGGATATCGACACGCCGGCGGAGTACGAGCTGCTGGTCAAAGGAGTCCGGTCTTGAAGATTCGCTGGGGCCGTGTGGCGTTGGTGTCGATTCTGCTGGTGGTGATGGGCGCCGTGGGCGCGCTGGTGGCGCCGGAGATCGACGCGAGCCGGTTTCGCCAGCCGCTAGCGGACGCGCTGGCGCAGACGCTGGGCCGGCAGGTGGAGTTTTCGTCGGTGCGATACCAGATCTACCCGGCGCCAGGGCTAACGGCGCGGGACCTGGTGATTCCGGACGATCCCGCGTTTGGGCATGAGCCGCTGGCCTACGTGGGTGAGATGCAGGTGAGCCTGGGGATGCTGGCGATGATCACCGGGCGCATGGACGTCTCGTCGGTGCGGCTGGTGGACGCGAGCGTGAACCTGGCGCGGAAGGAAGACTCGGGCTGGAACTTCGCGGCGCTGCTGCAAAGGGTGTTTACGGGCGTGAAGGACGGGAGCAACGCGCCGCAGGTGCAGATCCGGGAGAGCCGGATCAATTTCCGGACGGGGACGTTGAAATCGGGGCTGTTTCTGAACGCGGTGGATGTGGATCTGGAGCCGCCGTCCACGCCGGGCGGAGCCCTGGTGTGGAAGTATGAGGCCTCGCCGGCGCGCACGGATCGATTCGAACAGGGGTTCGGCCGCTTCACGGGCCGCGGGCGCTGGACGCCGGCGGCGGGTGGCAACAGCCGGCTCTCGGTGGACCTGGCACTGGAGCGGAGCGCGATCGCGGAACTTTTGACGCTGGTGACTGGCAGCGATTTGGGCGTGAAAGGCCGCTTCACGTCGCGGGCAACGCTGGATGGGCCGATTCACGAGTTGAAGATCCGCGGCTCAGTGGAGATGGAAGATGTGGACCGCCCGGGTCTGTTCGGGCTGGGTTCGCGCGAGTTTTCGATGCCGTATGAGGGGCGGCTGGATCTGACGGGGCAATCGTTGGACCTGGCATCGACGAAGCCGGAAGGGAAGAAAGCCGGACTGCCCTTCAATGTGACCCTGTCGGGGCGGAAGATGATGGTGGATCCGGAGTGGGAAGCGGGGCTGACACTGGATGGAATGCCGGCGCCGCTGGTGCTGGAACTGGCGCGGAGGCTGGGTGCGCGGATGCCGCCGGGGCTGGCCGTGGAAGGGGCCATCGCGGGTGAGTTGAAGTATGCGCAGAGCCGGCCGATGGAAGGATCGGTGACGTTGAGCAACGCCAAAGTGTCGGTGGCGGATTCCGAGAGAGTGTCCCTGGCTGAGGCGCAGGTGACGCTGTCGGGGCCGCTGGTGGTGCTGGCTCCGGCGGCGGTGACGCTGCAGTCGGGGACCGAAGCGACGGTGAAGGGCAAGTGGGACGCGCAGTCCGAGGCGATGGAGTTTGATCTGACCAGCGGGAAGTTCGAATTGAACAACGTGATTGCCGCGGCGGAGCGGTTGGGGATTGAGGCTCCGAGCCCGCTGGGCAAGAGTTGCCGGGACGGGGAAGTGCGGGGCGGGTTGCGCTTTGAACGGGTGGTGGCGCAGGACGAGGGTGAGGGGAAGAAGGTGGCGGAGTCGTGGAGCGGGGAGATGGAGTTGGAGGGGAGCAGTTGCGTGCTGGAAGGGCTGGCCAAGCCGGTGAAGGTGCGGCGGGGGCAGTTTGCTTTGCGCAAAGGTGGGTGGGGGTTGAAGCAGGCGGTGCTGGAAGTGGAAGGCAAGGCGTGGTCGGGGAGCCTGTCGCGGGTGGCTGGGCGGCGGCCCTTCCATTTCGAACTGGCTGTGAAGGAGCTGGACGGAGCGGATCTGGACCAGATCTTGGAGCCGGCACTGTCCAGGAGGCAAGGCTTCCTGGATCGCACATTGAGGCGGCGACCGGTGGCGCCGGCGTGGCTGCGTGGCCGGCACGCCGAGGGGACGCTGCGGATCGGGAAGCTGACGTTGGGGGATGAGGAGTTTTCCGACTTGAAAGCGCAAGTGTATTGGGATGGCGATGCGGTGGAGATGCCGGACGTGGCGGCGCAGTGGAGTGACGGGCGGTTCTCGGGCCGGGCGTCGGTGCGATTGGGCGGGCCGCGGCCGAAGTACCGCGTGCAGGGCAAGCTGGACGGGGCGCACACGCAGTTGGGCCAGTTTGACGCCGAGTTGGATTTGGAAGCGGCGGGAGTGTCGGCTGAGGTGGCGGCCAGGCTTGCGGGCACGGCGCAGGTTTCCGGCCGGAACGTGGAGTTGGGCGAGGACAAGGCAAGGCAGCTGAACGCCTGCCTGGACTACGACGGGGCGCGCGCCGGGCAGCGCCTGAAGTTCAACTGCCTGGAGGCGCAGATGGGGGCCGATTGGGTGATGGGACAGAGCAGCGCGGGAGCGGAAGGCAAGATGCTGGTGGAGTTTCCGGGTGCGCGGCATCCGATTCGTCTGACCCTGACGCCGCTGCCGTTCGAGCTGGCGCCCGCGGTCCGGTAGGAGCGCGCTACACTGCATGACAGTCGAGGGAAAGTGATCATGGAATTCGAGCAGGCGCCGCAGCAGGCGCAAGGGTTGTTTGAGGCCGAGCGCCGCATGGCGCAGGAGCAGATTGCGGCGGCGTGGCAATTGCATGTCGAGGCGATGCAGGACCAGATGGAGCGGGGCTGGCGCGAGCATGTGGAGCGCGCCCTGGAGGATCGTTTTGCCTCGCTGGAAGTGTCGTTCGAGCAGGAGCTGGAGGCGCGCGTGGCGGCGCGGGTGGCCGAGGAGCATGAGCGGGCGATCGGCGGGGCGCTGCGGATGTTCAGTGAGCGTCTGAACCAGACGGCGAGGCGCCTGGAGCATGCCGAGAGCAGCGATGCGTGGGCGGCGGCGCTGCTGGACGGCGCATTTGCCGTTGCGCCGTGCGTGGTGCTGTTCAGCGTGGTTGGGGGCGAGTTGCAGTATGAGGACCACCGCTCGATGGGCGAGCTGCCGGTGCGCGAGTTGGGCGACAGGCGGATTCAGGTGGCCGAGGCGGCGGCGTTCGGCGGAGTGATCGAGTCACTGGACGCGGTGATCGCGATGGCGACGCCGGGCGAGATTTCGCCGGAGCTGGTGGAGGCGCTGGGCGGCGCGGAAGAGAAGCGCGTGTGCCTGCTGCCGATCATTGTGGGGCAGAGCGAGGGCAAGCGCCGCGTGGCCGCGGTGCTGTATGCCGAGGGCGGCGGAGAGTCGGTGGACATCAACCTTCTGGAGGTGATTGCGGCTTTGGCGGGCACCACGCTGGACTGCCGGCATGCGGCGCAGCGCTCGGCCACATCGGCTCAGGCGGGCGCGATGCTGAGCATTGTCCCGGCCGGGGGCGGCAGTGCGGCGCGTCCCGCGGCGGCCTCTCCGGCGTGGAACGACCTGCCGCGCGATGAGCAGGAGTTGCACGCGCGGGCGCAGCGTTTTGCGCGGGTTCGCGTGGCGGAGATGCGGTTGTATCAGGCGCAGGCGGTGAGGAAGGGGCGGGAACAAGGCAACCTCTATGCGGCGCTGCGGGGAGAGATGGACCGCGGGCGGGCGCAGTTCAAGCACGAGTTCATGACGATTCCGACGATGGTGGACTACTTCCATCTGGAGGTGGTGCGGACGCTGGCGAACGAGGAAGCTGCGCTGATGGGAGAGGATTATCCTGGCCCGCTGGCATAGGGCGGCGCTTCTACCGGCGGCGCTGGCCGCGGTGTGGGTGGCGGCCCAGTCGAGACCGGATGCCCTGGCGCGGCTTAGGGCGGGCTCGGAGGCTCTGGACAAAGGCGACGGAGCGACGGCTGCGCGGGTGCTGGCCGGAGTGGCGGCGGAGACGCCGCAGGTTGCGGACTATGCGGCGTACTTCCAGGCGCAGGCCGAAGCGCAACTGAAGCGGCATGCCGCGGTGGCGCCAGCACTGGAGCCGCTGTGGAAGGTGAAGCCGGAGTCCCCGCTGGCGGGACGCGCGGCCGTGCTTGCGGCGAAGTCTCTGCTGGAGGTCGATCAGCCGGAGGCGGCTCTGCGGGCGTTGGGGCGAGTTCCGGCGAGCCAGTTGCCGCAGCCGCAGGCGAATCTCCTGTTGGCGCGGGCGTCGGAGGGCACAGGCGACGCGTTGAGCGCCGCGGCGCGCTACCAGGCGGTGTTCTACGGGTATCCGCTGTCGGACGAGGCGGAAGAGGCCGGCTCGGCGCTGGCGCGGCTGGAGCGGGATCTGGGCGAGAAGTATCCGCCGGTTTTGCCGCAGGCGAGGCTGGAGCGGGCGCGGATCCTGATGGAGGGGCGGCAGGCGGCGAAGGCGAAAGAGGAGTTCGAGCGCATGGCGCCGATGCTGGGCGGGCTGGAGCGTCAGCAGGCGCAGGTGCGTGTGGGGGCGGCGCTCTATCATCAGCGCAAGGCCGCGGCGGCGCTGGATTGGTTGAGGCCGTTGGAAGTGACAGAAGCGGAGGCCGATGCCGAGCGGCGGTATTACATTGTGGCGTCGTTCCGGCGGCAGGATTCCGATGATGAGATGTATGTGGCGATGGAAGAGCTGAGCCGGCGGGCACCGAACTCGCCGTGGCGGCTGAAAGCGCTGGTGCTGGCCGGCAATGAAGGGCTGGTGCAGAACGATCCGAATCGCTATCTGCCGCTGTATTCGGCCTGCGCGGCGGCGTTTCCGGATTCGGCGGATGCGCCTTACTGCCACTGGAAGGTGGCCTGGCGGGCGTACCTGGACCGGCGCGGCACGGCCGGGGGTCTTCTGCGCGAGCATTTGGACCGCTTTCCAACGTCGGAGAAGGCCGGCGCGGCGCTGTACTTCCTGGGGCGGCTGGCCGAGGAGGGGGGCGATGCGGCCTATGCGCGGCGGCTGTACGTAGAGTTGCAGTCGCGGTTTCCGAACTACTATTACGCGTTGCAGGCGGGCGAGCGGTTGAAAGGGGCCGCCCTGCAGCGAGCGGGGTCGTCGGCTTCGGCGGAGAAGTTTCTGGCCGGCATTCGCTGGCCGGCGAGGAATCAGAATCCTGATTTCCGGCCCGACGCGGCTTCGGCGCAGCGCATCGCGCGGGCCCGTGTGCTGTCAGGGGCGGGCTTGGAGAAGTGGGCGGAGTTTGAGTTGAGGTATGCGGCGCGCAACGGCGGCAGCCGGTATGCGCTGGCGCTGGAGATGGCCGAGACGGCGACCAAACGCGGTGCGCCGGAAGTGGGGCTGCGGTTATTGAAAGCGACGGTGCCGGAGTACCTGTGGGTGCCGCGCGAGGCTGCGCCGCGGAGCTTCTGGAAGCTGGCGTTTCCCATGCCTTTCCGGAGGTCGATTGAGAGCTACTCGCGGCAGCGCGGGTTGGATCCATTCCTGGTGGCGGCGCTGATCCGGCAGGAGTCTGAGTTCGATCCCAATGCGGTGTCGCCGGCCAACGCCATCGGGCTGATGCAGGTGATGCCGTTGACGGGGCGCGAGTTAGGCCGGAAAGTGGGGGTGAAGGGCGTGCGCGCCGCGACGCTGAAGAACCCTACGATCAATCTCAACCTGGGGACGTATTACCTGCAGCGCCAGTTGCAGGCACGCAACGGCAGCGTGGAGGAGACGCTGGCGGGCTACAACGCCGGGCCGAGCCGGGTGCCGGTGTGGAAGACCTGGGGCGACTATCGCGAGCCGGCCGAGTTCGTCGAGACGATTCCGTTCGGGCAAACGCGCGACTACGTGCAGATCATCCTGAGAAATGCGGACTTCTACCGCTGGCTCTACGCCGGGGAAGCCGTGCCGGCGGAAGCGGAGCCGCCGGCTGCCGTCGCCGCTCCTGCCCCGACAGTCCGAAAGTCCACGGCCAAAGCTCCGGCCAAGGCCAGCTCAAAATCCAAGTCCACCAAAGGTAAATCGAGTGCAACCCGCAAATAGCGACCGCTTCCGCGCCCAGCGGACGGCGCATTTCACCGAAAGCGTGATTCGCGAGATGACGCGCCTGGCGTTGAAGCACGGCGCCGTGAACCTGGCGCAGGGCTTCCCGGACTTTCCAGCGCCGCAGGAGTTGAAGGACGCCGCGGCGCGCGCGGTGCAGGAGGATTTTAATCAGTACGCCATTACTTGGGGCGCCAAGCCGCTGCGTGACGCGATTGCGGCCAAGTACAGGCGGCACTATGGGTTGGAGGTGGATCCGGAGCGCGAGGTGACGGTGGTATGCGGCTCGACTGAGGGGATGGTGGCCTCCCTGCTGGCGACTTCGAATCCGGATGACGAAGTGGTGATGTTCGAGCCGTTCTATGAGAACTACGGTCCGGATGCGGACCTTTGCTCGGCCAAACGCCGCTATGTGACGCTGCACGCGCCGGATTGGACGTTCGACCCGGAGGAGCTGCGGGCCGCGTTTTCGCCGCGCACGAAGGCGATCATCGTGAACTCGCCGCACAATCCCACGGGCAAGGTGTTCAGCCGGCAGGAGTTGGAGGTGATCGCCGGACTCTGCCAGGAGTTTGACGCGCTGTGCCTGACCGACGAGATCTACGAGCACATCGTCTATGACGGTGCGCGGCACATCCCCATGGCGACGCTGCCTGGCATGCGCGAGCGGACGGTGCTGGTGAACTCGATGTCGAAGACATACTCGGTGACGGGCTGGCGAGTGGGGTGGGTGCTGGCCCCGCCGGAGATCACGGCGTCGGTCCGGAAGGTACACGATTTCCTGACGGTGGGCGCGGCGGCTCCGCTGCAACAGGCAGGGGTGACGGCGCTGTCTTTACCGGACAGTTACTATGCCGAGTTGGCGGCCCACTACCAGGAACGACGGGAGATGATTTGCGGCTTCCTGCGGCAGGCGGGCATCCGGTTCCACCTGCCTGGCGGCGCCTATTATGTGATTTGTGATACGGATTCCTTTCGATATCCGGATGACATTGTCCTGAGTCGGCATCTGATTGAAAATATTGGAGTTGCTGCAGTGCCGGGGAGCAGCTTCTTCAGCCGGAGGGAGCTGGGATCCGGATTTATCCGCTTCTGTTTCTGCAAAAAGTATGAGACTCTGAAGGAAGCAGGACGACTCCTATTGGGAGCGTTCTAGTTCCGACCAACACAAGGCCATGATGCTACCGAACTTCCTTTTGCCAGAACAAGAGATCCGGCAAAACGGTGCCGGACCCGCGGTGGAGATCTCCGCGGCGAGTAGCGGTACGTTCACGGTGACCCTGGGGATCAACAGGACTCTGGAGCAAGAGAGCCTGGACCTGTGCATCAAGGGCTCCACGGACGGCGAGGCCTGGGGCGACAAACCGCTGGCTGCATTCCCGCAGAAGTTCTATTGCGGGGTTTACAGCCTGTATCTCGATCTCAGCGACGCGCCGGAGACCAAGTACCTGCGCGTGGAATGGAAAGTGAACCGCTGGGGCCGGGGCGAGTCCAAGCCGCTCTTCGGCGTGTATGTGTTCGCCGAACCGATTCGGGAAAGCGCACTGCAAGCCGCCGTCTAATCTTTACAGCCTGTTGATCAGGCTGGCCACATAGCCGCCGCCAAACCCGTTGTCGATATTCACCACGCTGATATTGCTTGCGCAACTGTTGAGCATGCCCAGCAGCGCGGCCAATCCATGGAAACTCGCGCCGTAGCCGACGCTGGTGGGCACGGCGATGACGGGGCAACTCACCAGGCCGCCGACGGCGCTGGGCAGGGCGCCCTCCATGCCGGCGCAGACGACGATGACGCGGGCTTCCTTGAGCCGGTCGAAGTTGCCGAACAGGCGGTGGATACCGGCCACGCCCACGTCGTGCACCTGGACCACCTCATTGCCCATGATTTCGGCGGTGACCACGGCCTCCTCGGCGACGGGCAGGTCCGTGGTGCCAGCGCTGATGATGGCAAGTTTTCCTTTGCCGCGGGGTGAGCGGTCGCGCCAGACGCGCAAGGCTCCGGAGAGGGGGAAGAACTCCGCTTCCGGGAAGTCGGCGCGCACCAGTTCATAGGCTTCGGTGGTGGTGCGGGTGGCAAGCACGTTGGCGGCGCGTTCGAGGAGGCGGGCGGCAATGCCGGCCACCTGATCGGGGGTCTTGCCCTTGCCGAAGATCACTTCCGGCATTCCGGTGCGGATGGCCCGGTGGTGGTCTACGGTGGCGTAGCCAAGGTTTTCAAACGGCAGGTGGCGCAGGCGTTCCATGGCGGCATCGACATCCACGGCACCGTCCTTCACCTGATCCAAAAGGATTCTGAGCTGTTCCTGGTCCATTGCGAAATCTCCTCGCGCCTAGAATTCGAGTTGCATGCCGGGCTTCAGTCCATTGGCCGCCACGCTGCCCGCGGGCACTTCCAGGACATAAGCGGCGGGGAAGGCACCGCCGTAAGACGGGCAAGTGTTGGACGGGCCGGGGCAGGGCGGCGCCTTGTGGACGATCTGGACCACGCGCTTGTTTTTGTCGAGCCAGACCAGGTCGAGCGGGACCTCCACCTGGAACATCCAGTAGCCCCGGTTCATCTCCCGGCCGTGGTAGAAGAGCATGCCGCGGTCCGGGGCGAGCGAGTCGCGGAACATCATGCCGGTATTCACCTGGTCGCGGTTGATCATCTGTTCGACGCGGATCACCTTGCCGTTCGGGTACTTCAAGGGGATCGTACGGTAGTCCTCGGCCTTCACCGACTTCTGCTCCTCGCCGCAGGAGATCAGGCCGAGCGCCAGGATGGCGGCCAGGGCCATCCGAAGTACATCGAGACGCATAGATTAAAATGGTATCGAGAATCCCACCTGGAATGCAGCAAGCAACTTCCGCCACCGCCGCCATGCCCGCCTTGTGGAAGCGATTCGTGCTGACGCTGGAGATGATCCGCTTCGAGCACTCCATTTTCGCGCTGCCCTTCGCGTTGACTGGCGCGCTGCTGGGCTGGCGGGAGGACGGCTTTCCTCTGGCAGGGGTGTGGGGCAAGCTGGTGTGGATCGTTTTGGCGATGGTGGCGGCGCGTTCGGCGGCGATGGCGTTCAACCGCGTGCTGGATGCGGCGATCGACGCGCGGAACCCGCGCACGCAGGGCCGGCATATCCCGGCTGGGCTGCTATCCCGTTCATTTGCCTGGGGATTCATCGGATTGACCACCGTGCTGTTCCTGCTGGCCGCGGGCATGCTGAACCCGCTGTGCCTGAAGCTGGCGCCGCTGGCGTTGGGCGTGGTGTTCTTCTATTCCTGGACGAAGCGCTTCACATCGTTGTCGCACGTGGTGTTGGGATTCGCGCTGGGCATCGCGCCGGCGGCGGCCTGGATTGCCGCGCGCGGTTCCCTGGACGTCCGCATCGTCCTGCTGACCGTCGCTGTGACCTTGTGGACAGCCGGGTTCGACATTATCTACTCCTGCCAGGACTACGAGTTCGACCGCCGCGAAGGGCTCTTCAGCCTGCCGGCGAAGCTGGGGCTGGGCGGAGCATTGATGGTTTCGCGTTTGTTTCACGTGGGCATGATCGTCTGCCTGGTAACCATGGTGCCGGCCTTCGCGTTAGGGTGGCTGGCCTGGGCGGGCATTGCGGCCGTGGCTGCGCTGCTGATGTACGAACACAGTCTGGTGCGCGCTGACGATTTCTCGCGCGTGGATGCCGCGTTCTTCACCATGAACGGCTGGGTGAGCGTGCTATTCTTTGTGTTCTGGGCAGCGGACATCTTCTTCTTCCGAGCTGGGAGCTTCCATTCATGACGCCTGATCTCTCTCAACCCGCCTTCGAAGACCAGCGCCTGCTGCCGATCCTGGACAAGGTGCGGCGGCAGGAGCGGCTGACCTACGACGATGGATTGACGCTGTTCCGTTCGCCGGACCTGCTGGCCGTGGGCTACATGGCCAACGTCGTGCGCGAGCGCCTCCACGGCAACGTCACCTTCTTCAACGTCAACCGCCACATCAACCCCACCGATGTCTGCGTGGCCTCCTGCAAGCTGTGCGCCTTCGGCAAGAAGGTGCGCGATCCGAACGCCTACACGATGTCGCTGGAAGACGTCTGGGCGCGCGCCGCGCATGGCGTGAGCGAGGCCGTGACGGAGTTACACATCGTGGGTGGCCTCCATCCGGAACTCACGGTGGACTGGTACTGCGAGATGCTGCGCGGGCTGAAAGCGCGCTTCCCGCAGGTGCACCTGAAGGCGTTCACGATGGTGGAGATCGCCTACTTCGCCAAGCGCTTCAAGATGCCGATCGAAGAGGTGCTGCGCAAGCTGCGCGAGGCGGGCATGGATTCGATGCCGGGCGGCGGCGCGGAGATCTTCAGCGAGCGCGTGCGGCGCATCATCTGCGATCACAAGATCGACGGCGGAGAGTGGCTGCAGATCGCCGCCATGGCGCACAGGATGGGCATCAAGTCCAACTGCACCATGCTCTACGGCCACATCGAGAACGAAGAGGACCGTGCGGACCACCTGGTGAAACTGCGCGCCGTGCAGGACGAGACGGGCGGCTTCGTCACCTATATCCCGCTGGCGTTCCATCCGGACAACACGCCGCTGGAGCACGTGCCGAAGACGACGGGCTTTGCCGACCTGAAAAACATCGCGGTGGCGCGTCTGATGTTGGACAACATCCCGCACATCAAGTCCTACTGGGTGATGATGACGCCCAAGATCGCGCAGGTGGCGCAGCGCTTCGGCGCCGACGACATCGACGGCACGGTGGTGGAGGAGAAGATCTACCACGACGCCGGCGCAGAGACTTCACAGGGCATGCGGCGCGGAGAACTGCTCAGGCTGATTCGCGAAGCGGGGCGTGAGCCGGTGGAGCGGGACACGGCCTATAACCGGGTGCAGCGCACCGAGGCTACGTTCGAGATTCTGGTGTAACGGGCGTCAGGCCTTTTCGCGGCCCAGGGTGAAGAGGTAGTAGCGGGCGGGCGTCGTGCCTGCATTGCGCAGGCCGTGTTCCTCGTTTGTGCCCATGTAGGCTACGGAGCCGGGGCCGATGCGCGATTTGTGGCCTTCGATATCCACCTCAATGGTCCCCTCCAGAACAAAGACCAGCTCTTCGTGCACGTGACGGTGCGAGCCGTGCGGCGCCTCGCCGGCGGGGATCTCGGTCATATGCAGTTCGACTCCGAGGCCGCGGCTGGTGGCGCCGTTGAAGACCGCGCGGGTTTTGCTGGTCTTGTTCTGCTTGACGGGCAGGTCTTCGAAGCGCCAGGTTTGCGACTTGAGAGGACCCTGTTCCTGCGTCTGGGCCTGAGCCTGGGCGAGGAGCGGCAGCAGAGCCGCCAGGTTGCGCCTGGAGATGTGCATCGCGGGTCCTATGGTTCGAGCAGCAGCTTGCCGGTGGTGCGGCGCGAGGCCAGGGCATCCTGCGCGGCGCCGGCTTCACTGAGCTTGTAGACGTGGTCGATGTGGAGCTGGAAGCTGCCGTCGAGCAGCCAGCGGAAGACGTCGCCGGCGCGCCACTCGATCTCTTCTGAGTTGGCGGCGTAGTGGCCCAGGCTGGGACGCGTCACGAAGAGGGAGCCTTTCTGGTTCAGCAGCAGCGGGGGGAAGGGCTCCACCGGTCCGCTAGCGTTGCCGAAGGTCACCATCATCCCGCGGGGCTTGAGCGAGTTCAGGCTCTTCTCCCAGGTGGCGGCGCCGACCGAATCGTAGACCACGTCCACGCCCTTGCCGCCGGTGAGCTTCTTGGTCTGGTACTCGAAGTCGTCCTCCATGTAGTTGATCACCTCGTCGCAGCCGGCCGCGCGGGCGGCCTCCACCTTGGCGGCGGTGGAGGTGGTGCCGATGACGCGCGCGCCGCGGAGCTTGGCGGCGGCGACAATCCACTGGCCGGCGCCGCCCGCGGCGGCATGCACCAGGCAGGTGTCGCCGGGCTTCAGAGAGTAAGTGGAGTGAGTGAGGTAATGGGCCGTCATGCCCTGGAGCATGGAGGCCGCGGCCTGCCGGAAGCCGATGCCCTCGGGGATCTTGACGAGTTGCCAGGCCGGCACGGCGGCGAATTCGGCATAGGAACCGCGGGCCATGGCGTAGGCGACACGGTCGCCGGGTTGCACGTTGGTGACGCCGGCGGAGACGCGTTCGACGACGCCGGCGGCCTCCATGCCCAGCACGACGGGCGGCGGGGCGGGGTAGAGTCCGGTACGGAAGTAGATGTCGATGAAGTTGACGCCGCTCGCCTTGATCTTCACCAGCGCCTGGCCGTCGCCAAGCGTGGGGATAGGCAGGTCCTCATAGCGGAGCCGGTCGGTTCCGCCGAAGTCGGTGACAAAGACAGCTTTCATGTTCGAAGGGCCCTCCGCAGGTGAACGTATGCTGCGAACAATACCAGGTAAGTGAAAGTGAACGGGAACAGAGCCAGACGCGTGAGGGTGGCTACGCCCTCGGCGCCCGACAGGCCCGCGCGAAACAGGACGAAGTGACGAATGGTCTTCCACTGGCCACGGTCGAGCCAGAAGTAGTCTCCATTTTCATTTAGGATAAAGACCTTTGAGGGCGCCTGCAGGGCCAGCGCCCACTTCCACTTTGTCATGATGGGCTCGCCGGCGCAGACTATGCCGAGGATGTCATAGCCAGCTCTCCTCAGATGGGCGTAGAGGCGCTTCCGGCCATCGCGGCCTTGATAATCGGTGGTGCGGAAGACCTGGCCGCGCGATTCGTCGAAGCCCTTGGGCAGGCCCGGAAAGCAGGTGATCAGGTCCACGCGTTCGTTGCTGGGGTGGTTGGAGTAGAGCCCTGGAAGCAGATGCTCAATCAGATAGCGGGAGCCGCTCTCCACCAGCACGACACGCCGGAACTCCGGGATGTGCTCTGAGATGAAATACCTCAAACTACGATTTTATCGCTTCGGCGGGCGCCGCCTCAGGCCTTGAGGGCGGAGCCTTTGCGGTCGACGGCGCGCGGGCCGAAGGCGCCGGGAGCCCAGAAGTCCTGCCAGGTGAGTTTGCACTCGGAGATCATCTGGCGGCCGTAGTCGCAGCGGCGCAGGTCCGTGGGCCCGCCGTTATTGGTGCCGAAGGTGAACTTCACGCCCATGGTCTTGCCCAGCTTGATGAAGTTGGCGGAGGGGAGCTTGTAGCGGTCGTTGATCTCCATGGCCACGCCGTTGCGGGCGAGGGCGGAGAGCACCTTCTTCATGCGCTCCTCGGTCCAGAGCGCGTCGTAGTCCTTGGCGATCTGGTCGGGGATGAATGTGGGGTTGACGTAGATGTCGATGGGCTCGTTGTCGATGATGCCGGTGGCGCGGGCGACGAGGGTGTCCATGAACTCCTGGGCGTCGG
>JARKQJ010000176.1 GCA_029973955.1 Paludibaculum sp. | reverse complement strand
ATTGCTCGAGCTCGCCGTGTCCCTCGATTCGAAGTCGAGGCCCAGCACCACCGCCAGGTTCATGGTCTGGAAGTAGCCCGGCGACACCCGGTTGAACCAGATCACGTTGTCCAGCCTCGTCTTGGGCTGATAATCCTGCGGATGCACTTCGTTGTTCCACTGCATCCCCTGTAGCGGAGCGATCATCGCCGACGCCGCCGATTGCACGCCCGGCAGTGCCCGCAGCCGCTCCAGCACCGCCTGGTACACCGCCGCGCGTTGCGGCTTCGGGATCTTCTGCAACGTGTCCACCCGCGCCATCACCACCTCTCCGGCGCGGAAGATCGCACCCTTGCCCAGTTGATGCCGGAACGAAGCCACAAATAGCCCGGCGCCCACCAGCAGCACCAGCGACAGCGCAACCTGCACCGCCACCAGCGTCTTGCCCAACCGGAACCGCGCCGAAACACCGGCCAATCCCCGCATTCCTTCCCTCAATACGCTGTTCGGCGCAACCCGGGTTCCCCGCAGCGCCGGAGCTAATCCAAACAGCAGACCAGTCAGCACCGCTACGCCCGTCGTGAATCCAAGCACTCGCCAATCCGGCGCCAACTCCAGATTCAGCTTGTCCCGCGACGACGAGAAGAACCGCACCAGCACACTGCTGCCCCAACGCGCAAACACCAGCCCCGCCGCCGCGCCCAGCATCGAGAGCAGCACGCTCTCGGTCAGCAACTGGCGCACCAGCCGGACCCGGCCCGCGCCGATTGCCAGCCTGATCGACAACTCCCTCTGCCGCGCCGCCGCCCGCGCCAGCAACAGGTTCGCGATGTTCACGCACGCGATCAGCAGCACGATCCCCACCAGTCCCATCAGCGTGTACAGCGCCTTTTCGTAGATGCTCCGCAACGCTGAGAAGCCCGTCTCCGCGGGCCACAGACGGAACGACCGTGACAGGTAATCCTTCTGATCGCGCGGGTCCCAGTCTGAAGGCAGCGTGGCCTTGTAGATCTCCGGAGCCAGCGCCTTCAATCGAGACTCCGCCTCCTCCAGCCTCATCCCCTCCGGCAGCCGCCCTACCACCCGCAGCCACCACGTGCTCCGCGCCTGCAGCCAGCTCCTGTCCGGGCTGAACATCGGCTGGCAGCCGATCGGAATCGCCACATCGAACCCACGGTCCACATCCAGGCCGCGGAACCACGCCGGAGCCACACCGACAATCTGAAACAGCTTCCGGTTCAGCCGGATGCTCCGCCCCAGTACGCTCGGGTCCCCGCCATACTGCGACTTCCAGAACGCGTGGCTCAGTACCGCCACCGGGCCCTGTTTGCCGCCTCCATGCAGATCGTCTTCCACTCCCAGCATCCGCCCAGCATGCGGCCCCACGCCCAGCACCTGAAAGTACCCGCCGCTCACGAACATCCCATTGACGTACCTCACCTCGCCGCCCGCCGCCAGGTCAAACTGCTCCGCCGAATACGCCAGTGCGCCGTCAAATCCCGTCGCCCGGTCCCGGATCTCTTCCCACAGCGGATTCGTGAACGATCCGCTCTCGCCCATCCGCACCTGCACCAACCGCTCCGGATCTTTCACCGGCAGGCTCCTCATCATCACCGCGTTCAGAATCGAGAAGATCGCCGTGTTCGCCCCAATCCCCAACGCCAGCGACAGCACCGCCGTCACCGTGAACACCGGATGCGCCGCCATCGCCCGCAATGCATACCGCAAGTCCTGCCGCAGCGAATCCAGCCAACCCCAGCCCCATACCGCGCCGCTGTCTTCTCTGATCAAAACCTCGTTCCCAAACCGCCGCCGCGCCGCCTCTTCCGCGCCCCCCAGGCTCTCTGCGCGCAGTTCCTGGTGCAGCCGCATCTCCTCTTCCAACTCCGCTTCCATCTGCCGCCGTTGCGCCAGATACCTCAGCCGCCGGGCCATCTCTCTTACCCAGTTCATCCTCGCCTCCCTACGCCAGCGCCAGCAGCTTCTCGATCGCCGTATTCACCCGCCGGTATTGCGACAGCTCCACCTCCAACTGCTTCCGCCCCAGCTTCGTCAATTGGTAATAGCGAGCCCGCCTGTTCCCCGCCGTCACCCCCCACTCGCCCTGCAGCCAGCCCTTCAACATCATCCGCTGCAGCGCTGGGTACAACGACCCTTCTTCCACTTGCAGCACCCCTGCCGTCCCCTCCTGAATCGCGCTCGCAATCTCGAAGCCGTGCAGCTCCTTGCCCCGCGCCACCGTCTTCAATATCAGCAGCTCCAGCGTGCCCGGAGGGATCTCGTCCTTGTGCCTCGTAACTGACATAGACTCTCTATGCCAAGCATAGGGCGCACTCCACCCTCAGTCAATCTCCACACTTGTAAACTGTGCTCTCGGCTTACGGCGTGAACAAACTCTTCATTAGCTCCGGCGATGCCTTCACCGCCGGCTGCGCCACCACCAGCGGTTCTGTCAACAGCGTCCGCGCCCAGTCGAGCGGCGCGCTCATCTCCGGCGCCCAGGCCAGTTCATACTGAAACTCCATCACGCCGTGCCCGTCCCCTACAAAGTTTGTGTGCCAGAAGTTGTCGAACACCTGCGACCACAGCCGGTTCACATCCTTCGGCGCCTCGCTGATCCGCTGCCAGGTGTGCGGGCCGCCCACCGTCACCATCGGCGCGTCCCGGGTCACCCACAGCCAGTTCCCTTCCGGAGTGCTGTACTGCGCCCAGCCGTCCACGGCGTAGTAGTCGCGGCACGAACCCGGCAACTGATCCTGGAAGGGCGTGAACGGCACATCCCCGTTCGAAAACTTCGGCAGCACCGCACCCGTTGGGAACGGCATCAACAGGTAGATGGCCTCCGGCGGCAGGTTCGCCTTTCGATCGAACCGCACCGTCAGCGTCGCCCTGGGCTGCTTCCGGAAGATCTCCAGCCGCCGCGTCGCGCTGGCCAGGCTGGGATGCTCCATCGGCTGCGTGAACACCAGCGTGTGCGCCGTCTCTTCCTGCTTCGCCGCGCCATAGCTCGCCGCCGTCCGCGCCAGTCGCTCGGGGAACATCCTGCTCGATCGCTTGGCCGGCGGTTTGATAAACACGTTCAGCAGATCGCCCAACCCTTCACCGAACAGCGGACTCTTCATCCCGGGCCATTGCGCCGACACCGGCCAACCTTCCGCCGATACTTTCATGACGGGCTTCTCCGCGCTGGCCGCAGCCGCCGCCGGCAACGGCGTCAACGACCGTGCCGCCAATCCCTCCACCCATTGCGCCTTCCGCTCGATCCCCGGGAACCGCACCCAACCCGTGAACGCCATCGGCGCAGTGTTGGCCACATAATCGCCCGCCGGCTTCCCCGCCGCCGCCAGCCGCGCCCTCTGGCTGAACAGCCACTCCGCTTGCCCCATTGGCTTGTATGCCAGCAGGCTCTTCTCCGTGTACTGCGCAATCGTGTCCAGCGAATACGGCTGCTCCACCGAGATGTTCGCGCCCCATGTGTGTTCGTCGAACAGGCTCAGATCCTTGAGCATCTCGGAAACGCGCCGGTCGATGTTCGCGTTCGTGGGACCCCACTGCGGCGACAGCGCCGCGTCGATCCAACGCTTCGCCTTGCGGCTCGCCGCCAGTTCCCTGGGTCCCGATGCGTTTCCGTTCGCCCACCAGTCTGTCCACTCGCCATGATGCGTCGGCACCACCGCCGCCACGGCCTTCTCCATATCCTGCACGGCTTGTGTGGCCGTGGTGAACCGCAGCGTCGGTTGCAGGCCCAGCTTGTTCCAAGCCTCCACAAACTGCGCCAATGGCGGGAACGGCGGGTCGTTGTCGTAGCGCCATTGGTTCGTGTAGGAGATCAATAGCCGCGGATAGTCGTACCCCTCGCCCTCCAGCTTCGCCAGCTTCTGTTGAAGATGCGCCTGGCACTTCTTCAAAGACGCTTCGTCCGTCTTCAGATGATCGCCGGCATAGGGCGGCCTCAACGTGGTAGTGGCACCCTTGGCCTGCCCGTGCTGCCAGCGCTCTGCTTCAAACCACGAATACGCCGTCCCGTAATGCTCGCCCAGCCACACGAACATTGTCTTTCCATCCGGCATCTTCCAATGGAACGCCGCAGGACGCCGGAACGGCGGCCCGCCCATGTCCGCGTTGATCCCCATCAGCAGATGCCTGATGCCTCGCTCCAGCAGCAGCATCGCCCCGGCCCGCGGAAAGCCGTTTACGTCGTTCTGCATCGCCGCCCGCGGATTCAGAACCTTCCGTACATCCTCCGGCAACCAGTCCAGCGCCTGCCGCCACTGCCGCCCATCCATGAAAGGAGCCTGGTTGAACGGCAGCGCCATCACGTCCATCTGCCCCGACTGCACCATGCGCACCAACTGGCTGCGCCGCTGTGTGGTCGCCTGCTTCCACCAGTCCTCCACCGTCACCGTCACCTCCGCCGTCCAGCGGAATGCCGGATTCAGCAGGCACGCCTCCAGCGCGGCATCCAGGAACCGCACCTGCAGCTCCCGCGTCATCGACGGATTGTCCGTGTAGCCGATGTCCGTGTGCGAGTGGTGAATGATGTCGATATGCTTCACCTTCCCCGCGGGCCCTGCCTGCTCCGCTGAACACACCGCCGGCAGCCCTGCCAGCGCCATCGTCTTCACTGCATCTCTACGGCTGATCATCGTGCTTGCTCCTCAACGATCACTACGTCCCAAGGCTCCAGAGTCATCTCCTGCCCCTGCGCCACGGCCTTTCCTGACAACACCTCCACTCCGCCCCCATACGGATACTTCCACGCCTGCCGCCCCGCCGAGTAGTTCAGGTAGTAGTGCATCCGCCGCCCACCCGCTGTTCCGTGCTTCACCTTCACCTCCGCCGGCAGCTCCTGATCCGGCCCCTTCAACCCCGCCTGCGCCAGTACCTCCAGCAACACAGCCCGCTGCAGCCCATCCGACAGCACCGTCCCCTCGAACGTCACCACACCCTTCCCAAACCGGTTCCGCGTCAACGCCGCGTACTTCCCGAAAAACGGGTGATCGTAGTAAGCCAGTGCCTGCGCGCCGTCCAACACCACCATCTCCGCCCACGCCGACACTTCGTTCGCCGCCCCTGCCCGGAACGGATCGCCCTTCAACGCCAGCGGCTTCAGCAGCGTCGAAAACTCCTGGTAGTGGAACCCCGCCATCTCCCGCAGCGGACCCGGCGCCATCGCCGCCCGCACCGTGTCGTACTCGTTCGTGAACCCGCTCTTGAACGTCAGCACCACATGCCCTCCGCCCCGCGCATACTCCGCCAGCCGCTTCAACTGCTCGTCTGAAGCCACATACAACGGCGGAACCACCACCACCTTGTACCGCGAGTACTCCGAATCCGGCGTCACGAAATCCACGCCCACGTTCAGCCCGTACAGCGTCCGGTGAAACTGCTGCAGAATCCACTTGTAGTTCACCCGATCGGAGAACGGCATGAACTCGATGCCGTGGTGCGAATCGATCGAAAACAGAATCGCCACCTCGTTCCGCCGCTGAAAATTCGCCAGCCGCGGACCGTGCTGCTTCAACTCCCGCGCCACGCGCGTAAACTCCCCATAGATCCGGTTCGGCTCCAAATCGTGCGACAGAATCCCCTTCCAATACGTCTCCTGCCCGTAGTGCAGCGAGTGCCAATGCCAGTAGCCCACCATGTTCGCCCCGTCGGCTATGTGCGAATACACGCTCAGCCGCAGTTGCCCGTCGTACGGCGGAAACTGGCTCTTCGCGTCCCACCCCGTCGTCTGCGCATTCGTCTCCGTCACCAGGAAATTGCCGCCCTTGAGTGACCGCGCCACATCGTCGGTGAAGGTCGCGCTCTGTCCGTCCAGCCGCTCCTGCACCGGATAATACGGGTTCGTCGCAACCACGTCCAGATGCTTCGCCACGGCCCATTGGTCGAAGTCAGTATGCGCCCCGCCCGAAAAATCGTGCGTCACAAACTGCCCCGGCCGCTTGTACTCGTTCACGATCGCCGCCTGCCAACCCAGGAAATCCGTCACCCGCTTCTGTTGGAACCGCTCCCACTCCAGCTTGTAGCCCGGGTTCAGAATCCCATCCCGCGGCGGCAACTCCTCCCACCCGTTCACCAGTTGCCCCCAATACACAAACCCCCAAATCTGATTCAGCCGCTCCGTCGTCCCGAACTTCTCCTTCAGGTAATCCACGAAGTTCCGCTGCACCTCCGCGCCCGCCGCTCCATACGGCGACGTCTCGTTGTCCACCTGATACCCGATCACCGCCGGATGGTTCTTGTAATGCGCCAGAATCTTCCGCATCACCCGCTCGCAGTAATAGCGGTACGCCGGATGCGAGATGTCCATGTTCTGCCGGATCCCATACGTCGCCTTCCCCCCGTCCAGCCGCGTCACCAGAATCTCCGGGTGCTTCCTGTACAGCCACGGCGGAATCGAGTACGTCGGCGTCCCCAGAATCACATTGATCCCCGCGCCCTGCATCGCGTCCAGCACCCTGTCCATCCACGCAAACTCAAACTGCCCGTCCCGCGGCTCCCAGCTCGACCACGTCGACTCCCCCACCCGCACCACCGTCAGCCCCGCCTCCTTCATCAGCGCCACATCCCGCGCCAGCCGCTCCTCCGGCATGTACTCGTGATAGTAGGAAGCGCCGTACAGCACCGTGGGCATCTGCCCCGGCTGGGCCAGCAGCGGCAGCCCCAGCATCAGAATCCACATCAGTCGCATACCGTTCGGGATTTTAACACCCTCTGCTACGATATGCGCTCTATCTCTGAGCCTTTCGCCGCGCCCGCGCCTGGATGTACGGCTTGAAATTCTCCTGCTCGTTCGGCGCCGCAATCTCGAACTCAATCCCCAGTTCCCCGTCCTCTCGCATCACGTAAGTAAACCGGAACCGCGGCTGCCCCGCCACTGCCTCGCCCAGAAACACCACCCGATCCCCCGACACACTCACCCCGTACCGGATCACGTGCCCTTCATTGTCGAAATACTCAGCCCGCACCGCCCCCGCTGCGCCTTCCCTGTGCATCACCATCAGATCGTCGTGCCGGAACGCCTTCCGCTGCGCCGTGGCCGGATACTCCGCCCAATTCCGCCGCACCAGAATCTGCTTCTGCAGGTCGAACGCGATCGTGAATCCGCCCTTCGCCTCGCCAGGCACGCCCGTGCCCACCCCTTCCCACTCACCCACTAACTGCGACAGCCGCTCAAACGCCGGCGCCTCCGCCTGCGCCGCCAACAAAAACGAGAGTAGGGCAATGGACCACATCACCCTACTCTATCCCTTACGCCAATTGCACCAGCGGCGACCCGCACAGCGCCTGGTCGATCTCCCGCGCCGCGCGCGAGCCCTCCGCCACCGCCTGCACCACCGTCGCTCCGCCGTTCACCACATCGCCCGCCGCATACACTTTCGGCCGCGTCGTCGCCAGTGATCCCGGCAGCGTGGCGATCAGCCCGCCCCGCGTGAACTCTACGCCTGGCAGGGCCGCGCGCAGTTGGTCGTCGAGCCCTTGCCCGATCGCCTCCACCACCACATCGCAGCCGATCACGTGCTCCGAGCCCGTCATGTTCTCCGGCCGCCGCCGGCCGCTCGCATCCGCGGCGCCCAGCTTCGTCCGTACCACTTCGATCCCCGTCAGCTTCCCGCTCGCATCCGCCACATACCGCAGCGGCTGCGTCAGAATCAGGAAATTCACGCCGCCCTTCACCGCCGCGTCGCGCTCGTCCGGCCATGCCGGCATCTCCGCGAACGACCGGCGGTACACGATCGCCACATCCTCCGCGCCCGCCTTCTTCGCCGAAAGCGCCGCGTCGATCGCCGTGTTCCCGCCCCCCAGCACCATCACCGTGCCGCTCACGCGCCGGCCTTCGTGCTTCACCTGTTTCAGGAAGTCCAGCGCGCCGAACAACCCTTCCTTCGGCCGCTCCGTCCCCGGCAGCGTGACAGATTTCGAAAGCCCCATCGCCAGCAGCACCGCATCGAAGCCCTCCCCCAGAACATCGTCCAGCGTCCCCGCCGGACCCAGCGAATACTGCCGCCGCTCGATCGCACCCGTCGACACCAGCACGTCTTCCAACTCCCGGTTCAGCACCGGATCCGGCATCCGGTCCGCCGGAATCGTGTCCTTCGCCATCCCGCCCGGAGTCTCGCCTTTTTCAAACAGCGAAACCCTGTGACCCAGCGAAGCCAGCGTCACCGCCGCCGCCACGCCCGCCGGCCCCGCGCCCACCACCGCCACCCGCTTCCCTGTATCGTGCAGCACCGCGCGCGGCTCCTTCGCCCAGCCCTCTTCCACCGCCTTCCGCGACACCCACCGCTGCAGGTGCCGGATCGGCACGCTCTCCGAGTAGTGCTCATTGATGCACCCCGACTCGCACAGCGTCTCCGACGGGCACACATACCCGCAGATCGCCGCCAGCAGATTCGAAGCCCGGATCGTCTCGTACGCTTCCTTGAACTTCCCTTCGCTGATCTCGTGAATGAACTTCGGCACGTTCACATGAGCCGGGCACTTCGGCACGCATCCCGGATCGTTGCACTGCCGGCACGTCTTGGCCATCTCCTGGATCGTGTCCAGCGCCTCAGCCCGGCCCGCCTTGTAGATCGGCTCATAGATCGCCGCATCTCTCGGCACACAGCCCGACCGCCCGCCGTCCCGCATGATCTGCGTACATGCCGAACACGCCACGCACACCTTCTCCGGATCCAGCGGCCGCCCCTGCACCACCTCGCGCGCAAACTCCGGGTACGCGAACGACATGCGCCCGCCGCCCACCAGCGACACCCACCCCTGGCTCACCGCCCCCGCCCCGACGTTCGGCAGATACTGCCGCAGCACCGAATACCCGCCGCCCACCACCGGCAGCTCCGGATACGCCCGCTGCACCATCCGCACGATGTGCAGGAACCGCTCCACGCCCTGCAGCGAATGTTCCGGCGGCAGCGACATGCCCGAAATCGGCAGATCGAACGGCCGGTTCACATACGGGTTGAAATACGGATTCCCGATCGTGATGTTCACCAGCGGCGCGCCGTTTTCCTTCAGGAACCCCACCAGCCGCAGCGGGTCCGTCAGATCCGGCGTCATCGACCCGTCCCGCGACATCCCCCATCCATACGGATACTCCATCGAATCGTAGGCGTTCATCCGCGACGTCACCGCAATGCCCGGTACCCGGTCGCGAATCTTCAACACCACGTTGCGGAAAAACCGCGTCCGGTTCTCCCACTCTTCGCCGCCATACCGCGAGTTCTCCCGCGTGAACGAAGCGTGCAGTTCGCTCACCAGGTACCGGTGGCACGCCTTCACGTCCACCGCATCGAAGCCCGCCTCCAGCGCACACCGCGCCGCTTCCACATAGGCGTCTTCCAGCCGCTCCAGTTCATCGTCCGTGATCAGCGGATAGTCCGGCCCCAGCTTGTGAATCGGATCCAGGAACTTCGACCGGTGCGCGATAATCGGACTCGGCGCCTTCCCCGGCTTCGAATATCGCCCCGAATGCGTCAACTGCAGCACCAGCGCCGGCCGGTGCCCCGCTCCCATCGTCTCCTGAGCCGCCGCACGCGCCTCATCCACCATCTTCTTGAAGGAGCCCAGGTTGTCTTTGTGAATCCAGATCTGCCGCGGGTTCGCCCGTCCCTCCGGCACCACCGCGCAAGCCTCCACCCACAGCAACCCCGACCCGCCCGCCGCAAACCGCCGGTACCGCCGGTACGTCAGCTCATCCGGCGACCCGTCCGGCAACCCGTCACACCCCTCCATCGGCAGCACCACAAACCGGTTGGGCAATACAAACGCGCCGCAATCCACTGCCTGCGTCAAAACCGAAACATCGTTCGAAACCGGCACATCCACGCCAACGCGAGCGATATCCTCGCGCAGCTCGTCCAGAGAATGATAATGAAAAGGCTGGTGAGCAATCATAGGAATCCGTACACTACCATATCAGATCCAAAACTCCAGTACTCCCCAACACCCGCCATCTCCCCCGTCAAAACGCCCGATTCCCCCGAGACGAAGTCTCGGCGCCACCGTGAAGCCGTATCCCCCGAAACCCAGCCCCGGCGCCACCATCCACCCAGTCCCCCCCTAGTCCCTCCCCGACTGCCTCAAAAACCCCCTCGTCGTCTCATGCTTCGGATCCCCAAACACCTCCTCCGGCGACCCGCACTCCACGTCATACCCCCCTGCAAACACATGCACTTGGCTCGCTGCATTCCTGGCAAACCCCATCGAATGCGTCACCACGATCATCGTCTGCCCATCCTTCGCCAAATCCGCCATCAGCGACAGAATCTCTCCCGCCATCACCGGATCCAGCGCGCTCGTCGGTTCATCGAACAGAATCGCCTCCGGCTCCATCACCAGCGCCCGCGCAATCGCCACCCGCTGCTGCTGCCCCCCCGACAGATTCCGCGGATACGCATCCTCCTTCATCCCTAAGCCAACCCGACCCAGCAGCCCTCTTGCCCTCTCCACTGCCTCCTCCTTCCGCATCTTCAACACATGCATCGGGGCCTCAATCACGTTCTCCAGCACGGTCAAATGCGGAAACAGGTTAAACTGCTGGAACACAAAACCCACCTGCCGCCGCACGCTCTCCAGCAGCCGCGCGTCTCTCCGCGCATTCGTCCCTGGCCCCAGCACCAGCTCGCCCACCTGCACCGAGCCCCCCTGGAACACCTCCAACCCGTTCACGCACCGCAGAAACGTGCTCTTCCCGCCCCCCGACGGCCCAATCACCGAATGCACCTCACCCTTCTTCACCTCCACCGAAATCCCCTTCAGAATCTCCAGCGCCCCGTGCCGCTTCACCAGGTTCTCTACCCGAATCATGCCGCCGCCTCCAGTCCCAGCTTCGTCTCGATCTTCCGTGCCGCCACCGACAGCGGGTAGCTCATCAACAGGTACAACACCGCCGTCAGCCCCATCAGCTCCGCCGTCGCCTGCGTACTCATCGACAGCACCGAAAACCGCTTCGTCAGCTCCACAATCGTCACCACCGAGCACACCGACGTATCCTTGAACAACGCGATGAAATCGTTCACCACCGGAGGAATCACAATCCGGAACGCCTGCGGCACGATGATCCGCCGCAGCGCCAGCCCCTGGCTCATCCCCAGCGCCAGCGCCGCCTCCATCTGCCCCTTCGGGATCGCCTGCAGCCCGGCCCGGTAGATCTCCGATTCATACGCCGAATAGTTCACCGCCAACCCCAGCACGCCCGTCCAGAACGCCGGAATGTTGATCCCGATCTCCGGCAGGAAGAAGAAGATGAAGTACAACTGCAGCATCACCGGCGTGCCCCGCAGAAACTCCACATACCAGGTCAAAGGAACCCGCAGCCACGCCCGCCCATACAGCCGCCCCAGAGCCACCAGCAGCCCCACCCCAATCGCCAGCGGAAACGACAGCACGCTCAAGATCACCGTCATCCCCGCCGACTGCACCAGAATCCCCCCATACTCCCGCACCACCGCCCAACCCCTCTTCCGCCGCTCCAGCCGCACCTCCTCCTCCTTCGGCATCGCCGCGCCGTTCAGCTTCGCCTCGAACGCCTTCGAATACCCATAAAACCGGCTGTTTTCGACAATCTCCGCCAGCTCCCCCTGCTCCTCGTTCCAGATATCGTACTTGCGGTAGATCCGCTCCAGCTCCCCATTCCGTGACATCAGCACGATCGCCTCATTCAGGGCCTGCAACAGACCGGCCTCCCCCTTCTTCACATAGATCACGTAATACCCCCGCGCCGCCGGCGCCCCCACCTTCCGCAGCCCCGGAAACCGCGGCGCATAGAACGACGCCACCGGCGTGTCCTGCAGCGTCGCGTCCAGCTTCCCCGTCTCCACCTCCCGCATGCTGTCCGTCGTCCCGTCGTAGGCGATCACCTCGCACGCCTCCCCGCAGAACCTCCTCGAATACGCCTCCGCGGCCGACCCCGTCAAAACCCCGATCTTCTTCTTCACGCCCCCCGTGGCCTTCTTCAGATCCTCCCAAACCGCCACCCGCGGATCCCCCTTGCGCGCCATCAACTGCAGGCCATATACGTAATAAGGAATCGTCGAATCCATCGCCTCCGCCCGTTCCGCCGTGAACTCATACCCGTTCAAAATCGCCTGGATCTTCCCCGTCCGCAGCATCTCCGGCATCCGGTCCCACTGCCCCTGCGTGAACACCGGCTCCACCTTCAGATACTCCCCAATCCGCCGCGCCAGATCGATCTCAAACCCCGTCACCTGCGCCGGGTCCTTCTCGCTCGGATAGACGTAAGGCCCCCCGCCCTCCTGGTCGCCCCCATACAGCAACCGCCCCGCTCGCCGCACCTCCGCCAGCCCATCCCCAAACGCCAATCCCGCCGCAAGGCCCACCAACACCACGCCCCGAATCCAAGCCGTCATCCATTCGCCTCCCTACAAGGAATGTGCTGAATTCTACCATCCCAGCTGCCCGTCCACCGTCCATCCCTGTGGCGCACCTCCGCCATTCCACGTAGATTGAAAGTAGTGCCGTCCCGCGCCCGCCGCATCGCCCGGCTTCGCCTCCTCCCGCTCCTCCTCGCGGGAGCCACCCTCGCGCTCGCTACCGAAACCGACCAGTTCACCACTCCCCCCGCCCCCCTCTCCGACATCGGCCCCCTCCTCTCCCGCAAAATCGTCCGCATCATCGAGCAATCCAACCACCCTACCGACGACCCCGAACGCATCCTCATCGACTGGGTCGGCCGCAACGTCTTCGCCTCCCACCTCGTCCGCTGGATCAAAGCCATCCGCCTCGCCGACGGCCCCGTCACCTTCCTCCCTCACATCCACAACTCCATCTACCGCATCGCCCTCTCCCCCGCCCCCGCCTCCTTCCTCTTCGATTCCCCCACCGTCCACGTCCATGGCTTCTACCTCGGCACCGACAAAATCGACCACTTCTTCCAGCAGGGCTTCGAATACTACGAAGTCGTTCTCAAGCAGGAATCCCTCGGCGCTACCCCACAGCAGGCCCTCGCCGCCGCCGTCGCCCGCGGTGTCAAGCAGGAGCACAACTACTACGGCACCCTCGCCAGCGGCATCTACTCCAACGCCGACCTCGCCGCCAACTACGCCGGCCTCAAGTTCTACCTCAACCTCCGCCGCCCCGTCCGCATCGGCAACCGCGAACTCCCTCCCCTCTTCCACCGCACCCCCCAAGGCTGGCGCCTCCGCCCCGGCCTCGATCCCTCCCACATCCTCGAACCCTTCTTCTCCAACCACCTCGACGAATCCCTCAACCCCTCCCGCTACCGCTTCAGCCGCCGCACCATCCGCCCCCTCGTCCGCGAACGCTGCGCCCGCTGGACCCGCTTCTACTCAGACCGCCTTGACCTCGTCGCCCCCTCCCCCCACAGCTTCGCCGCCACCTGGTTCGGCGAACCCTACGGCCACTGGCTCCCCCTCAACCAGGAGATCTCCATCGCCACCGAATGCGCCGACTACCTCCCGCGCCCCCATCCCACTCCTCCTCGGAATACAATGGACGGAGAAACGCAATGAGTAGCTGGGGCTGCCCGCACGAACTCGACGGTCTCTGTCAGCACGTCAAACAACGTCCCTGCGACCCCGGCATGAAAGGCTGCGTCCTCGCCGGCCGAGTCACCTTCTCCAACCCCGCCAAAAACCGCCCAACGAAGGCCCCCACCCCTCCCTCCGCCAAACCTCAAGCCCCACCCAAGTCCTAGCTGCGCTATCATCTCCGCGGATGGCCCCTCGCCTCTTCCTGATCCTCGTTCTCCGCCTGGCCGCTCTCGCCGCCCAGCCCCAAACCGCCTCCCTCCGCGGCGAGATCAAAGATCCCATCGGCGCCGTCATCGCCAACGCGCCCCTCGAACTCCACTCAACTACCCCTCAACTCAATCTCCAACGCCAGGCCGGCTCCACCGGCCAGTTCCTCATCGATTCCCTCCCTCCAGCCAGCTACTCCCTCACCATCGCCGTCCCCGGCTTCCAACGTCTCACCATCACCTCCATCCCCCTCGCCTCCGGCGAAACCAGAACCCTCCCCAGCCTCACCCTCACCGTAGCCGTCAGCGGAGGCGGTCAGGGCGCTGATCTCGATCATCTCCGGCTCCTCCCCACTGCCGCCTCCACGGCATCCCTCACTGGTGCTCTGATCGAATCTACCGCCACCCTTTCCCCGCAAACGCCCGCCGTCCGCTCCGCTCGCGTCCAGTTGATCTGTCCCAAGGGCAATCCCTGCGCCTTCACCACCACGGACGCCGACGGCCGATTCACCTTCCCTCACCTCGCCCCCGGCGCCTACTCCATCCGCATCCTTCACCCCTCGTTCTACCCCCACACAGTCACGCGGTTCCTGGTCCGCCCGGGCTTCGAGTCCGTCTTCCACCCCATCGAACTCGAGCGCTGCCACCGCGGCAATTGCGACCCCGCCCTCCGTCCGCGCAAACCTCTCACTGACTACCAATAGCCCCGCCCCAGTTTCCCCCTTCAGAAACGCCACACACCTCGGCACCTGCGCCCGGCTCAACCCATGCAGCAGCAGCGGCCCCGAATACCCCTGCTTCTTCAACAGCCGCACATACAGGTCATAGTCCAGCACCCCCTCCCCCGCCGCCTTGTGCCCTGCCTCCCCGTCGTGGTCCAAATCCTTCGCGTGCGCCAGCACCACGTCTTTCCCAATCAACTCGAACGCCTCCTCCAGAATCTCCTTCATCCGCGGCAGCTCCCCCGTATGGAACAGGTTCGCCGGATCGATCGTCACCTTCAAATGCTCTGAACCGATCTCATCCATCAGCCGCCTCGCCTTCTTCGCCGAATCCACCACATTGCTCATCTCCGGCTCGAAAGCCAAAACCACTCCCACCTCTCGCGCCATCGCCACCGCCGCCCGCACGCAGGCCGACATATCCCGCCAAGCCTCCGCCGTCCCGTTATCCGCGTGCTTCCGCCACATGCTATTCGGATCCCGAGTCCCCGTGCAGATGTGAATCCTGGAGGTCCCCAGCCCCGCGCAATCCTCCGCCAGCACCCGCAGCCGCCGCAGCCCCGCCACCCGCTGCGAGGGGTCCGGGTGGCACATATTGAAAGTCCCCTGCACGCTAGCGATCCCAATCCCCCGCTCCGCCGCCGCCCGCCGGAACCGCTCCGCCAACCCCGCCGGAATCTCCTCCGGCATCTCCGCCAGACCCGCGCAAGCCATGCTCACCTGAGCGCACTCCAACCCATGCCCCCGAGCCTCATCCAGCCGCTGCTCCAGAGTCCCCGTCGTATAAGTCGTCGCCAAAAGAATCCCAATCCGCGGCCCCCCCTCCGCCCCCCAAACCGCCGCCCCCGCCATCCCCAAAAACCCACGCCGGCTGCCATTCTCCATGCACGAACCATATCACGCCCGCAGCGTCCAAGCCGTATTCCCCCGAGAC